>CALUMJ010000088.1 GCA_944321715.1 uncultured Muribaculaceae bacterium | reverse complement strand
ATGTCTCCACCAGCAGATGCTTTCCTCCGGTTCCAAGAGGCAGCAGGTCCCTGTCCCTCAGTCTGCGCTCAAACAGACTGTCCATCATATACTCAGCGGCCAGATACAGGCGCAAAGGTCCCTTATACGCATCACACAGTTCTGAAAAGCGGTTCTTCAGGGCTTCCGTAGTACTTGGGACATCCTCCATTACATGCGGCGTGAGCCACACCTCCGATACGCCAAGTGACTCATAGCGGCTGAGTGCCTCCAGACTGTCCTCCAGGCTTCTGAAACCGTCATCCACCCCGGGCAGAATATGACAGTGCCAGTCGGTCATACCGTGGAGAATGCCGGTCTCCCCTATCGTTCGGTTTCTTAAAAAGCCAAACATCCGCTTAACGAGCAATAATGACTATGACTGGTGATAATAACTGTAACCGTAGTTGTAGCCGTACTGGTAACCATACCTGTAGCCATAGCGTCCGCCTTTGGATACTGTGCCGTTGAGCACCATGGACATGCCGGGATAACGTCCGTCCCGGAAGTCATTCTCCAGCTCAACCAGCATACTGCGCTCCAAGAGTCCGGCCCTGACTATGAATATCGTTCTGTCGGCGACCTTCCCGATTATCTGCGTATCCGCCACTATATTAATAGGAGGACAGTCTATGAAGATACAGTCAAAACGCTCCTTCAACGTATCTATCAACCGCTGCAGCCTACCGTCCTGAAGCAGTTCCGTAGGATTCGGCGGAATAGTGCCCACAGGTATTACCCACAGATTCTCATGCATCTTTGTCCGGACAAGTATCTTTTCCATGTCAGTTTCGCGCTCCCCCAGCCAGTCACTCAGGCCGGTTGAAGGAGACTGTACCAGTCTGCTGGCCGTCGCCCTCCTGAGGTCACCGTCTATTATCAACACTTTCCGCCCCCTTATCGCCAATGACATGGCCATATTTGCCGTTATGAATGTCTTTCCGCTGCCTGGATTGAACGAAGTCGTCATATACACATGATGTGACGAGGCTCCTGCCATAAACTCCAGATTGGTCCTTACTACTCTGAAAGCCTCATTGACCACATCCCGGCTTCCCTCCTTCACGACTATGCTGACATCCTCATTCTTGACACCACGTCGCCGGGCTATATCCGGCAGAATCCGCTTGATAGACCGCTTCTTCCCGTCATACATAGGTATCTCGCCCATATACGGCACGGACATGTTCTCCAGATCCTTCTTACCGCGCAACTTTGTATTGCCGCTTATGATAATGAAGAAGACGCCCATCGGAATAGCCAGACCGAGGATAAAGGCAATCAGCAGAATCTGGACCTTTGCCGGAGAAGTCGGATTGACACTGCCTGTCGGAGGGGTTATGAGCCTCGTATTATACGCTGTAAATGCCTGCGACAGCTCGTTCTCCTCTCTCTTCTGCAGCAGGAAGAGGTAGAGAGACTCCTTTACTTTCTGCTGCCTTTCCACCGACAGCAGGTACTTGGCCTGATCGGGAGTCGCGGCGATACGGCTTGTAGCCTGGCTCTCCTGCTGACGGAGCGTATTCATCTGCGTCTGCAGCATGACAGTATAGTTATTGAGCGATGTGACTATAGCTGAGCGCATGGATGTCAGGTTCTGGTCCATATCCACCACCAGAGGATTGGAGGTAGAACTGCTTGCCACCAGATTGTTGCGCTGAAGAACGAGATTGTTGTATTCGAATATCTGACTTTCTATGCCCGTACTCTCTATACCCGTACCCGCAGGCAGAAGTTCAAAGGCGTGGTCCTCTTTAGCCAGATAGTCTGTGATATACTTTGCCATATACATGCGGTTACTGAGCTCAAGCATCTTCACTTCGGTCTCGCTGCTCTGCTGAATATACAGGTCCGAGGTAATCTGGAGGTCAGGAATCAGGTTCTCGCTCTTATAAGAGGAGATATCCTCTTCCACTGTCCCCAGTTCCTGTTCTATGACCCGCAGCCTGTCGTCTATAAAGGCTGAAGTGCTTATGGCTATCTGGTTCTTCGCTTCCACCCAACTCTCGTTGTATGTGGAGATGAGAGTGTTAAGTACGTCATTGGCTCTTTCCACCGACACATCCTTTATTGAAAGGCTTACGACTGTCGCCTCTTTCTGAAGCAGACTTACCTCCAGTCTGGAAGAATAAGAAGTCGTTGCGCCGTACAGGGTACTCTTGGATACAAATATCTCCATATCCGTCCCGGGTACATAGAAAACAGTAGGAGTCACCGTGACATTGCCTATCGGTGTCTGCACCGCCTTCCGCATATGTCCCTTTACCCGCTCCTTATATTTCAGCTTTTCTCCCCCCGACACCAACTCAAAATCGTATAATTCCACTGACCCGTCAGCACAGATATGCAGCGTCATGGAAGCAGCCTGATTCTCCGTCAAGTCTTCCATTTTAACATTCACCGGCAGAGCAGTACCGTACAGCACCTCATCATGGAAACGCCCGTCTCGGGCATAGTTCATGTCTAGATTGAGCCGCAGCACCACATTCTGCATCAGAGCCGGAGAACTCATGGCAATGATCTCGTTGTTGACATTGGTATTGCTCTGGAACAGCCCCATATCCGAAAAACCGAGGTCTGCTGTTGATATGGATGTTCCCTTGTCATTGTCCTCTATCAGCAGTGTGGCCGAACGGGTATACACGGAGGGCGACTTAAGAAGATAAAGTACCGCTACACCCAGGCACACCGCCAGAGACAGGACAAACCATTTCCACTTTGAGAAGTACAGGAATATCAAGTCCTTTATATTGATAGTCTCCTCCTGACGGGAGACTGTATTTGTCTGATTCTCGCTCATAAATTAAAAACTTTAGTTAAATACAAGAACTCCGAGAGATACCAGC
>CALUMJ010000087.1 GCA_944321715.1 uncultured Muribaculaceae bacterium | reverse complement strand
ATACGAGATCGGCCGTGTGTTCCGTAACGAGGGTATGGATACCCGCCACAATCCGGAATTCACGATGCTGGAGCTTTACCAGGCTTTTACCGATTTTGAAGGCATGATGGATTTGACCGAGGATATGGTCCGCACAGTTGCCCATAAGGTATTGGGTACTGGAAAAGTGGAGCGTGATGGTGTAGAGATTGATTTGGACAAGCCTTTTGCCCGGATCAGCATGGTGGAAGCAGTTCAGAAATACGCTGGCGTGGATTTTACGCAGGTTGAAACACTGGAACAGGCCCGCAAGCTGGCGGATGAGCATAAAATTGAATATGAACAGCGCCACAAGAAGGGGGATATCCTCAACTTGTTTTTTGAGACATACTGCGAGGCCAAGTTGGTGCAGCCTACTTTCTTGACAGGACATCCGGTAGATATTTCGCCTTTGGCAAAGCGCTGCAAAGAGAATCCCGAGTATACCGAACGCTTTGAGTTATTTATTTGTGGCGCCGAGTATGCCAACGCGTTTAGCGAGTTGAATGACCCCATTGACCAAAGAGGTCGTTTTGAAGCCCAGGCCGCATTGAAAGCTGCCGGCGATGACGAAGCCTGCGATGTGGATGAGGATTTCCTGACCGCTTTGGAGTATGGTTTGCCGCCTACGGGTGGTATGGGCATGGGCATAGACCGTCTTGTCATGCTCTTAACAGGAGTGGCTTCTATCAGAGATGTTTTGTTGTTCCCCACCATGAAGCCGCTGGGTGACTAATTCACTCAAAACACACGATATAGAGTGATTTTGGGTAAAACAAACACTATATATTGTGCTTTTTATGGATCGTGTTTTTATCTTACCACAGCGTTACCACATTTGCCGAAAATACCACATGAAAATGTGGTAGAACCGAAAAGCAAAATCCGACTGAATTTAGGGAGCTGGCCTTGTGCTGGCTCCCTATTTTTTTGTCAGAGAAAGATTAAAGGGTACAGAAATCCAATTCGGAGATCTGTACCCTATTTTTTTCTCGTGCGCCGCCCAGGATAGCCCAGGAGCGACGATTAGGATTTAGGAGTGTAGTTTCACCAGTAAAGGCATTGAACGCTCTGAGAGCCGTCTACGGGCTTTTATTGAGGCTTGTTAAATCTGGTGCATTTGCAGTGTCCGTATGGATCGCTATGTCTCAGCCAATAGCTTCCGACTTCCACTGTGCGCCCACAGTTTTGACAGAGGCATTTCCATCTGGTTTCGTTACCAGCGATCCGATCATTCTTCACTGGCTCGATTACTTTGAGATAGCCAAATGTCTGGCCTGTAAGGTCGTGCTGAAGTTGGAACTGGGAGCAGCCGCAGGATCTGGTTTTACCTTTTCTGAGACTGTCTGATAGTATGGATACCGTGTTGCCGCATTCACACTTGCAAATCCACTTTGCTTTTCCGCTTTCAGTGGCAATATCTTTCTGGATTACAGTGAGTTTTCCAAAGACTTTACCAGTTAAATCAATTAGGGTGGGAGATTGCTTATGCCGCAGGCACCCACATGACTTTGTTCCATTTTCTTTGAGTAAATTAGTAGATGATACCACGACGGTATTTCCGCACTCGCATTGACAAAGCCACATTGGGCGACCAGGTTTGCGGTCTTCTATTCTTCGCAAAACAGTAAGCAGGCCAAATGTCCTACCAGATAAGTCAACGAGCTTGCCCACAAAAATCCCTCCCGTTAAGATATCTTGATTTTTCCTTCGAGATTTGCAAAGGATTGTTTCTTTACTTCCTTTGTGGCTTCAGCGTAGATGTTCATGGTGGTTTCAATGTCGGCGTGTCCCATGATCTCCTGAATGGCTTTGATATTTTTCTCAACCTCGCAATACCTGGTGCAAAATGTGTGACGGAGATTATGGGCAGAGAAGTGGCGGATCAGAACGGGATCACGGCCATCTCTGTCGGCCTGAATAGTTTCGTCTTCAATATAGGCAGCGCAAATGCGGTCAATGGCGCGGTTGACACTGTGAGGGGAGAGTGGATCGCCATACCGATTTTGAAAGATAAATCCCGTGTATCCGTCTATAATGGACTCATTAAAGCCTATGATTTCTTGCTTTGCCCATTCTGTGCGCAGCGCATCTTTGACCTCTTCCAGCATAGGGACAATACGGGTGCCGGCCTCTGTCTTTGGTGTTTCTATATGAAAGCGGGCTTTGGGTTCGCCATCATATTTCCGATATACCATGTTGTGGTTGATACTGATAACCCCATCTTCAAAGTCGCAGTCTTCCCAGCGCAGGCCAATGACTTCCCCGATACGGCAACCAGTTCCCAGTAAAACAGTAAAGAGAGGGAGCCAGTGGTTATAAATTTTACTGCTTTTGATATAGTCGATGAAAGCTGCCTGCTCTGCTTTGGTCAGAGCGTGTCGCTTTGGCTTTTCCCAGTTGTTGCTTTTCTTGATTTCTGCCATAGCGCCGGTGGCGGGATTGATACGGATATAACCGTCACGCACGGCCATCGTAAAGACAGGGTGGATGATGGTGTGAATGATCTCCATGGAGTTGGGCTTAAATCCCCGCTCTCGGATGAGGCGGTTATAATAAGCCTTAACATCTGAATACTTAATACTTGAGATTTTTTTCTTGCCAATATCGTCCTGGACATACTTCTTGTACATATAGAGATAATTGGCACGAGTGGATTGCTTCAGCTCTGGTTTATTGGAAATATAGAGATTGAAGAGGTCATTCAAAGTGGCTCTGTTTTCTACGGTAGCTTTGATACCGTCTTCAAGGTCACGGAGGATTTTCCGCTCCTTTTCTCTGAGACTCAAATCGTCTTTACAACCAGGAGGAAGACGGTCAGTTGGCACAAGCCGTCTACTGTATACATCATGTCTCTTGCCATCTGCGTCAGTGTATGTGAAACGATAAGTCCCATCTTTGCGCTGGGTTTCATTGTCTTTAAGGATACGCCCCTTATTGTCGGTTCGTTTCTGGCCGGCCATGACATTCTCTCCTTTCGTAAGATTTAAGAAAATAAATTCACTCTACAATTACATGATAAATCAAAGAGCGAAATTCGTCAAGGGATAAAATCGCTGAAAAGTTACTTTTGAAATTTAGCGTTGATTTTATTCGTGCGTTAGTTTACAATTAAGATAATAGGGGAGGGGAATCCAATGATGACAGAGAAGATCCGCATTGCCTTAATCAAGCAGAATAAGAGCGTTAAAGACCTTGCTGCCGCCATCGGCTGTACCTCTCAAAATCTGAGTGGGAAGTTCAAGCGGGATAATTTCAGTGAAAAGGAATTGGTGGAGATCGCTGAGGCGCTTGGATACCGATACGAAGGTAAGTTCATCAACAAAGAGACTGGAGAAGAGATATAAAACATATGTTCGAGTTATAAAGCTTTATAAACGGGGTGCGCTGCACCCCGTTTTTTTTGTCTATTCATATATCAATCTTTTATCCATACGCAAATACTACGATTAGAAGTAATGTTGCGCCAATGCCACAACATATCGGAGGTATCCAATCACTCCAATGTCTCATTTCTTATACCACCACCAAAAACATCTTTTATCTCCACATCATCTGTGGGTCTATCCTAACCAGACTACAATCTTTTTTCACATAAACCGCATAGATACATCTATCGTTGCGTTCTATACAGATTTCCCCGTCAGATACAGAATCAATATCAATAAACTGAATAGGATTTGCGCACGGGTGGCCGTCGCTATCACGCCACCAGCCACCATGATAACTGTCATACAGTTTTTTTAGGCGACGATATTTTGGATGGAATGTCTCAAGGAAAAGCCGCTTATAAAACTTGATACGGAGTGGGTCGAACGAATTGCAGATGCCAATAAAGTCAAGGTAAAACCGTTCTCGTTCGGCCTCGAACTTTATCATATCGTCATAGCTTGAAAACTCCACGGTATCACCACCAAATTAACCTTTCATCCACTCGGCGCATGAGAATCCATTGTCTCGGAGCCATTGAGCAACCAGGTGTCTATGGCAAAAATCATCTGGCTTTTCATAACAGACCAGACAGATATCACTTTCTCCAATGTTGAAACTGTATATCATTTTTGACAAATCAAGAATAACATCAACAGCATTTAGATTCCCAAGCACTTGCTCATTGAAACATTTGATGTAGTAATCATTATCGTGGTTCTTCTGCCATTCCATGAAAAAATCATATTTGGGAGCAAGCTTCTTGTATTGATGCCCATGATACCAGTTCGGCGCTTTACCGCAAATGCTCACGGGTATAATGTTTTCTGGCAGGTTGCGAAGCTGTGCAAAGTATGATGTATAAATCATTTTTCTCACCTCATTTGTCATAGCATAACAATAGCAGTGACGGCTATTTGCCACATATGAATGATCTGGTCATGCCATAGATTTATCTTCTTGCGATTTGCTTTCAAATCATCCACCAGAGCATGGACGCAAACATTGAGTAAGAAGCATACCAGGAAGATCCAAGAAATGTTGAACGACATAGCGACAGCGATAGGGAACATAATCATAAACACCCAACTGAAACTGTGCATTAGGAGCGCCCAGATGTAGTCGTATTTGTATAGAGGCTGCGGAGCGTTTTCTTTCCACCATTGCTTTTGTTTTGCAGAGGCTAACCACCCTTGGAGATAGTAGTCATCAACGATGTGGAAGAAAATCATCCATAGAACAATAAAGACTCTACTCATAATTCACCACCAATATAGATAATTGACAAAGATAAGATTCGGTATTACAATACATTACAGAGTCTTCCAAACATCAGCGATCCTATCTAAGACAGTGCAAATATCCATTTTGCTGATATCTGTTTCCAGTAGAGCAGACACATAGCACATGGCGCTATTTTTCAAAAAACTCACCTCTTTTCAGGAGCTGATAATGATGTTAAGTGCAAAGCAATGTGAATTGGCGAGAGTGATGACTAAGGACACCATTTCTGATATCCAAATGAATGCGGAGTATCAAACGATGCCCGATACTGACAAGACCATAGCAGCGGATCAGATTGATAGCTTGCTAAAAGAGCATAATATGCCGTTTGATAAAGGAATTGATTTGTTACAAGATGACTTTGCAAAGGTTGCATCACAATTCCAGATAAGCCCAGCTACATTGTTTTGCGTCTATATGGCAAGTAAAAACAAATGATATTTTAGCTCCCGTTGAATGCGGGAGCTATTTTTTTACATTTCCAGCGCTTTATCAATATCAATGTGATCTCCAGGCTTTAGAGAAGGGAAGAGGGCGTTGTTGATGTCGGCAATCCAACCATTTTCACTATTGCCAATGCCTACAATATCGCTGTTTTTGATATGTTCTACATATTCCGCAGCTGGGAATAGGTTCTTGATTGCTTTAATAGCTTCAATTTCCTTATCAGAAAGCGGAGCCGTTTTTACAATACGCTCTGGGTAGTTAATAATCTGGCTTAAAGCCTCTGCTGGGAGTCTACCTTCGTCGCTTACAATATCGCCATTTTCATCTATGCGGCAGGTTCGTGTTATTCTTGTGGCATGAGATGTATATGTGATGCAAAATTTCTCTCCCTGCTCAACTCCAAGAACATCACAAATTCTTGGCGACTTAATATTGCACTTGTCATCGTATAGATGAAATTCTCCGGTCACAGTGCATTTTACCTTTGGCGGATTGCTGGTATAGCACATACCGTCTGTTTTATTACATTGACCACAAAGCTTTGCCATTGCCTGTTGTTCACTCCAATCTTTGAACTCTTTACAGGTGTCGTTGCAAACTTCAATTCCATTTTCGTTTGCAGTTCCCCAGCCGTGATCACACCCATCACACGGATGCTTGTCTCTTAGAAGGTATTCTGGTTTGCTGGCCGGACACTCTCCGCATGAGAGCATTTCGTATGTCCCGCAGCCACCGGATTTATAACAAGGCATTAGGTATCACCTCGCATATTTGAGATATCTCTGCTATGACTTTCTTGCCACCCAGGATGTCTCCAATAGCAATACAGACATTGATGATCGCATGGATGTTTTTGATTGAGCAGTTCAACTTTACCAGAGTAACACATACAATTTTTTCTCTGGAATCCGTATTGATCTGCATTTTCATCATGCAGCCCCAGTAGATCTAAGTCGTATGAGGAAATGCAGCCGCATTGAATAGCCGCTGTTAATTCAGGTTCTGCGCACGACTCGATCCGAATACCATCTAACGGCTTTGAGCTGGAGAAGTATGATTTTACATCTCGGAGCATTTGGTCAACTTGGGCAATCTGCTGTTTGTCTGGAGCAAAACCATTTTCTCCATAGGGAAGAGGTAGGCCAGCATTCTTAAATCTCCTTCTGACATGAGGGTACATATCAATCAAACTGATTCTGAACCTGTTAAATCCATGATCGATAAATGTCAGAAAGACATTTTTTGCTGTTTCAACACCTTTCTTTGTGGGGATAATTGGATCAATCCTTATAATAATTTTGCTTTTAGGGGACCCATCATTGATAAGCGCAGTTATAGCACCAAATTCGTCATATGGCTCTGGGACAAATGGTTCCAAAACAGAATGACCAAAGCCAGTGAATGTTGCATGGATGATTACCATATCCTTATATTTGAGTGCTGCGTCGTAAAAATCTGGTGAGACACATTTCGTTATAAGAATTGCGCCGTCAACCTGGTTCATTTTACTTGTCCAGGAAAGGTCGAGTCCTGCGTCGCCGGCCTCGGTTATCCCAATTTTGTATTTTGCCACTTTGCTATCACCGTCCTAACTGCTCAAAATAGAATTTAACCGGGTGTGGAGTAGGAGTGACCAGGCCAAAGCGAACAGCGTTCTTATATGTAACGCTGTCACGCATAAGAACAGTCGGCATATTTTCTACCATTTTGCGGAACCCTTCTAAGGTGGATCTGCTTTTGTAGTGGTTGCAGCTCCTACAAGCGGGGAGCATATTGTCCAGCGTATCTTCTCCCTGCTCCGACCAGCCATTGATAGGGATAACATGGTC
>CALUMJ010000086.1 GCA_944321715.1 uncultured Muribaculaceae bacterium | reverse complement strand
CTGCCGAGGCAATGACAACTGCAATAGGCAGCGAGAGCATCGCAGCTGGCGAAACTGTTACCCGATATTACCGCATTACTCCTGCCACGAGCGGCAATTACTACTTGGGCTTCCATGCAACTTCGCCATCTTCGGCTGGCGGCACCATCAGCATATTGAACGTGAAAGTTGCCGAGAGTGCCGGCGTTATTCCGGTTGCTCCTACCGGCTTTGCAGCGCAATCTGACATTCAAGCAGGTGAAGTGACGCTGACGTGGACCAACCCGTCAATCGACACCGAGAGCATAGCCATCACAGGCACTGTGATGACACGCATCGTGCGCAACGGTGTTACAGTGACCGACGTTGAAGGACAAGCTGGTGCAGCGATGAGCTACGTTGACACCCCCGAACCATTCGAGGGCGAAGCTACCTACCAAATCATGTCGTATGTCACAGCCGACAAAATTGGCGAAGCTGCCAAGGTGACAATCAATCTTGAAGACTTCCAAGGTGAAGCCCACGAGCTTTACAGCTGGGGCGGAACGTATGGCGGCACTTTCACTACCGACTGGACAGTCATCAATGCCAATGGCGGCAACACGTGGACGAGCATGCTTTATAATGATTCATGGGAAATCAATCGTGGCAATCCGAGCGATGACTGGCTCATCTCGCCAGCAGTCAGCTTGACGGCAAACCGCCGCTATGTGATTGAGATAGAGGTGAGGAGTGGAATTAATCAGCCGGCAACCATCGAGCTATATACTGGTCGTGGCAACACTGTCAACGACATGGACAACCTTGTGCAGACTTTCACTTGCGAGGGTAATGGAGCATTGGTTTATACCACCGACCAATTTGGCATCGACGAAGATGGCACTTACTACCTCGGTGTGCGTGCGACCAACATCTCCTCGCAGACAACCTTGTTGAGATACACCATCTATTATTACGAAAATACTACTGGTCCTGAAGGATTGCCTTACACCGAGGCATTCGACGACAGCTCGCTCAGCGGCTGGAGCTTGCCAGCTGGCAGCACGTTTGCAGTGGCCGACGGCGCATTGGCCTCGACTGGCAACGGTGCAGAGCGCAACGAAACCATCTTCTCGCCGCTCATCGAGTTCAAGGCTGGTTATACCTACGAAGTGACATTCGACTATGCCTTCAATGGCGCAGCCGAGAGTGCATTGGCATTCTACATGGCTGGTGGACAGAGCGCAACCGAGCTTATTGCCGACAGCCGTACCGAGCTGAGTGCCGATGGCACGCAATGCCGCTACATGTTCACCCCGGCAACCGACGGCACATATTGCGCCGCATGGCAGCTCACAGCCGGAGCCGACGACGATGCTACGGCACAGATTGACAACCTTGCAATAGGTGTGAACATATACACCACAATGCCTTATAGCGAAGACTTCAATGCGTATGAGGCTGGCGAACTTCCGTTTGGCTACGTCGGCTTGACTACCTTTGCGGAAAATGATGGCAACATTGCCGCAGAGTTTTCGAGCAATGGCGGACGCACGCCGTGGTTTATCTGCGACTCGCCTAACGACACCTACACCGCTACGCTGCGTTACAAGAAGAGCGACTACAGCGGCTGGGTAATTCTTACAGTTGACGAAAATGGCGATGAAGAAGAAATAACCTCGTTCGAAGGCGACGCATCGACCGACTGGATAGAAGCATCGTTTACCTTGTCAGCAAATACATTGGCCGAGCCTCATAACTTCTACTTGATGTTTGAAACATTCGGCGAAGGTACGCTGCAAATCGACGACTTCGTCATAACCCGTAACGAACGTGCAATAGTGGCAGCAGCCCCGACCAACTTCCGCGTGTATTTAGATAAAATGGTGGTTTGGGAATACCCGACTACCGATGCCGACGGAAACCCGCTTGAATCGGCGGCGCAAGTGACCGTGACCGTGTATGACGGTGACCAAGTTATAGCCACCCAGACTGGCGAACCTGGCGCACAGGGTATAATAGAAAGTGCCGATATTAGCGATGAGTGGACTAACGACACCAAGTTGATGCGTGCCGTGTCGTCGATAGGCGATGCAACGGGCGGCGCAGCCACATGGATTTTGAGGATGAACGACGACCAGACATGGTCGTATAACGGCAATATCGCACAAATTGCATCGTTCGGCTTCACGGGCGACGATGCTTGGACTAACGACGGTTGGACTATCGCCGATGGCGAAGCTGTGGCAACGACTGGCACTCCGGTGCTTACCTCGCCGAGCTTCGACCTTGCCGAAGGCCAGCTCTATCTTGTACGCTACTATATCGCCACCGATGCCGATGCTGCAGCCGACTTTACAGTGGCTGTGGACGACATGCAACAGGTGTTCACTGGCGCTTATATAGGCAAGAACACGTATGACTGGAGCATCTTGGACCCGAACGACCCGAATTACCGCTTGGGCAAATACATGTATATCGACTTCTTGCTGCCGCGCATCGAAGTAGCCGGTACGTATAACGTTGAGATTTCGGCAAGCAACATAGGTTCCCGCATATCGGTTGAAACAGTCGAGGTATATGAAGTGCGCGAGTATGAGGCCGAGTGCGCTGTTCCATACTCTAACGACTTCGACGACCTGGCAGTGGAAAGTGGCACAATAGAGCCAAACTGGACTCGTCCGTTTAACACCAATCCGTGGAGAATCGACGAAATGGCCAACTATGGCGAGGGCTTGACAGCAGCTTCGGGCACACGTGCGCTGATTGCTCCTTCGACTTCCGAACTTGCATCGACTTCTCCGCTCGATTATATTTATACGCCATATTTCATAATCGAGGAAGGCAAGGATTATGTTGTAGAATTTGATTATTATATGCCTTCGGCTGATACCGGCTTGGCATTTGTTTGGGCAGAGGCTCCGACATATACCAAAGGCGAATATGCCATAATCGAAGAATTGCAACAAGCCACCGAATGGACTCATTATGAGTTGTCTGAAGCTTTCAGTGGTTCGGGTTCGTTGGTATTCGGTTTCGTGTCTTATGCAACCGAAGTGCGCGACATGATTACTGCAATCGACAACTTCAAGATTTATGAGTACGACCCAGTGTCGGCTGCGGCTGTCGAAGCCAAGGAGGCTGTTTATTACCACGACGGCTTGCTCAATGTTCCGGCTTGTGTAGCTCTTGTAACTGTATATGACATGCAGGGCCGCACAGTGATGAACACTACCGAAACGGGCGAAGTATCGGTTGAAGGTTTGGCCGATGGCATCTATGTCGTGAAAGCTGTGAATGCCAGCGGCGCAGTGCAGACACTTAAATTTATTAAGTAAGCATATTTGTTAGTTGGTGTGCCTTGTGTGCAAGCACTCGGGGCACACCATTTTTTATATAAACCAAATATTCTACGATAAACTAATGAAGAAAATATTATCGTTACTCTTGTCGGGCTTGTCGCTGGTGGCAAGTGCGCAAACTATGCCCACGCTGTCGGTCGATGGTGTGGACTTGTATATGAGTGTGCAATACAAGCAGTCGTGGGACAATGCCGATGTGTTCCGTGAGGATTCGGCTGGGATTTACAGGACTGTTGCTGGTCAGGGTGGCTTGGTGTGTGTCAAGGCTCCCGTGTTGATGAGTGGCGGCATAGCCTATCATGACGGCAAGGTATATACCAACTCATTCAATAGCAATGATGGCGGCATGGGCTCGATAACACCCGAATGGCGCATATATGACCTGGCTACAGGAGAGCTTGAAGAAAGTATTCCGGGAGAGGCCGATTATGGCGACCTCACTGGCGCACTCACTTATGATGTAACCGAAGATGTGATATATGGCGTGAGATTGCACAACGGCGGTTCGGCTTTGGCCAGAATCGACCCTGCAACGGGCGAAAAGACCGATGTCGGCAACTTGCGCGAGGTGGGTTATCCGTCGGGTTCGGGAGCTACGGGTAGCATACAGATGTGTCCTACTATTGCTGTTGACCG
This sequence comes from uncultured Muribaculaceae bacterium, assembly GCA_944321715.1. Classification (GTDB taxonomy): domain Bacteria; phylum Bacteroidota; class Bacteroidia; order Bacteroidales; family Muribaculaceae; genus Avimuribaculum. The sequence continues at coordinate 1,754 of CALUMJ010000086.1, read as the reverse complement.
TTATGGTGAAATATATGCCATATACGTGCGTTATCCCGACATGTCGGGTACGCTCAGGTTTGGCCGCATCGCCAAGAGTGGCAGCAATGCAGGTGCTATTACCTACATAGGCGACATTTCGCCACGCAACATGCTCGATGGCGACTATATATTGATGAATGACAACAACGAGTATTCGCTCTTCTACAATTTCAAGGACGACAAGATGTATTGGATGTTCAACGGCATAAGCATCAACTTGATGGAGGCATCATATACGCCTATATTTGAGGTGAACCTGTCGTCGGCTGTGGCAACGATGGTTGGCTATCTGCCTGGCGGATATTCGACAAGTGGCGCATTTTTCAATGAACCGTTGCTCGACTCGCCCGACGGTGTGGTCGGCCTTGAATATGAATATTCCGAGTCGTCGGCCGACCGCACTATGGGTAACCTTGTCATTGAACTTCCGTCAAAGACCTATATAGGCGACGACATCGAAGGAACGCTCACCCTGGTTGTCACCGAGGGAGAAACCGAGGTGGCGCGCATCGAAAACTTGGCGCCGGGTTCGACTGTACGCACCGACGAAACCACGTTTCCTTACGGCGAGCATACATATACGACCTACACTATTTCGGCCGACGGCATTGAGAGCCTCAAGCGCGATTTCGATGTGTTTGTGGGCTATGATGTGCCTTTGAATCCCACCAACGTGACACTTTCGGCCGATGGCAAAACCATGACGCTGTCGTGGACTGCTCCCACGGGCGGAACGCATGGCGGCGAAATAGCCAATGACGCCATACGTTACCGCATCAACTCATATATCGACGGCGAGGTGCTGTATGACAACTATGAGGGTACGTCGGTGACAATTCCGGCTGCCGACGAGCTGACGCGTTATAGCTATGTGGTATATTCAAAGTATGGCGACAATGTGGGCTTAGGCATGACTTCCAATGCGCTGATTGTCGGCGACCCGCTCGACCTCGACACTCCATATTCGACCGACTTCTATGACATATACGAGATGTTTAACCGTTATAAGATTCTCGACGTGAATGGCGACGGCCACACATGGATGTGGTATGGCGGCATGGCAATGTATATATACAACGAGACGCAAGATGCCGACGACTGGATGTTCACACCGCCAATCAACTACATTGGCGGGCACACCTACAAGATGTCGGTGACTGCCATGTCGAGCCTTGAAGGCTATCTCGAAAGCATGGAAGTGACCTTCGGCAACGACGACGAGATTGAAGCACAACAGGTGCTTGAAACCATCGCCGAAATACCGACGCTTGAAACCACTTATAGCTATGAAGTCACTCCCACTGAAGATGGCGTTTACTTCTTCGGACTTCATGTGATTTCGCCGATGCACCATGAATATCTTGGCCTTACAGGTCTTGAAATAAGGGATATTACTGGCTCGACAGGTATCGACGATGTGGCGGCCGATGATGACGCATTTGCGGCATTTGCTGGCGATGATGCTATAACCGTGTGCAACACCACTGGCGAAACGGCGACCATCTATTCGATTGGCGGCATGGTGATGGGCAGCTCGGCACAACCGGAGTTCACGACCGCGGTAGCCCCGGGCGCCTACATCGTGAAGTGTGGCGCGCAAGCCGTGAAAGTAATCGTGAAGTAACAGCACACTGATTGTGTAAAATACATTTAGTCACGAGGGTGTATCAAAATTCAGGTACACCCTCTTATCATAACCTATCTGTAAAAAAATGCCACAAAGCCCCGACTTT
>CALUMJ010000085.1 GCA_944321715.1 uncultured Muribaculaceae bacterium | reverse complement strand
CGAAGTGCTTGGATATTCCATACATCGAAGTGGTGTTGACCGGGTTGGCGGTCGATGACGAGGCATAGACCAACTTAGTGCCGTGCCGTCGGCAACTGTCGCATACGGCTACGAACGTGCCGATGTTGTCGAGCATGATTTGCCGCTTGTCGCCGTTGAACACCGATGTTTGGGCGGCGAGGTGGTAAACACAGCTGACACCGCCGCCTGCCAGTTCATCTTCAATGTCGGCGGCCTCGCGTCCGCTTTTGCGGTCGATGCTCACCACCTCTATGCCCCTCCGTGACAAGGCTGCGGCGAGAGCCATGCCTATGAAACCCTCGCCGCCTGTGATTATGACTTTCATGATTATTGTTTGTTGCACTTTGATTAAAAAATTCAATGCAATACTTCAATATTTTTTCCCATGTCGATATTCCCGTGTTTCATTGTACCTTAATTTTTGCTCGATGTACCATAAAATGTCGATATTGAGCTTTTGGGTCCATAAATAGGTACAAAAAATAGTTGCTAAAATTGTAGTTGATAATTTATCATCATCTACCACAATTTCAACAAGTTCTAATGCTTGTTCTCCGAAATCGACGTGTTGGATATTGGACATTTCTAACAATTTATCTTCTTGTTTAAGTAAATCATCAAGACTTGTTAAATCAATTCCCAAAAGTCCAGCCAAATCGAGGCAGCGTATAACGACATCGGCAAACTCGTCCTCGACCGTATCTTTGATGTATGCGTCGAAATCTTCATTGAATCTTCTTTTACGGGTTTCTTCCGACAATGGAATACTGTTTCCTTGCCATTCCTTGAATTTGGCGACATCTGCGTATCTGTTTTTCCTGTCGGCATTCACAGCCTCGGCAATCTCGGTGACAATGAGCATCAAAAAATGCTTGTCGTTATACCGCTTTTCATGCCAACCATGAGCTTTGGCACATTTATACGCCTTGTCGCGCAGGGCGTTCCAATCTATTTTATTATACATTTTTTGTTTCTTAATTTATCATTATAAATTTGTAATAAACTTTATTATTATGAATCTCGATAATGAAAAAATACAATACGGTGGTCTTGAAGGTCAAGCAGAATTCCGTAAAATTATGGAAGAAAAGAAATTACATATACTTCGGGAAAAACAGTCAAACCTAATTGACAAACAAAAACATCATATTGAAGAACAGAGCAAGTGCATATCTGAATTGCTCAAATATATTGAAGAACAACGGAAAGAAATGGCATCTTCCCATGAATACCAACAAAAATGCCTTGTTCAGTCAAGGCGCGCTTTATATGTTGCTGTGGCATCGTTTATCTCCACAATTATAATTGCTTTGTTTAATTAACTCTATTTCCGTTAGGACTCCGTCCTTTCATATATAATCGAAGAGGTTTATGCCTGGTTGTGTGGCTTGCAGGTTGGCGGCGTTATGCTTTCTCGCATATAGCCGGGGCAGCAGGCGTTGCCACCAGGGGGCGGCGGAGTCCATCGAGGAGACCCACTGGTGCAAGGGTATGCCGCCGGTGCCGAAGTCGTGGAGCTGCGCCCAGTCGTATTTTCGGTTGCCGCCGATGAACGTCAGCTCCTGGTAGGTCTTTTGGTAGAGGGCGCAGCGGCGCGGGAAGTAATACTCGTTCACGGGGTCGGGCTTTTGCGCTCATCGCTCGTCCTCCTTCCCTTTAGGTTTGTAACTGTTCGTTCCTTCGTCACACGCCACGCAGTCTGGGCAGTAGAGATTTCCGTTGATTTCTTTCCAACCGGATTCAAGTGCAACGTATTTTGCCGATTCAGTATCTGTCCATGCTATAATACCTCCCATACTTGCGCATATTCGTCCGCACCCATCGCACACGGCTTGGTACATCGTCACTTCCTGTATCATCGCCCGCCCTCCTTTCTGTCGGGGATAAGGTCGGAAATGTATGCCCAACGCGCCCATGACAAAGGGCATGATTCCATATTGCCTCCAGATATATTCACAGAGAATATGCCACTCTTGCGTTCAGTAAGAATAGGCTTACACTTTTCCGGCACTTCTTTTCTCGCGTCGTGCCACACGGAGTCGATGCGCCATTGTGCGCCATCTATAAATGCCTCCATGACATCGCTCTCAATGTCACAGAGGCCGCAAGGGTATTCGTTCTCGGCATACAGCCTCGACACATAGTCTTGCGCCTTGTCCGATATTATTTCTTGTCTCATTGTCGTTTTTGTTTTAGGTATTTCCAATATTTCCTTGGTAAGAATTTCTTCAAATCGGGTCGGAACGTGGCCACTATGTGCAGCCACGCCTCCCACCGCTGCCCGTCGTGATGCCTCTTGGGCTGCGAGCAGTTCTGCCCGTAGCACGTGCTGTCGGGGTTCTCGGCGCGGCACTTGACGCAGCAGCCGCCGCACTCGGAGCTGAAGTGGCACATTATGCAGGCCTGTTCGGGCGTTACGCCGTAGTCGAAAAGAAATCGCAATTGTTCCATCATTTAATTGTCATTTGATTACGGGTTCTCTACTTCGAGCAGCAACACCAGCTCATCATCGCCAAACATTTCTTCGGAACGGTTCCATTCCCTTGAGGCGTATGCCAAAGGGCGTGCATACCTCCAGCGTCCTCGTTCCTCGTCCCATGCGTCGG
>CALUMJ010000084.1 GCA_944321715.1 uncultured Muribaculaceae bacterium | reverse complement strand
CATTGGTGGTCGCACCCAATGGCGATATTGTAGCGGCATTCGTGGGCGGAAACAGCCTGTGGAATTCGACCGAAGCCGACCCCATGTCGTCGTTCATAAGCCGTTCGACAGATGGGGGCAAAACATGGACAGCTGTCGAAGAAGGCGGACAAGGCGACATCACATCGCAACTCTGGGGGTCGAAATGCGGAGGCGACGAAATCCGCACCCAAGGAACAGCAGCTTTCTTCGGCTCGGGCCGAGGATTGTGCCTGTCGCGCCAGACTGGCAATAATGCGAGCAAGAACGGGCGCATAATGTTTGTGACAGGCGTGCGCTATGACGAGAAACTTTACAATTATGCCGTGTACTCCGACGACTACGGACTCACATGGAATGTGTCGGGGCTTGCATTCAGCAATGGCGATGAATCGAAAGTCGCAGAGTTGAACGATGGCACCATACTGATGAGCGTGCGCAACAGCAACGGATGCCGCGGTTACGCCAAATCGACCGACGGTGGTGAAACATGGACCGAACAAGGCACATGGGACGACCTCAACGTAAATGCGTGCAACGGCGACATACTGGAATACACCGCCACAACCGATGGATATGACAAAAACCGCACCTTGCACTCATTGCCGACAAATGACGGTTCGAAGCAACGTGCCAAGGTGTCGATGTACCTGAGCTATGACGAAGGGCAAACATGGGAGCTCAAGAAACAATTGTTCTCGGGCTTGTCGGCCTACTCTACAATGGTTAAGCTACCCGACGGCACAATAGCCGTGTATGCCGAAGACCAGCAGAACAACGTCACCACCACATATTTCATGCGCTTCACGCTGTCGTGGCTCACCGATGGCGAGGATTCTTACTCCGAGCCAACAGGGTCGGTAGGCGGCATCACTACAAACAAAAATGCCGTTAACATCAACTCGTCAAAAGGCGCAATAGAAATAACAGGCGATGAACCGATGACAGCCAACATATATACTCCCGAAGGCGCACTTGTGAAAAGTTCACAAGTCATGGCAGGGAATAGCGTCATAGAAATGCCATCGGGCATATACATCGTCAAGGCAGGAACGACTGTCGAGAAAGTAGCTGTTCCTTAACTAATAACATAATCACACACATCATTCGCATTTGCGAGGTGGAACATCCGATATTGCGCATTGTTCCACCTCATTTTTTTGCCATTAACAGCCATTTAGGTTAAAATTCAATGCCATTTTCCACAAAAATGCGCTAACTTTGTGTTTAAAAGGGCGGCGACACCATGCCAGCACAGCAGCAAGACGCCACTCGGTGAAACATATTCTCTCATAATGGGATGTTCTTATGCCGATGCGATTTTTGCTTTTAACAAGTATCAATTTGCAAGTTGTTGAGGGGAAAATAGTCAACTATATGACCGCTAAAACTTAGTAAACTGATGCCGCTAAAATCAAAAAACGAACAAAATACAAAAACATCCCGTTGAGTTAAATTTATAGAACACCCATATATCAAAAGCTATTATGAAGAACATTATCATCTTTGACGACCCGGCAATGCACATGAACCTGCTGCCGATTACCTACACGCGGCCTATATCATACATACGTGTAGGCATAACCACAATCTACGAGAAATGGCAATACTTCATTCCCGATGCAGGGTTTAGCACACTTGTCGATTCATACTTGATGAAGAAATTCCCCACTACCATCACCGACGAAAACTATTTCATCGCAGGGCACATTTATCCCTGCGACGCGTTGGTGGAAGCGATTTTCCAACTCGACAAAGGGGCGGCATTGTTGTCGCCAGGCGAACAACTTATCGCATTCCGCGGCTCAATGGAGGACTTCGACAGAAAAAAATTCGCATCGACAGTGAAATACGCCGAAGAGCCAAAACAGCTGCACTGGCTATACGACATATTCTTGCACAACGATGAACAGCTGAACCTCGACTTCCGCCGCCTGACTGCAGGGCGCAAGTCGCAATCGCTAAGCCCGACAAACCGCCTCATCGGCGACCACGAGTTTGACGACGGCTCATCGAAATATTTCATCGAAGAAGGGGCTTCAATCGAGGGTGCAATCATCAACGTCGCCAATGGACCAATATACATCGGGCGTGATGCCACCATAATGGAGGGGGCATGCATTCGCGCCCCGTTTGCCGCTTGCGAACACAGCCAAGTGAACATGGGTGCAAAAATTTATGGAGCTACCACACTGGGTCCATACTGCAAGGTGGGCGGAGAACTCAACAACGTGGTGATGATAGGATACAGCAACAAGGCTCACGACGGCTTCCTCGGCAATGCCGTCATAGGCGAGTGGTGTAACCTCGGCGGAGGGACCACGGCATCGAACCTCAAGAACGACTACACCGAAATCAAGTTGTGGAACTACCCTGCCCACCGTTTCCTCAAGACTGGGCTGCAATTTTGCGGATTAATCATGGGCGACCATTCCAAGGCCGGCATCAACTGCATGTTCAACACCGCCACCGTGATAGGCGTGGGAGTCAATATCCACGGAGCAGGCTTCCCTCGCAATTTCGTGGCATCGTTCTCCGAGGGATCAACAGCCGGGTTCACCGACGTGTCAATGACTAAATTCTTCGACACAGCCAAGCGCGTCATGGCGCGCCGCAACGTCGAGCTTAGCGACATCGACAAAGAAATCTTCTACTCCATCCAATCAATTGCCGACAGCTACAAATAACCCCCAATTATTGCACATAAAACCGGATATTGCGACAAACCAAGTGATGCAACCACCCGTTATAGGAAAGTGCTACTCATACATTCCTATAACGGGTGGCCGCATTTTGATACACCCTCTCATTAAAATTTTATTTCTTGGAAGTGGCTGGGGGGCGGCAACGCATATATTCTCGGCCACACAACCTATCGAGATAGAGGGTGTATCAAAATGCAGATTTAAGCGATTTCGTAGGGACGCACGGCTCGTGCGTCCGCTGCGCAATTAGGCGTATATCAGTTTGAAACAT
>CALUMJ010000083.1 GCA_944321715.1 uncultured Muribaculaceae bacterium | reverse complement strand
AACAGAACCTTGCGACATGCGGACGCACGAGCCGTGCGTCCCTACGAGGTGGGTACTGCCAATTTTGATACACCCTCCTACGAGGTGGGTACTGCCAATTTTGATACACCCTCTACAACAAGGCGGTGAGGCTGCGTCAGCGAAAATTTCGTTTAATGATTTTGTGATAGGGAAATTTTGCATTAAATTTGCCTCCGTTAGTTGACGTGAATGCTCGCCATGCCTACATGGTGGTGAGCCGACGTGGCGCATAAGTGTGCGCGCAATACCTTGATGATGACATAAACCTATGATGTTTAATATAACTTTACAATTTAATGATTAAAACACGACTTTCAATCTTGACCGCCCTGTTGCTGATGTGCAGCGCATGGGCATGGTCGCAGGTGGTTTATACCGAACCTGCCGTAGTACAGCAAAGCAGCACAGGCATTGTGGTGTATTTCAATGCAGCCGAAGGCAACAAAGGACTTGCCGGCTATACTGGCGATGTGTATGCACATGCAGGTGTGATTACCAACGAAAGCACCAGCGACAGCGACTGGAAACATGCGCCTGAATGGGGCGACAATTCGGCCAAGTACCAGCTTGAAAATGTGGGTACCGACCTCTGGAAGCTCAATGTAGGCGATTTGAAGACCTACTATGGACTCAATGACGGCGAAACGGTAACACGAATGGCGTTTGTATTCCGCAGTGCCGACAACTCGCGTGAGGGTAAAACTGCGAGTGGGGGCGACATATTTATCGACGTGTATGCCGACGGGCTTGCCATCAACCTCACGAGCGATGCCAGCAGCCACGTGCTGACCGACGACAATTGCACCGTCGAGTTCACAGTCAGCACCACACAGGCCGCTACCATCTCGCTGCACTTGAACGATGCCAATTCCACGGCCATCGCTTCGCAGCAGAACACTACGTCGCTCACTTATTCCCACACATTCCCGACGGGCAGCTACGATGTGATAGCCAAGGCCGTGGCCGGTAGTGAAACGGTGCTCGACACCATCTCGCTGTGCCACCGTGGCAATTCGCAACAGGTCACTTATAATGGCACGCTTAAAGAGGGAGCTAACGCCAATGCCGACGGCAGCGTTACATTCTGCCTCTATGCCCCCAACAAGAGCAATGTGATATTAGTGGGCGAATGGGACGATTATCGCATGCTTGCCGAGAATGTAATGAACTACCAGGGCGCGGCCAACGACCGTTACTTCTGGCTGACAGTGCCTGCAGGAACCATCGACATGGACAAGCAGTATGGCTACTACTTCATTGTCGATGACAACATATATGTTGCCGACCCGTATGCACGATTGATTCTCGACCCGTGGAACGACCGCTATATCAATCAAGACTATGAACGTTACCCTGGCTTGAAAGCATTCCCGAGCAGCAAGGTGGATGAGTTTGCCATTGCTGTGTTCCACGGCAACGGCGACGGCTACCAATGGGAAGTCACCGACTTCGAGGCACCGGCCAAGGAAGACCTTGTGATATATGAATTGCTGTTGCGCGACTTCACCGAGGAGCAATGCCTTGAATCGGCCATGACCCACCTTGACTACCTCAAGAGCCTCGGCATCAACGCCATCGAGCTGATGCCTATAATGGAATTTGACGGCAACAACTCGTGGGGCTACAACCCTAACTTCTACTTCGCACCCGACAAGTATTATGGCACAAGCACCATGTACAAGACATTCATCGACGAGTGCCACAAGCGCGGCATAGCCGTGATACTCGACATCGTGTTCAACCACACTTGGGGGCAACACCCGTGGTGCAAGATGTATTGGGACTCGACCAACAGCCGCCCCACTGCCGACAGCCCATTCTACAATGCCGTAGCACCCCACAACTGGAGCGTGGGCAACGACTGGAAGATGGAGAGCGAGCATGTGCAGGGTTACCTGTGCGATGTGCTGCAGTACTGGCTCGAAGAGTACCACGTTGACGGCTACCGCTTCGACCTTGCCAAGGGGCTTGGCGACTCTGACAGTTACGGCAACGACTATGATGCCAGCGCATACAATGCTTCGCGCATAGCCAATGTGGAGCGTTTCATGGACGCAATGTGGGAAGTGAACCCCGACGCATACGCGATATTTGAATATTTCGTTGCTACTGCCGAAGAGAATGCCATAGCCAACTATGGCGGCATGTCGTGGAAGAATTGCAACGGTGCTTACCGTCAGGCTGCTATGGGTTGGCAAGAAAATAGCAGCTTCCGCGGCATGTGGACAGGCGACGAGGGTCGTCCGTTTGGCTCGGTTGTAGGCTATATGGAAAGCCACGACGAGGAGCGCATGGGCGCAAGCCAGTTGATGTATGGTAATGGCACATTGTCGTCGGCATTGCCCTATCGTATGCGCCGCCTTGGCTCGAATGCGGCATTTGCGCTGCTCGTTCCGGGTGCCAAGATGATTTGGCAATTTGGCGAGCTTGGTTATGACATCAGCGGAGGCAATGGCGACACCGACCCGAAGGAACCGCATTGGGAATACTACGACAACTCACAGCGCAAGGGATTGTATGACACCTACGCCAAGTTGCTCCAAATACGCCGCTACAACCCCGACCTCTTCAGCAGCGATGCCGAGTTCTTCTGGAGCGTTGACGTTGACGACTGGGATACCGGACGTTTCATCACCATGCGCAATGCCGACCGCACCAAGGAGCTTGTGGTTGCCTACAACACCAGTACCTCGGGGTCAAAGACGTTCAGCTACACATTCGACAACCCCGGTGGAACATACGAGATAGTTGCACAGACAAGCGGTGTGTCGAGCGGTATATCGTTTGACGCGGCTGCCGGCACCATCACGCTGCCACAGCACTGCTTCGTGGTAATAGGCAACGAGGAGGCCTACAATGGCGTTGACGACGTGGAAATCGGCAGCGACGAGTACGCCAACATCAGCATCTTCCCCAACCCTGCCGCCGATTATATCACCGTCAACAGCAACGATGTGGAGCGTATCGAGATTTACAGCCTCTCGGGCCAGTTGGTAGCTGCCAGCGAGGGTGTCAACACCATGGAAGTGTCGCAGCTTGCTGCTGGCAACTACATCGTGCGCATCTTCACACCGCAAGGCGTTCAAGCCCAGAAGTTGATGAAACGATAAGCACACAGCACATCATATACAAAAAGAAACGGCGGAAATTGCTTCCGCCGTTTTTTTGTGCCTCGTTGTTGCTGTGCAAAGTGGAGATTTGCCCCGTAGAAGGGCGATACCGCGTATGCCTCCATTCATAGAACCGCAACCTATTTGCTGTTGCTTCCATATCGCACTTATAATCGAACTCAATATACATATATCCGTTTTATTGTACTGCAAAGATAACGCCTTTCTGTAGAAGGTGTATCAAAATAGCAATATATAGAACAACCCACGATTACTGGCAGAACCTTGTGTAGAGCCGTCATACCATGGCGGCTTGTTACTGCCACATTTACAGCATATTACGGTTGCATTCGAGCTGTCATCGAGCAGCCAGAGTATGACAGCTACAGAACCAGGTACA
>CALUMJ010000082.1 GCA_944321715.1 uncultured Muribaculaceae bacterium | reverse complement strand
CATTCTTACAATTCGTGGCATGAATTTCCCTTGTACTTTTATCATTGTCGATTGATAGCCAATCACTGTCGTGATGTCTTTGTAGGCATCGCTGCATTCCTCGACGCTTCCGCCGATTAATGTCACGCCCCGCTGTCGCAGCTTGCTGCGTATTGCCGACATTGTGAACCGTTGCGTGGCATCGGCACGCGACATTGCGCGACCCGAGCCATGTGAAGCAGAGTTCAGCGACAGCTCGTCGCCCTTCCCAACCACAAGGTATCCGGCGGTGGACATCGACCCAGGAATGACCGAGAACGTTCCTACGCTGGCGTTCACGGCTCCCTTGCGGTGAATCACAAACGTGTGCCCGCCGATGGTTTCCTTTGTTGCGATGTTGTGGTGGTTGCCGATAGTCGCAATAGGTTTCAGTCCAAGGGCTTTGGCCATGTTGGCATGTATGCAGTCGTGGCAAGCTGCGGCATAGTCTTTGGCGAGGTTCATGCACTGCCAGTATTCATCGCCCTGTTCGGTGTCGAGGTCGAGCCACACGAGGTGCGATGCGCTTTGAGGCAGGCTGCATTGCTCGTGTGCTATTTGCACATAGTGCCGTGCAATCTCGGCACCCAACCCACGCGAACCCGAGTGTGATAGCAATGCCACGTATTCGCCTTGCGGGAGGTTAAGCCCGTTGCCATCTTGCAAACTGATTTCGCCGATTTCGACAAAGTGGTTTCCTCCGCCCGAAGTGCCGAGTTGCTGCCATGCCTTGCGGTGCATCTGCTTGAGTATTCCTATTTCGAGCCATTCGTCACGGTCGAGGATTTCGTGGTTTTGTGTCACCGCAAGTCCACCCTCCATGCCGAAGTGTGTTTGTTCGAGCAGTGCACGTTCGATTTGTGTTGCATATCGTTTTATGAATCGTGGGTCAGCGTCAAACACAGTCAGCCTCATTCCACAACCTATGTCTAAGCCCACTCCGTAGGGAATCACGGCATTGTCGGCGGCAAGCACGCCGCCTATCGGCAGCCCGTAGCCAGTGTGCGCGTCGGGCATCAATGCCCCGGCAACGGCAATTGGCAACCGCATGACTGTTTCCATTTGCTCGATTGCGCTTGTGTCGATGATTTCGCGCCCGAATATCTCGAATGGGGCATGCGTGGTTCTTAAATCATATTCATGTGGTGTAGCATTTTGTCGCTCTTGTGGCTTTATGGCCTGGGCTACGCGCCACCACACATGGTGGTCATAAAAATCTTGTGGCGAGTTTGCCACGTTGGCGATTTGTGTCAGGATTTCTGCGGTACTGTCGTGCTTGCAATGGTGAGCGACTGCATCGATGATGAGGCTGCGCACGACATTGTCGGTTATCCCTATTTTGGATAAGTCTTTAGGTTTTAATTTCATAAATTAAGTTTTGTGTGCCCGAGTCTGTGGGCAATATGTCACATTATTATGGTACATTAAATGCACCACTATGCAGTATCGCTATCCCACATTCCGATGGCATGGTTGATAGCCTGTAGTGTTCCATTCAGAAACAGTTTTGTTTTTTTGTTCAATGGTTTGAGATGGATTTTTGGGCACTCAAAACATGTACAAAGAACTATTCATAATATTCATTCTGTAAAAAGCAAAACAGTTTCTAAGTCGCATTATGGAATGCGCATGAAGCGCAAGCCTTGCATCAATGGAAAGCATCATTTCCATATCTGTCAAATAGCCGATATAGCCATTGTCAAGAAATCAAGATGTGAAAATTCTGCAATAATGTGGAACATTATGTTTCATGGCAATCACGCCGCCATCGCCGTATGCGACGGAGGCAAGCACTGTGTAAACAACAAAGTTACGTCACTGCATGCAATCACACTTTGCATGAGGCATTATAAAAATATTGCAGAATTAAAGGATTATAGATATAACTCTCTTCTTCATGCTTTTTAGGTATAAAATCTTAATGTATTAAATGAATAAAAACGTAATCGCCGCAAAGTTACAACTTGTATTAGACAAAAGCAAGTGTTATGTGTTTAACTTGCCAAAACAAATTTGCGCAAGCGCAATTTGTATCTTCGCTCGCCTTGCACTATCTTTCGATAAGACAGGCTTCGGCTCGGAAAAAACAAATTTGCGCAAGTGCAATTTGTATCTTCGCTCGCCTTGCACTATCTTTCGATAAGACAGGCTTCGGCTCGGAAAAAACAAATTTGCGCAAGCGCAATTTGTATCTTCGCTCGCCTTGCACTATCTTTGCCGCCGTAAAACTTTATAAATCAAAAAAAAATTAGTATGGATACACTTGCAATTTACGAATGGTTTATGGAAAACATGAACTATGGTTGGATAACCTTGCTTATGGCTATCGAGAGTTCGTTCATTCCATTTCCCTCCGAAATTGTCGTGCCGCCGGCAGCATTTAAGGCGATGCAGCCCGATAGCGGCCTTAACATTTACTTGGTGGTGGTGTGTGCAACAATCGGTGCTATGATTGGTGCGATTTTCAATTATTATGTGGCAATGTGGATAGGACGGCCGCTTGTATATAAGTTTGCCGACAGCCGTTTGGGGCATATATGCCTGCTCAACGGCGAGAAGGTGCAACAGGCCGAAGCATATTTCGACCGCCACGGGGCAATATCCACATTTGTCGGACGTTTGTTGCCGGCAATACGTCAGCTGATTTCAATTCCAGCAGGTTTGGCTCGTATGCACTTTGGTAAGTTTATAACATATACAACTCTTGGTGCAGGACTTTGGAATATAGTGCTTGCATCGCTGGGCTACTGGCTTAGCACGTTTGTGGCCGAGTCGGAGTTGAGGGCGCAAATCGAGCATTACAACCAATATCTCAACTATGTGGGATATGCCGTTATAGCCCTCATTGTGGTGTTCATATTGTATCACGCATTCAAGAAGAAGCCTGCATCAAAAAAAATCTAAAAATTATGCTTGTATCACCGTCATTGCTTTCGGCTCACTTCGGCCACTTGGACAACGACATCGAGATGCTCAATGCCAGCGAGGCCGATATGCTCCACATCGATGTGATGGATGGAGTGTTTGTTCCAAATATATCGTTTGGTTTCCCTGTGATGAAATATATCCAGCGGACTGCCACAAAACCGCTCGATGTGCACCTGATGATTGTAGAACCGCAAAAGTTTGTCGGCGAGGTGCGTGACTGTGGAGCTGAAATCATGAATGTGCATTTTGAGGCGTGTACGCATCTTAACCGCACAGTGCAGCAAATCAAAAATGCCGGCATGAAGGCTGGTGTGACGCTCAATCCGGCAACGCCAGTGTGCATGTTGCGCGACATAATCGCCGAGCTTGACCTTGTGCTGCTCATGTCGGTCAATCCGGGGTTTGGAGGACAGAAGTTTATCCCGGGAACGTTGCGTAAACTTGCCGACTTGCGGCAATTGATTGCCGAAACAGGCTCGAAAGCTCTCGTTGAAGTTGACGGCGGTGTGAACCATGAAACGGGTAAGCAACTTGCTGCCGCTGGTGCCGACATACTGGTCGCAGGAAATTATGTGTTCAGCGCACCCGACCCAGCTGCGGCCATTCATGCTCTCAAGCAGCTGTAAAACCATAGCAAAGACGATATGCGCGAAGTGCCGGTTCCGAGTATTGAGGAATCGGCACTT
>CALUMJ010000081.1 GCA_944321715.1 uncultured Muribaculaceae bacterium | reverse complement strand
GAGGCGAAGCAATGGTATGTCATGCGCGACCTTAAGCGCCACAACGCCCTCCGTCCGGCGTATGTGATGCTCGAGGAGCTTGGCATGCGCTACTTCACCCCTATGACATGGCGTGTCAGCCAGCGCGGCGGGCGCAGCGTGCGCCAACGCGTGCCATACATGCCCGACCTCGTGTTCGTCTATGACAGCCGCGCCGTCCTTGACCCCATAGTGGAGCAGGTGGCGACGTTCCAATACCGCTACCTGCGCGGCACCTACCGCGAGCCGATGACCGTGCGCGAGAGCGACATGGAGCGGTTCATGCTTGCCGTCAGCGTCAGCGACGAGCCTCGCTACTACAGCCCGGGCGAAATCACCCCGTCGATGTACCGTCGTCGCGTGAGGATGGTTGGCGGCCGTTTGGACGGCTGCGAGGGGTACTTGCTGAGCACCCGCGGCAGCCGCGTTCGCCGTCTTCTTGTTGAGTTGCCGGAGTTGTTGGCTGCGAGCGTGGAGGTGGAAGCCGACTACATTCAACTGCTGTAACTCAATGAAAAAAAATTGAACGTTTCTGAATTTCAAGATAGTTGCTGATGTAGTCAATATAGTGTATAGTGCTATGATTTTCATTTAATAGAAAGAATTTAAAACAGCTTATATGATACGACATTTCATGAAATGCGCCATATCGCTGCTCGTGGTGTGGCTGGTATTGCTCACGTCGTGCAATTCGACAAAGGAAGTCCTATATTTTCAAGATTTGAACCCCGGCGATAGCTTGACTGTAACAGCCGAGGCTTTGGCTTTAAAAGTGCGACCGCAGGACAAGATTTCAATCATCGTTAACAGCCGCGACCCGCAGTTGATGGCCTTGTTTAACCTCCCGAGGGTGAGCAAGCTGATAGGTTCTGTGGGTACGGCATCGTCGTCGCTTTCATCATCGGGGCAGGATGTCCTTGGCTACACTGTTGACAAGAACGGTGAAATTGATTTCCCGGTGCTTGGCAAAATCTACGTTGCCGGTAAGACGCGCGAAGAGATTGCTGAATACATAAAGGGCGAACTTAAGCGCGAAAACCTTGTCAAGGACCCAGTGGTGACTGTCGAGTACATGAACTTGTGTGTGTCGGTTTTGGGCGAGGTCAACGCCCCGGGCCGTTACGGCTTGGACCGCGACAAAAACACCATCCTCGACGTGTTGGGTATGGCCGGCGACTTGACCATCAATGGTAACCGGACCAACGTGATGGTATTGCGGCAGGACGGTAACACACAACGTGTGTATGGCATCGACCTCACATCTGGTAGCGACATATATTCCTCACCAGCTTATTATTTGCAACAAAACGATGTGGTGTATGTGGAGCCTAATGAAATGAAGGCTCGTCAGTCCACAGTCAATGGCAACACAGTCCGTTCCACCTCGTTTTGGATTTCACTTACGTCATTGGCGATGTCGGTGGCTTTGTTTATCATGAATTTATAGTCGCAATTATCTATTATAAGATATGGAAATAATTCAGAATAGCCAAAAGCAGGTGACTGCATCGCAGTCCGATTCTACCTTGAACCTGCAAGACATCTTGCAGCAGTGTATTTCGCATTGGTGGTGGTTTGTAGTTTCTCTTGTCGTAGTGATGGGGGTGGCATTATACTATTTGTGGTCAACTCCACCAGTCTATACTCGTTCGGCCTCAATTATGCTCAAAGAAGATGGCAAAGGTCAATCGGGAATGGGAGGAGTTGGAACGACTTTCTCGGATATGGGGCTGTTCTCGGTCAATACCAACGTCAATAATGAAATATTTTCGATGCAATCGCCAGCAGTGATGACTGCTGTGGTCAAACGGTTACATTTGGATGTCGATTATAAAACCGATGGCACATTCTACCGTAAAACACTGTATGGGCAATCATTGCCAATAAACATTGAGTTCGTCGATTTGAACGACAATGAATCGGCTTCGCTCACCATGCAAACCGACAGCAATGGAAAGTTGCAGTTGCGTGACTTTATTCGTAGTGGACAAAATATTGAAGTAGCTCCGATTGCCGCAACACTCGGCGACACTGTCAATACACCAGTGGGTCGTGTACTTTTGCGACCTTCGCAATATTTCTCGGTCGATAGCGGCATGAATGCCGTTCCTCCAGTCATATATATAACTCGTTCGAGCCTATACAGTGCCGTTGGAGCCTATTCAAGTGGCTTGTCTGTAGCTTTGAACGATGAGAAATCTACGATTATAAACTTGACATTCAGTGATGTATGTACGCAGCGTGCCGAAGAAATATTGAATACGGTAATTGCTGTTTATAATGAGAATTGGATAAAAGACCGCAATCAGGTTGCCGTCAGCACATCGATGTTTATCAACGACCGTTTGGGCGTAATTGAGCGGGAACTCGGCAACGTCGAGGAGGATATTTCGTCGTTCAAGAGCCAGCACTTATTGCCCGATGTACAGGCTGCAGCAAGTATGTATATGTCGCAGAGCAGCGAAACCTCGGCACAGATATTGGCTTTGAACACACAGTTGTCGATGGCGCAATACATACGCAACTATGTGACAAGTAACGACAGCCGCAATCAGTTGCTCCCCGCCAATTCGGGAATCGGAAGCAGCAACATTGAGGGACAAATTTCGGAGTACAACCAGATGCAACTGCAGCGTAACGGCCTTGTGTCGAACAGTAGCGAGCAAAACCCATTGGTGAAAGACTTAGACCGTTCGCTCAGTGCCATGCGTGAAGCCATTGTGCAGTCAATCGACAACCTTATGGTGACACTTAACACTCAAATTTCGAGCTTGCAACAGAGCGAGCGGCGCACTACGGCACAACTTGCCGAAAATCCGTCGCAGGCAAAATATCTGCTTTCGGTCGAACGGCAACAGAAAGTTAAAGAATCGCTCTACTTGTTCTTGCTCCAAAAACGTGAAGAGAATGAACTGTCGCAGGCATTCACTGCATATAACACACGCATCATAACACCACCAAACGGAAGCATGGTACCTACATATCCGGTGCGCGGTACAGTCTTGCTGGTCGGGATAGTGCTGGCTATTGCCATCCCATTGCTCATCATATTCTTACGCATAATGATGATTACCACCGTTCGTGGTCGTAAAGACCTTGAAAGTATGGTAGCGCCATTTATGGGTGAGATTCCGCAGAATGGGAAACGGCAGCATCGCCGTTTGCTGGCAAGCAACAAAAAGGATGCCGAGCCTGTACAATCTATATTGGTGAAGGAGCATGGCCGCGACGTAATAAACGAGGCTTTTCGTGTGGTGCGAACCAACCTTGAATTTGTGACCGGTACAGAAAATAAGGTAGTTATGGTGACATCGTTCAATCCTGGCAGTGGAAAGACGTTTATCGTCGCCAACCTTGCCACATGCTTTGCAATCAAGGGAAAGAGGGTAGTGGCTCTCGACCTCGATTTACGCAAGGCATCGCTTAGCCGATATTCTGAACATGGCGATATTGGCGTTGCCAATTACCTCGCAGGGCAGAATGTGGCAATAGATGACATTATAACTAAATGTGATGGGGCTGAATATCTCGATATTATCCCTGTGGGTACGGTTCCGCCTAATCCGACCGAATTGCTAACTTCGGCTCGTTTGGAAAATCTTATCGAGCAGTTAAAGCAGAAATATGATTATATTTTCATTGACTGTCCACCTGTCGAAATCGTGGCCGATGCCACAATTATAAGCAAACTGGCCGACATGACGCTGTTCGTTGTCCGTGCCGGATTGCTCGAACGCAGCATGCTGCCCGAATTAGACCGTCTGTATGCCGACGGCAAATATCACAATTTGTCGGTAATACTTAATGGAACTGAAGCTGCCCACCGCCGCTATGGCTATCACAAATATGGTTACAGCTACGGCTACCACTATGGGTACTAACAGAAGCCCCCTCCCGACCTCCCCCCCCGAAGGGGAGGCCTATGTCAGCGATGATTCACACTCAGCTATTTAGAGGTCTTAGTT
>CALUMJ010000080.1 GCA_944321715.1 uncultured Muribaculaceae bacterium | reverse complement strand
GTCAGTAAAAGTTAAGGTGATTATTGGTACTTAAAATGGCGTTTAATCTGATTGTAATATTTGTTTCTTATGACTAATTTTACAGTATAACAAATTAAAAGTCAAACCAATAAACACCTTTTGAAATGGAAAAGAAAAATAATTTTCGTGTGAGAGTGATGAAGTATGCGTGGCAACTTTGCAAGGCAACCCGGCAGGCATGGCGTATATGTATGATAAAGGCGTGGCAACTTTACAGGCTTGCCAAGGCCATGCGCAAAGGTTCTGTGACATTCTATTATCAAAAAACAGACGGTTCGATACGGAAAGCGACAGGTACGCTCGTTAATGTTCCTGCCGGAGTGACACTCGGCGGCAAGAAAATGACAAAGCCATCTTACAAGACCATGGCTTATTTTGATACTGAAAAGAATGCTTTTCGTTGTTTCAAGATAGAAAACCTTATTTGCGTCATTTAAACACTGTACAAAATTCGATTTCAGAACAATGAATGGCGTATAATGCGATATCTCAATAAGTTAGATGCGTTTGTGCGGTTTTTGAAAATCCCGTTTTTTTCTACAATTGGATAAACCGGGATTGTTTTGCCTTACATTTGTGGAAAAGGCAAAAAATATGCTCACCAAATATTACCTTGAAATAGACGGAACCAAAACCGAGATACCCACACGCTGCATCAAGAACTGGGATGAGGTCATGTGCGCTTACAAGCGTGCCGACTACAGCGGCGTGACACGTTCGTTTACTTCGCAATTCGAGTTCGTCCACGAGGCATACGATATGCTGATGGCACTGTACCTGCGCGATGGGTTCAATGCCGTTGCCATCCTGTCGTTATACACTATTACCGACCGATGGGAATGGGAAAAGCGGTTTGAGGCGCCGGTAGATTTTTCTTCCATAACATGGGACAACTATGTATTAAAAGTAAACTGCATAGACAACAGCCTTGCGGCATTCATCAAGGCCAACAAGGGCACGAAGTATGAGTTTGTTGTCGGCAAAGACATACAAACATCTACGCCGTTGGACTATGACCGCATTCCGATGGTTGAAAGTCTCGGATATCAAGTGTTGGGTGAAAGCTCCGACGATTCGGGAAAGATAAAAGTCACTGCACCGACATATAAATTGACACCGCCATGGGTTGGGCTTGTTGACGAATCGGTTGCCGTAAACGGTTCCATGGCAGCCTACGGCGATCAAGACGGCAGTGAAGGGTCGCATATTCTTGAAGTCGGCAAGGATGTAACGCTGCACGTTAAAACGAACATGGTGTTTGCAAGCGACCCGAAAGACAGTTTTGGTGGTATCGATACAGATTTCAGCCTGTATAAAACCGCCGTTGACGGTACAACTACTAAATTGTGCCTCTTAGGTTCCAGATTTGCTGGACAAATGTATTTTGATGTGAATGACCCATCAGAGCTTCCAACAGACCTTAAAGACGGTAACACAACATCTTGCGCTCTTGTTCAGTCCACCGGCACAATATGGGAATTTAATTATGTTGCAAGTGAACCAGGGAGCGATCCTAAATGGTTTGATACAGGCAAGACCATCAATGAAATAAATATAAAGGAGTATGATGTCGAGGTATTTGCCGGTGACAAGGTGTGGATTGGCGTTGAAATGGAACCTTTCATGGGGGCAGCCGCTCCCGACACGGTATATGTGTCAATACTTGCGCAAACCATAGAAATAACATGGAGCGGCATGGGCGAGAATGTGACAATCGACACCATCGCACCTAAAACCCTTTGCGAAAAAATCCTTGAAAAGGTGTGTATGGGTAAATTGTCGGTAAACGCTGAATTCAGTGAATATGACTCCCGATTTGCAAATACTTATCTGTTGGCCGCCGAGAGTGTCCGTGCAATACCGGGGGCAAAAGTGTATTCTTCGTTCAACGAATTTACCGATTGGATGCAGACGGTATTCGGCTATACATATTACCTTGGAGAATGTGTGAAAAATCCATCTACCGGCGTTGACAATCAAACAATATTCTTCGTGCATCGTTCCGAAATATTCAAGCATGATGCCAGCGTCATACAAATTGCGAATGTGCGTGATGTGTCCTACAGCGTGGATGTAAGCCATATATATTCGTCGGTTACCGTCGGGTATGAAAAACAAGACTATGAAAGCTTTAACGGGCGTGATGAATTTAATTTCAACAACACATATTCAACCGGCCATAATGTCATTGAAAAAAATTTAAGCCTGATAAGCAAGTACCGTGCCGACAGTTACGGCATTGAATTCGCCGTCCAAGAACGCGGACAGGATACCACCGACAATGAAAGCGACGATGACGTGTTTTTCGTGCTTGCCAAATACGAGAATAGCGTGTTGAGGCCCGACAGGTCGGCAAAGATAAATAACACTATTTCAGATATGGTATTCAACGGCGCATTCTCCCCTATGGCTTGCTTGTCGGCCAATGCCGGTTACATCTGTATGCAGGCCAAGGAACTGCACCTTGCTTTTGCGTCAAGC
The DNA here is from genome assembly GCA_944321715.1 of uncultured Muribaculaceae bacterium. GTDB lineage: Bacteria > Bacteroidota > Bacteroidia > Bacteroidales > Muribaculaceae > Avimuribaculum. The sequence goes on along the minus strand of CALUMJ010000080.1, from coordinate 1,773 downwards.
GAGGGAAACAGCACCATTGAGATAGACGGGGTTCCTATGACTTCTGACATAGAGATTTCAAATCCATTGGCAACCTGCGGCGTGATTGAGTTCACAACCGACGATGTCGATGAGCCTGTTGACGCCAATTCCCTTATCGAGATTGAAAGCGGCGGCATTACGTACAGGGGCTTTTTGGATTATGCGACTTTCACATACGCCAAAAACGAGGCTGCGGAATATAAGCTAATTGTAAAAGACATTGAATTATGATTATCAGCCCGTTCACTCCGCTTTTTTTTCCACCCCTCAAATGCGACGGGGTAGAAAGCCGTTATGTGCAGACGTTTGCCGACACCGATGAAATACTCGTAGAGGTGATTTGCGGCAATACTGATGCCGTGTCGGGCGGAGTGATGAGTGAACCGGGCCATTTGTTATTGTTCACAATAGGGTTCAGCAGGTGGCAAATTAACGATACATCCGTGTTGTATTTTGCCACTCTCAACCTTTCCAAAGGGATGTATTCTATTTGCATAGGTGACAAATGCAGCACTATTTTCAAAATTACAGATAATGAATTTGAACTTGAAAGGACAACCCTGATACAGTATTCGATGAACAATAACAAGCAACGTAAAGATGCATTGTTTTTCATCGATGGCATGCAACGGTTTTTCGACTTTCGGGTTCCCGGCGGTTTCAAGGACAGTAACTGGGGCTTTGAATCTGAGGGCGAACAATTCGTTACCGACGAGGCTGACATAATACAGCTGTATGGAATAAGCTCCACCCAAAAGAAATTCACGCTTGGCAACAGTGAGGGGTGTCCTATATGGTTCGCCGAAATGCTCAACCGCATACTCTGTTGCTCGTATGTCTATTTCGATGGCGAACGGTATGCCCGCAAGGAGAACTCCACGCCCGAAATAACAGTGCTGCAAGAGGGGGTGAACAGTTTCGTTTTTACACAAAATTTGCAACGAGTGGCCAACATAGACCCCGAACTCACGTTGCAGCACCAAGCCATAATGCGCCGTTACGGCACCGGTAACTACCGCTTGGCAAGTACAAATATCAACCGATTAATAAAATAACTCATGGCATTATCTCAAGAAGAACTACAAAGCGTTGTAAACGCCGTCCTTTCGTCGATAAGGACAAATTCAAAGACAATCGGGCAACTGACTCCGGCTAACACAATGTCAGATTCCGATTGTTTTGAGATTGACGGTGGAAAGAAAGTGTCCCTCGGGATGCTTAGGGATGCCATTGTTGGGCCGGACGGATACCTGCAATGTAAGGAGATAACGGATGTGACAACTATATTGTAACAATATGAAGGGCATAAATTATAAATCGGACTTCAAGCTCGTAGAGAAAGGGTGTGACTTCGGCGTTCCGTTCGTCTTTGAATACCGCACGGGCATTGGGAAGTGTTATAAGGCGAGCCATGTGGATGGTGAATATACCCATTGCAAGTTGATGGAAGACGGACGGCTGATGGTCATCTTCGACGACCACGGCCTGCATCCGGGTGTCCTAACTTGCGAGCGGCACTTTTTCTTGACGGATCAGGATTTTCACGACAATATTTGCGACTTGTGGGACAAACGGCCGACAGGTATCATCCTGACTCCTTTCCAAACGGATGACTGCGAGGCTGAAGTGCAGTTGCCAACGTACTACCAACAAGGAGAGCCGATGAGATGGGATAATATGTCAGAGGAGGATAAAGAAGCTTTGAATGCAGCAGTGGTACAAAAATTGGAAGGGCAACTGGTACAGGTGGTG
>CALUMJ010000079.1 GCA_944321715.1 uncultured Muribaculaceae bacterium | reverse complement strand
AATTCGTGACCAACAAGCGTTTCCTGCCCGACAGTTACACGAGCTTCAAAAACAAAATAGGACTTATGACCGAAGATGGCGACTTCATCGCCGAAAGCCGCGAAGTGGTACTCTCGTGGCCGTTCAAAGACTGCATACTCGAAGGCGGGCAAACGCGTGAAGATGCCAAGCGCGACGAAGTGCTTTGGAACGAAATCCTTGCCCCCGACGAAATCAACCGCTTGACCGAGCCGAAAGTCCTCACCGATTTCCGCCGTTACGACCTGCTCGGCCAGCACGAGGTTGACAACATCTCGATGGACGACAACCTCATCATCAAAGGCAACAACCTGCTCGCCCTCCACTCGCTCAGAAAGAAGTATGCTGGCCGTGTGAAACTTATATACATCGACCCTCCCTATTATTTCAATAAAAGCAAAGCTGCCGATTCATTTAGCTATAATTCAAATTTCAAACTTAGCACGTGGCTCACTTTTATGCAGAACCGTTTGTCTGTTGCACAGCAATTATTATCGACCGACGGTATTATCCTGTGCCATATAAAAGAGGACGCAATACATTGGCTCAAAGCCGTAATGGAGGATATATTCAAAACCAGTAATTTCGTTGAAACTTTCATTTGGAAGAATACCGACAATCCCGACTCTCTAAGCAAAAAATCCCGCTCATCGGTTGAATACATACTTTGTTTTGAAAACAACAAAAATTCCTCACGTAGCTACATTGGCAAACAGACCGAAAATGGCGATGCACCTTTATTAAACAGCGGAAATAAAATACATGAGCTGCATTTCTCCAAAGGAACCATACATTTCAATATTCCGGATGGGACATATTATGAAGCACATGACCGAGTTGAACTCATAACTCCTGTTGAAGTGGTGGACGGTGTAAATAATAATGACGTAAAACTTAAAGGCGAATTTAAATGGAACCAGGAAACATTAAACGACGAAATCGCCAACGGAACTTTTTTCATTGTAAAAACCGATAAATTCTCCGTTCGTTTTCAACGACCTCTCGGCACTACCATGTCGCCCGAAAAATATATCGACGAGCAATATCTTTCCAAAGCAATAGGCGTCGGCACAAATGAAGATGCCAGTTCTCACCTCAAAAAATTAGGCATAGATTTCAAATTTTCAAAACCCGAAAGTGTCGTTGCTTTTTTTGTTAGGGCTATGACAAAAGAGGATGATTTGGTAATGGACTTCTTTTTAGGCAGTGGCACTACTGCCGCTGTCGCTCACAAAATGAAAAGGCGTTACATAGGAATTGAACAGATGGACTATATCGAAACAGCCGCCATCGAACGTCTAAAAAAGGTTATCGGCGGTGAACAAGGAGGGATTTCAAAATCCGTGAATTGGCAAGGCGGAGGTTCATTTATCTATTGCGAGCTGGCACGAGCCAACCAAGACTTCATAGATGAAATAATTGCGGCAACGACTAAGGAGCAATTGCACAATATATGGCAACGAATGCAACAAACTGGCTTCCTTAGCTGGAAAGTCGAGCCGAAAGATATTGACAACAAAGCAAGCGACATAGCCGACCTGTCGGTCGATGACACCAAACGTTTTCTACGAGAAAGCATAGACAATAATATGCTATATGTGCCATACTCTGAAATCGACAACGCCGAATTTGGCATATCGGAGAAAGACAAGCAGCTGAACCGTCAATTTTACTCAACCAACAGATAAGAGCCATGGCAACCACCGACACTCCGCAAGGTAATTTGCAACAGATTTTGCGTGAAGAATTTGGGAAACGGACGATTGAGGACACCGAGCTGCCACCATACTTCGCCTCGTCGCTCAATCCCGCCAAGCCATTGCGCCCATACCAGCGCCTGTGTTTCCAATACTTCATCAACTATTGGGAACGCCCTTTCGATGCCAAAGAGCCGCAGCCGCACTTGCTGTTCCACATGGCCACGGGCAGCGGCAAAACGCTCATTATGGCCGGACTGATGCTGTACCTATACGAAAAAGGTTACCGCAACTTCCTGTTCCATGTAGGGCTGACCAACATCATCGAAAAGACACGGGAGAATTTCCTCAACACGGCCTCGCCGAAATATATGTTTGCCAAGCAAATCAACATAGGCTGCCGGCAAGTGGAAATAAGGCTGGTTGACAATTTCCAATACAGCAACCCCGATTGCATCAACTTGTGCATGATTACTCCGCAAGCACTCGGCTCGCTCAACGACCCGAAAGAGAATGCCGTCACATACGACGACTTCGAGAAATACAGCGTGGTAATCATCTCCGACGAAGCGCACCACAACAACGCAGCCACCAAGCGCAGCAAAAAAGCGGCCTCCACAAGCACGCAGACGGGAATACCGACCGACGGCTCGGAAGCCAACGACTGGGAATCGACCATAACACGCATATTCAACACCCCACACGACGAGCCGCAGCCAAACGTGTGGCTCGAATTCACTGCCACGGCCGACCTTGGCAATCCGCTAATAGCGCAGAAATACCGCAACAAAATCATATTTGACTATCCGCTACGGGAATTCCGCAACGACAAATATTCCAAAGAAGTGGAAGTGGTGCAAACCGACCTGCCACCCATGCAGCGCGCCATGCAAGCCGTGGTGCTGAGCCAGTACAAGCGCAAGCTGTTCACATCAATCGGGCAAGACATAAAGCCCGTCGTCATGCTGAAGTCGAGGAACACAGCCGACAACAAGGAGGCATTCGACCAGTTTGCTCAAGCCATCAAGCGTCTACGAGTGGCCGACTTGCATGAAATCAGGAGCGGCGCACGTGACGACCTTGCCGCCGCATTCGCCTACTTCGACCAAAAAGGCATTTCGCTCGACAACCTGCTGCTCGAATTGAAAGAGGATTTTGCCGAAGAGAAATTGCTAATCGTGGACAGCAAAAACAAAGTCATCTCCGCCGAAAAGCAAATCAAGCTGAACACGCTCGAAGCACACGACAACGAAGTGCGAGTAGTTTTTGCCGTCGATATGCTCAACGAGGGGTGGGATGTGCAGAACCTATTCGACATAGTGCGCCTGTATGACACCCGCGACGCAAAAAATGGCAAGCCGGGCAAAACCACCATGCAAGAGGCGCAATTAATAGGCCGTGGCGCACGTTACATGCCTTTCACATTGCCAGGCAGCGACCTGCCGGCGGGGAAACGGAAATTCGACAACGACACAAGCAACCCGTTGCGCACCATCGAGAAGTTGCACTACCACAGCGCGCACAACCCGCGCTATATCGACGAATTGCACAAGGCCCTTGTCATAACTGGAATGCAAGACCCTAAAACCCGCGAATTGCGACTGACGCTGAAAAACGAGTTCAAGGACACCGCACTGTATCAAAAAGGATATGTATTTGCCAACAGCCGTGAGGAATACTACATCAACGGCAACCAACACACAATAGGCAACGACGTATTGAAAAAGACATTCAACGTGTGGCTGCACAGCGGCCAGATGAGGTCGGACCTGATATTCGACGATTCCAAGCCACCCGAGCTATCGCAGCGCTACATCCGAATAAAAATGCACGAACTCGGGCGGCATGTAGTGCGTGCCGCCATCAACCGCTTCGACCGCTACCACTTCTCGTCGTTGCACGCCATCTTTCCCAACCTGCGCTCCATCAAGGAGTTCATTGAAAGCCCCGACTACCTTGCCGAGCTGAACATATCGGTTTACACCGTCCATGAACAGCTTGCCGACTTCACGCAACGCGAGAAATTGCAAGTGGCCATAGAAGTGCTACGACAGGTAGAACCGATGCTTGCCCGTGACGGAAAAGCCTACCGCGGGTCGCAAGTGTTCGAACCATTGGAAGTGAAAAAAGTGTTCCGCGACCACACATTGCGTATTTCAACCGAAGGCTCGCCCGACCGAGAATATGGCCGCTCGATGCGCGAAGCCACCACACCGCTATTGGCCATGGACTTGTCGCTGTGCCAGTGGCACGCCTACAACGACTGCTACGGCACATCGGAAGAAAAGTGCCTCATCAAGTACATCGAATCGATTTACCCCAAACTAAAAGAAAAATACGACAACATCTACTTGGTGCGCAACGAAAAGGATTTGCAGCTATGGTCGTTCGACACCGGCGATGCCTTTGAACCCGATTACGTGCTGTTCATGCAGAGGAAAGATGACAGCGGCCTGTATGATTATATACAAATTTTCATCGAGCCGAAAGGGCAGCACCTCCGCGCCGCCGACAAATGGAAAGAGGCCTGCCTCACCTCGCTGCACGACAAGGCGATACTGCACTTCTCCACCCCGACAAGCAAATTTGAGGTGTGGGGAATGCCATTTTTCACCAACGACCTCCGCAGCACATTCGACACGAGCTTCCGACTGGCCCTGCTGTAACCCTGCCCTGCACCATAATTTGTTGTAGAGGGTGTATAAATAAAATAGCATATACATTTACTTTGATGTAGAGGGTGTATCAAAATTCAGGTACACCCTCTTATCATAACCTATCTGTAAAAAAATGCCACAAAGCCCCGACTTTC
>CALUMJ010000078.1 GCA_944321715.1 uncultured Muribaculaceae bacterium | reverse complement strand
AAAGTCGGGGCTTTGTGGCATTTTTTTACAGATAGGTTATGATAAGAGGGTGTACCTGAATTTTGATACACCCTCATGCCCAACTCGCACATCGCTACGCCACATAGAAGAGGGCGTATCAAAATGCAGATTTAAGCGATTTCGTAGGGACGCACGGCTCGTGCGTCCGCTGCGCCAATAGGTACATGTCAGCCTGAAACATAGCGATTTAACAACACCCTGCAGCACACGAGCGCACGAGCTGTGCGTCCATACGAACTATATTGATGCTAATTTTGGCACACCTTCTCTTCATAGTTACTGTTTATCCCCTCACCACAAAGCGACCTTTCCTGCCGTTCCAAAATCGAGAAAGGCAGAGCCAAATCCCAAAGCCTTAAAAACTTTGCTCATCGTAGGGAGCGTTATTACACATTTTCCGCTTTCAAGTTTGGATATTTGTGACTTCTTTACACCTACTTTAGCTCCCAATTCCTCTTGTGTAAGATTCTGTTTAAGCCTTTCAGCCTTTATAGCCTCACCAATGTGATAAGCCTGCAATTCCTCTTTGAGTCGGGCTTCCATAGCATCCCTTTCGGGAGTGCCCACCTCCCCCCAAACCTCATCTACTACCTCGCTAAGCGGGGTTAAGTGTATCTTTGCCATAGACTATTTATTTTTATCGTTGAAGTATTCTATTCTCAACGCCTCCGCCTTTTCTATTTCCTTTTTAGGCGTTCTTTGCGTCTTTTTCACTATTCCGTGTGTAGCGACTACCAAAGCCCCTTGCTCGGTATCCCAAAAAGCAAACAGGCGGTAACAAGCTCCATTAAAGAGCGTCCGAAACTCCCATATCTCAGAATTACCCAATTTCTTGAAGAGTTCTTTATCTATCTCGCACCCTCCACTTTAAGAAGGTTATAGGTTATTTTCTTTTGCGCCTTTTCGGGTAAGGAAGATATAAACTCTCTTGCTGGAGCCATAAATGCCACTTTAATTCTTCGTCCACTCATTGGAAACAAATTATTACACTGCAAAGATAACAAGTTGTTTCCATCTAAGCAAACTTTTAAAAAGTTTATAGGTCTGCTAAATGACTACTCTTTACAGCCTATAAGCTCAAATGGACATCATTCTACCATTTTTCTACTTCATGCTTCATGGAGAAGGATATTCAGCTCAATTGCAACCTGCCAGCTCACTACCACACAAGTGTTTACACAGCAAGACACTTGCCAACTGCATGCATTTTCAATTTATCATTCACATTGTAAATGACTACAACCGTCTGTGCAGAATTACACGATTTTCTTTATCAACGGGACCAGCACTTCCCGTATCACATTGTCGTCCATACGGTGCTGGCCGCCGAAATGCACCACTTGCCAATAGTGTTGCAAAAACAGCTCCTTGCAGTTCACTTGTTGGTCGTTGTCGGCAAATAGCCCCCACACCTGCGCCCTGTCGGCGTCGGTAATTCCATCAAACTGGCGTTTCTCCATCTCGGCATAGTGGTTGATAATCTCCCGAGTTATTTCAAAATGAGTAGCCCCGTCTTTCCGTGGTTTGAAATATTCGTGAGTGCCAACCGTCAACACCTTGCTCTTTGTTGACATTTCGAAAGCAGGATTCACGCAGATGCGGTTATAGCCACGCATCTGCTGGGTATACATGCCACCCATGCTCGTGCCAACGACAACATCGGGCACTTCGTTCATGCACAATCCTCGAAGAAACGGCAACGCCTCGGCCGGGTCAACCGGAATATCGGGCGCAACGACATCGAAGTCGGGCAACAACGCCCGCAGCGACACGACAGTGCCGCTTGCCGCCGAAGAGCCAAAACCATGCAGGTAGATTAGCTTCTTTCGACTGACCGACTTTTCGGCCAATTCCCTGCTCTTGTCGCGCATATCGTGGTTATTGCGCAACTCGGTCAAAATACCGCAAAACTCCGCAGGCGTAAGTATGGTCTTGTACCGATTGTTTTCGCCACTCACATGGGTGAGCGTCATACCTCTTGTCTGCATCAAGGCAGTGCGGAAACGTTCGTTCTGTTCAAACATAGCCCGATATGCACGTCGCACCAGATTTTGGAACTCGTCACCTTGTCGGTCAATGGCTTGGCCTCTCCACCATACGATTTGGTCGGTCTGCCACGAAGTCACACTCATCTTCCGTGCATTGCCACCTTTCATGCTGCAAATCTGCCGCTGCTTATCGGGGTCTTTTCGTTTTAGTGATTGAAGGAATCCCTCCATGCTGCCGCACACCATGCCATCAAAGCTAAATCCATTGCTGCACAAGTTGCTCAACACATTAGATGGATACAAACCATTGGAGCGTATATCCAACGTATTTGTAACCTCGTCATACATATTCTTCAACTCATGTCCATTGCGCACCTTTGCCTTATAATCCTCTTCCATTTTCGTTGTTCCGACTATATGTATGGGGCTGCGTCATAATTGCGATATTCGCGGTTTGTGCTGGGTTGTCGGGCATTTTGACACAGCTTTTTATTCATTAAAAAAGTTATTTACCGTTTCACACCCCGGCAGGTTTCATTTCGCAATAGCGTTCATACCACTGCTGCTTCGCAGGGGTATCGATGGGGGCATACTCGCTGATGATACAACTGGTGTAGAGGTCGTCGGCGAGGGCGAGGATAAGATTGGACAATTCAAGCGTCGATTCCAACTCCATGCCCGGTGGGCAAAACAAGCGTTGACGCTTTAATGCCTCATATCCATAAATCGCACCCATGATGTTGCCGCAAATCGCACCTGTCGAATCGCTGTCGCCATCGTGGTTGACCGCTGCAATGATGGCAGCAGCTGCACTATGCTTGTGCCGTAGGGCGCAATATAATGCAATTGCCCATGCTTCCTCGCCAGTCCAGCCTTCGCCCAAGCGGCGTATGTTATCCTCGTCGCTATGCCCGTTGCGAGCCAGCGTGATGGCTTGCTGCGTCAATTGGGCAAGGTAGTGCTTGTCGCTTTCAAATTCACCTTGATAGATGTTGTAGAGCGAGCCGATTGTCTCCGTAGCTATTTCCTCAAGTTCCTCACAAGCTGTTTCGGCAGCAAGCGGCACCAACTTATACAGCAAGTGCGTGAGCATCGCAGCCGGCAGAAAGCCCAATGGGTGCTTGTGGGTGACGCGCGCAATCTCGCCCCCTGCCCTATCCATGTCGGCAATACTGTAAAAGTTTTCTCCTCGTGCCAAATATCCTGCCGACAGCAACGCCATAGGAGCAACACGCATTATGCCTCCGCAACCCTTACTATTGTTTACGACTTTACAGCCATTAAGTATTGCCTCACAAGCACTCAGGCACGTGTTGCCCGGAGCGCGGAGGTGAGCCAGTTCGGGCAAGTCGCGCAACCATGTGTAATGCCAGTCATGTAGTATTTCTTTCTTCCGCCCTGTCTGCGTATAATACCAGTCGAGATATGCTCCATCCACATATTTTTCGGGCGCACCGCCTATGCCGCGCATATAGCCGCGCGTCACGCCCATCAGCATTCCGTTGGCGGTGAAGAGCGTCATCTGCGTGTCGTCGCTCACCAAAGCCTTGCCATCATCGTCAAGCTCGAATTGCGTGATACCATCTTTGCCAAACTGGGAGAGGATGGCCCTGCGGCTCATAAACTCCACCGGATAGCCCAAGGCATCGCCCGCCGCGCCAGCCATCAGGCAGCCCCTTATGCTGTCTTTTACGGTTGAAGCTACTACACCAGCCTCAACGTCACACTGTTTGCGAGTATTACTCGCATCATCGCCTATTATTGCTCCTAACATATTGTATTACGATTTAATTTTAAGCTAATATTGAAAGTATCTCTCCTTTATGAGTAATTCCAACAATCCCAAAGAACTTACATTCGACACAAGCCAAATTCTTCCAATTTTTAGCGTCGGTTCGTGTTCCACGGTAGTCAATCATTTCAATTGTTCCATTACTCTTTAGACCAACTATTATATCGGCACCGACCGAAATCTGAATGATGTCTTTCCAGTCTTCTACGCCCTCGAAAGTATCAGATGTGACAGTGCCATCAGAATGCAAAGCCACAGAAAAATCAGGACCATAATAATGGCTGTAACAATCTACTTGTATCACATTCCTGCAATTGTCATAGAAATTGGAATTTACGCATCTATCAAAACTATGGTACAAAATTCGTCCAGAGTTAGTTAGCCCCATTATATTGGTATAACCAACGGCAACTTGCTGAATGTCGTGCCAATCTTTGACAATATCGTTATGCCGTGGAACAGATTCATAACCGCCATACTCATCTATGCTTACAAGACGGCCATCACCCAACAAGGCAACCACATGGCCTTCACAAGCCGCCAAGTCGCGCACATTACGCACTCGCTCTATATCTCCAGGCCTGTCAAATTCACGAGCTTTGCCACATGTTATAATTCTGCCACTTTCGGTCAATGCCATATAGCCACTAAATGCAGCCGCAATTTTTACGATTTTCTCTGGCGAATGCAATTGCTTGTAATTTTCATTGTTGCCTATTAGAGTTTGATGATTATCGTCATTCAAAACGATGGCGAAATTTCTTGCTATGGCTATATGCCCCTTGGGTACAGGTTTCATCATCCCGATTCGTGACAAATAACCACCGGCATCTATAAAAGACCTGTTTCCCATGCCTGACTGCACTTTCTGCTTTCTGAAAATTCTATTTAGAAATCCATCCGCCTTATCCATATATCGCTTGTGTCAAAACTACACCACAAAGATAACTGGTTTATTTTAATTCTCCAAAACATTCTTATGTAAAATTTACACATGGTACTATATTTCTCATCACTTGCCAATCATTAGCTTACTTGACAAAGCACTCTGACATTCTTTGTAACAGAGAACACCAATAATTTGGTGCATGGTAACGACATAACATTGGGTCAACAAACCATGCCTTGCAATGACAAAAAGTGCCGATTCCTCAATACTCGGAACCGGCACTTCGCGCATATCGTCTTTGCTATGGTTTTACAGCTGCTTGAGATCATGAACGGCCGCAGCTGGGTCGTGTGCGCTTAACACATCATTTCCTGCTTCCAGTATG
>CALUMJ010000077.1 GCA_944321715.1 uncultured Muribaculaceae bacterium | reverse complement strand
AAGGTACTACCAAAAATCGCTACGAACCAAATTTTCCGACAACTTTTTTCAAAAAATTTTCACACCGTTTCACCAACTACCTGTGCCCCAGCCCAGTACCCCGAACATTTTTTCCCAAAAAAAATATGCCCTATAACATATATTCCAGCAAATCCCCCCAAAAAGCACCACAAACCAGTAACATTGTTTAACATAACAAGCCATTACAAAATTGATATTATTTAAGTGCAAAGTCAACTGGTGCCCGCTTGCCATCAGCGTTATGTGCCATGCAATACGCTCCACTTTGCCGCACATCAAACACACGAGCCGGGCATTCATACGACGTGGGGCCGTACCAACATTTTGGCACAGCCCCACGCTTATAAATCAAATTATTTATTTTCCAATCAATCCCATGCCGATTTTCAAAGCCTCCTCGTTCATCGGTATGAGATGATGATGCCGCTCGGGCAGCGTCTTTTTAAGGGCTTTAAGCACACTTTCGACCGAAACAATAGGCTTCACCTTGAGCAAAGCCCCGAGGACAATCATATTGAAAGCCTTGGCATTTTTCAATTCAAATGTTGCCTCCATTGCTTCAATCTTATAAACTTCGATGTCGGTACGTGTCGGCGGAGTGTGAATGCCATAATTGTCATAAATAAGCACCCCTCCGGGTTTCACCTTGCTTTCAAACTTATCAAGACTCTGCTGATTCAGCACCACGGCGGTGTCGTAAGAATTCAGTACCGGTGAGCTTATGCGTTTGTCGCTCAGTATCACAGTCACATTGGCTGTGCCACCACGCTGTTCAGGGCCATACGAGGGCATCCATGTCACCTCCTTGTCTTCCATCAAGCCCGAATAGGCAAGTATTTTACCCATCGACAAGACACCTTGCCCGCCAAAACCTGCTATTACTATCTCTTCTTTCATAAACTATACATTTTTAAGGTCGCCAATGGGATATTTCTTAAACATATTCTCTTGCATCCATTTATTTGCATCGGCAGGCGACATTTTCCAGCCCGAATTGCAAGTGCTAACAATCTCAACCACCGAAGTGCCTTTGCCTTGCATGCTGTTTTCAAAAGCCTTGCGTATGGCAGCTTTTGCCTTACGCACAGCCGCAGGCGTTTCGACACTCTGCCGTGTGACATAGCATGTACCATCGAGCTGAGCCATCAGCCCTGAAATAGCAAGCGGGTAACCGTTAAGGTCGGCGCGGCGGCCGTATGGCGTGGTGGATGTTTTCATCCCTAATAACGTAGTCGGAGCCATTTGCCCGCCCGTCATTCCATATATGGCATTGTTGATGAAAATCATGGCAATGTTCTCGCCACGGTTTGCAGCATGGAGCGACTCGGCCGTGCCGATTGCTGCCATGTCGCCATCACCCTGATAAGTAAACACCAATTTGTCGGGTTGCAGCCTTTTTGCCGCAGTAGCAAGAGCCGGGGCGCGACCATGAGGGGCTTCGATCCAATCGACATCTATATAATTATATGCAAACACTGCGCAACCTACCGGGGCTATGCCAATAGCGATTTCGGCAGCACCCATTTCCTCGATTACCTCGGCAATTAATTTATGCACCACTCCATGACTACAGCCCGGACAATAATGCATGTGCACATCGTTGAGGAGCGACGGTTTCTTGTAAACCTGGTTTTCGGGTTTTATAATATCTTGTATATCCATAATGCAGTCCTCCACACATTTTATTTGCCAATGGCAAATTGTTTTTTCAATTCGTCGAGCACTTCTTCGGGAGTTGGAACAATACCACCCAAACGGCCATAATGCTTCACGTCCACACGGCACTCAACAGCAAGCCGCACATCTTCTACCATCTGCCCGGCCGACAATTCCACTACCATTATGCCTTTCACGCCAGCGGCAGCTTCCTTGATTTGCTTTGATGGGAAAGGCCACAAAGTTATTGGCCGTAACAGCCCGATTTTGATACCCTCCTCGGCGGCCACTTCCATCACTTTCTGGCAGATGCGCGCCATGCTGCCGAAAGCCACGAACAAGTAGTCGCACCCCTTGGTGTTTATAGCTTCATAGCGCACTTCGTTTTTCTCAATCTCGCGGTATGTGCGCTGGAAACGCAAGTTGTTCTGCTCCATGATTTCATCGACAAGTTCGAGCGATGTAATCACATTGCGAGGACGCATACCCTTACGCCCATTGATAGCCCACGGGCACTGTTGGCGCACCTGCTCCTCGGTGCGACGCTGACGCGGTTCGGGCAAAACCACCTTTTCCATCATTTGCCCAACGAGTCCATCGGCAAGCAGCATTGCCCCTGTGCGGTACTTGAAAGCCAAGTCCCAACCGAGCCATACGAAGTCGCACATCTCCTGCACGCTGCTCGGCGCAAGCACAATGAGGTGATAGTCACCATGCCCGCCACCTTTCACGGCCTGGAAATAGTCGGCTTGCGACGGGTGTATAGTACCCAGTCCCGGACCACCACGCATCACGTTCACTATCAACGCCGGCACTTCGCTGGCAGCAATATATGAAATACCTTCCTGCATGAGGCTTATGCCCGGGCTTGACGACGAAGTGAACACCACCTTCCCGCAAGCGGCACCCGCATAAACCATATTGATTGCAGCCAGTTCGCTCTCGGCTTGCAGCACCACCATGCCAGTAGTTTCCCACGGGCGCAACTGCTCAAGCTCTTCAAGCACCTCGGACTGCGGGGTTATAGGATAGCCGAAGTAACCATCGGCCCCGTAGCGGACTGCTGCATGAGCCAAGGCTTCGTTGCCTTTCATTAATCTTACTTCTTCCATATTTTAGAATCTGTTGTTTACACTAATAACGATTTATCACTCATCAATTTTAACCCTATACACTTCGATACAGGCATCGGGACACACCAAAGCACAACTGCTACACCCGATGCAATTCTCGGGCGCGCTCATAAAGGCGAAATGGTAGCCACGGTTGTTGACCTCCTTAGGTTGTAGTGACAAAACTTTTGCAGGACACGCCACGACGCACAAGTTGCAACCTTTGCATCGCTCGGTGTTCACTGTTACTGCTCCTTTTATCTTTGCCATAGTAATATTACCATTTTTTGTTTATTACAAATATAGCTAATAATCCTGTACCGTCCAAGCTGATTAACAAAAGATTAACCTTTAGCACACTGCATCGGAATGTGTGCTAAAAGTCCTATAAAATGTTACTCTTCAAACACATAATTCAGGAAATCGTTAAACGGCTTGATATACCTGAAATCCTCGGCTGTGCGTTCAACCCAATCATCGCCACTAAAATAGTTGTCGGCGACAGGCATTGACACAAGATATTCCTTCATCTTGATATATTCGCCGTATGGGCTGTTGCGGTCGAATCCCTTGGGCATCGTCTTGAGGCTGTCGCCGCTCAACTTATAGCGGCTGGCAAACTCCTTGTCGCCAATTATGCCGAGGAACTCGTCGATATTGTCCTCTACCTCGTGGCGCAAGCGGGTGAGCAACGGCATCTCGGGACACCATATCCCGCCATGCAGACCGCACTCGCCCGGCTGCAAATGCAAGTAGCAACACCCCTTGAGTGTCTTGCGCCCGCCCTGCGCAATCACTGCCGAGAAATAAGTCTTGTAGGGCAACTTATTGGGGCTGAAACGTATGTCGCGGTATATGCGGTACACACAATCCTTGGCATCGACACCCTTTAGCGAGCCGTCATATTCCGACATCCGGTTTATGAGCCGCTGCACATCATTTATCCACAACGCCCTCAGCTCGTCAAATTCGTCCTTATTGGCATGAAACCACTCCCGGTTATTGTTGAAAGACAACCTGTTCAAGAAATCGAACAACCGCCCAATATAATTATTCTCCATCGTCGTTATGCTTTTCGTTTTTCACAAACTTACGATAAATCTCTGAAATAGCCGTCGAAATTCAGCAAATTAACGTAATCGGAACAAGGATTAGAGTGCTGGACGATGGTGACAAAACAAATGGTACGCTGACAACCTGCAATAGTTGCGCAAAAGACATTCGGGAGCATGGCATCACCGCCCAATTGAGGAAGAACATGCCAAATTCAGTGAGTATATTGATAAGATACAGCGGCTTTTTCCTCATGTAGAGAAACTATTGCCGCTGATTGACTTTTGCCGAAACACCTTGCATTTCTCTGAAAGGCTAATCCAAGAATTGTGCAAGTTGAAGAAAGTAAGGCTGAAAGGCGATTTCTATTCCCCTGAATTCAACCGAAAGTTCCGTGACGAGAATGCGGCTTTCTCATTTGAGGAGGACAAGACCAAGAAAGAACACTACCATATATGCGTGAATGATATTCCGCTTGTCCAATGGTTCAGACAGAAAGCGAATGAATGGAGAAACGGTTTAGGGATTACACCTACAAGGCAGGATAAGGGACTAAAAATATAGGATGTGCTCAAAAACACTCCAAAATCAAATAAAAACATTATAAGATAGGGGATTACCGAAAAAATCCTCTATCTTTGTAATTGGATTGAGGCAACTCTTTCCAAGACATACGAGAAAAAAGAAGAAGCGTTATGCTTATCTCTAAGTCGGGAACGTAGGAAATTCAAGACTTATTCAGAGAGACGGCATAGTGGTTCTCACGCTATAGCGTGGGCTGCTATTACCATATCCTGAATAAAGGTTTTTCCTACGACCTCCGACTTAAGACGTGGTAGCATTGCAGTTCCACGCTTCGTGGTTTTAATTAAAAGGTCAAAAGGGACTGTAAGACCATGTATATTAACATTATGGCTATTTCAATGATTGAACGTCATGGAAGTTGGTATGACATCTTTGACGACCGTGGAAAAAAACAAAAAACAATGCCTGAAAGTATTGGGACGATGCTTGGATGGAGTACACATTTCTTTATCGTTCAAAAGGGGGCGTGGTATGATTTGTATGATGAATCAGGTAAGAAGTATAAAACTCTTCCTGAATCAATAGGCTCATTCGTAAGTATAGCAGGAGATACTTTTGTAATAAGAAAGGGTTCTTGGTTAGATACTTATGATATATTTGGAAAGAAAATAAGCACACGTCCGGTACGTTAAAGGATAAGCCATGTCGGTATGTGATGAAAATCGTTCCGACATGGCTTTAAATATAATAAAACGTTTGTGTATTTGCGAATAAATTAAATACATTTCTTATGAAACTAACACAAAGAAAAGCCATTTTGGTTGTGGCTATATTGGTGGTCATTGCATGTTTCTTTGCCGTTTACCTAAGACTTTTCACTGGGAAAGAACTTTGGTATGAAATGTTTGCGGCAGTTTTGGGCGTTATCATTACAGCCGTTATCACAATGATACTTCTTAGAGGTCAGAGCGATGATGATGTGGAACGTGAGAGAGCCGCTAAAATTTTTGGAGAGAAGCTTCGTATTTATCAAGACTACCTTCATACCTTATGTGATGTAATCAAAGACCACAGCCTTTCGGATGAAGAAAAAATCCGTCTTGAATTTCAGACATCTTATGTGGCAATGCACTGTGATTCGAAATACATAGCAACAGTCAGTAATGCAGTCAAAGAACTTATTGAATATTGCTGTCCTGATGAGGACAGCGAAAACTTGAGCCGTAAAAATAAGAGTGGTTCTCC
>CALUMJ010000076.1 GCA_944321715.1 uncultured Muribaculaceae bacterium | reverse complement strand
TTTTGTTATGACTTATCGCTGCAAATATAGCGATTTTTCTATCTCATGTTTCTCCTTGCAAATCTAAAGGTCCCTACAAAATTGCACTAATTTGCATTTTGATACACCCTCGATGACTGCCCGAATGCAACTATAATATGCTGTAAATGTGGCAGTAATGAGCCGCCATATTATGGCGGCTACATAATTGCCTGTCTGTTACACCCCCTACAATAAATGTAATTACATTTTGGCGCGCATTCCCACTGGTTATCATGTTGGGTCATTTAAGCACTATTTATACATAAAAACTCCTCCCCTGCATCAGGGAAGGAGCTTGTGGGTGGTGATGGATTCGAACCACCGAAGTCGAAAGACAGCTGAGTTACAGTCAGCCCCATTTGGCCACTCTGGAAACCACCCATTGCCAAATTGTGGTGCAAAGGTATGCAATTTTATGGTATTTCCAAGTGTTTTTACCAATAAATTTGCGACCGATGCGCTATTTCTTTTCCAGCATGTTGAAAAACAAGCGTTTATAGCGACCCAGTTTCGATGCGGACGCATATCCGCTCGATTGTAGCATCTTCGGCATTGTTTTCGGGGTCATAGTCCGAACGCATGTTCACGCCGAACATTCGTCCAAAAGTCTGCCAGAAACCAGCGCGGAATGAGCCGAGGAATGCTTTAACTATGTTGAACGACGACTGGTGCGTTTCGCGGTTTATCAACTTGATGAGTATTTTGGCCTGTGTGCGGGTGAAAGTTTTCAACACGGGCTTGTATTGCTCGAATATTGCATCTTCAAACTCTTTAAGGTATTGCTGTTTTTCTTTTTCAGTTTCAAATGTTTCCAAGTATTCGTATGTTTCGAGCAGCGTCGAGCATATCAGCTTGGCGTATGGGAGTGCCTTCTTCACGTCGCGCACAGTGCGCCAGTAGAATTCTTCCTCTTTCTTGTTTTTAAACCGTTCGGGCGGATACACTGTGATGGGATTCATCACAATCATGCACAATGTGTCGCCACTTGTTTCGTCCACAAAGTGGTATTTACCCTTATACACCCGTTGCAGCCCCGAGATTGGCGTGACCTCGGGCGTGGATTGCGCCGCTGCCAAGACGTGGCAAGCCAATGTTGCTGCAATTGCTGTGACAATATTGCGGATGCTGTTTTTCATCTCATATATAGTAACGTCGGTGAGGGCGCAAAATTATGAAACAGTTTTGAAAATCAAAACTGTTTCATATATAGATACAGAATAACCTATGAAAACGATTGTTTTCTAATTGCACGGGCGGCAGCAGCCTCCGTGGCGATGATGGCGATGGTAGCGGCAGTTATTGTCTTGGCCGTCATCGCAGTGGCGATAGCAGCAATCGTTGCAATATTGTTGTTTGCCACAATAGTCGCAATTCTCACAATTTTCGGGGCATTGACATTCGTCGGGGCAATTGCACTGTCCGCAGCAGCATTCCACCTTGTTGCCGTTGTCGTTGGCATTGTCCTTGCCGTTGTCGTTGGCGGCAAACGCCATAGCCGAGCAAAGCAGCAAGCACCCCGTCACTAAGCTCAAAAGTCTTTTCATATCATTCTCAATTAAAGTTACTTCGATGAGCAAAGATAAGGCAATACAAGCGATAAAACAACAAATTCACTTGATTTTTAAAGAGATATAATGATTTGTTATGTATTTTTTCGGTGACACATACGTGCAGGGTATTTAAAATGGAATTTGGTGTAATGTTATATACCACGGGGCATGCGTTCATGAACCATTATGCCAACACTCTGTGAGCCATCACAATACACTTTTTTTTACAATATCGGGCGCGCGAGCTGCATGTCCTTATAAACATGAACTATGGTCGTACGTCTCGACACATTTTGCCGCTCGTCATATTAAAAAATACAGATTTATATTTTGTGTATATAAACAAATGCGTATATTTGTCAAATATTATTAACTAAACCTTTGTTTTGATAAAATGACCAGAAGACTTCTGTTTTCGATTGCATTTTGCTTGGCAATAGCAGCAATCAACGCACAAACGACAACACTGTTAACTACAGCGTTTGACGATGCCACCGACCTAACCGATGTGTGGACAGTGGTAGATGCCGACAACGACGGCAACACATGGCAGCATGGACAGCTATGGGGTAAGGACGACAACAGCAACAAAAGAAACGGTGCTGAAATCTATCGCCAACCTGCCGCAATGGACGACTGGATGATTTCACCTGCCGTAGAAATGAGCAGCGGCACAGCATCAGCCATTTCTGCCAAATTCTTCACTACATATTATAGCTTCGAATACTTGGAAGTGCGCCTTGCCACCCAAGGAACCGCACCCGAAGAGGCTAAAGTGGTAGGCACATTTGAGATTAGCGGCAAGGATGGCGGGTATTACGGCAAAGCGATAGAAGCATCGCTTGCGCTACCCGCAGTGGAAGCCGACGGCAATTATTGCATCTACCTGCACTACACAGCTGCCGGCGACCCGAGCGGATATACCGACGGCCTCCACATCAACGACTTCACTTGGACCGAAGTTGCAAGCACGGCTACCGTACAGGGCAACGTGGTTTACCGTCAAGACTATGGCGGCGGTTATTACAACGACATGAAAGCCAGCGATGCAACAGTCACTATCGGTGACCTCAGCACCCAGACCGATAGCCAAGGCAACTACACCATCACCGACATACCTGCCGGCGAATACGACATAACCGTGCGATACATCGATGGAACTTCAATAGGCCGTGAACACGTCACGCTCGCAGCCGGCGACAACAAGACCGTGGACTTCATATTGACTCCAATTTTCAAATACACAGTCAGCGGAACAGTCGCCGACCGCGACGGCACACCAATCTCGGGCGCAACAGTCAATTTCAACGGCTACAGCAACGTATCGACCGTGAGCGGCGCCGACGGCAGCTACAGTGCCGAAATGTGGGAAAGCGACTACACTGTCACCGTTACGAAAAACAATTACATCTCGGCAAGCCAAAACATAACACTCGACGATGCCGACCTTGACGGCGTTGACTTCAACCTCGACATCGACGTGCTACCGCCATTCAGCGTCACCGCAAGCGACGATGCCGACCGCAACATCCTTGTCGAGTGGATTGCTCCAAAATCGTTGCACGAAATCGCATACGACAACGGCACAGCCGCCGGCGACTATGGTTTCGGCACATACAGCGACGATGCCCACATCATGGGTACCATATTCCGCCAGACTGGCACGCTTTGCGAAGTAAGCTGGCAGTCGGCCGATTATGCCGAAGGCAGCGCCAACGAGCTTATCCTACAAATTGTGGCACTCGATGCCGATGGCAACCCCACAGCCAATGTGCTGCACTCTACCACAGTGCCCACCACCCACG
This sequence comes from uncultured Muribaculaceae bacterium, assembly GCA_944321715.1. Taxonomy (GTDB): domain Bacteria; phylum Bacteroidota; class Bacteroidia; order Bacteroidales; family Muribaculaceae; genus Avimuribaculum. The sequence goes on along the minus strand of CALUMJ010000076.1, from coordinate 2,434 downwards.
GCGAGTGGAACTCCTACCAGCTGCCCACACCCGTCACTATTGAAGAGGGCGGCTTCATGGTTCTCTTTGGCGGAAAAGATGCCCGCCTTGCCCTCGACAGCGGAAACGAAGGCGACATCATCGACTACCCGAGGACACAGGTTTATAACAACATGGGCACCAGCTCGCCGCTCGGCTACAGCTACTTCGACGACCGCATGAGCAACCGTTCGCGCCACTTCATGATACGCGCACGCTGCGAAAACATCGAGGCCGAGGGCAGCACCATGCCTGCAATCACATACGACGTGTGGCGCATGGACGCAGATGCTTCACAAGACGACGAACAGCAATGGACGCCAGTTGCCACTGGCACACAGTCACTGGCAGTTACCGACAACGGCGCGCACAGCGGCAGCTACCGCTATGCCGTGAAAGCCACATACACTGCAATCGGCGAAACCACCGATGCGGTGTTCTCCAACGTGGTAGAACACAACCTTATTGCCGATGTCACAGTCAATGTGACCGCCAATTCCGACCCGGCACATGCCAACGGGGCAAGCGTGACGCTCCACAACGACAGCTATAGCTATACCGCCACAGTAATCGACGGCAAGGCCGAATTTACCGATGTGGAAAAAGGAACCTACACCATAACGTTGCGCAAAAACGGCTTCGTGACATTGGAAGAGGACGAAATCGAAATAGCCGGCGACGATGTGGCATTCACCCTCAACTATGAACTGACCCAAAGCCTTGATATGCCCATCAGCCTTGATGTGCTGGTCGATGGCACGTCGGCACAATTGATGTGGAACATGCAGCCCAATATCGTTGAGAACTTCGACGGTGACGAATACTCCGACTTTGAGGTAAATCCTGCCGGCGCATTCGGCTGGTCATACATCGACGCCGACGGCCTCATTCCTTACAGCTTTGGCTACAATGACGACTATGTGCAAATCACATTCCCGCACATGGGCGAACGCATGGCAGCCATCACATTCAACTCGCTGGCAACCACCCCGCCGCTCAATGTGCCCAACACTGCACGGTCGGGCAGCCGCGCCCTTGCATTCTTCGCTGCACGCCCCACTGTCGATGAGGAAGGCGGCGTGACATTCCAGTGGGCCGACGACTATTTCATCTCGCCCGAACTTGCGCCCTACCGCGACTTCACTTTCCGCTTTTATGCCCGCCAGTATGAACACCGCTTCAACGACGAAACAGGCGAACTCGACGAAAGCCGCACCGAGCGCATCATGGTGGGCTACTCCACAACCGACGCATCGGCCAGCAGCTTCACATGGCTCGACGAAGACTGGCGCAGAGTGGAAGAAACCGAATACGAGGAATATGAATACACCATACCACAAGAGGCCAAGTATGTGGCACTGCGCAGCTCGTCGAACGACAACTTCATGCTGCTTGTCGATGACATATTCATCGGCGTTGACAACCAAGTGGTAGGCAACAGCTACATGCCTGTCAACGTCACCGGCTACGAAGTTTACTTGGACAATAACAAAGTTGCCGACACACAAGCGACCCAATACCTCTTCAGCGACCTTGCCAACGGCACCCACACCGCTGCCGTCGTTCAAAAATTCGCTACTGGCAACTCCGAGCCGCTCGCAATCACATTTGACATACTTGGCAGTTCGGCTGTTGATAACGTTGCAACCGACATTCTCAGCATCTATGCCACCGGCGAAACGCTCCACATCAACGGCAACTACACTGCAGCCACGGTTTACAGCGTGTCGGGCGCGCAAGTGATGACACTCGCGGGTGAGCAGCAAGCCGACATTTCGGCACTGCCACACGGAGTATATGTGGTGAAAGCCACACGCCCCACAGGTGAAACTGTCACTGCCAAAGTAATACGCTAATCCATAAGAAACTCTATCAATTGCGAGGTTGCTCCTAAATCAGGCGCAACCTCGCTTTTTTATATCACTCCATGCACGGCTCTTTCATTTAAAGCGCACCAGTGGTGTTAGCAGTAATTTCATATATATATTATTGTAGAAGGTGTATCAAAATTAGCATCAATCTGGTTCGTAGGGACGCACGGCTCGTGCGTCCGTGTGCCGTAAGATATATTAAGTTATTGTATATTAAGTCTATATGCATCTAATTGCGCAGCGGACGCACGAGCCGTGCGTCCCTACAAAATCGCGCAATTCTACATTTTGACACACCCTCGTTGCTGCCACATCGTACAGCAATTGCGGTTGCAATCGAGCTGTCACCGAGCCGCCATGGTATGACACGGCTGTCCCAAATAAAATGTTAAAAATCTGCATATCTGTATAATTTTGTGACAGTTAGTGTGCAATTTTTTGCTGGAGGATTTTGGTTTGCTGGCGTGCTATGGATTGCTTACTAATTGTAATGAATAATGCACCATGCAAGGGCGGCGAAGCCGTCCAACTATGACGTAACCGGC
>CALUMJ010000075.1 GCA_944321715.1 uncultured Muribaculaceae bacterium | reverse complement strand
TTATCCCCACATTGCGGCAAATCGTAACTTGGCAGCCATCACAAACTAATGTTAAAATTTTATTGGGACAGCCGTGGTGTTACCTCCGCATCTACTTGCGCCATTAGGCCGTTACTTCTTCTTTTCTGGGTAGTAATTTTCACCACAGCCCGTGTATCAACATCATATCCAGCTCCGGGATTAGATGTTACTATGACTCCCGAAATATGTTTCATTACCTCTTTGGCACTCCCGATATTTTTTAATGTAGAGTTGGCAATGTCAGTTATAATATTCCCCTATAAAACACCAAACCAGCTATAATGATAAACACCTACACCCACCTGTTTAACTGCGAAATGACATAATACATCACCTGTACCACAAATAGGCACAGCAAGAACTACAGCGGTATGTTCAATGCAAGATAATCATTGATACCATGTACCTCGAACAGGTCGAATATACACCACCAGTCAAACCATTCAAGCGTTCTGAAATCCCAATAGTGCATGAATAGCCTAAAAGGATAACACACAAGATAAAACACAATGAACGATACCAACAGCTGCTTGGCTTTGTGTGCCATAAACTGCCCAAACAGCTCGCGCTTGGAAAAAATCCCCGACAAGAAGAAAAACACCGAGTTGACAAGCTGCGCAGTGAGCCACCCTGGAGGCCTGATTGAGTGAAACCACACTACCTAAAACATTATCAAACCCTTGATTAAATCAATATAGTCAACACGCTGCTTCTCGGCTGCGATACTTTCACTTTGCTGCAACATACTTATTTCCGTTATTTAACATTTGGCGCAAAATACATACATTTTCACAATTACCATCCCCCAATTTGTTATATTTTGTTGACACTACAAAAAAATGTCCATTCTCTTTTTCGATAAGATATGCTACTAAGAAATAGCCGTGAGTTGCACCCGGCAACACATGGCAACCGGTTATGATAGTATGGCGATTTTTTAGTATGTTTGCGGATAAAAATGGATTCTTGGAAATGAAGATTGTTATTAGATTGTTAATCGTGTGCCTCTTGGTCGGCAGCTGCGGACAGGCGGCTGCAATGGAAATGCCCGACAGCGCAAGCCGTTTCGACCGCGCCACTGCCACCCCGCTGTTCAGAGTTGCCCACGTCGGTGTGCCTGTAATCATAGGCGGACTTGCCATATATGGCACAAACAGCAACCTGAAAGATGCTGCCGCAGCTGGCAGTTACGCCCGACATTACGACACCCAATACGAAAATTACTTGCAGTATGCTCCAGGCGTTGCACTGCTTGCCCTGAAAATCGGTGGCGTGGAGGGGCGCAGTTCGTGGGGGCGCATGATTGTGTCCGATGCATTCTCGGCAGCACTCACCATAGGCGTTGCCGAAACGCTCAAACGCTCGGTGGGCGACACTCGCCCCGACGGAGAGGACGACCGCTCGTTCCCCTCGGGACACACAGCCATCTCCTACATGCTTGCCACCATGCTGCACAAGGAATATGGCTGCCGAAGCCCGTGGATTAGCCTTGGCGGCTACACCGTGGCATCGGCCACTGCCGCCAGCAGAATGATGCACAACCGGCACTGGATGAGCGACATCGTGGTAGGTGCCGGCATCGGAGTGGTGGCCACCGAAGTAGGATATTTCCTCGCCGACCTCATATTCAAAGACCGAGGGCTGAGCGACCTCGTATATGCCGACCCGCTTGACCGGTGGCGCAACCCATCATTCCTCTCCACCGACCTCGCCATGGCTCTGCCTCTCTCCCACCACCGCCTGCACGACGGCAGCAGCGTCAAGACAGCCGTCGGAGCAAACGCAGGCCTGCAAGGGGCATATTTTTTCAACCCCTACGTGGGTATCGGCGGCAGTGCAGCCCTTGCAGTGACACCCGTCGAGCATGAAGGACAACTTGCACAAGAGCCGATGAACTCTGCCCGGATGCTTGCCGGGGCATATTTCTCATACCCAGTGTTCTCGCAGCTGCGAATCGGCGCAAAGGCCGTGGCAGGATATACTTATTATGGGAAATGTACGGTTGCCGACGGTGAGATTGGAGGCCGTTCGGCTGCCGCAATGGAATTGGGGCTGTCGGCATCGCTCATGACAGCCGAGTCGTTTGGCTTCCGCCTGTTTTGTGATTACGGTCTGGGCGGCTCGTATGTTCCGGGCGACAACCATGCGGCGCAATATGTCACCATTGGTGGCTCGGCCTCCATTTACTTCTGAACCGCAAGAAGCATTATGACAATTACTGTTAAATAACACCCTTGATTAGCCGAAATAAGTAATTTTGCGAATTATTTTTCTAATGAGGTAAAAAATGACAACTAACAGTGAAATTGACGAAAAAAAAGAATTACTTAAACGCGCCGACGAAGTAAAGCGTTGCACATTAATCGGGCTCGTGGTGAACGCCGTGCTTTCGGCCCTTAAAATCGTTGCTGGTTTTGTGGGCAACTCCGGCGCAATGATTGCCGACGGAATCCACTCGGTGTCGGACTTCGCTACCGACATCGTGGTACTCGCATTCGTGGGCGTGACGGCACGTGGCATAGACCGCCGCTACCACTATGGGCATGGCAAGTTTGAAACTTTTGCCACCATGATAATCGCCGTGGTGCTGATGGCTGTAGCCATAGGGCTATTCTGGAGCAGCGGCGAGAGCGTACTGCGCTCGCTCGGCGGCGAGAAAATCGAAGCCCCGTCATACATAGCCCTCATCATGGCAGCCGTGTCAATCGTCACCAAGGAAATACTATACCGCTACACCGCCCACGTGGGCGACGCAGTGAAAAGCATGGCACTCGTGGCCAACGCCTGGCATCACCGCAGCGACGCATTCTCAAGCATCGCAGCGCTTGCGGGCATTGCCGGAGCCATGTTCCTGTCGCCGCAGTGGCGCATTCTCGACCCGCTTGCGGCAATGGCAGTGAGCGTGTTCATTGCCATCGTGGCATGGAGGCTGTTAATGCCGTCGGTACGCGAGTTGCTCGAAGTGTCGTTGCCCGACGACGAAATACGCTCCATCGAGAGCGAAATACGCCAAGTGCCGGGAGTGATGGCATTCCACCACTTGCGCACCCGCAAGAATGGCAACCGATACATTATCGACATGCACATAAAGGTGCAACCCACAATCACAGTCGTTGCCGCACACGACATAGCCTCGGCCGTGGAAAACCGCCTCAAAGAACGGTTCCACGGTGCTATGGTATATGTGCACATCGAGCCATACAAGGGCGAAACAGTCGATGACTCGGGCAAATGCAACGATTAAGACTTTTATAATCCACAACAGTACATACATGGAACTCAGCAGAATAGAGATGCACGATGTGCTGCCGGCAGTGTTTGCCACCCGTGGCGACGGTGGCAGCGAGGTGTGGTGTCACCACGTGAACTTTGAGCGCGGCAGCCGATACTTGGTGTCGGCACACAGCGGCACAGGAAAATCGTCGCTGTGCAGCTACCTTTACGGCTACCGCGGCGACTACAGCGGCCGCATCGCATTTGGCGACACCGACATCGCCACTCTCGGCATTGAACAGTGGTGCGAAGTGCGCAGCCGCCACATTGCCTACCTGCCGCAAGAGATGCGCCTGTTTCCCGAGCTGACGGCAATGGAAAACGTGGAGCTGAAAAACCGCCTTACCGGGTTTCGCAGCCGCACCGACATCATGCAGATGTTTGAACGGCTCGGCATTCCCGACAAACAAGACCAGCCTGTAGCACACCTGTCAATCGGCCAGCAGCAACGCGTGGCCATAATACGCACACTGTGCCAGCCATTCGACTTTATCCTGCTCGACGAACCTGTGAGCCACCTTGACGAAACCAACAACCGCCTTGCCGCCGCCCTTGTGACCGAGGAGGCTTCGCACCAAGGTGCCGGAATCATAGCCACATCGGTGGGCAACGACGTAATGATAACTGTTGACAAAGTGTATAAACTATGAGTAACAAAGATAACAACTTGCTGTGGCGACTGTTGCGCAAGAATGTGAGCGCAGGTCAAATGGCTGGATTTGCCATTGCGAGCCTCATCGGCCTGGTAATAGTATTGCTCGCCATGCAATTCTACATCGACATAAAGCCACTGTTCTCAAGCGAAGACAGTTTCATGCGACGCGACTATATCGTGCTTACCAAGACTGTGTCGAGCGTAGGCTCGCTGCTTGGCTCAAGTGCCGAATTTTCCGATGCCGAACTCGACGACCTTGCCCGGCAACCGTGGGTAAGGAAAGTGGGGCAATTCACCACACCGCAATACCGCATCTATGGGTCGCTGACATTCGGCGGGCGCGGATTGCGCACATACCTGTTTTACGAATCGGTTCCCGACGAGTTTATCGACGAGCTGCCCGAAGGTTGGGGCTTCGACCCCGCCGAACGTAAAGTGCCGGTGATTGTGTCGCGCGACTATCTGTCGCTCTACAACTTCGGCTTCGCAGCCACTCGCAATATGCCCAAAATTAGTGAAGGAATGGTGGGCATGGTACCGATACAACTGACGCTCACCGGCAACGGACATAGCGAAACGGTCGAAGGGCGCATCGTGGGCTTCTCCAACCGCCTAAACACCATCATCGTGCCGCAGCAATTCATGCAATGGAGCAACCAGCGGTTTGGCGAGGGCGACACCCGCCGCCCATCGCGGCTCATTGTGGAAGTGAGCAGCCCGGGCGACAAGGCCATAGACGAATACACCGCCGCACACGGCTATGAAATAGCAGGCGACAAGGCCGACAGCGGAAAGGCAAGCTACATGCTGCGCCTAATGACGGGCATCATCATCACCGTGGGCATCATCATCAGCTTGCTGGCATTCTTCGTGCTGGTATTGAGCATCAGCCTGCTGCTGCAAAAAAATTCTCGCAAACTGCAAGACCTGTTGATGCTCGGCTACAGCCCGGCGCAAGTGTCGGCTCCATACGTGAAAATAATCCTCACAGTCAACGACACGGTACTGGTCGTCGCCTGTGCAGCCATGCTCGTCTGCCGACAATTATTCTACATGCCCATACTCTCGTCGATGGGTGTCGAGGGCGGCAGCGTCATTGCCCCAATTATTGTAGCAATCATCATAATAGGCTGTATAACAGCAACATCGGTTTACATCATACGCCGCCGTGTTGACAAGCTGATGAAACAGTGATTATAACATCCCGACACCAGACAAGAATGCCCGTTTCACAGAAATTTATAAACTTTACATAAAGTAATTGCCTCCGATGGTTGCCAATTGGAATATTTGCGTTAAATTAGCGACACAAATACAAGAAAATGGCATCGGAAGACAGATTTAACGATGAAGATTTCATAGCACGCCTGCACAACGAGCAGACGTGCCGACAAGCCTTTACCGAGGTCATGCGCCACTTCAGCCGCCCACTATACTGGCAAATCAGGCGCATGGTAATCGACCATGATGCCACCAACGACTTGTTGCAAAACACTTTCATGAAGGCATGGAGCAGCATCGACCACTTCCGTGGCGATGCGCGCCTGTCCACCTGGCTCTACAAAATCGCCGTCAACGAAACACTCACCTACATTGCCCGCGAACGGGCGCGCAACGAGGTGTCAATCGACAGCGACGACGCATTTCTTGTCAACGACCTTGCCGCCGACCCCAATTTCGACGGCGACGAATTGCAATTGAAGCTACAACGCGCCATCAACACATTGCCCGAGAAGCAGCGGCTCGTATTCAACATGCGCTACTACGACGATATGCGCTACGAGGACATAAGCGAAATCCTCGGCACCTCGGTGGGTGCGTTGAAGTCGTCCTACCACCACGCATTGAAGAAAATCGAGCAATTTTTTTCCGACAATGATTAAACCTTTTCCAATTTTAACAGTCAAAACATCGCAATGAGTAAAGAAAGAACTGACATATTATCTAAAATTGGCAAAGATGCGGGATTTAAAGTACCCGATGGTTATTTCGATGATTTTGCCGAACGACTGGCCGAGCAATTGCCCGAACCGACAATCACGCCAATCGTGCCAGCTACGCGGTGGCAACGCATAAGGCCGTTTGTCTATATGGCTGCCATGTTTGTCGGCATCTGGCTGATGATGAAGATTTTCGACGGTTGGGGAAGGCAAGAGCCAGGAATGTACAACCCCGAGATTTTGGCCGGCTTTGAAAACGAGGCAGGAATAGACTACCTGCTGATGAGCGGCGACATATCGGAATACGACATCCTGATGTATGGCAAGCAAGACTCGGTAGCCTCGATGATTGAAGAAACTGAGGCGCCCCCTGCCGCACTCGAAACAAGCGAAACAACGAAATAAACCACACAGCACATGAACCGAAGCATCTTTACTTGGATTATTGCAATAGTCCTTTTGCCGTGGACTAGCGCACTTGCGCAAGAAAACGCCGACTCGGTGCAAAACGACGGGAACCGCCAAAAGTGGTTAAACGACGTAAAAGACTATAAATATCAAATGCTTGAACGCGAGGCACAAATGACTCCGGAGCAAGCCGAAGTGTTTTTCCCCAT
>CALUMJ010000074.1 GCA_944321715.1 uncultured Muribaculaceae bacterium | reverse complement strand
TGAAAGTCGGGGCTTTGTGGCATTTTTTTACAGATAGGTTATGATAAGAGGGTGTACCTGAATTTTGATACACCCTCCCGCCGATGGCAAAGTGTACCAAGTGGAATACTATAATTTAGATATGATACTGTCGGTCGGTTATCGAGTTAAATCCAATCGTGGCATAGAATTCCGGCGTTGGGCAAACAAGGTGCTGAAGGAGTATCTGTTGAAGGGCCATGCCGTCAACTACAGGCTGGAGCAAGTGGACGCAAGACTCAAGGAACATGAAAAGAAGATAGAATACCTCACGGACAAGGTGGACTTCTTTGTCCGTACTTCGTTGCCGCCTGTCGAAGGCATTTTCTATGATGGTCAATTATTTGATGCCTACAAGTTTGCCACTGATTTAATCCGCTCGGCCAAGCACTCGTTGTTGCTGATAGATAACTACGTGGATGAGTCGGTGCTGCTGATGTTCAGTAAGCGGAATGCTGGCGTGAAGGCCGACATTTACACGCAGACTGTCAGCAACCAGTTGCAACTTGACTTGCAGAAACATAACAGCCAATATCCTCCAATCGCTATTCATACCTGCAAGAAGTGCCACGACCGTTTCTTGATTATCGACGCGAGCAACGTATATCACATCGGGGCTTCGTTGAAAGACCTCGGCAAAAAAATGTTCGCATTCTCCAGATTGGAGATACCGGTCGAAAGTATTACCGCCCTGCTATAAGCTCGCTAAGGGAACAAGTACGGTTGTTTCAGCCCCCCCCGCCGCGTGGGTTAGTCGCCGCGGTAGTGGGTTTGAAGGTATAGGCGGGCGAGGAAATCCCAGTTTTCGTGCAGCAGCGAGCGGTCGGCATCTGTTTCAAACGGAAGGCGCGCATCGGGCAGGAGGCCGTTGTCAAACAAGTATTTGACAAGGTCGATGGGTGCTGTGCCGCGCTGGGTGACTATGCGGTGTGCTTCGCGCCGCGCCGCCTTGGGGTCGTACATAGGGTTGTCGGGATGGGCGATGTATTGTGCCACGTCGTGTGCTATGAGCAGCCCGCGGGCAGGGTTGGCGAGCAGCACGAAATTGGCATAACGCTTCATGCCGGGCAGATGCCCGTTAGGTGCGGTACCCCACTTCATGCGCTGGCTCACAAACTGCTCAAGTGCGTCGTAGCCGTCGATGAATGCTATACGGCTGCCGCCGGTGGCTTCGACAAGCTGGCGGTAAAAACGGTGTTCGTTGCCAGGCTCGATTTCCGGCTCATTGTCGGCTTGCGGAATTTTGCCATTTACAATAAGTTCCATCCATTCTCCCAGAGTGAGCGACAGCGGGCCAGTGGTATTTTCAACCATCAGTTGGCGGTTCATTTCGAGCAGGTGGCGTTGCGCTTCATCTTTGTCGGGGTGAGCTTGGATGATTTCCTGTGCTTTCGCGGCTGCCATGTGCAGGGTGCTGGTTGCCGCCGGCCGCATGAAGTAGCAGTTCCAGAAAAGCCAGTGCGACAAGTCGTAGGCTTTCTCGCGGTCTTGTTCGTCGTGGAAGTCAACGTCCAAGGCCATATTGTATTCCACTGGTGTTGGCGCATCTTCATACACGGCGTCGAGCAGTCCGAAAAACAAGCGGGCGAGGTGTTCGACGTTTTTATCGAACGGTGACAGGTGTCCGGGATTGCCATTTTCGCTGTCGATTACATACCAAATGATGAATTGCAGGTCGATGAGGTTCAGTTCGCTGTCGATGTAGTCGTCTGGACGGTCGAAAAACGGCACCGGGCGACCATAGAGGTGGTAGCACATCGTCGAGAACGACCGCCAAATGCCAGCATCGGCTACCACGTCTTGGAAGTAGCCTATGACGGCAAGCACGGTGTCGCGGCGCACTTCATCGTCGACGTTCATCAACACGTGGGCGTTGTCCCACATTTTTGCAAGCCTTCCGGCAAGCACCATATAATATTTGTCGCTTTCGGCAACCTGTGGATAATTAGGCTGCTTGAGCATAAAATCCTTGACTGTAATTTCCATAGCGCAAAGGTAAGCAATAGTTTTAGAGCCTGTTTAAATTTTGTAATGATTTAAAAGGTCAGTGCTTTTTTGTGCAAAATTTAAAAGACTTTTACCTTATTTGCAACAATTATGCCACAATCAGATTCTTGATAACGGGTATAGGTGGATTTTGTGCGGTTTAATCCATGAATTTTTAAATTTATTGCCAAATTATTATTATGTTATGGAATTTTAGCTACATTTGCATAATTATAAATTTTTTATTAAGGATGGTTATGGACAGTAAATTATTACTTATCGGTGTTGTGTTGGCATCAGTGGGAGCGGCTGCGCCTGCTGCCGCCCAAAGCGACGTTGTCAGCTACGTACTCGAATATAGTGGTACGTCGTTGAGTGGTAGGATTGATTACACTTATGATGTTGAAGGTCGTGTGACCGAGAAATTGACCACAAGGCCTAATGCAGAAACTGGTGGGATGGAAAATGACGAACGAGTGAATTATTACTATGACGAGCAAGGTCGCCAGAATGTAGTCGAAAATTATTTGTGGGACGACAATCTGCAGGCATGGTATGGCAACAACTCGGACGACAACAACAGACTGGAAACTGTGTTTAACGCCGACGGGCGGGCTGCCGAGATTTTCTATTACGACTGGGGCGGCAATACGTGGGCTGCAGATTGGACTTACCACGGAGTGTTTGTTTACGATGGCAACACGGCACGTGAAACCCGTAGCAAGCAACGGAATGGTGTTCCCGTGTCGAATGGCACTATCTACATGGATTATTCCTACGACGACAACCTGCGTGTGGTGGAAAAAGTGAAGAGCTTGGACGACTATTTCATGGGCGTAGTTCCAACCGACCGCTGGACGTATGAATATGACGACCACGACAATATAACCGTGGAATCGCACTATATGTATAGCGGAAGCGAAGGCGACGACCCTTATGACCCATGGGGCGGATATTCGGCCGATGCCAAACCGCTTGCCGAGGGTGACGATAGCTGGGCGTTGATGTATAGCTACAAATATTTGTATGAATATGACAGCAATGGAAATATCACGCGCAAGCAGCGTTGGGACTACGACGACATTGAGGGCGACTACACGATGCTGTATTACGACTTGACATACGAATATTACTATGGCAGCAACGATGCCTTGACGTTGCCTTACTTCAACTATTTTGAAGCCAACAACGCACTTGATGGCTTTACTACCGATGACGGGAACGGCGACGGTAGCACATGGACGCTCGATGGCGGTGCCGTGACGTGTACGTCGGCATTGTCGAGCGAAGGCCCCGATATATTGTATCTGCCCGCGATAAGGTTCTCGACCGATTATGAGGTAAAAATCTCGCTCAAAGCTCGTGTAGCCGATGCTGCCAAACCGGGCAAAATAGCATTAATCTTGTGCGACAACGACCAAGAACGCACTCCATTGGGCCAAATAGGGCAAGTGTGGGATATAACCAGCACCGATTATACCGAAGTTGTAGGTTTGTTGGTCCCTCCAAAGGATAGCCCTTACATCATAGGCATTTGCTTTGATAATGCGCAAGTAGGCAGCACTGTCGCCATCGACGACATCAATATAAGCAACAACCGCAGTTCAAGTACTCCGTTGGCTCCGTATGGATTTACTGCTACTCCGGCTTCCGACGGTTCGCTTGCAGTGCGGCTCACATGGTATCCTCCCACACAGACTATCGGTGGCGACTTCATCACCACTGATGCTGGATATTCGGTCGATAACTTGGTGCTTTACCGCGACGGAATCGACGAGCCACTATACGAAACTGGCAAAGTGGGTACTTCATTGGCAGCGCAATACACCGATTATGAATTTGACGCTGCGGGCGAATATACCTATCGCGTTTATGCTATCGTAAACGGTTTGCGCAGCGATGCGAGCGTAGTGACAGTAAAGGTGGGATATGCCGTGCCGCAACCTGTCGATGGATTGGTGGCGGTAGAAAATGAAGACCACACAGTGACTCTATCGTGGAATGCACCTGCCGAGGAAGATGGCGATGTGAAATATTATATTGTTCGCAACAACGAAACAGTGGTAGCCGAAGCCTGTGAAGGAACGAGCTTCGTGGATAAAACAATCGACACCAGCATGGGGCAGGTGTATTGCTATTATTATGTGCAACCGTTCAACGAAATCGGCTACGGCCGCGGCATGAGTTCTGAATTGCTGTTTGTCGGAGAGTCTAATCTGGTGCCATTCAAGGAGTCGTTTGCTGGCGGTGTAGCCACATATCAGTGGTTGAACGACATCGTGAGTGGATATGATGCTGCTTGGGGCGTAGGTGCTTCGCGCGGAAGCATCACACCGCAAGATGAGGACGGTGGTATGGCTGCATTCTTATCGACAACGCTTGGCGAGGGTGATGCCGTGAGGTTCACCGGGGAGAAAATCAACCTTGGCAACACTGCAGCTCCCGAGTTGTCGTTTTATATGTATCATTTAGGCGGTGATGTTACCGGCGACGCACTTTTGATTGAAGCCTCGAAAGACAATGGCGAATATTCGACGGTTTACGGGCCGATTAACGTGTCGGGATATGCCGAAGAAGGCTGGACGCAACACATTGTGCCTCTCGAAGGTTTTGCTGGCGAGGAAAATGTGCGCATTGCATTCAGGGGAGTGTCGGGTTACACACATGATATTGCCATTGACAATATCGTAGTGGGCGAAAAGGGTAGCAGCTCGGTAGGAAAGTTGTTAGCCGACGGCTCTGTGGTGTATGCTGCCGATGGCAATATCATAGTCAAGGCAGCCGCCGACAGCGACATCAAGGCGTATGGCATAAGTGGAACGCAGGTGTATGCTGGTCATGGCAAGGGTGCGACTATTCCTGTTGCAAAAGGCATTTACATTGTCACCATCGATGGCAAGGCTGTGAAAGTGCTTGTGAAATAACTGTTAGATAGTATAATAGATTATTATGAAGGTGCGGCATTGGTCGCACCTTTATTATTGTGTTATGGCGGCGAGCAATTCGGCTATTGAGGTGCAGTGGGTGGTGTGCTGCGATGTCAGGGTGATGTCGGTGGGGGTGTTGGCGATGATGGTACCGGCATCACCAGTAGCGGCGATGCCATTGCGCCGCAATGCGTTGGCTATCCAGCGCAGAAGGGTGGGATTGTCGCCTCGGAGCGTGTAGCCGCGAGTGGCCTGTAATGGAATCTCGAAGTTGCCGAGTGCGGTGTCGAATATTATGCCGTTCTGCCCGTCGTGAGCAAACATCTGTTGCACGGTTCCAGACAGTATGCAATCTTCGGTGCAGCCTTGCAAGATGTGGTGGTCGTGGGTCGCGACCCACAGCTCGTCGGCGAGCGACAAGGCCTGTGCTATGTCGTGGGTCGAAAGCAGTATGGCCTTATGTTCGTCGTGGGCAAGGCGGTGCAGCAGTGTCATCACTTCGATGCGGCTGGCGACATCGAGGAACGACGTTGGCTCGTCAAGCAGCATGATGGGCGTTTCTTGTGCCAGTGCGCGGGCTATCATGGCTTTTTGCCGCTCGCCGTCGCTCAATTCGGCGACAAATGCCGTTTCCTTGTGCGCGATGCCTGCTGCTGCCATCGATTGTGTCACTACGTTGCGGTCATGCTTGCCAAGCCTACCGAAAAATCCAGTGTGTGGGTAGCGGCCGAGCGACACGAGTTGCCTCACCGTGAGGCCTCCGGCCTGTGTGCGGTCGGTATAAACGAGCGACATTTGTTGTGACAATTCACGTGGGCGGTATGAGCCGATGTTGCGCCCGCCGAGCTGCACCGTGCCTTCGATGGCAGGTTGCGCCCCTGCAATAGTGCGCAGTAGCGTCGATTTGCCTATGCCATTGCGCCCGAGCATTGCCGTGAGCCGGCTGCTGTGCAATTGCAGGTTGATGCCATGCGCCACAATTGTCGCATGGCCGCCGCTGTGGTATCCTATGGCAAGGTTGGTCGTCGAAAGGGCTGGTCGGGGGGCTTGCATCAATTGAAATATTTTATTTTGTTTCGGTTGAGGATTATGTATATGATGGTCGGAACACCTACAACGGGAGTTATGGCATTGATGGGAATCATGCCCGACGACGGCAGCACGCTCACGAGCTGGCACGCTAATGCCACGACTGCGCCGGCAAGCACCGAGCATGGCAATAGCAGTTTGTGGCTCGACGAGTTGAGGGCCAGACGTGTGATATGTGGCACAATCAGCCCGATGAAACCTATCGGGCCGCAAAATGCTGTCACCGTGGCAGTCAGCAGCCCGGCGATGAGCAGCAGGTTGTTGCGGGTGCGCCGCAGGTTCACTCCCACCGACTCGGCATAGCGGCTGCCAAGGAGCAGCGCGTCGAGCGGTTTGCCAAGCAGCATCGACCATGCTATTGCGAGCAAGACCACAGTAGCGAACAGTGGCAAGCTGCCAGCTGTCACGCCCGAGAAGTTGCCAAGCCCCCAAATGACGTAGGAGTGTACACCCTCTTGTGTGGAAAAGAAGTTGAGCAGCGAAATGACGCTCGATGCCAAGTAGCTAATCATGATGCCCACAATGAGCAGCACGGTGCCGCTGCGCACAAGCGAGGAGAAAAATACCAGCGCGGCAAGTATCACTGCCGCCCCGACCATGGCTCCGGCAAGTATGC
>CALUMJ010000073.1 GCA_944321715.1 uncultured Muribaculaceae bacterium | reverse complement strand
TCCAGTAGCTCAGCTGGATAGAGCAACAGCCTTCTAAGCTGTGGGTCGTGGGTTCGAATCCCGCCTGGATCACCAACTTTTACAAACGAGCCAAAGGAAGAATTGCAACCCTCCTTTGGCTCATTTTCATCATTTTCATATACACTTACTTGGTGTGTCCTGCAATTTCTTCCGCACCTCCGCCGCCTTCGCCACTATTACAACCAGCGGTGGTGGCTTCGACGAAATAACGGGGACGGTGCTTCACTTCAAGGTATATTTTACCCACATACTCCCCTATTATGCCAAGCGCAACAAGTACAAGCGAACCTATAAACCACACCGACAAGATAAGCGACGCCCACCCTGGATATGTACGACCGAGCAATATTGCCACCAACACATATATGCCCACCGAAACTGTCAGGAACAACGACACCAACCCAACAAAGAATATCAAGCGTATAGGACGGATTGAAAACGAAGTGATGCCCTCGGCTGCGAAATTGAGCATTTGTGCCATCGGATATTTCGACTTGCCATATTTGCGTGCCGCCCGGTCGTAATACACTGTAGCTGTCCTAAACCCCATCGAAGGTATTATACCGCGCAAAAACACATTACGCTCGCCATATTGCAAGAAACATTCCACCGCCCGGCGGCTCATGAGCCGATATTCGGCATGGTTTGGCACTACTGGCGTGCGGGTATTTTTCATCAAGCCGTAAAACAACTGTGCCGTATGACGTTTTATCCACGAATCACTTTTGCGGTTTCTCCTCACGCCAAGCACTATGTCGGCTCCATCACGGTATTTCAGCATCATCTCTTTTATCGACTCCACGTCGTCCTGTAAGTCGGCATCCATCGTCACAACGGCATCACACTGTCGGGCCACATGTTCCAGCCCGGCAATAATTGCATTCTGATGCCCCACATTGCGCGACAGTTTCAAACCCATCACATGCCCCATGCGCTTCGATAAGTCGCATATCTTCGTCCATGTTCCATCTGTGCTGCCGTCATCTACACATACAACACAATAACCACCATCGACAAGCCGAGCTTCTACAAGGCCGTCTATCGTGGCACACAATGTCTGTATCGAATACTCGAGTGTAGCCTCTTCGTTATAGCATGGCAGCACAATGCTCAATTTAGTCGGGTCGCATGCTTCCATCTTGGTTTATTCTGAAGCATGGACAATATCGAGCATCATTTGGCGGTCAATCACGTTTATTTCCGACAAAGAGTAGTCGATAACCCCCATCTCTTTCAATCGGTCCATCGCATTTATGAACGACGAACGTTGTATGCCGAGCAACGAGCATAAGTCCTTTTGCTTGTAAATTATCTTTATGTCGCTGGCCCTGTGTTGCGTCAACGACACCACAAAGAATGCCAACCGCTCGAATATCGTGCCTGCGCTCAATGAAAGCAGCTCGTCGATGTTGTTCTGTGAGTTGCGCGACAGCATATTCAAGATATTATACAAGAATATGTTATCGCTTTGCAAAATATTGATGAAATCGGGCTTGGATATTTGCAATATGCCACATTCGCCATAGCTGCTCACGCTGTAGGGGTAAACGGTTTTGCGGCCAAACAGGTAATCGTGCCCTATGACATTTGGACCAGCAAGCACCTGCGACACTTTTACACGCAACTTGCGGCATGGCAATTCCATCAGCACCTTCCCCGATATGACAAACTTTATGTGGGTACAGTTGTCGTCCAACGACACGATTTCTTCCTTGTCGCTATATTTGAGGAAATGGAAAGGTGTCTTTTCTATCAATTCCGACAACTTGTCGCGGCTCACCCCCTGGAACAACGGCAAATCCATCAATATTTCATACATGCTGTTCATATCTTTTCATTGAACCATTATGCTCAACACGCAAAAATACAAATTTTTTCACAATAAAACAGCCACCAGACTACCTCTTTGGCTCATCTGGTGGCTTGTTTTATCGTCTTTTTCGATTTAGAACGGGATTTTAAACCCTTGTGCTTGCATGAAATCTACAAACACTTTGGAATATGTTTCGTTATTCGCCTTGGGATAACGCACATCGGTAAACACTTGAGCAAGTGTCGCCTTGTTGTTTTCTGTTACATACTGTTGGTTGACAGCAAGCGCCTCTTTCGGAGCATACAACTCTCGTATGCGAGCCTCATCATAGTCATGATAGGTTTCCTCGTGCATTATAGCTTCTATCGGCAGCCGTTCAACCTCAGGCTCCGAGGCGGCATCGGCAGGATAGCCGACCGATAGAGTAATCACAGGCAACACCATGCTTGGCAATCCAAGCACTTCGGCTATTTGCGGAGCATTATACGTAGTCGTACCTATATAGCAACAACCAAGTCCTGCCATTTCGGCAGCCGTATTAAACTGTTGCGCGAAAATAGTCACATCAAGCATGGCCGACAGAAACGACTGGAAATTGCCATAACATGGCACTGCATCAGACGCTTCGCACCACTTGTCCATGCGGTTGAAGTCGGCGCAGAACGTAAGCACAACAGGAGCTTCAAGCACCATTTTCTGGAAATAATGATGCGGAGCAAGCTGGCGTTTCATCTCCTCGTCGCGAGTCACTACCACGCTGTATAACTGCATATTACCAGTGGTAGGAGCTTCCGAGGCAGCCTCTATCAACTGTTTAAGCAACTCGGCATCGACCGGTTGTTGCGAATATTTTCTTATTGTCTTACGTTTTTTGAAATAATCGTTTATCATCGTTTTTATGATTAATTATAGTTTGTGACCAATGGAATTGAAAAGTAGAACGCCGAACCTTTACCTAATTCCGACTCAATCCACATCTTTCCACCATTCACCTTTACAAAGTTACGACATAATTGCAAACCAAGCCCCGAACCTTGCTCTTTTCTTAATCCCGATGAAGTAAACTGCACACCTTGACGCAACGCTTCAAGTCTTTCTTGGCTTAACCCTATGCCTGTGTCTTTCACAACGCACACCACCATTTCGCCATCTATGGTAATGCTCACCGTGATGAAACTTTTTTCGTGGCTGAACTTTATGGCATTTGTTATCAAGTTGCGCACAATGGTCTTGAGCATATCATTATCGGCATATACGCAAGCATGGCCTTGCGTAGTGTCGTTAAGCCTCAACTCTATGTTGCTCATCTGCGCAAGAGGTTCCATGTTTTCAATTACCCCAGTTACCATCTCCGAAAAATCAAAATGCTGCTTCACCACATTCAGCCGTCCAAGGTTCGTCTTGGTCCACTTAAGCAAATTGTCGAGAAGCGAGAAAAGCTCATCGGCAGTGCGGTTGGTCGAAGCAAGCAATTCATACATATCATCACCCACCTGTTCACTGCTTACACACCCCACGAGCATGTCGAGCGACATCTTCATCGACCCCAATGGTGAACGCAAGTCATGCGCAATGACCGAATACAACTCGTCACGGTCGTGGATGGCGCGTTGTAACGCCTCGTTTTGCCTCAATATTATGCGCCGACTGGCTACCAATGCCAATTGATGGCGTATTCGCGTCATTATCTCCGCCATGTTGAAAGGCTTTGTCACATAGTCGTTGCCTCCATGTTCAAAACCTTCCACCACATTTTTCGAGTCGCTTAATGCGGTAACAAAAATAATGGGTATTTCCCTGCTTGTGGCATCGGCCTTTAGTACCTTCGACACTTCAAACCCATTCATGTCGGGCATCATTACATCAAGCAATATCAAGTCGGGAGCCTCTGTTTTCACCTTTTCTATAGCTTCTTGGCCGCTGTAAGCTATCACCACCTCATAGTTGGCACGCTTCATCATGGTCTGCAACAGAAGCACGTTGGTCTTCACGTCGTCCACTACAAGTATTTTGTAGTCCGACGGTACAAATTCAGCATCAGGACAAGGATTTACGGCATTCATGACCCATCAAACTATAGTCCTAAAAAAATCTATCGTATGCGCAAGTCCTTCGCGCAATGGCACTCGTGGTTCCCACCCGCACAATTTGCGGCGAGCAAGGCCAATGTCGGGCTTGCGGCGTTTGGGGTCGTCGGCTGGCAAGTCTTTAAAAATTATTTTCGACTTCGACTCCGAAATTTCAAGCACAAGCTGTGCAAGCTCCAATATGGTAAATTCCGATGGATTTCCTATGTTGACGGGCCCAGTAAACCCATCTTCGGTAGCCATCATGCGCAACATGCCTTCTATCAAGTCGTCGATATACTGGAAACTACGAGTTTGGCTGCCATCACCAAACACTGTCAGGTTTTCCCCCTTCAAGGCCTGCACTATCATGTTCGATACTACGCGTCCGTCATTTGGCAGCATCCGCGGCCCGTATGTATTGAAAATTCTTATTATTTTGACATTTACATTGCGCTGGCGGTGGTAGTCCATGCACATCGTTTCGGCACACCGTTTGCCCTCGTCATAGCACGAACGAATTCCCACAGGGTTTACATTTCCCCAATACTCTTCATATTGCGGATGCACCAACGGGTCGCCGTACACTTCGCTTGTCGAAGCTTGAAGGAATTTTGCGTCTTTTGCCATGGCAAGGTCCAACCCGTTCATCGTGCCAAGCATGCACGTGCGTATTGTGTCAATCGGGTCATACTGGTAATGTATGGGCGATGCCGGACATGCCAGATTGTAAATCTCATCGACATCGGCTTCATACGGGATTTGCACATTATGCTCAACCAATTCAAATTCTGGATTGTCGGCATATTGTGCAATATTGTCACGCGACCCTGTGAAGAAATTATCAACACATATCACATGGTTACCCTCGGCAAGCAGCCTTCCACACAAGTGCGACCCGATGAAACCCGCACCGCCGGTAACTAATATTCTCTTCATAACATAAGTTTTTCTTTGCGAAACAAATTAGTGTATAGCATCTGCCAAGAAAGTGCTCAGATTTCACAATAACATGAATTTCAACCATTTATTGTTACATTATTCATATAGAACCCAAACAAATTCTGATTAGTTGTCAAAGGTAATAAATATTTAAATCAAATACAACATGACAAATGTTTTTCGGTTCCTGCGCAGCCTGCTGGGCGGCACTCTCAATCAGACTTTCACAAGCTGGAAAGTGACATTTTGACACCTCGAAAGCAGCATCGCCGCACTTTGGCACAGAATATGCTATTAGTTTTGACGTAGCTCGATGGGGAGCTGCAAGAAAAGTGATTAATAACAATTTTAAATTTTATAATATTATGACAGTTAAACCATTATCCGACAGAGTTCTTATCGAACCTGTTGCAGCCGAAGAAGTTACAGTAGGCGGCATCATCATCCCTGACACTGCTAAAGAAAAACCTTTGCGCGGAACAGTAAAAGCTGTTGGCAACGGCACCAAGGACGAGGCTATGGTGGTTAAAGAGGGCGACCTCGTTCTATACGGCAAATATGCTGGCACCGAGCTTGAAGTGGATGGTGTGAAATACTTGATGATGCGCCAGTCCGACATCTTGGCGATACTTGAATAATAAACCCCGACAATAAAAAAAACACATAGAACTATGGCAAAAGAAATCAAATTCGATATCAATGCTCGCGAAGAGCTCAAGAAAGGTGTTGACGCTTTGAGCAACGCCGTGAAGGTAACACTCGGCCCTAAAGGTCGCAACGTTATCATCGAAAAGAAATTTGGTGCACCCCACATCACCAAGGATGGTGTGACAGTAGCCAAGGAAGTGGAACTCGAAGACCAATTCCAAAACATGGGCGCACAATTGGTTAAGGAAGTCGCTTCTAAGACTGGTGACGATGCTGGCGACGGTACAACCACAGCAACCGTCCTCGCACAATCAATCATCACTACAGGCTTGAAGAACGTTGCCGCAGGTGCCAACCCGATGGACCTTAAGCGCGGTATCGACAAAGCCGTAGCCACGGTCGTAGAAAGCATCAAGGCTCAATCCGAGGAAGTTGGCGACGACTTCGGCAAGATTGAAAATGTTGCTCGCATCTCGGCCAACAACGACGAGAAAATCGGCCAACTCATCGCCGAGGCAATGAAAGCCGTTAAGAAAGAAGGTGTAATCACAGTTGAAGAATCCAAAGTTACCGAATCGGAAGTGAAGGTGGTTAAGGGTATGCAGTTCGACCGTGGATACATTTCTCCTTACTTCGTTACCAACTCCGAGCGCATGGAATGCGAGATGGAAAATCCTTATATCCTCATCTACGACAAGAAGATTTCCAACCTCAAGGACATGCTTCCTATCCTCGAAGCTACTGCACAAAGCGGCCGTCCGTTGCTCATCATTGCAGAGGATGTCGATAGCGAAGCTCTCGCAACTCTTGTCGTTAACCGCCTGCGTGGCTCGTTGAAGGTTTGCGCTGTAAAGGCTCCGGGCTTTGGCGACCGTCGCAAAGAGATGTTGCAAGACATCGCAACCCTCACTGGTGGCGTAGTTATCTCGGAAGAGCAAGGCATGAAGCTCGAAAATGCTTCTATCCAAGTGCTTGGTACTGCCGAAAAGATTACTGTTGACAAGGAAAACACCACTATCGTTGAAGGTGCTGGCGACAAGCAAGCTATTGCCGACCGTGTAAACCAAATCAAGGCTCAAATTGAAATCACCAAGTCGAGCTACGACAAGGAGAAACTTCAAGAGCGTCTTGCAAAACTCGCTGGTGGCGTAGCTGTCCTTTACATCGGTGCTCCATCCGAAGTTGAAATGAAGGAAAAGAAAGACCGTGTTGACGATGCTTTGAGTGCAACTCGTGCTGCTGTTGCCGAGGGTATTGTTCCTGGTGGCGGTGTCGCTTATATCCGCAGCATCAAGGCTCTCGAAAACCTCAAGGGCGATAACGACGATGAAACCACTGGTATCGACATCGTTCGCCGTGCCATCGAAGAACCGTTGCGCCAGATTGTCGCAAACGCAGGACTCGAAGGTGCAGTAATCGTTCAACAAGTCAAGGACGCTGAAGGCGACTACGGCTACAACGCTCGCACAGGCAATTTTGAGCACCTGCTCGCAACAGGCGTAATCGACCCGGCAAAGGTTGCTCGCGTAGCTCTCGAAAACGCAGCTTCAATCGCTGGTATGTTCCTCACCACCGAGTGTGTCATTGCCGAGAAGAAAGAAGAAAATCCTGCTCCGGCAGCCGCTCCGGGTATGGGCGGAATGGGTGGCATGATGTAATCCATCACCAACAGCATATAAAAAACAGGGAATGTCCAAAAGCATTCCCTGTTTTTTTATATGCAATCAAAAGCAAGTGCGACCAATCGTGTCAATTGCCACTTTTGATTTTGCCAGTAACGTAATCTATTATTAGATGCGTGCCTCTTTCGCCACTCTTTTGAGGTCTTACCCAATCGCATGAATACTCCCACCAAAACACGCCGCCGAAACCATTTTCTTTAATCCAGTCAAGTTTTGCATCCATTGACTGCTGTGTTTCCAAGGTCATAAATTCATTACCGTCAGGCGATATGAAGTAGGCACATTGTGCAACGTCGTCCCATTGCTCATGCCATCCATCGGCAAGGAGTGCAGGCAGCTCGGTGTAATTGCAGTATCTGCCA
>CALUMJ010000072.1 GCA_944321715.1 uncultured Muribaculaceae bacterium | reverse complement strand
CAATGTTGTCCAACTTATCCCCACATTGCGGCAAATCGTAACTTGGCAGCCATCACAAACTAATGTTAAAATTTTATCGGGACAGCCGTGTCATAACATGGCGGCTTTACATAACGGACTGACGATAATTGATGATTGCTTCGGACATTGCTATTTTAATCCCATTTACAACATATAAAAGCAATTATTATTACTAATTTCATAAATCCTCACTTATACCACTCTTAACACACAATAATGATTTTTTACGCACAAATAGTTTATTTTTAACGGCATTGTGCTTATATTTGTATTAATAACTAACCATAAACATTGCAAGCCATGAAGGGAATGTTTTTGACATTAGCACTGTTGTTTGTTTCGGCCACTGCATTGGCCAGGGTCGATGCCGACACATTGAGGGCAAGGCTCGAAAGGCAATACTATGAATACCCCCAGGAGAAAATACACATCACTACCGACCGAAACCACTACATGGGCGGCGACACCATCTGGCTGCGAGGACACGTGGTGAGTGCGGCGACTCACGAACCTGTGGCCGTGAGCAAATACTTGTATGTGGAGCTGCGCTCGCCCTACAACACCGTAGAGCAACGCATCAAGGTAATCGAGCGCGGAGGAGTGTATGCCGGCTATATACCGCTCGACATGCGAATCCCCGAGGGCGACTACACAATCGTCGCATACACCAACTTCATGAACAGCGCGGGAGAGGCATACTTCTTCAAGAAGCCGGTGGGAATACGCACGGCATACTCACTGCGGCTCGACCTCTCGGCCCGGTTCGAGTGGGAGGAGGGCGACAAACGGCTCGTGTGCCGCATCAGCTACAAGGACCGCTCGACCAACGAGGACCGCGAGCGGGAGTTCACATACCGCACTGTCAAAGACCGCAACTGGAAGCTTTCGTGGAGGCGAAAGGGCGTGGAAACCATAAAGCTCGACCGCGACGAGTACCTTGCAGGCTACCTGCTCGTGATGTGCGACGAGTATGCCCGCTATATCCGCCTGCCGCGAAGTGCTGCCGAATATGACGTCACTTTCCACCCCGAGGGGGGTTACATCGTTCCCGGCGAGGCCTGCCGGGTGGCGTTCAAGGCCATCGACAGCTATGGGATGGGGATTCCCATCGCCGGAATAATAACCGACTCGCTCGGCAACGAGGTGACCCGCTTCAACAGCCTACACGCCGGCATGGGCAGCTTCACATTCGTGCCGCAACCGGGAATGCGCTACCGTGCCAATTGCGTCGCCCCGCGCAGCGGCGTGACAGCAACTTTCGACCTGCCCGAGGCTAACCCCGAAGCGGCAGTAATCAGTGCCGACATCATTGGCGACACACTTATCGACATCAGCGTCAAGGGCAACTGCCCGAGCGATGCTGTCGTGGCAATACAGGAACGTGGATTGATGGTATATGCAGGGCAGCTCGATGGCCGCAAGGAGTTGCGAGTGGAGTGCGGCGAACTTCAAGACGGCATTTTGCAGGTGTTGCTGCTCGACGGCGCACTGCGCCCACTCAGCGAGCGGCTTCTATTCACCCGTACCGGACACGCCGACTCGGCTCGTGTCACACCATCTCGCCCATTCTACGAGAACCGCGACAAGGTGACGCTCACAATCGACCTTGACGGCTACGCCGACCCGACCAGCAGCGTGGCCGTGGCTGTGACCGACGACATGTTTGGCGACGAGAGCGGTAGCACAAACATACTTGCCAACCTGCTGTTGCAGTCGGAGTTGCGCGGATATGTCGAGAACCCGGCATACTACTTCGAGCGCGACGACACCACCCGACGGCGCGCGCTCGACGCGCTGATGATGACGCAGGGCTGGCGGCGGTATGACATCCCGGCTTCGCTCCGCGGCGAATACCAGTACCCCACAGCTGCCATAGAGAAAAGTCAGGAAATCAGCGGCACGGTCAAGAGCCTGTGGCGCGGCCGGCCGCTCGACGACGCAACGGTGAAAATCCTCGCAAAGCGCATCGGCTTCGCACGGTCTGTAAAGACCGACAGCCTCGGACGTTTCCGCTTCAACGGGTTCGACAACATCGAGGGCGTGGGCTACCAGCTTGAGGCAATCAACAGCAAGGGCGACACCGAGAGCAACGTGGAAATCGACCCCGAGCTATTCCCCGATGTCGCGCCCATCGACGCAAAGGCCGACTATGAACGCCCTGCCGAGATAAAAGTGACTGCCCAATACGACAACGCCGAGCGTATGCGCCTGTCGGCATCCGGCACCTACAACATTATCCTCAACGAATTGATAGTTGAAGCCCACAAACCCGACATAGAAGGCAAAGACATCTCGGAATTCCTCGCCCACCGCTCGTTCGACAGCGAGTATATGGAAAAACGAGGTTATACCTCCATCGAGGAAGCTGTGCGAGCAATAGCCGGGGTGAGAATCACGCCCGACGGTAATATGGTTTACCGCAACTATCCCGTGGGCGTTATTATTGACGAAGTTCCATTTTCAATCGGCGGAACGGGCGATTCGGGTTTCCCCGATGCAGCCCTAATACAAGGTGCGGCTATCAACCAACGAAGAAGCAGAGTATTTAGCGGAATCGCCAAGAAATCTCAAATAGCGGCACAGCGGGCACTTTCCACGCCTGTAGGAAGCGTGTCGTCATTTGGTGGAATGCTTCATGAATTAGACATTCTATACCCATTCATGATGATTAAGCGTATCGACTTCTTGCAACCAGGTGCCGCACTGATATATGGGAATAATTATCCCGGTGGCGTATTAGTAATTACTACAAAAGAAGGAGCAGACATCTCACCCGAAAAGCCATACGGAATCAAAAATTTAACACCACTTGGCTATCAAGCGCCTGCAGAATTTTATTCGCCAAAATATGAACGAGCCACAGGCAATACCTCCGACGGTAACGACATGCGCAGCACAGTATATTGGAATCCCGATGTGCAAATCGATGAAACTGGCACAGCAACTGTGGTATTTTATGCCAACGACATCCACCGCACACGCTATTCGGTTGTCGTGGAGGGTGTAACAAAAATTGGCGACGTAATCCGTGCTACTACAAAAATAAGGAAAGAATAAAAAGTTAGCCTCGTTAACAAAAACAAAACAAAGCGGGAACAAATATTGCCCAACCTCGATATTAACTTTGCCTCTGTAAACATGGCAGGAACTCAAAAACCTCCCTGCCACGGTTTACGGAGGCTCTTTTATACTGCCACCACGAAAAACACAATTTTTATTAACCATCAAAAATTTCATTATCATGAAAAAAGTAACAGCAAAAGATTTGACTTTAGAGAAAGAAACTGTAGAAATGACAACACCGACGATTGCATGTTAACTGCCCCCGACACAGATAACCAATGCGTACTTACTGAGCAATGCTTGGGAGTCGAAACTCGAAACTGCGCTGAATAATATCATCTATTACCATGAACAACAAAAGATGTGAAATCTTGAATGACGAGGGTGTATCAAAATAGCAACCTACATAATTGCCTGTTCGTAATTGCTAATTGTTTCAGACATCGCTATTTTGATACACCCTCTTGATTTTTTTTATTTTTCCTTTGTTTTCACTGACTAATATTTTATCTTTACAGAACATATCATTAACATTTTAATATCTTCAATTATGAGATGGTTGTTTGTTATTACAATGATACTGGCAGCATCTATAGTACGAGCGCAGGGGCTGGCCGACACGCTATTAGCGAGGCTCAACGAACAGTGCTTCCAATTTCCGCAAGAAAAACTGCACATCACTACCGACCGAAACCACTACATGGGCGGCGACACGATATGGCTGCGTGGCCACGTGGTGAGCGCGACAACGCACGAGCCTGTGGCAGTGAGCAAATACATGTATGTGGAACTGCGCTCGCCTTACAACACCGTCGAGCAGCGCATAAAGGTCATCGAGCGCGGCGGCGTATATGCCGGATACATTCCGCTCGACATGCGAATCCCCGAGGGCGACTACACAATCGTCGCATACACCAACTTCATGAACAGCGCGGGAGAGGCCTATTTCTTCAAGAAGCCCGTGGGAATACGCACAGCATACTCCCTGCGCCTTAACCTCTCGGCTAAATTTGAGTGGGAGGAAGGCGACAAACGGCTTGTGTGCCGAATAAGCTACAAAGACCGCTCGACTGGCGAAGACCGCGAACGCGAGTTCACCTACCGCACCATCAAGGATGCCGACTGGAAGCCTTCGTGGAGGCGGAAAGGCGTGGAAACCATAAAGCTCGACCGCGACGAGTACCTTGCCGGTTACTTGCTCGTGATGTGCGACGAGTATGCCAAATATATCCGTCTGCCGCGCAGCGCGGCCGAATATGACGTCACCTTCCACCCCGAGGGGGGTTACATCGTCCCCGGTGAGGCTTGCCGCGTGGCGTTCAAGGCTATCGACAGCTACGGCATGGGGATTCCCATCGCCGGAATCATAACCGACTCGCTCGGCAACGAGGTGACCCGCTTCAACAGCCTACACGCCGGCATGGGCAGCTTCACATTCGTGCCGCAACCGGGAATGCGCTACCGTGCCAATTGCGTCGCCCCACGCAGCGGCGTGACCGCCACTTTCGCCCTGCCCGAGGCCAACCCCGAAGCAGCAGTTATCAGTGCCGACATCGTCGGCGACACGCTCATCGACATCAGCGTGAAGGGCAACTGCCCCGATGATGCCATAGTGGCAATACAGGAACGCGGACTATTAATATACGCCACAACGCTCGACGACCGCAGAAAGATAAAAGTGCGGTGCAATGGATTGCAAGATGGCATTTTGCAGGTACTGCTGCTCGATGGCGGGCTGCACCCACTTAGCGAGCGGCTGCTATTCGCCCGAACTGAACATGCCGACTCGACTCGTGTCACACCCTCGCGCCCATATTACGAGAACCGCGACAAGGTGACGCTCACAATCGACCTTGACGGCTACGCCGACCCGACCAGCAGCGTGGCGGTGGCTGTGACCGACGACATGTTTGGCGACGAGAGCGGCAGCACCAACATTCTCGCCAACCTGCTGTTGCAGTCCGAGTTGCGCGGGTATGTCGAGAACCCGGCCTACTACTTCGAACGCGACGACACCACCCGCCGACGCGCGCTCGACGCGCTGATGATGACGCAGGGCTGGCGGCGGTATGACATCCCCGCTTCGCTACGCGGCGAATACCAGTACCCCTCCGCAGCCATCGAGAAAAGCCAGGAAATAAGCGGAACGGTGAAGAGCCTGTGGCGTGGGAAGCCGCTTGACGATGCCACGGTGAAAATCCTTGCAAAGCGCATCGGATTCGCCCGCGCAGTTCCAACCGACAGCCTCGGACGCTTCCGCTTCAACGGCTTCGACAACATCGACGGCGTGGGCTACCAGCTTGAGGCAATCAACAGCAAGGGCGACACCGAGAGCAACGTGGAAATCGACCCCGAGCTGTTCCCCGAAGTCAAACCTATCGACGCAAAAGCCGACTACGAACGTCCAGCCGAGGCGAAAGTGACCGCCCAATACGACAATGCTGAGCGAATGCGCCTCTCCGCCTCGGGTACCTACAACATCATCCTCAACGAGCTGGTGGTAGAGGCGCACAAACCCGACCTGGAAGGCAAAGATGTCACCGAACTCCTCGCCCACCGCTCGTTCGACAGCGATTTTATCGAAGAACGCAGCTACACATCGATTGAAGAGGTAATACGCCTAATCCCGGGCATAAGAATTACACCCCAAGGGAACTTAATTTACCGCAACTTTAGCGTGGGCGTTGTTATCGACGGCGTTCCACTCTACTCGGCATATATCGGCGACGACGGATCGACATTGCAAATGAAAAACGTAGTGGACCGAATGAGGGATAGGCGCATAAAGTCGATGATGTCACAAGACATATCCGAATTGTCGCAACGTGCCACCAAAAGGGCACTTACGGAGAGCAATGGCAACACAGTGGCATCAAGTTTCGGCATTCTGCGCGAAGTGGAGGCAGTATGCCCATTCCAACTTATCGAGCGCATCGATTTCCTGCAACCTGGTGCCGCAGTCATTTACGGGAACGAATTTTTCGGTGGGGCATTGGTAATAACCACAAAAGACGGGGCCGACATCGAGCCCGACAAGCCATACGGCATAAAATATCTCAATCCGCTTGGCTACCAGCAGCCGGCCGAGTTCTACTCGCCAAAGTATGCCCACGCCACAGGCAACACCTCCGACGGCACCGACTCGCGCAGCACCGTATATTGGAACCCCGACGCGCAAATCGACGAAACCGGCACAGCCACTGTGACATTTTACGCCAACGACATTCGCCGCACACGCTATTCGGTTGTCGTGGAGGGCGTAACAAAAACTGGCGATATAGTCCACGCCTCTACAAAAATAAGGAAAGAATAAAACGTAACTCAACATCTTCCATACTTTGCTAAGAAACTGTTTTGAAATTTTACAGAAATAGTTTTATATTGAGTTCTTTGTTCATGTTTTGAGCGTCTTTTCGGCCGTTTTCGATTGTTTTTTTCGACGTTTAGCTTGCTAAACTTACTCAAATAACAATCAAAACCGCCTCGAAAATCCATCTCAAACCATCGAACAAAAATTTCAAAACAGTTTCTAAAATTGCCACATAAGCTGCTACACATCGTTGCAAAAAATTTTAGTACGTGATATTTTGTTTTTGCCGACAACTTGCCTAACTTTGTAGCGAGCAATATTATGCCGACTAACATATATCTTAACATATTTTTCATACCATCAAACCGATTAACTTATGATTTCTAAAAATGTTGTTTTAAGCAGCGCATTTGCCATTGCCGTGGCACTGCAGCCAGCCTACACAGCGGCGGCCGAAAGCGTGGCATCGCCCGACGGCAATGTTGTAGTCAACTTTGACGTAAAAGACGGGTGGCCTGTATATTCGGTCGATTATAAACAGAAACCGGTCATACTCGAAAGCCGCCTCGGACTTGAACTCGACGACGTGAGTATGCGCAACACGTTCGAATCGTTCGACATCACTGGCGGTGAAACCAACAAACTCTCGCTTACCGACGGCTTCGAGCTGACGAAAACCGAGCATTCCACTTTCGACGAAACATGGAAACCCGTGTGGGGCGAAGAAGAAGCCATTCGCAACCATTACAACGAAATGGCAGTGACCATCACCCAACCGGCATTTGACCGATACATCATCATTCGCTTCCGCGTATATGACGATGGCATGGGATTCCGTTATGAATTTCCACAACAGAAAAACCTCGTTTACTTCACAATCAAGGAAGAACGCACGCAGTTTGCCATGACAGGCGACCACACTGCATACTGGATTCCTGGCGACTACGACACACAAGAATATGACTACACCAAGAGCCGACTGAGCGAAATCAGAGGCTTGATGGACAAGGCTGTAACTCCCAACTCGTCGCAGACAGTTTTCTCGCCCACCGGCGTACAAACTGCGTTGATGATGAAAACCGACGACGGGCTATATATCAACCTGCACGAAGCAGCTCTCGTCGATTACTCGTGCATGAACCTCAACTTAGACGACAAAGAAATGATATTCGAGTCGTGGCTCACTCCCGAAGATAAAGACAAAAAGGGGTATATGCAGACGCCATGCAAAT
>CALUMJ010000071.1 GCA_944321715.1 uncultured Muribaculaceae bacterium | reverse complement strand
CATTTACCAAGAAATGGAAAACAAGGTATTCTTGGTAAATCTCGAGGCCCGTCAGCGCGAGATGCAAGTGTCAGACAACTTCGACAATGCCACCGACGAAGATTTCAGACTGGCTGCACAAGCACTGTCCGACGTGAAAGTGCTTGAAGCCGAAATCGAAAAGGAATATTATCCACAATTTGCCAAAATACTGAGCGACAAGCAATTATTCTTGCTCAAACGTGCCGAAACACACTTTGCAAGCGACCTGCTACGGCACTACAACCGCAGCCGAGAACTTAACTCGCAATAATACATTATTAGCTTCAAACATACGCACTTAACTAACTTTTTTTCAACCACTCTCCCACTCTCACCGATTACATCTCCCACGAGCTGCACACACAAGCAGCCGATGGGAGTGTATCGTTTAAAAAGCTCCTCATTTCGTTTTTTTCACACTCGAAACTTTAACTCCGAGATATTAATTATCCTCTAATAGATATGTTAAACATAAATTCATTTTTGAACTATGAGAATTTTAGCAATCAACACAATCATGGCACTGTTGCTCGTGGCGACCTCGGCGTTCCGCGCGGCAGCAGATGATGGAGTGCCAAATTTTAATTACCCGCAGACCGTGATGAATAATGCCGACAAGTCGCTCAACAAGGCTTTGAAAAACGGCAACCACCCCGATGTGGTGAAATACCTCATTCAAGGCACCATCGCCGAAGCCCAGATTTCGAGTGACAACATTCCAGGCATATTAAATAAAATCGACAGTGTGGCGGCAATCGAAACCGACTCGGCCGCTATTGCCACATTGCATTACTTAAAGGCCGTTGTATATAGCTCATATTTCAGCAACAACGCCTATGCCATTTCGCAGCGCGCCACCGTGGCCGGCACACGTCCATCCGACCTAAGCGAATGGAGCAAGGACAACTACACCGATGCCGTAGCCGAGTGCCTCGCACAATCGTTCCAATATAGCGATGCTCTGTGGCACACGCCCGTGGGAATGTATGTAACAACCGACGAAGTGACGGCAACGATTTATCCCACTATGCTCGACTTGGTGACATACCGCGGCATAGGCCTGTTAGACCAAGTGATGCAATATCGTGGCGCATCGTTGAACAGCGAGGCCACATTGAGGGCCGACAAGCTGAAACACGATGCCTTGCTGGCTCTTGCCGACAGGCACAAGGGCAATGCAGCACCCTACATAACTGTCACCCTCGAACGTGCCAACAACAGCACGCCACAGGAATTGCGCCAAACAGCAAAGTCGCTTTACGATGAATTCAAGGATAACGAATTTTGCTACATCGCACTCGAACGTTACCTTAACCTTATCGATGACAACAAGCAACGTTTCGACTTGCTTAATAAGTATCTGAAACAGTTCCCTGCCTCGCCATTTGCCCCCAATGCGCGCAATTATTTGGCACAGATTTCACAGAAGCAGGTTCAGTTGCATTACAGCAGCTCTTTCACCACTGCCGACACTGTGACCGTGCGTGTCGAGGCTCGAAATGTAAACTCATGCCGCATACTCGTTTACCGCGTACCCGACAACATGGCTGTCAACAACAAGCTCGTTGAAAAACGCTCGTCGTTGCAACTTGTCGCCGAAGCCACTGCTAACCTCAATGGCACAGTGCCATTTGCCGACACAGTGGAAGTGAAACTCAAGCCATTGACATACGGCCGATATATCGTCCTTCCCGACTATGACAACTTTTTAGACACCAAGGGCATATATCCGCAAGAGTTCCGTGTGAGCGATATTTCGCTCTTCCATACCAGCAGTTCGGGCGGCGTGAAAGTGTTTGCCGTCAACTCGATAACTGGCGAGCCGCTCAAAGATGTGTACATCAACCGTGTCACGAAAAACGACATCGCACAGACCGGCCGCATTGCCGCAAACCGCACCAACAGCGAAGGTTATTGCCTCATCAAGAATGGCGACAACCGTCTGCGCGAACGTGTTGCAGCCGTGAAAGGCAACGACCGTTACGGCATGGCAGCCTACGTGAGGGAATTCCAGCTATATGACGCCGAACCTGCACATATCGAAGTCATGACCGACCTCGGCGTGTATCATCCAGGCGACACTGTGCGTTTTGCTGCCATTTTCTACAACATTGACCGCAATGGCAAGCAAGTCACTGCCAATATGCCAGCAACAGCGACCCTCTATGATAGCAATTACGACAAAATAGCCACCGACTCGCTCACCACCGACGAATTTGGCCGTGTTAACGGGACTTTTGCCATTCCCACCGACCGCATGAACGGACAGTTTTGCATCGAAGTCAACAGCTCGGCAACTGGCGGTGTGAAATATTTCC
The DNA here is from genome assembly GCA_944321715.1 of uncultured Muribaculaceae bacterium. Lineage (GTDB taxonomy): Bacteria > Bacteroidota > Bacteroidia > Bacteroidales > Muribaculaceae > Avimuribaculum. Next base: position 5,390 of record CALUMJ010000071.1, on the reverse strand, counting down.
CTGTGAGCGAATACAAAGCACCAACATTCGACGTGCAATTCGACGGCGACCAACAGAGCTATACCCGAGGAATCGACGTTACGCTCACCGGGCGTGCCGAGTATTTCACCGGCATACCTGTGGCTGACACACAAGTCACCTTAACACTAAAATACCAAATGTGGAACTGGTGGTACCGCTTCATTGGCGGCAATTCCACCCACATCGACGATTTCACCGCCACCACCGACAGCAATGGACGCTTCACTATAACAATTCCCAGCAGCCTGTTGAACGGCAATAATTTGCCACAACGTGTGCAATTCACGCTCGATGCCGCCGTCACCGATGCCGCTGGAGAAACCCAGACTGCAACCAAGCTATTCTGGCTCGGCACTACCCGTGTCATCGAAATGACTGGCTCGGACTACACATTCGAGGTCGGTGATGGACTTGTAAAATTGCCCATCAATGTCCGCAGCTCAAATCAGGCCGACACACTGCTCACTTGCAACTACACGCTCACAGGCAAAGCATCGGCAAGCGGACAATTCTCATCGACTAATGCAGCTATCGACTTCGGCTCACTTCCATCGGGGCAATACGACATGAAAGTGACAATCGACGGCGACACCACTGCCAAACCGCTCGAAACCACCATCGTTATTTACCGATTGACCGACAATGTACCGCCTGTCGATTCTCCGCTATGGATTCCCAACGGGCAAGTATCGGTAAGCAGCGACAATGAGGCTTCGATACTGATTGGCAACTCGTGCGAAACCGCATACATCTACTACATCGCCGCTTCAAAAAAAGGAATCGTGAAAGAATCGTGGTTGAAATATGGCAAAGGAATGCACCGCTTTGCCATCGACATTCCTAAAGCCGAAGACGAATATATCGACCTCACATTCATCACCATCAACGATGGCGAGGCCCACACGTGGAACCGCCGCCTGGAATCGGTGATGCACCGCGACACATTGCGCATCATGCCCATAGTGTTCCGCGACAATTTAGTTCCAGGCTCGACCGAAACGTGGACATTCAAGCTCGTCAACCAAGATGGGCAGTTGCGCCGTGGCGCCATGCTGTGTGACATGTACGACAAGGCACTCGACATGATAGCCCAGCACCAGTGGGATTTTTCTCTGCAATATGGGCAAAGCATGCTGTACAGCTACAACACGCCTTACATTTTCCCCACTGGCATTTATACCAATATCCAATCAGGCTACGAGAAAACAAAGGATTACGTGCTTCCCGACCTCGAATTTTACGGACGCAATTATGCCGGACGCATCTACGTGAGAGGAGCTGCAAGCATGAGGATGACAAAATCGGCGCAATTGAGCGAAGCTCTCGTCGCCAACGGAATTATTTCTACCGAAGAACTTGCTGTGGCCGAAGATTCGGCAGCCCCGGCAGATGAAGTGTTTGCAATGGTCGAAACCCATGCCGACAACGGCAGTGCCGAACAGCTCGACAAAGTGCAAATGCGCACGTCCGACGTACAAAACGCCCTGTGGCGACCATCACTCACTACCGACGAAGATGGAAATGTGTCGGTGACATTCAACGCACCGCTGTTCAACACCACTTGGCTTTTCAAGGCAATAGCCTACACGCACGACCTGCACACGGCCACAATGGTGCGCGAAGTCGTCACGCGCAAACCCATCATGGTGCGGGCATCACTGCCCCGATTCGTGCGCAATGGCGACGTGGCAACCTTGTCGTCGATGCTCATGAACGCAACCGATTCTGCTCAATCCTGCACAGCCGTGGTCGAGCTGTTCGATGTCGCGACAGGTAACGTAATCGCATCGCAACAATTTTCGGCCGACCTCGAAGCCAAAGGTTCCAAGGCTATAGATATTCAATGGACTGTTCCTGCCGACATTTCGCTTGTGGGCTACCGTGTGAAAGCCGCTACTGCCGAGTTTGGCGATGGCGAACAACACTTGCTCACAATCTTGCCATCGACATCGCCAGTGATTGAAACGTCGCCATTCTACCTTTACAACAACATGACGTGCGACATCACATCCGACGATAAAGAGAAACTGAGCGGCCGCATCACACTTGAGTTCTGCAACAATCCTGTATGGTATTGCATCACAGCCCTGCCTTCAATCATGCAAGACGACTATACTACAGCCAGCGCACTGTCGCACTCGCTCTATGCCATAGCCGTGGCCCAAGGCATCGCCAACGACAATCCACAAATCAAGCCGGCTATTGACCAATGGCTCACCAATGAAAGCGACTCGACGCTCATATCCAACCTCGCTAAAAACAGCGACCTGAAAATATGCACATTGCTCGCCTCGCCATGGCTCAACGAAGCCCAACGGCAGACGGCACGCATGCAATCAATTGGACAATTGTTCGACTCGACCGCTGTCGCAACCGAAATGCAAAAAATCATCGCCAAGTTGCGCGAGCTGCAAATGGGTGATGGTGGTTGGACTTGGTTCCGCTACAACGGTTGCACATCGTCGCAATACGTCACCTTGCAGGTGCTGCAACTCATAGGCGAAGCGCAACACCTCGGCTATATGCGCAGCAACATCGACATCAACGCAATGGCCGCTAAAGCCATAGCTTATATCGACCAATGCGCTACCGACGATTATTCGCGCCTCAAGGATAAAAACGACTTATCGGGATTTTATGGTTACGCATACGTGCGCTCGTTGTTCCCCGATGTGAAATTCACCGGCAATGCACAGGCCGTGTTCAACGCCACACTCAGGTGCATGAAGTCGCGCTGGGATGCCGCCACAGGACTTTGCGACAAAGCTTGGTGCGCAATGACACTCTACCGCAACGGCGAAAAGAAGACTGCCGCCAAAATCATGGAATCAATAAGGCAATATGCAATCCCGAGCAGCAACGGGTTGTATTGGGACAACTTCCTGAACGGCAGCGACCGCGGCGCCGGACGTGTTGCAGTGACAGCTACGCTGCTCCAGGCTTTCGGCGAAATTTGTGCCGACGATGCCGAAACCATCGACTCGATTCGCCAATGGATATTGCTGCAAAAGCAATCAACCGACTGGGGCAACTCAAGCCTCGCCGCCGATGCCATATATGCCATATTATCGACAGGCAGCCAATGGCTCAACCCTCAAGCCGCTCCAAGCATAAAGCTCAATGGGAGGGCACTTGAATACGACCCTCAAGACTTGTACACAGGCTATTTCCGCAAAGAAATCACAGCCAAGGACGGCAAGCTCGACCTGTACATCGACCGCCGCGGTGCTACTTCGCCAGCTTGGGGAGCCGTTTACTTCCAGTATAGCGCACAAATGGACGGCATAAAGGCTGCCAAAACCGATGACTTGTCAATCGAAAAACAATTGTGCCGCATGGACGGTGGCCAGCTCGACAGCAAAGCCACACTCGCCGTTGGCGACAAAGTGCTTGTAAGGCTTGTCATAAAAAATACTCGTGACTTGCAATTCGTAACACTCAATGATGAACGAGCCGCATGTTGCGAACCTGCCGACCAGCTTTCGGGCTACCGATTTGCCGACGGAATAGGTTACTATTTAGAAACAAAAGACAGTGCCACACGGCTATTCTTCAACTACCTGCCAAAGGGTACACACGTCATCACCTACGAAATGACAATTACCTCCACTGGTAGCTACAACACAGGCATTGCCACAATACAAAGCCAGTATGCCCCCCAAATCACAGCTCACTCATCTGGCTCAATCACCACGATAAAGTAACCCCATCTTTCCATATAAAAAAGCTCGAAGAGGCTCCGTCCCTTCGAGCTTTTTTTTATCCCTATATAACAACTGACTCTCTTGCCATCTCAATTCTTTCTTATCTAAAACTACATCAAATATTCCATATTTATTTTCTTTTGATGGTTTGGCATTTACGCTTGGTCATCTCTTCGGCAAAAGCCTGTTCCCCTTGCTCCTTGATGTAACGGATGCAGGCGGCTCGGTCAGAATTGAACAAAAAAGCAAACACCTTGCCAATCCAATTGGAAAATAACTTACAATCCTTTACATCACGCTGGCATTCTGCACAAGTATTGAACTTGTTTGCTTGGCAACATGAGCGGATTTTACACCAAGTTGCATTTTCATTTTGCTTACACCCAGAACATTTATCTGTCAAAAACTTGCGACAAGCTCCACAATATAGACCGCAAGCAGCTATGTTTTGAATATCAGGTTCTACAGTTTTCATAAATATCAAATGTTGGAGTGAGAAAATTCGCCATTAATCCAGAAAGTAGCTTCCGTGCCAATAAAGTGTAACAGCACATAATTCGGGTCATTCGGGCCACCAGGAAAATGATGGACGAACCAATCCTGCCACATCTCCCTGCGGATAGCATCGTCCGTGATAATCTCTACAGTGCCACGCAGAGCAACGCCGTCACCGTAATGCTCGTAACAAAGGCCAGCTTTGTTGTTCGCCTTAAAATCATTCACTTTCACAGAATCTGCACTTGTAGCCATCCAAACCTCATGGAAATCCTTTGCTCCTATCTTGGACATCTGTACAGGGCGAGGATAACCGTTTGCATTAATAGAAGCGATAGTCACGTTTTCGCATTGGTCGAGCAATTGGGTTGCCTTTTCCGTTAATGTCCGTTCATCTTTCTCTTTCCACCGCTTCAGGTGTGGAAAGTGTCTGAACATTTGTTCTTTTGCCTGTACGTGAGTCAACTCACATCCACCCTTCACATTCCATTGGTCTAAGAATTGAAGACAGAACTCAATCATTTGGCTCATTGTGAAATTTTGAGTAAACTCGCCGTTTCTGTAACAATACACACAATAATCTTCACTACGGCTTCCATCAGTATTGGTTCCTCTGTTCTCATCAGTCAGAGGCATACCGCAACTTTGACAAAACTGTTGTTCCATATATGTATTCCATTAGATGCCTATCAGCTCCATTATAGGCGGTTATAAAATGCAAGCGTGGAACTGCAATGCTACCACGTCTAAGTTGGAGGTCGTAGGAAACCTTTGGCACAGATATGATAATAGCAGCCCACGCTATAGCGTGAGAACCACTATGCCATCTCTTGTGCCAAGTCTGAAATTTCCTACGTTTCCAACTTACAAGATAAGCATACCGCTTCTAATATATTCCAATATGTGCGGAAAGAGTCACCTCAATCCGTTTACAAAAGTAGGTGATTTTTTCGATAATACCCTATCTTATAATGTTTTTATTTTCTTTTGTATTTGAATTTAGAATACGCATGGCACGGCGCACGGGAAGTCTCCCCTTCGGGGGGAGGTTTGGTGGGGGCCTCGGTGGGCTGCGGTGGAGGGCTTGGCATGCGCAAAAGGAAAGCCCGGGCGGCGATTGCTCGCTGTCCGGGCTTGGATGGGGCGGTGACCTACTCTCCCGCTTCCGCA
>CALUMJ010000070.1 GCA_944321715.1 uncultured Muribaculaceae bacterium | reverse complement strand
CGACCACCGAGATCTACACTCTTTCCCTACACGACGCTCTTCCGATCTCTTCGCCGCCCTTGCATTGTGGCAGTAACGAGGGTGTATCAAAATAGGCTTATCTCAGCTCAATGTAGAGACGCGATTTATCGCGTCTGCTTCGATTGAATATACAATTGTCTGATGCACAACATAATAGGTTGCTGCAGCGACAGACGCGATAAATCGCGTCTCTACAAAAACACAAAATTTTGAATTTTGATACACCCTCGTTACTGCTACATTTACAATATGTTGCGGTTTGCCGTCGGGCGGTTATCGGAGGTGTTGCAAAATGTAGATTTCCGCAATTTTGTAGGGACGCACGGTTCGTGCGTCCGCTGCGCAATTAGATGTATATTCTGTTGATTTGCATATGGTTAACAATGCATTGTGGTACGCGGACGCACGAGCCGTGCGTCCCTACGAGGTGGGTACTGCCAATTTCGGCACACCACCTACAATAAATATCTTGCGGGGTGGGGAAATATGTGTGCCGGTTTGTGGGTTTGTTTCGGGGATTTTTTGTAACTTGCAGCATATTTAATTGCGAAAACTATTAATCATAAATGAAAACATATTTAGTGACGGGGGGAGCTGGGTTCATAGGCTCTAACTTTGTGCAATACCTCATAGCGAAGCATGGGGCTGACAACTTGCGCATCGTGGTGCTTGACTTGCTCACATACGCCGGTAATCTGAAGAATATCGAGGAAGAATTAAAGTTGCCGTGTGTCGAATTTGTGAAAGGCGATATATGCGACATGCAGCTCGTGGAAGGGATTTTCGGCAAGTATGATGTCGATTATGTGGTAAATTTCGCTGCCGAGAGCCACGTTGACCGCAGCATCACTAATCCACGCTTGTTCCTTGAAACCAATATAATAGGCACACAAACCCTGCTTGATGCTGCACGGCGCGCGTGGCTCGTGGGCAAGGACGGTGCCGGCAAATTGGTTTATGCGCCGGGCAAGAAATTCTTGCAAATATCCACCGACGAAGTGTATGGCTCGTTACAGCAGGATTACGACACGCCGCAACCGCTGCACTTGGACGAGCGGCTGAAGAGGGTAGTGGCCGACCGTACCAACCTGAAAACATTCGGGCGGCAATTCTTCACCGAGCATACACCCATTGCGCCGCGTTCGCCTTACTCGGTGTCGAAGGCAAGTGCCGACATGCTTGTGCTTGCCTACCACGAAACATACGGCTTGCCGGTGAATATCACACGTTGCAGCAACAATTACGGGGCATACCAATTTCCCGAGAAACTCATACCGCTGATGCTCAAGAACATACTGGAAGGGAAGCGACTGCCGGTGTACGGCTCGGGCATGAACGTGCGCGACTGGCTGTATGTGGCCGACCACTGCAAGGCTGTCGATGCAGTGCTTGAGCGTGGACGCATAGGCGAGGTTTATAACATAGGTGGCTTCAACGAGGAATGCAACATCAACATCGTGAAGCTGCTGATTGGCACCATACGCCAAATCATGGACGACGAGCCGCAATACCGCAGCTTGCTCAAGTGCCGCATTGAGGATATAAACGAGGGCTTGATAGAACACGTCACCGACAGGCTCGGGCATGACAAGCGTTATGCCATCGACCCGACCAAGATTGCCACCGAGCTCGGCTGGTATCCCGAAACTCCGTTTGAAACCGGAATAGTCAAGACAATCCGCTGGTATTTAGACAACCAGTCGTGGGTGGAAGATGTCACGAGCGGCGACTACCAGCGTTATTACGAAGAAATGTATGGAAATCGGTAACAAGCACTATTAGAATTTATGAAAGGAATAGTATTGGCCGGCGGGGCAGGAACACGGTTGTACCCGACCACTAAAGGCATCTCGAAGCAACTTATACCATTGTATGACAAGCCGATGGTGTATTATCCCATATCGGTGCTGATGCTCGCCGGCATCAACGACATACTTGTCATTTCCACTCCCGACGATTTGCCCATGTTCAAGCGGTTGCTTGGCGACGGGGCGGCGATAGGCGTGAAGTTCAGTTATGCCGAACAGCCATCGCCCGACGGGCTGGCACAGGCGTTTATCATCGGCGAGGAATTCATAGGGAACGACGATGTCTGCCTGGTGCTCGGCGACAATATATTTTATGGGCAAAGTTTCACGCGAATGCTTGGGGAAGCGTCGTTGCGCGCAAGCAGGGAACGACGGGCCACATTGTTTGCCTACGCTGTGAAAGACCCCAACCGCTATGGAGTGGTGGCGTTTGACAGCAGCGGCGAGGCGACTTCGATAGAGGAGAAGCCCGAAAAGCCCAAGTCGAACTATGCCGTGACGGGATTGTATTTCTATCCCAACGATGTGGTGCAGATTGCCAAGGAAGTAAAGCCGTCGGCTCGCGGCGAGCTTGAAATAACATCGGTCAACCAAGCATATTTGGAGCAGAAACGCGCATACGTGCAGACGCTCGGGCGAGGGTTCTCGTGGTTAGACACCGGCACAGTCGATTCGATGCTCGATGCCGCCAATTTCATTCAGACCATTCAAAACCGTCAAGGGTTCATGGTGGCGTCGCTCGAAGAGGTCGCTTACCGTAAAGGGTGGATAGATGCCACGCAATTGAAGGCAATCGCCGAGCCAATGAGGAAAAACTCGTATGGCGACTATTTAATAAGACTTGCCAATGGGGAAATTAAGTGAGGATAGAATCATAGATTTGCCCAAGATTTGCGACCCACGTGGCAACTTGTCGGTCATCGAGGGTATCAAGAATGTCCCGTTCAAGATAGCCAGGGCATATTGGATATACGACGTGCCGGCCGGGAAAGAACGGCACGGCCATGCTTTCAGGTCGCAAGACGAGTTCATAGTGGCGCTGTCGGGCAGCTTCGACGTGGTGCTTGACGATGGCACGCAGGTGCGCCGCATCCACCTTGCACGTTCCTATTATGGCGTGTATGTTCCGCATCTCACATGGCGGTCGATGGATAATTTCTCGACCAATTCGGTCGCGCTTGTACTGTCGTCGGGCATATATGACCGCGGAGAATATATTGAAGATTTTGAACAATTTAAATCGCTCCGGAAAGAATGGAGATAAATTCGCACAACACATCGCATGTCGATGCTTGCAAGCTGATAACGCTCGTCAAGCATCACCACGAGAATGGCAACCTCAGCGTGGTGGAGAGTTTCAACGAACTGCCATTCGAGCTGCGCCGGATTTATTACTTGTATGACATTCCGGGTGGCGAGGAACGTGGCGGACACTCGCATCACAGCTGCGAGGAGTTTATCATTGCAGCAAGTGGCAGCTTCGATATAATACTCGACGATGGGCATGAACGGCGCATAGTGTCGCTCAACAGGTCGAACGTTGGGCTGCTCGTGCGGCCGGGGATATGGCGCGTGTTGAACAATTTTTCGTCGGGAGCGGTGTGCCTCGTCATAGCCTCCGAGGAGTTTGACGAAGCCGACTATGTGCGTTCATACAAGGAATTCAAACAGCTAACTTCGAGTAAAATCCATGAAGCGTGAAATAAGATTCCTTGACCTGAAAGCCGTTAACGAGCCACTGATGGATAGGCTCGTCGAGGCGGCAAGCGATGCTATTCGTTCGGGGTGGTACATCAACGGGGCTAATGTAAAGGCCTTTGAAAAGGAAATTGCCGATTATTGCCACTCGGCCTATGCCGTGGCTGTGAGCAACGGGCTTGATGCCTTGCGGCTGATTTTGCGTGCCTATGTTGAGCTTGGCGTGCTGCGGCCTGGCGACGAGGTGATAGTTCCTGCCAACACCTACATAGCCACTGTGCTTGCAGTGACCGACAATGGTTTGAAGCCAGTGTTTGTCGAGCCTGATTGCGTGACGATGAACCTCGATATGTCGCTCATAGAGAAGCATATTACACGGCTGACGCGCGCCATAATGCCCGTACACTTGTATGGAACACCTTGCTGGTCGGGCGTAATGAACGACTTGGCCGAACGCTACGGCTTGAAGATAATCGAGGATAATGCCCAAGCCATAGGGGCGCAAGCGGCTGTCGCCGGGCTTAATGGCTCGTATGTCACTGGTTCGCTTGGCCATGCGGCGGGGCTTAGTTTTTATCCCACCAAGAATCTCGGCGCGCTCGGCGATGCCGGCGTGGTCACCACTTGTGACAAAGAGCTGGCCGACACGGTGAGGGCGTTGGCCAATTATGGCTCGGACTATCGCTATCACAACATATACTGCGGGCTCAACTGCCGCATGGACGAGCTGCAAGCTGCGATGTTGAGGGTGAAATTGAAATATGTCGATGAAGAGAACATGCGGCGCGCCAGTTTGGCTGCCGCCTACGATGAGCTTATATGCAATCCGCTCGTGGTCAAGCCTGCGATTTTGTCGGGCTGCAAGCAGGTGTGGCATCAGTATGTGGTGCGTGTGGCGAATCGTGACGCATTCAGGGCTTATCTTGCCGAGAACGGCATAGAAACCGATGTGCTTTATCCCACGCCGCCAAATATGCAGCCATGCTATGCGCAGCAATACGGCGATTTGTCGTTGCCGCTCACGTGTGCCTTGGCTAGCAGCGTGGTGAGCTTGCCCATGTCGGTGAATGTGGGCGATGGCGAAGTGGAATATGTGTGCGAGATTATAAATAAGTTCAATATAAAATAAAAAAACTATGGAAATGAAAACATTATGCGCAACTGCGGCGGCATTAGCCGTGAGTGCGGGCAGTGTCGCCTTGGCACAGGCTGTGGCACCGTGCATTCCGGTTGACCCGGAAATTGAAGCCAAGGTGGAAAAGACGTTGAGCCAGATGACACTTGACGAGAAAATCGGGCAAATGTGTGAAATGACAGTCGAAACCATCACCGACTATGACGCAAGTGGCAAAGAAGGTCGGTTTGTCGTGAACCAATCGGTGTTGCACGACATGATTGCGACATATAAAGTAGGGTCGTTCTTGAATGTGCCGCTAAGTCAGGCTCAAACACCGCAAGTGTATGAGCAACTGTTGACCGACATTCAAGATGAGTCGATGAAGGAACTTGGCATTCCAAACATTTATGGCATCGACCATATACATGGCACGACCTACGTCGATGGAGGCACGTTGTTTGCCCAGCCCATCAATCAGGCAGCATCGTTTAATCGCGACATTCCATACGAAGTGTCGGTAATCTGTGCATACGAAACCAAGGCTGCAAGCCTCCCTTGGGTATATACTCCTACTATGGACGTGTCGCGCGGCTCGTCGTGGTCGAGAATGTGGGAAAGCTATGGCGAAGACCCATACGTGAACGGGCAAATGGGTGCGCAGGCTGTCCGTGGCTTCCAAGGCGACGACCCCAACCACATAGGGGCGACCAAAGTGGCTGCTTGCATGAAGCACTACATGGGGTATGGTGGTGCCGTTAATGGGCTCGACCGCACTCCGTCGTCAATCACGCAGCGCGATATGCGCGAGAAATTTTTCGCACCATTCCTTGAGGCTGCCCGTGCCGGGGCTTTGTCGGTGATGATAAATTCGGCCGTGAACGACGGCCTTCCGTTGCACGCCAACAAGGAATTGATTACTGGTTGGCTCAAAGAAGACCTTAACTGGGATGGCATGGTGGTTACCGACTGGGCCGATATTGTAAACCTGTATTCGCGCGACCATATTGCCGCTTCCAAGAAAGATGCCATACGCATTGCCATCAATGCGGGAATCGACATGTCGATGGACCCATACAACACCGATTTCTGTACATTGCTCAAGGAACTTGTCGAGGAAGGTGCTGTGGAAATGAGCCGCATCGATGATGCCGTGCGCCGCATATTGCGCTTGAAATACAGGCTCAATCTGTTTGAAAAGCCTGTATATGATTTTGCCGATTTCCCCGAATTTGGTAGCAAGGCTCATGCCGAAGCCGCATTGCGCATCGCCGAGGAAGGGCAAGTGTTGCTGAAAAACGAAAATGCCGTGTTGCCGATAGCCAAAGGCAAGAAAATACTTGTTACAGGTCCGAACGCCAACTCGATGCGCACGCTGAATGGTGGCTGGTCATACACGTGGCAGGGGCATAAGACCGACGAGTTTGCCGAGGAATATAACACTATATATGAGGCGTTGAGCAACAAATACGGCGCAGCAAACGTCACGCTTGTCCAAGGGGTGGAATATGTTGCAGCCGATGCGGTCAATAGCAATTGGCAGCAAGATACCGTCGTGGATATAGAAAGTGCCGTGGCAGCCGCACGAAATGCCGATGTGGTCGTGGCTTGCGTGGGCGAAAATTCTTATTGTGAAACTCCGGGGAATGTCAAGGACCTCACCCTGTCGGCCAACCAACGCCAATTGGTGAAGGCTCTCGCAGCAACAGGCAAACCCATCGTGCTGATACTTAACGGAGGCCGTCCACGCATCATCGAGGAGATTGAACCGCTGGCATCGGCTGTCGTTGACATCTTCCTGCCTGGCAATTACGGCGGCGACGCATTGGCCAATTTGCTTGCTGGCGATGCAAACTTCAGTGCCAAGATGCCTATAACCTATCCGAGCAAGGTGAACGGATTTGCCACGTATGACTACAAGCCGTGCGAGAATGTTGCGACTATGTCGGGGGCTTATAATTACGATGCCAAGATGGACGTGCAATGGCAATTTGGTTTTGGACTTAGCTACACTACATTCAAGTATGATAATTTCCGTGTCAACAAGAGCGAATTTGCCGCTGGCGACGTGCTGGAATTTTCGGTCGATGTGACAAATACTGGCAATGTAGCAGGAAAAGAACCTGTGCTGCTGTTCACGAGCGACGTGGTTGCAAGCATCACGCCCGACAATTCGCGGCTGCGCAACTTCAGCAAGGTGGATTTGCGCCCGGGCGAAACAAAGACCGTGACTATGAGTATAAAGGCGAGCGACTTGGCATTTGTCGGCTATGACAATCGCTGGAGGCTCGAAGCCGGCGAATTCCGCGTGAAATGCGGCGACCAGTCGTTGATGATAAATTGCACCGAAACCAAGGTTTGGGACACCCCAAATATCAACTGAGAACAATAGTAGATTTATGTGTTTTTCCACATCGAAGCATTGATTTTTGTTGAAAAGTATGAACTTTGCGTAGCCCTTTATCGGGTACGCAAAGTTTTTTCTATGTCGTAATTTAATATGAATAAAAAGATATGAGAATAGAGCATGTTGCCGTGTGGGCGGCAGATATTGAATTGCTGCGGGCATTTTACATTAAATATTTCGGATTTAAATGCGGAAACAAGTATTCCAATCCTGCGAAAGGGTTCATGTCTTATTTTTTGTACTCGGGCGAGGCCGATGCACGCCTTGAACTCATGCAGGGTGTTGGGAAAGAAGCTGCGGAGAATAGGGCAAACTTAATGGGCTTGGCTCATTTGGCTATTGCTGTCGGAAGTGAGGATAGTGTCGATGCACTAACCGAACAGTTGAGAACCGACGGCTACGCCATTTTAAGCGAACCGCGTGTTACAGGCGATGGCTATTATGAAAGTGTCGTTGCTGACCCCGAAGGGAACAGCATTGAAATAACAGTATAGAGGAGTGGGTTTGCATTGTTTTATGGGAGTGGGCATAAGTTGTTTAGCACTTGCGTTTGTGCTATCGTCATGGATAAAAATGCAAAAAGAAGGTTGTTAGTTAAATTTAACACGGGGGGGGGTAAAATGCTCTTTAAAAATGTACATTTGTATGCACTTTAATATTGGAATGATATGAAAGCAACAAGTTTGGTAATAGTAATGCTGTCCTTATGTACATTCAGCTTCATAAGCTGCGATGATAATAATGAGGAAGGCAGAAAAATAACTGTCTATAAAGAGAGTGTGCTGACTGTGGCATCGGAGAAGGTTCCTGGTGTCCTTTGGTCGGACGGATTTGATTACTTGTCAGAAGTCTATGCAGTTAAAAAAGAGCAGTCCGAAGAGTGGAGTGCCTTTGGTCCTATTGATGGATTTGAGTTTGAAAGAGGATATGAATACCAGATAAGAATCGGTGAAACCAGTTATCAAGATTATAGTATGGGAACCCCTGCATGGACAGAGCGTGAGTTGCTCGAAGTAATATCCAAGGATAAAAAAGATTCGGACAACCTGCCGTTACATTTTATTCCTGAAGCATTTTACGACAATATTCCACTTCCACAGTACCGATATACAGTCGATGCAGACAATAAAGAACTTGTCGAACAGGACTTGGAAGAAAACTCTCTCATCCCTTTGGATTATCACGTTATGTTTTATCGTAGTGAAGACAATTGCCTCAGATGGATAGCCTTGAAGGATGACAACAACATATTTGGCCCATATATCATACAGACCAAGAGTAAAGCACCTGAAGAAATGCCGGAATCTTATAAATTACTTCCTTTAGAGGCAAACATAGTCGGCTATGGAGAGTGGACATTTTTAGATGAATCAGGAACCACAATCGACAACTTTTCATTTGATGTGTTTATGGGATATGCGAATAAAACCAAAAGCGACATGCCGGTAGCTAACACCATCTATCTTTATAAAGACTTAACCGAATATTACCAAACCAAATATTCGGAAGCTGATGTAAAAACGGTTGTCGTTTCATATAAGGTATCTTCAGATAGCTTTTAAGAAACTGTTTTTCTTTTCTATCTATGAGTTTGCTACGTATTGTGCTTATGCTGCGTTTCATCTTTAGTTATTCCCAATATTTTTTCATCGAGTTATGTTAAACAATGTTACTGGGTTGTGGCGTTTTTTTGGGGATTTGCTGGGATGTATGTTATAGGGCATATTTTTGGGTGAAAAAAATGTGCGGGCTACTGGGTTGGGGCACAGGTAGTTGGTGAAACGGTGTGAAAATTTTTTGAAAAAAGTTGTCGAAAAATTTGGTTCGTAGCGATTTTTGGTAGTACCTT
>CALUMJ010000069.1 GCA_944321715.1 uncultured Muribaculaceae bacterium | reverse complement strand
CATCACATTGTCGTAGTCGCACTTTTCCCCATCGAGCTGGTTTATGGCGAAAATTACAGGTTTCTTTTCCTGCTCGGTCACACGGAACGTGTTTTGTGTGCCCACTTCCACGCCATATTGCCCGTCGATTACAATCACGGCAGTATCGGTGACATTCATTGCGGTAATGGCGTTCCCCACAAAGTCGTCACTGCCCGGGCAGTCTATAACGTTAAGTTTCTTGTTGAGGAATTCGGCATAAAAAATCGTAGAAAAGACCGAATAACCATATTCCTTCTCTACGGGAAAATAATCGCAAACCGTATTGCCAGCCTCGACAGTACCGCGACGTTTTATAACTCCACACTCGTAAAGCATTGCTTCGGCGAGTGTGGTTTTTCCCGAGCCCTTGCTTCCTACAAGGGCAATGTTTTTAATCTCGTTTGTTTCGTAAACTTTCATGTTATCAGTTTTTAAATTGAAAATTCTGGTTTATGTTTTCAGAACCTGTTTTGGACTTTTTGTTCGATGATTCGAGATGTATTTTCGAAGCTGTTGCGATTATTTTTCGACGTTTAGCCCGCCAAGCTTACTCAGAAATAATCGGAAGCGGCCGAAAAGGCACTTAAAGCATGAACGAAGAAACTTTTAGCTCTCTTGCAATACAATTTCTGTAAAAATTCAAAACAGTTTCTCAGAAAAGCGGACGCAAATTATAAAATTATTTCCTATTTTCCCATTATTTTTTTATGTTACAAAACATAATCGGCACAGCCCTTGCCGCCATAACAATTTTGGCAGCAAAGGTAATGCAATACCCAAGCTGCCAAAAATTCTATGCTATTTAGCTATGAACCAGCCGTTATTGAAATGTCGCTTCAGTGTCAATCGTGCCATCATACACTTTCACGGCCGGGCCTTCCATCAATATGTGCCCTGTGCCGTTTTCCCGGCTTATGCGCAATGTGCCGCCATCCATCACCACGCTGGCCGACTCGTCGCACAGCCCGGCATGGCTTGCCGCCACAAATGTGGCACATGCTCCAGTGCCACAAGCCTGCGTGATGCCCGAACCACGTTCCCACACACGCATCCGCAACTTGCCGTCGGCCAGCCGCTGCACAAATTCCACATTGACCCTGTCGGGGAACAACGGGTGATGTTCGAGCTGCGGACCTATTTTTTCCAATTCGACCTGCGCAATGTCGTTAACAAAAATCACAAGATGCGGATTACCCATCGAAACCGCAATACCGCCTTGGTACTGATAACCATCACCAAGCTCGACAGGATTGGCATACTGCGGACTATCCATATCGACAGTGACACTCTTCACAACACCACCATCGATATTAAGGTATAATTTCTTTATTCCCGAGAGCGTTTCGAGCGTGATTTCACTCTTGTCGGTCAAGCCATATTCATATACATACTTACCTATGCAACGACTCGCATTACCGCACATCATGGCCTCGGAGCCGTCGGCATTAAAAATGCGCATCGAGAAATCGGCCACCTTCGATGCGCCAATCAGCACCAGGCCATCGCTACCTATGCCAGTGTGGAAGCGGCTCCACCTTATTGATAATTCTTCGGGATTGTCTATCGCATATTTCATGGTGTTGACATATATATAATCATTGCCAGCACCGTGCATCTTGGTAAATTCAATCTTCATAATGACAAAATATTTGCCTCGCAAAGTTAAACAAATTTATCGGAATACGCACTTTTTTACACCAAAGCAGGTAAAAACCGACGGCAAAAGCATTGAGAATTAGAAAATTCTGCGTAAATTTGCAGCCGTGCTGTGGGCGAAGTGTGCCTGCGGCTTAGAATTAACCTAATTATTAACAATTTAAATGAGCGAAGAATTAAAAAATTCTCCAATTGAAGATTTCGATTGGGATGCCTTTGAAAAAGGCGAAACTCAAGGTGAGAAATCTCACGACGAAATGGTACACACCTACGATGCGTCGCTTAACACATTTAAGGACAAAGATGTAACAGAAGGTACCGTCATCGCACTCAACAAGCGCGAAGTGGTGGTTAACATCGGTTACAAGTCGGATGGTATCATTCCGCTGAATGAATTCCGCTACAATCCCGACCTCAAAGTCGGCGACACCGTAGAGGTCTTCATCGAAAACCAAGAAGACAAAAAGGGCCAGCTCGTTTTGTCGCACAAAAAGGCACGTGCTGCCAAGAGCTGGGAGCGCATCAACGAAGCTCTTGAGAACGACGAAATCATCAAGGGTTACATCAAGTGCCGCACCAAGGGTGGCATGATTGTCGATGTATTCGGCATCGAGGCATTCTTGCCCGGCTCGCAAATCGACGTTAAGCCTATCCGCGACTACGATGTATTCGTTGGCAAGACAATGGAATTCAAAGTCGTTAAAATCAATCAAGAATTCAAAAACGTGGTTGTTTCGCACAAGGCTCTCATCGAAGCCGAACTCGAACAACAGAAGAAAGATATCATTGCCAAGCTCGAAAAAGGTCAAGTGCTTGAAGGTACTGTCAAGAACATCACCTCTTACGGCGTATTCATCGACTTGGGCGGCGTTGATGGCCTTATCCACATCACCGACCTGTCGTGGGGCCGCGTAAGCCACCCAGAAGAGGTTGTAAGCCTCGACCAGAAGCTCAACGTCGTTATCCTCGACTTCGACGACGAGAAGAAGCGCATTGCACTCGGCTTGAAGCAATTGCAACCGCATCCATGGGATGCTCTTGACCCCAACTTGAAAGTTGGCGACAAGGTTAAAGGCAAGGTTGTTGTCATGGCCGATTACGGTGCATTCGTAGAAATCGCACCGGGCGTTGAAGGCCTTATCCACGTGAGCGAAATGTCGTGGTCGCAACACTTGCGCTCGGCTCAAGACTTCTTGAAAGTCGGCGACGAGGTTGAAGCTGTAATCCTTACGCTCGACCGTGCCGAACGCAAGATGTCGCTTGGCATCAAGCAACTCAAGCCCGACCCATGGGAAAGCATCGAAGTCAACTACCCTGTCGGCTCGAAGCACACTGCAAAGGTGCGCAATTTCACCAACTTCGGTGTATTTGTTGAACTCGAAGAGGGCGTTGATGGCCTCATCCACATTTCCGACCTGTCGTGGACCAAGAAAATCAAGCACCCGTCGGAATTCACCCAAATCGGTGCCAACATCGACGTTCAAGTTCTTGAAATCGACAAGGAAAACCGCCGCTTGAGCCTTGGCCACAAGCAACTCGAAGAAAATCCATGGGATGTGTTTGAAACCATCTTCACCGTCGGCAGCATACACGAAGGCACTATCGTAGAAATGCTCGACAAGGGTGCTGTTGTAGCACTGCCTTACGGCGTTGAAGGATTTGCCACTCCCAAGCACCTCGTTAAGCAAGATGGCACGCAAGCCAAGCAAGACGAAAAGCTCGACTTCAAGGTTATCGAATTCAACAAGGACGCTAAGCGCATAATCCTTTCTCACAGCCGCATATTCGAAGACGAGGCCAAAGCCGAAGCCAAGAAGGCCAAGAAAGCAGCAAAAGCAGCCGAAGAACACACTTCGTCAACTCCTGCTATCGAGAAGACCACCCTTGGCGACATCCAAGAACTTGCTGCTTTGAAAGAAAAACTTTCGAAGAAGTAATATAGTTTTTTCATGTTATTTAAGCATCGGGGCTTGGAAGCGATTCCTTGCCCCGATTTTTTTGCGCCACACTGGGCATCTATTTTCACACATACACGCAAAACACGCCGAAATATCGCTATTTATGATTAACTTTGCAGCATCTTGACAGATGCTATGTTGGAAAATCAAAATACACCGCAAGAAAAATCGGTTTACAGATACGGTGCCGAGTACGGAGTGGGATTCGGCATATACCTCTCGTTGATGGCACTTGCCATCATGCATGGCTTTGACACCCCTTTTCTGCTATTGGTTGCCGTCGCTATGATTGCCGCCACGCCGGCAATCATCTATCCCATGCTGCGCCGTTACCGCACCATAATGCACGGTTTCGCCCCGTTTGCCTCGCTGTGGCTGCTGGGAATTATGATATTCCTGTTTGGCTCACTCATCTGCGGCACTGTCACTTACATCTGGCTGCAATATGTGGTGCCTACGTTTATATACGACCAGGTAATGACAGCCATTGAACTATACAAGACCCTGCCAGGCGACCAGGCAGCCGAAGTGGTGAAAATAATGGAAGCCGTTGTCGAGCAGCACGCGCTGCCTTCGCCAATCGAAGTAGTAGTGCAAATGATTATGCTCACCACGTTTCTCGGCTCGCTTTTGTCAATGCTTCTTGCGTTGTTGATTGGCTGGCGCAAAATCCCACAACCTGGCAAACGCTTATAAAGCAAAACACTAATTGCACATTTTTTTTTGACTTAATACTGAGATATGGATATATCGGTTGTAGTTCCATTATATAACGAGGCTGAATCGCTCCCCGAGCTTGAGGAGTGGATTGCCCGTGTGATGAAGGAGCATGGTTTCAGCTACGAAATATTGTTTGTCAACGACGGAAGCACCGACGATTCGTGGAATGTAATCAAACGCCTGCAAGAAAAAAACCATTGCGTGAAAGGGGTATGCTTCCGCCGCAACTATGGCAAGTCGCCGGCATTAAACACTGGATTTGCTCGTGCCACAGGCGACGTGGTAATAACGATGGATGCCGACTTGCAAGACAGCCCCGACGAAATTCCGGCACTCTACGACATGATTACCAAGGACGGGTATGACTTGGTTTCGGGCTGGAAAAAGAAACGTTATGACCCTCTTAGCAAGACAATACCCACAAAATTGTTCAACGCCTCGGCACGCAGGGTGAGCGGCATACACAACTTGCACGATTTCAACTGCGGCCTGAAAGCCTACCGCCGTGAAGTGGTGAAGCATATCGAGGTGTATGGCGACATGCACCGATACATCCCCTACTTGGCCAAGAATGCCGGATACACCAAGATTGGCGAGAAAGTGGTACACCACCAGGCACGCAAGTATGGCAAGTCGAAATTCGGGCTTAGCCGATTTGTAAACGGCTATCTCGACCTCGGCACATTGTGGTTCCTCTCGAAATTCGGTGTGAAGCCCATGCACTTCTTCGGCTTCCTCGGCAGCATAATGTTCCTGCTGGGATTCATATCAGTAATTGCCGTGGGCGCAATCAAGCTATACAACCTGCACACAGGGCACAGCTACATACTCGTCACCGACTCGCCCTACTTCTACCTGTCGCTGACAGCTATGCTGCTGGGAACTCAATTGTTCTTGGCCGGATTCGTGGGCGAACTGGTGTGCCGCCATGCCCCCGACCGCAACCATTACGAAATTTCGGAGGAAATATAACAAGAAATCACTTAGCACGAAAATATACACTCACATACTATCAATATGCAGGAGAAAATCATAATTCTTGACTTCGGGTCACAAACCACGCAACTCATAGGCCGCCGCGTGCGCGAGCTCAACATGTATTGCGAGATTGTACCCTACAACAAATTCCCTCACGGCGACAAGTCGGTAATCGGCGTAATCCTCTCGGGAAGCCCATTCTCGGTATATGACGAGAAGGCTTTCAAAATCGACTTGGACGGAATCCGCGGCAAGTACCCAATCTTGGGAATTTGCTACGGAGCGCAATTCATGGCCTACGTCAATGGCGGCTCGGTCGAGCCAGCTGCCACTCGCGAATATGGCCGTGCCAACCTTGACAAAATCGACAACACCAACCCGCTGCTCAAGGGCGTTGCCCAAAACACACAAGTGTGGATGAGCCACGGCGACACCATTACCGCCCTGCCAAAAGGGTTCAAAATCATCGCTTCGACAGCCAAGGTGGCCGTAGCCGCCTACCAGGCCGAAGGCGAGAAACTGTGGGGTGTACAATTCCACCCCGAGGTGTTCCACACTGTCGATGGCACGCAAATTCTGAAAAACTTCGTGGTTGACATCTGTGGCGGCAAGCAAGACTGGAACGCCTCATCGTTTATCGAAACTACCGTTGCTCAATTAAAGCAACAATTGGGCAACGACAAGGTGGTTCTCGGGCTGAGCGGCGGTGTGGACTCGTCGGTGGCCGCAGTGCTGCTCAACAAGGCCATCGGCAGCAACCTCACTTGCATATTTGTTGACCACGGCATGCTGCGCAAGAACGAATTTAAAAACGTGCTTCACGACTACGAATGCCTCGGACTGAACGTGATTGGCGTTGACGCAAGCGAAAAATTCTTCAACGAACTTGCCGGAGTGACCGACCCCGAACGTAAGCGCAAAATCATCGGCAAGGGCTTTATCGACGTGTTCGACGAAGAAGCACACAAAATATCCGACGTGAAATGGCTCGCGCAAGGCACCATATACCCCGACTGCATCGAGTCGCTCTCTATCACGGGAACGGTGATTAAAAGTCACCACAACGTGGGTGGGCTCCCCGAGAAGATGAACCTGAAACTGTGCGAACCGCTGCGGCTGCTGTTCAAGGACGAAGTGCGCCGCGTGGGACGTGAATTGGGAATGCCCGACCACCTCATCAAGCGGCACCCATTCCCTGGCCCAGGCCTCGCAGTGCGCATACTTGGCGACATCACCCGCGAAAAAGTGCGCATATTGCAAGATGCCGACGATATTTTCATACAAGGGCTGCGCGACTGGAACCTCTACGACAAGGTGTGGCAGGCAGGTGTAATATTGCTGCCCGTGCAGAGCGTGGGCGTGATGGGCGACGAACGCACCTACGAGCGTGCAGTGGCCCTGCGCGCAGTGACCAGCACCGATGCCATGACGGCCGACTGGGCGCACCTCCCCTACGAGTTCCTTGCCAAAGTAAGCAACGACATAATCAACAAGGTGAAAGGTGTAAACCGCGTGTGCTACGACATCAGCTCAAAGCCACCAGCAACCATCGAGTGGGAATAATCCAACCCTTCTGACACTCATATACAACAATTGGGCTGTGCACAATTCATGATGCACAGCCCAATTATTGTGTATATATGCGTAGCCACGCCTAATTTTCGGCAACCGACCGCATCCATTCGGCTTCCGACGGAACTTCCTCGGCAATCTCGGTATTGGAACCCTCGCCACCATATTCCTCGGCGTGCTGCGAGCGGTCGAGTCCGATGCGCTCGCTACGCTTCGACACGCGCATGTGTACCATCTTGTTTGTCAGCCAATAGAGCAAATAGCTCATTACAAAAGTGTAGCCAAACACTATCACCACTGCAAGCACGTGGTTGATAAAGAATTGGAAACGCGATATTTCTTCACTTCCGTCGGGAAAGAAATATGAATAGGTGAACACTCCTGTCAAAATCGTACCTACGATACCGCCAAGCCCATGCGTCGGGAATACGTCAAGGGCATCGTCAAACAAGTGTTTCTTTGCCTTATATGTCACCGCAAAGTTGCAAATGATAGTAGTGACAAACGATATGAAAAAACTTTGCCCCACTGTGACCCAGCCGGCACTCGGCGTGATGGCGACAAGCCCCACGACGGCACCAATTGCAGCACCCATCGCCGACGGACGGCGGCCGAGCAGGCAATCGAGAAACACCCATGTGACCATTGCCGTAGCGGCAGCCGTGTTGGTATTGAGGAAGGCCGAGATAGCAACACCGTCGGCAGCAAGCGACGAGCCGCCATTGAAGCCAAACCAGCCAAGCCACAGCAACGCCGCACCAAGCAGCACAAACGGAATGTTGGCAGCCTTGCCCTCTTCGCTCGTCCGCTTCCCGAGGAACAATGCTCCCACAAGTGCGGCCACGCCCGATGCCGCATGCACTACTATGCCACCGGCAAAGTCATGCACGTGCATCTTGGCAAAAATTCCCTCGGGATGCCACGTCCAGTGCGCAAGCGGGCAGTAAACCACAATTACCCACAACATCATGAAAATCAAATAGCCCGAAAATTTAACCCTCTCGGCAAACGACCCGGTGATGAGCGACGGCGTGATGATGGCAAATTTCATTTGGAACAACGCAAACAACGCCAGCGGGATTGTAGTCACCGCAAGGTCTTGCTCGGTGAGCTTGATGCCGCTTTCGACCGGGAACAGGTTCTCGGCACCTACTCCTTTAAGCATGAAAAAGTCCATAGGGTTACCTATAAGGCCTCCAATGTCGTTGCCAAACGCCAGTCCGAAGCCAAATACCACCCATATCACACTCACTACGCCCATCACAATGAAACTC
Organism: uncultured Muribaculaceae bacterium; assembly: GCA_944321715.1. Taxonomy (GTDB): domain Bacteria; phylum Bacteroidota; class Bacteroidia; order Bacteroidales; family Muribaculaceae; genus Avimuribaculum. Next base: position 753 of record CALUMJ010000069.1, on the reverse strand, counting down.
TGCAACATGGTGCTAATTACATTCTTGGCACGAACCATGCCACCATAGAAGAATGCAAGCCCCGGGGTCATCATCAGCACAAAAATGGTGGCCGTAATCATCCACGCAATGTTGGCATACTGCTGCGCCGTGAGGTCGGGCAAGTCGGAATCAGAGGTAGAACCCGAAACAAATAAACCTAAAACGCTGATACAAAAAATCAAGCAAAACAGTATCAGCCATCTTTTCTTTACCTTTCCCATTTTTCTTTCAATTATATTGTGATAAAAAACTTTTGCTATGATTTTCACTACAAAGCTATCAATTTTCTCCAAAACCACCAAATTTAATAGCAAAAATCTCAACAAAACACACAATTCCTTGATTGGCATCACGTGATAGCATGTCGATGTGGTATATCAAAATTATTGGCAACAATTGTGTAGGGGCTGTATCAAAAATGCAGATTTGCGCAATTTTGTAGGGACGCACGGCCCGTGCGTCCGCTGCGCAATTAGTTGTGTATTCTACTAACTTACAAATGGTTAACAGCACCTTGCAGCACACGGACGCACGAGCCGTGCGTCCCTACGAGGTGGGTACTGCCAATTTTGATACACCCTCTTACAGAACTTTTGCAAATATCGTTATTAGGCAAACCACAATCTAAACAGACGAGCCGCGGCACACCACACGACTGTCCCAAATAAAATGTTAAAAATCTGCATATCTGTATAATTTTGTGACAGTTAGTGTGCAATTTTTTGCCGGAGG
>CALUMJ010000068.1 GCA_944321715.1 uncultured Muribaculaceae bacterium | reverse complement strand
TCGTTTTTTGAGAAATGCTTATAAGTAGCTTATTTTTAATATATTCCTATTTCAATATCGTTTTTTTCGACAAAAAATGGCACATGAAATCTCCATTGCTGGAAGATTTCATGCACCGACAGCACCACTAATGAAACCCTCGCCTCGGGACTTGCCCCTACCTGGCCCAAGCCGTGTTGGGTAAAATCGTGAGCAAGCCTCGCTCATACACTCACACCACACACATTTTACGCCTTCTCACATATTCGCCGAGGGTCGTTTCTTTCAGCCAATAAACCGCAGCGCAACCACCCAGCAACTGCGCTGCAGCATATTGCAGCCGTGCCATTTCTTCCTCGGCATCTTCACTATCAAAGTAAGCACTACACAAGCACTCGTCACCTTCTCCCATCTTGCCCCACACTTCATAACATGGAGTTTCGGGAGCTTCGACAATCAATCGTTCCAATTCTTTACGCATCATGACAGTTCCTCCCACCCTTTTAATATAATAGATATTCGAAAACGAATTTTCTCCCCCCTCGGCCCCAATTTTTTTTAACGCAATATCATTTTTCCAAACGCCAGCAGCCAAATAGCCGCATTCCGTGTATTTTATTCATTTACTCTACAGATTTTTTTGTAAATTTGTGCGCAATTTTATCATGGGCGCATTGTATAACTCGCCAATGAAGGTGCTGCGGCCGTAAAGTGCTGCATTGTCAAGTTTTAAAACATCATTCGACATGAACATCTCATACAACTGGCTTAAAGAATATATCGATTTAGACCTTACGCCACAAGAAACAGCCGACGCCCTCACTTCGCTGGGGCTTGAAACTGGCTCGGTAGAGAAAATCGAATCAATCAAAGGCGGCCTGCAAGGGCTTGTAATCGGTGAAGTCCTCACCTGCGAGCCGCACCCCGACAGCGACCACTTGCACGTCACCACAGTCAACCTCGGCGACGGCAACCAGCCGGCACAAATCGTGTGTGGCGCGCCCAACGTGGCTGCCGGGCAGCACGTCGTAGTGGCCACACTTGGCACGAAGCTATATGACGGCGACAAGAAATTTGTCATCAAGAAATCAAAAATCCGCGGCGTGGAATCGTTCGGAATGATTTGTGCCGAGGACGAAATAGGAGTAGGCACTTCGCACGACGGCATAATCGTGCTTCCGGCCGACACCGTTCCAGGCACTCCTGCCCGTGAATACTACAATGTTACCGACGACTACATGCTCGAAGTGGACCTCACGCCCAACCGCATCGATGCCGCATCGCACTATGGAGTAGCCCGCGACCTCGCAGCATGGCTCGCCCTGCACGGAAAAGACGCACACCTGCGCCTGCCACAGACCGACGACTACAAGGCCGACCGCGCCGACGGTGCCATTGAAGTGACCGTAGAAAACGCCGAGGCATGCCCACGATATAGCGGCGTGACCATTCGCAACATCAAAGTAGCAGAAAGCCCCAAGTGGCTGAAAGATTATCTCACCGCCGCCGGGCAACGCCCAATCAACAACGTGGTGGACATCACCAACTTTGTGCTGCTGGCATTCAACCAGCCACTGCACTGCTTCGACCTTGCAAAGGTGAAAGGCGGCAAAGTGATTGTGAAAACCGTGGCCGAAGGCACTAAATTCGTCACACTCGACGAAGTGGAACGCACGCTCACCGACCACGACTTGATGATTTGCAATGCCGAAGAACCCATGTGCATCGGTGGCGTATTTGGCGGTCTAAACTCGGGTGTCACCGACACAACCACCGACGTGTTCTTGGAATCGGCCTACTTCAACCCCACTTGGGTGCGCAAGACTGCACGCCGACAAGGGCTGAACACCGACTCGTCGTTCCGCTTTGAACGCGGCATCGACCCGAACACTACTGTCAAGTTCCTTAAAATAGCAGCTATGCTTGTCAAGGAGCTGGCCGGAGGAGAAACATGCGGCGAAATTGTAGATATTAAGAGCCAAGAATTCCCTCCATTCCCTGTCACGCTGAAATATGAATATGTCGATAACCTCATCGGCAAGAAAATAGGCAATGACACCATCAAAAGCATACTCCGCAGCCTCGAAATAGAAATCACCAGCGAATCCAATGACGAGCTGCAACTGCTCGTGCCCACATATCGCGTCGATGTGCAACGCCCATGCGACGTGGTCGAGGACATACTGCGTGTGTATGGCTACAACAATGTGGAATTTGGCGAAACACTGCATAGCAGCCTATCATACAAGGGAGAAACCGACGAAAAGCAGCACATGCAGACACTCATTTCGGAGCAACTGACGGCAACCGGTTTCAATGAAATACTCAACAACTCGCTCACTGCCGTTTCTTACTACGAAGGTTCGACCATCTACCCCATCGACAACTGCGTGAAGCTGCTCAACCCACTCAGCGGCGACTTGGGTGTATTGCGCCAGACTCTGCTGTATGGCGGTCTTGAAAGCATCGCGCACAACATCAACCACAAGTCGGGCAACCTGCGTTTCTATGAGTTCGGCAACGTATATTCGTTTGACACTGCCGCCGATGGCAGCACAAAACCGCTCGCCCCATACGCCGAGCATACGAGCATGGGAATATGGATGAGCGGCAACAACCACGACGCCAACTGGAACGAACCAGTCCGCAAACTCACTGTTTACGACCTCCGAGCCGTTGTCGATAATATATTTGCCCGCATTGGGCTTGAGCCAAAGGAGATTGCAGTAGAGCAGGCATCATCCGAAATCTTCTCGGCATCGCTCACTTTCAAGCACCGCAGCGGCAAGATGCTCGGCGAGATGGGCATAATAAAAGCCGCTATACGCAAGAAATTCGACATCGACCAGGATGTGTTCTTCGCTCAATTCAATTGGGATGCCCTTGTAAAGATGACGCTGAAAAAAAGCGTCACTTTCGCCGACCTGCCAAAGACGCAACCCGTCAAGCGCGACCTTGCACTGCTCGTCGATAAGAGTGTGACTTTCGCACAAATCGAGCAAGTGGTATCGCAGTCCGAGCGAAAGTTGCTGCGAGGTGTCACCTTGTTTGACGTCTATGAGGGCAAAAACCTCGAAGCTGGCAAGAAATCATACGCCATCAGCATCATGCTGCAAGACGACGAGAAAACATTGCAAGACAAGCAAATCGATGCCACAATGAACAAAATTATCACCAACCTGCAAAAGCAACTTGGCGCAACACTCCGATAATCGGAAATCACACAAGCAAAATAAATACACATAATATATAAAAAGACATTAAAATTATATGGGAAGAGCGTTTGAATATCGCAAAGCAAGAAAGCTGAAACGCTGGGGCAACATGTCCCGCACATTCACAAAAATAGGCAAGGAAATAACCATCGCAGTGAAGTCGGGCGGCCCCGACCCATCGTCAAACTCGCGCTTGCGCGCCCTCATGGCAAACGCAAAGGCTGCCAATATGCCTAAAGACACCGTTGAACGTGCCATCAAGAAAGCAACCGACAAAGACGCTTCGGATTACAAAGAAGTGGTATTTGAGGGATATGGACCTTTTGGCATCGCTATATTGGTAGAAACTGCCACCGACAACAATACTCGCACAGTGGCAAACGTGCGCAGCTATTTCAACAAGTTTGGCGGCAACCTCGGCACTTCGGGTAGCCTCTCGTTCCTTTTCGAGCACAAATGTGTCTTCCACGTGAAGCCTAAGGAGGGCATGTCGATGGACGATTTTGAACTTGAACTCATCGACTACGGTGTTGACGAGCTCGAAACCGACGAAGAAGGCATAACCCTTTATGGCGCATTTGAAGACAACGCCGGCATTCAGAAATATCTCGAAGATAACGGTTACGAAATCATCAGTTCGGAATTTGTACGCATCCCTAACGATGTTAAGGACGTAACTCCCGAACAGCGTGAAACCATCGAGAAGCTGCTTGAAAAATTCGAGGACGACGACGACGTGCAAAACGTATTCCACAATATGCGCGAAGACGATACCGACGAAACCGAAGAATAATCCTCTCCACACATCCATATCAATGTACACTCTCACGCAAGCAGTCTGGGGCTTCCCAGGCTGCTTGTTTCATTTACACTTTGCAACGCTGTTGCATGAAATATTGCCTACCTTTGTTTTGAAAACAAATGGTAAGAAATATGTCACAGCACAACACTTGTTCACACTCACACTGTCACCATGGTACCACCAATTGGTGGTTGGCAGCACTGTCGTTCACCATGCTCATTGCCGGCATGGCAATGAACTACAGCCATGCCGATTGGTTCACGGCACAAGCCACGCGCATTGCGTGGTACATTATGGCCTACCTGCCCGTGGGGTTGCCAGTAATCGCCGAAGCGTGGGAAAACATAAAGCAGAAAGACATATTCAACGAATTCACATTGATGACCATTGCATCAATCGGCGCATTCGCCATAGGCGAATATCCCGAGGCTGTGGCTGTGATGCTATTTTACACCGTCGGTGAGTCGCTGCAACATAATGCCGTTGCCCGAGCCACCAATAATATCGAGCAACTCATTGACATTCGGCCCGAACGAGCTGCCGTATTGCGTAACGGGAGCTATACATACGTGCCTCCAGCCGACGTAGCCGTAGGTGAGGAGATTGAAGTGCGAGCTGGCGAACGAGTTCCTCTCGACGGTTCTCTGCTCGACGACCACGCCCTGCTCGACACTTCGGCATTGACAGGCGAAAGCGTTCCGCGTCATGCAGGCAAGGGCAGCGAAATCCTTGCTGGAATGCTTGCTACAGGCTCCCCCCTCCACCTGCGCACCATGCGACCCTACGGAGAAAGTGCGCTATCGCGCATACTAAAAATCGTCAACGAAGCCTCAAGCCACAAAGCTCCTGCCGAATTGTTTATCAGGCGTTTCGCCCGAATTTACACACCAGCCGTCATTCTGCTGTCATTGCTTATTATTGCAGTTCCGGCCATAGTGGCAGCAACGACACACTCATTCCACTATGTGTTTTCCGACTGGCTTTACCGCGGATTGGTATTCCTCGTCATTTCATGTCCTTGCGCATTAGTAATAAGCATTCCATTGGGATACTTTGCCGGCATAGGCCGCGCATCGCATTACGGCATACTTTTCAAGGGAGGCAACTACCTGTATGCCATAACCAAGGCCGATTGTATAATGTTTGACAAAACTGGCACTCTCACAACGGGGCAATTCAAAGTGACCGACGTGCAAACTTGCCACGGGTACGACAGAAACCAATTGCTTGCAATGCTATCTGCCGCCGAGAATCAAAGCAACCACCCATTGGCACGGGCTATTGTATCATACGCCTCGGTACTCGGCATTACCGCAACCACACCGACAGAAAGCAACGAAAAGCCCGGCTACGGCATCGAAGCCATAATCGACGGCCAGCGGGTACTGGCTGGCAGCATCGCATTCTTGCAAAGTTGCGGCATAAACACCAGTGGCGTAACGACCGACGCTGCCTCTACGACTGTGGCATGCGCCATCGACGGCACTCTGGCAGGAGCCGTAATGCTTGCCGATATGCCAAAAGAGGATTCATGCGAAGCTATATCTAAACTCAAGCAGTTGGGGATTACCGACTTGCACATACTATCGGGCGACAAGCAAGAGGTGGCAACTGCCATCGCCTCATCTTTGGGCATAAAGAACGCCGTGGGCGGGCTGCTACCTACCGATAAGGCAGAATACGTGAAACGCATGACGTTGTCGGGCCACAAAGTTACTTTCGTCGGCGACGGCATGAACGATGCGCCAGTTCTGGCATTGAGCAATGTAGGTATAGCTATGGGCAAGCTCGGCTCCGATGCCGCCATAGAAAGTGCCGACGTGGTAATACAGACCGACAGCCCATCACGTGTCGCCACGGCAATACAAATCGGCCGCGCCACAAGCAACATAGTCAAACAAAACATCGTGGGAGCCATAGGCATAAAAGTAGCAATCATGCTGGCAGGCGCATTTGGAGCGGTATCACTCTGGGCCGCCGTTTTCGCCGATGTCGGAGTGGCAATGCTTGCAGTTTTAAATTCTATGCGTATCTTAGGGAAAAATTTCAATTAGCATTCACCATGGACTGTAAAGATAATTGCCCGTTGCTCGAACGCCGCTGCGTCAAGCCCACCTCCAACCGCATCCTCGTGCTGAAGACCCTGACTGCCGCCGCCCGCCCCATGTCACTGTCTGAAATCGAGGAAACCATCGGCACGATGGACCGTTCAAGCATATTCAGGGTGTTGACACTATTTGCCAGCAACCACGTGGTACACACCATCGAAGACGGAAACGGTGTGCTACGATATGAAATATGCGACGGCGAGGACGAATGCACCCTGCAAGACATGCACACGCACTTCTATTGCGAACGCTGCCACCGCACATTCTGTTTCAAATCGATACAAATTCCTTCAATCGAGCTGCCCGACGGCTACATCATGCACTCGGTCAATTATATGGTGAAAGGTATATGTCCTAATTGCGCCCATTAACCAACCGTCAGCAAAAAGCTATGCAATTATAGTCGATATTCGCAAAATTTGACGTAATTTTGCACAAATTACAAAGTTTATCAAATTTTACCACTATGCTTAATGTGATTAAACGCACGACGCTGCTGGTCGCAATCGCTTTGGCAGCAGTTTTCTCGGCATTGGCCCAAGACGACATTATCGATGATGGCTACCTACCATCACAAGCCGACACCATCGAAGTGCTTAGCACCAAAATGGGACGCATGGTCAAAAACACCATCGTATTGCCGTCGCAATATTTCGACGAAGAATCGTCCGACGTTATCTACCCTGTCATATACTTGCTCAACGGACACGGCGGCGACTACAGTTCCTGGGGCAAAATCAGACCCGACCTCGACTACCTCGCATCCGAAATCGGAGTAATATTTGTATGCCCCGACGGACAAAACAGCTGGTACTGGGACTCGCCAATCAATGCCAACTCACAATTTGAAACATACGTCGCCACCGAACTTACCAACTATATCGACGACAATTACCGCACAATTCGCGACCCGCGCATGCGCGCCGTGTGTGGCTACAGCATGGGCGGCCACGGAAGCCTGTGGCTCGGATTGAGGCATCCCGACGTGTTCGGAATCTGTTGCAGCATGAGCGGCGGAGTGGACATCACCCCGTTCCCCGAAAATTGGAACATGAAAGACGCTCTTGGCGAATATTCAGCAAACACCAAGCTATGGGAACAACATTCGGTCATCTACCTCATAGAGAGCGGCATAAAGAACGATGGACAGAAAATTCTGTTTGACTGCGGCATCGACGACTTTTTCCTCGAAGTCAACCGCAACTTGCACAAGGCTATGATTGAACGGCAAATCCCGCACGACTACATAGAACGCCCTGGTGCGCACAACGCCGACTACTGGAACAACTCGCTCGATTACCAGTTGCTGTTTATACAAAAGGCCTTCAACGAACTTGAAGACACTGCCGAATAAACTCAATCACCCACAATTTACAGTTTTTACTACAATATTTTGCTTTTCATCAGCAATTGGGTTAAAAAAACGAATAAAAATTCATTTTTGCTGCATTACTTGCTCATAATTGCAATTTTGTAGTTAATTTTGCAGGAAATTAAAGCCTGCTGAAAACGCATACAGTCTTCACAAAGAGGCTATATGCGTCTTTTGCGCTTTAATCCAAATCGGTCATTAGATTTCATTGTTTAATATAATGACCGACTTGGATTTAACACGTTCCTCACCCATGGCTTCATTATGATATGAAAAACAAACGTACAAGATTGCAACTCATCGTGGAGTTGATAAAAAAGAACTGCATAGGCAGCCAGGACGAACTTGCCCGGCTTCTTGCCGCACGTGGGCATATAGTGACGCAAGCCACTCTGTCGCGCGACTTGAAGACGTTGAAAACCACAAAGGTGGCAACCGATATGGGCAATTACATGTATATCATTCCCGACGGGAATAACCTGCAAGACACAATGTTGTCGCAGACAGGGCAATCAAACGCACCAATAAGCCATTCAATAGGATTCGTGTCGCTTAATTTCTCGGGGCACTGCGCCATAATAAAAACCCGCAACGGATATGCCAGCGGATTGGCATACGACATCGACATGAGCCGCACACCCGAGATACTTGGCACCATATCGGGTGCCGACACAATATTCGCAATGTTGCGAGAAGATGTCACCCGCGAGCAGGCTCGACAAATCTTTGCCCGCTTTATCCCGATTGACATCGAGTGACTCGCAATATAGCCGCAGAAGGCAAACAAATACAACCAATCTACAAATAGTCAATTATATATTTATGGTTTTTTCTTAGATTAGGAAATGATTGATATTAATGACATCGAAATTGTTGTCGCAAACTCAAGCCACATGATATTCGTGGACGAGGTGCTCGAGACAATCAACCATGCCGCAAAAGTGCGTGGTACAGGTATCGCAAAACGTTCGCCCGAATATGTAAAACAAAAAATGATTGAGGGGAAAGCGGTACTTGCCTTGTACAAAGGTGAAAAATTCGCCGGGTTCAGTTACATTGAAAGTTGGAGCAACAAGACTTTCGTCGCCAATTCAGGATTAATTGTCGCTCCCGAATTCAGGGGCATAGGCCTTGCTAAACTCATCAAACGACGAATTTTCGACCTGTCACGCGAGATGTTCCCCCAAGCCAAAATTTTCAGCCTTACCACTGGCGAGGCTGTGATGAAAATGAACAGCGAATTAGGATACCGTCCGGTGACTTTCCCCTCGCTGACCGACGACGAAGCATTCTGGCGCGGCTGCGAAAGCTGTGTCAATTTCGACATATTGCAGCGAAATGGCCGCCGCATGTGCCTATGTACCGGAATGCTGTATGACCCTGCCGAACACACGCACGACAATAAAATCGACTGACTAACATCTTTCTCAATCTCTCTACAATGAAATACCCCATAGGCATACAGAGTTTTGAACAGATTCGCGAGGATGGCTACGTGTATGTAGATAAGACCGAA
>CALUMJ010000067.1 GCA_944321715.1 uncultured Muribaculaceae bacterium | reverse complement strand
GCCGAAATCAAGGCGCAGCAGGCCGGTGGTGCTGTGAAAGAGGTCGCAAGTGACAGTGCCGGCATGACAGCTTCGCAAAGGATTGAACAGATGGTCGTGCGCGGGCAAACAGATGGCATCGATGCTGTTGCTGGTGAAGCCATGCGCGAGGTGGGTACGGCGTTCGGCGTTATCGACGGCCCATTGATGAGTGGCATGAACATCGTCGGCGACCTTTTCGGGCAAGGGAAAATGTTCCTGCCGCAGGTGGTGAAGAGTGCAAGGGCTATGAAGCAAGCCGTGGCATGGCTTAATCCATATATCGAGGCCGAACGCTCGTCGGCAAGTGGCGGCAAGTCGGCTGGCCGCATGGTGATAGCGACTGTCAAGGGCGACGTGCACGACATCGGGAAGAACATTGTGGGTGTGGTGATGCGTTGCAACGGCTTTGAGGTCATCGACCTTGGTGTGATGGTGCCAGGAGAAAAAATTATAGATGCTGCCATTGACAATAATGCCGATTTGGTAGCTTTGAGCGGACTTATCACGCCATCGCTCGACGAGATGTGCCGTGTGGCAAGGCTTATGGAGGAACGTGGAATGCACATTCCGCTCATGGTAGGCGGGGCGACGACATCGGAGCTGCACACAGCAGTGAAGATTGCTCCGGAGTACCCTGGCGGGGTAGTGGTGCATACGCGCGATGCGGCGGCTATGCCTGTTGTGGCTGCTAAATTAGTTTCGGACGACAGTGCCTGCTATGTTGCAGGTCTGAAAAAACGTCAGGATGAATTGCGCAGACAATATGCAGCAACTAAGGACTTGATGCCGCTTGTCGAGGCTCGTCGCCGCCGTTTGCAGATAGATTTTTCGCCAGTGCGACCAGCGACGACGGGCATTGTTGATGTGCCCGTGACTGTCGATATGGCATCGAGCTATATTAATTGGAAACCATTTTACACTGCATGGCAAGTGAATGGTTCGCCCGAGGAAATGCATAAGTTGCAAGAAGATGCCATGTCTGTAATAAGACAGATAGAATGCGAGGCCAATGACAGCATACGGGTGCGTATAGGGGTGTGGGCAGCACATTCCGATGGCGACGACATAGTAATTGATGATGGACGTGTGCGGCTTCCGATGTTGAGGCAGCAGCACATCGACGGTGGTGGCGATTGCACTTTGTCGCTTGCCGACTACATTGCGCCGCATGCCGACTATATCGCCACTTTTGCCGTTACCGCAGGTGGAGGTATCGAGCGAATGATAGAGAAATACAAGGGTATGGGCGATGATTACCATGCTTTGTTGGCGCGTACTGTCGCCGACCGTCTTGCCGAGGCAGCTACTGAATTGATGCACAACCTTGTGGCACGGAAATACTGGGGATATGCCAGTGCCGACAGTTCAAGCATCGGCATTCGTCCGGCCGTGGGTTATCCATCGCTTCCCGACCAAAGCCTGATATTTGAAATCGACCGCCTTATGCCGTTCGCCCCGACAGGCATAACACTCACCGAAAATGGTGCAATGCACCCAGCTGCCAGCATAAGCGGCTTTGTGATAGCCCACCCTCGCGCTCGCTACTTCATGGTAGGTGCGGTGGGCGACGACCAGCGTCGCGACTATGCCGCACGGCGTGGCATGACGGCGGAAGAGCTGCGCAAGTGGCTGCTGTAAAACTATATTGTAGTGACGGTGTCAGTCGATGCGGTCGAGTGCGTCGGCTGCTTTGTCGCGGTAGTCTTCGGCTTTTTCTTCGGCCTGCTTGGCATACCGCAATTGCGTTTCATATCGGTCGAGTTCGTTTTCGGCATACCGCATGTAAGTCTTGGCCCGGTCGCTGTCGCCGCGCTTTGTGTAATATACTGCGTCGTCCTGATAGCCCTCGGCACGTTTGCGGTGGTACTCGGCCTCGCGGTAATAGTTGTCGGCTTTGTTCTGGTAGTACTCGGCTTCGCGCGTATAGTTCTCGGCTTGGCGGCGATAGTATTCGCTGTCGTCGGCTGTGGCACTCATCACAAACGACAATAGCATCACGAAAGTAAGCAACAATTGTTTCATATCGGTATTATGTTTGGTGTGTTAAAATTGCATCAGACGGATTCCTTCTCATAATCCATCTGATGCAAAAATAGGTATATTATCGCAAATAATGAAGTTGCCTATGCAAAAAAGTGGTAACGCACTAGACTTATATTTCGATGAGGGAGTCGCGGGGGAAATCGCGCTTGGCGCGGGTGCCTATTACGCTATCCCACAGCATTGGCGATATGCCGTTGCCCGGACGTTTGACGGTGATGTTTTGCTCGGTGAGCAAGTCGCCCTGTTTGATGTCCACGGCGGCGACGATGCTTTTGCGTGCCACCACTTTGTTGGGCTGTTCGCTTGCCGTCACGTGTTTGTTGCCGTCGCCTATTGCTTGCTCGATGTGTCGTATTGCAGCCACCATTTGGGCGAGTTCCGATGGAACGAGCGATGCCTTGTGGTCGGGGCCTGGGAGGGTGCGGTCGAGCGTGAAATGCTTTTCGATGACCTTAGCACCAAGAGCCACGGCGGCGATGGGAACTTCGATGCCCACAGTGTGGTCGCTGTAGCCCACTTGTGTGCCGAAACGGCTTGCGAGCTGGTTCATTGCCAGTAGGTTAACGTCGGTAAATGGCGTGGGATACTGTGTGTTGCAGTGCAGCAGGGTGATGTCGGAAAGACGTAATCCGCCTGTTGTGAGAATGTCGATGGCTGCTGCAATTTCATCGAGTTCGCACATGCCAGTTGACATGATTACTTTACGTCCTTTCGAGGCTATTTTGCGCAGGTATGGCAAGTTAGTGATTTCGCCCGACGGTATTTTGTAGTAATCCATGCCGAGAGGTTCGAGCGTGTCGATTGAAACGAGGTCGAACGGCGTGCTCATGAACCCTATTCCGACGCGGTCGCATTCCTGCTTTAGTGGGGCGTAGGCCGATAGCGGCAGGTGTATGGCCTTGCACATTTCAAGTTGGCTCTGTTCGTTGCCTGTCGTTTCTTTCTGGTATTCGGCTTTCGGGGCTATTGACGAAATCACCAGTTCGGGCACGGCCGTTTGGAATTTTACATAGTCGGCACCGGCCTCATGGGCTTGGTGTATCATTTCCACCGCCATGTCGTAGTTGCCGTTATGGTTCACGCCAGCTTCGGCGATTATAATCACATGGTTGTTCATATTATGCTGTCGTTGAAAAATACCACTTCTTTCATGTAACGTGTCATGAGAACGCCCTCGTTCCAGTCCTTTGCAGGAACGGCATTGAAGCCGATGCTCTCTTCGAGTATCATTCGCGGAATGTCGGCTCCAGCATAGATTGAGCATATTACGCCACCTCCTAACCGTGGGTTTACCTCCATCAGCAGGAAATGGCCAGTATCAAGGTCGCGAAGGAATTGCAGTGTCACTGCACCCCTTAGGTTCAACAGTTTCAATATGTTGTGGGCGGCAGTTTCGAGTTGTGGGATATGGCGGGTTTCGGTTTTTGTCACCTCGCCTCCGGCAGTTGCAATGCGCAACCGTGGCACGGCACATTTCACTTCGCCGTCTTGTGTGCCTACGTAGCAGTCCACTGTGTATTCTTCACGCTCTGCGATGTATTGCTGTATCAGATAGTTCTCGGCGATGTCGCCCGATGCGGTTTTCAAGTCGTCGTGGCTATGGGCTACTATTATACCTTTTGAGGCCGAGCCGAGGCGCGGTTTGAGTATGGCAGGGTATTGTATGCAGTCGGGCGTGTAGGTTTGAGGTATTGCTATTTCCAATTGCTCGAACAGCCTTGCCGACAATGTTTTATCGAACATATTGCGGGCGACATCGGCCGAAGGAACAGGCACGAATACCTCGGGATGCCGCTCTTGGCATCGAGCCGCCACCTCTATGGCCGGGTCGATGAATGGCAGCACTATGTGAATGTCGTGCGTGGCAATTATTTCGTCGAGTTCGGCATCTATGTCCGGCGATGTGTATTTGCTGCCAACGATGACCTTGCCTACCGATGCGATAGGTTCGCACTCGTCGAGTTCGTGGCTGAATATTGACACCACCATGCCTAAATCTTTCCCGGCTCGTTCTATTTGTTCGGCCATTGACACACGTTTTGCCCCACCAAGGAACAATATGTTTACATTGCGGCGGCGTTGGAAACTTTTATCCATATCGGTAGTGTGTTATTGGTTGTATATTCCCGATTTATATTTGGCAAGGTTGTCACGGTCGCTGAACCATTTGATGGTTTCGGCCAATCCGTCACGCAGCGAGTATTCGGGTTGCCAACTTGTGAGCCGCTTGATTTTGGAGTTGTCGCCAAGCAAGCGGAACACCTCGCTCTTGCGTGGGCGCATTCGCTGCTCGTCTTGCACCCATTGCACTTTTGCCCCCATCAGGTCGGCAATCATTTGCAGGGTATCGGCCATTGAAATTTCGGTTCCTGTGCAGATGTTGATTTCCTCGCCGTCGATACCCTCTGTGCGAGCCAAGGCAAGGAAGCCGCGGCATGTGTCGCGCACATAGTTGAAGTCGCGAGTCGGGGTCAGGTCGCCCACTTTGATTTCGGTTGCGCCGTTGGCAATTTGCGTGATTATTGTGGGTATGATAGCCCTCGCACTTTGCCGTGGCCCGTAGGTGTTGAATGGGCGTGCAATCACTACAGGAAGCCCGAATGCGTTATAGAAACTCTTGGCTATGGCATCGGCACCGATTTTTGTCGCCGAGTATGGCGACTGCGGTTGCCGTGGGTGCTTTTCGTCGATAGGCACATACTGGGCTGTTCCATACACCTCGCTTGTCGATGTGACCACGATGCGCTTCACACCTTCGTCACGGGCGGCTTGGCACATATTCAGGGTGCCGCGTATGTTTGTGTCCACATAACTGTCGGGAGCAGTGTAGCTGTAAGGGATTGCGATTAGTGCGGCCAAGTGCAGCACCGTGTCGCAGCCGCGGGTGATGTGGCGGCAATAGTTGGGGTCGCGCACATCGCCGCACACCACTTCGAGGTTGGCGTGCTTGATGTCGTCGAGCCAGCCCCAGTAATTGAAAGAATTGTATTGGCTCAGTGCCCTGACGCTGTAACCCTCGGCAAGCAGCAATTCCACCAAATGCGAGCCGATAAAGCCGTCGGCACCCGTTACAAGAATTTTTTCCATATAAAGCCGTATATTTTCTATTGGCAAAGATAGTGCAAGGCGAGCGCAATAGCAAGTCATGCTTGCATGAAATGCGATTGCCGAGCCGCCGCCGGTCTTATGGAAAGATAGTGCAAGGCGAGCGTGGGTAGCAAGTCATGCTTGCATGAAATGCGATTGCCGAGTCGCCGAGAAGGCTTGGGTGGCTGTGGTGATATTTGGCAGAATTTGTTATTTTTGCAGTCGAGAAAATGGTTTTCGGTTATGGACGACTTTGCTGACAGGTATAAACGGCACATCATGCTGCCACAAGTGGGCCGTGAAGGGCAGGTGCGGCTGTCGCAGTCGCATGTGCTGGTGGTCGGTGCTGGTGGATTAGGGTCGCCAGTCTTGCTGTATCTTGCGGCTGCCGGGGTAGGGCATTTGTCGATTGTCGATGATGATGAGGTGGATATTTCCAATCTTCAACGGCAAGTGCTGCACTGCACGAGTGACCTGCATCGCCCAAAAGTGGTGTCGGCACGGGAAAAAATTAATTTGATTAACCCTAATGTGGAAGTGACGGCGCATCGCACTAAGTTTTGCAGCGAGAATGCCGCCCATCTGCTCGATGGATGCGATGTGGTAGTTGACTGCACCGACAATGCTGCATCTAAGTTTGTTATCAACGATATATGCGTCGTTGCAGGTATTCCGCTTGTGCATGGTGCCATCAACGAGTTTGTCGGCAATGTGATGACTATCATTCAGGGCAGTGCCACGTTGCGCGATGTGTTCACGCCGCCCCCAAGTGATGCCCCTCCGGCAAGCCAATATGGGGTGCTTGGTGCAGTGGCTGGCGTTGTGGGGTCGATACAGGCCACCGAGGTGCTGAAAGTGCTTTTGGGGATAGGCCGACCGCTGACCGACCGCATGCTCACCATCGATACATTGTCGATGGTATTCACAACATTCGACATACGGCCGAAAGGCAAGTAACACCGGGTGGTGCGAGCCATTGATGAGCAACTGTAATAATGGTAGCAAAAAAAGTAATTTAGATAAACCAATTTGTCGCAAAGAATGTAATTTTGCAAACGAAAAATAATTCCTTTATGGATTTAGGTTATTTAATAAAAATTCTACACGATGAAGCTCTTTCGTGCGTTATACTTAAAAAGGACGGCAGTAGCATAGTGCGTTGCCATAGGCGTGGCGTTATCGATTTGTTTGAGCTGCTGAAAAACGACCCTGCTACACTCGATGGTGCGACGATTGCCGATAAAGTAGTCGGGCGGGGGGCTGCGGCTCTGATGGTGCTTGGAGGTGTGGCACGGTTGCACACCGACGTTCTTAGCCGCCCGGCACTTGAATTGTTGCAACAAGCTGGTGTGGAAACGAGTTACGGCACGCTTGCCGACAACATAATCAACCGCACTGGCGATGATATATGCCCGGTTGAGAAATTGACGTCGCAGGCCAAGACTGCCGAAGAGGCTCTGCCGCTGATTGAGGATTTCGTTGCAAAAATGGCAAATCGAAATGGGAGTAATAAGTAACATAAAAATATAACAATTATGATGACTACAACACAAAGTATCAGACTTTACTCGCTTGGATACAAGGAAGTTAAGACTTACTTGTTTGCAACCTTGTTTGTAATTGGTAACATCGTGTTGCCACAGTTGTGCCACTTGATGCCACAAGGCGGGCTCACATGGTTGCCGATTTACTTCTTCACGCTGGTTGCCGCTTATAAGTATGGCTGGAAAGTGGGCTTGCTCACGGCTGTTGCATCGCCGCTTGTCAACAACTTGCTTTTCGGTATGCCCGGAGCGGCCATGTTGCCGATTATTCTCATCAAGTCGGTGTTGATTGTCGCTGCCGCAGTTGCCGCCACCAAGGTGTTCAAGCAATACTTCGGCATTCTCACCGTTGCAGCAGTTGTTGTCGCTTACCAGCTTGTTGGTTCGCTCATCGAGTGGGGTATGACTGCATCGCTGGCAGCAGCAGTGCAAGACCTCACAATCGGCTTGCCCGGCATGTTGCTGCAAATTGTTGCTGGTTACATGGTAATAAAAAGACTTTCATAAAAACACGCATACAATTAGGATTTTGGTTTCATAAATATCTTAAATCAGTAAATAACTCTATACACTACGACTTACCACTTTGTCCATGAGGCTGCGTGAGCAGGTTCATGGATTTTTTGTACCGTCGCCGCCGAAATATATGTAATTAAGAAAAATTACCTACATATACAACTTGATACAGATTACGTTGTGGTGTCAAAAAGGTGATGTCTTGTGGTGTTGAGTTCAAGAGTGTGTTTGCGGCTGAGGCAAATGTATGTTAGTTTAAATCCAATAATTATGTGAATGTTCAATATATGTTTCTATAAAGATAAATAGCATAGGAAATGATGGATTATAATCATCTCCTATGCCAGATTTATTGTAATTTGTGTATTAATTAGTTGACCATCTTATAACTTCCTCTAAGTGTGAAGCATTTTTATTTCTTTTTAAATGAATTGTATATAAAATATATAATGGCAAATATTATAGCTAAGCCAAATGCGACACTTACGAGTGTCATTCCAATGGCTTCAACCCATGTTCACAAGGGTATCAACATGAAAAAACCGACTGCCATAATTATCAGCCCTATGCATCCAATTGCAGTGCCACTACTGTTTTGCGTTTCTTTATCGGGTTTCCTCCACATCGAAAAATAAGCGATTAAGAATCCCACGGCCAGTAAGGGTATGCCTAATTTCAAGGACTCCAATACCTCATCACCATCGGCTGCTCTAACTATATCATAGATACGTTCTTGGCTATAGCGTTGGGAAAAGCACAGCAATGGGCAAGCAATCAAATGCGCAAGAATACTTATTAGCTTCTTCATTTTTTCTTTACTATAAAGATAACTATCACTAACATGATGAGTGTCAGCAGTCCGATATATATTGCAGCTAAACGGTATTTGTCTGCTTGTACTACATCATCCTCGACACGTTCTATAGAATAAGTTATGGGTTGTGTTCTATAGTAAACCACTTCATAGTAGCCGTTATGCATTCCCCCATATTCAAAAGAGGAAGGGTGTTTATATCCAAAAAAATCATCAAGGGAACTGTAAAAATGCGTATTTTCTGGGTCTTCGATTAAATGGAAGTATTCATTGTTGACCACAGATTCCATCTTTGAAATTAAATTATACGTGCTACCCTTTTCATAATAGAACTGTAAATTTGATTTTTCATTTTTTGTGGTGAAATCAAACGCTTCTTGTATTGCGGTTTCAACAGATGGAACGCCACCGTAGAGTAACGGTGCAATCTTTTTATAAGCGACTTGTTTAGGATATACTAAAAAAGTTTCAATGTAATCATTAAGAAATTCCCCACGGTGTATATTTATTATCTTCAAAGCCCATCCCGAGCGGCCGTATTTGTCCTCCTCTGAAGGGGCAATGTCTAATTCATACAACTTTCGATAATTTCCATATTGCTTTTCCCATTTATCTTTCATATTTTGTCTGACTATATTTGTCGCCTCGCTATAGGTCAACGTTGAATCAATTAATCTAATATAGAATTGAACATCGTTGTAAGTAGGTTCTTGGGGACTGGGAATCGGAACTTCTGTATAATCACATCCATAAGGACCATACAGTAAATCTACATACATCGGTTTATCTTCAAAGAATGATCTAAGATTGGCAATCGCTGCATTATGCAGTCTGACAACTTTTTTATCAATATGGTTATCCACGGCATAATATATAGCTACTGATGCTGCTATATAGCAAATGAAACAAGCTGCAATAAAAATCTTTTTTTTCATATATTCACTATTTGGTTTTTAATATTCTTTGTTAATTATTCTTGTATCGGTTACAGTTGCATCTTATAAGATGTAGAGCGTTTTGGACGCTAATGACCGATTTAAGTTTATCCTCGCTAATAATCGTTGTCTTTTATTACCATTTTAGATGCTTCACCTAATCCGCTATAAATCAGGCTTACTGCGTATCCACCTGAATCTGGCAATTTATTTATAAACAATTGGATTCGTGAGGCACTTACTTCCCACCCGATTTCCTCCCAGACTGAGTAACGTTTGAACCCGTTATCGTCAATCTCCTCTTTCACAGATTCTTCTCCGTATTTTAGCTTTAAGTCGTTTGCTATACTTTCACGAGTGGATTTTGCGGAACGAGCATCATCAAAAAGTTTCATGAAACTGATACAATACAAATATTTGTTTTGCTTGTTGGAAGTTAGATAATCTAACCACACAGCATCATATAATATTCCTTCCCATGAGGTTCTATGTATACAAATAATGGTATTGTCACCATTTTGTTGCCATGGGCTTAGCCCCATTTTTTGTAACTGATTGACAGCCGATTCGATTTTCATGCTCCAGCGCAGCCCTAATATGCCGTCAAATGGACTTGTTGCAGAGCTATTGTGTCTTTCGGAATAACGTATTTGTTGCTTTCCGTTGTACATATCTAATATTGCATCATTCACGATTTTCTTTAATTCTTCGTTTGTGGGTTTCATGTTCTCATAACTTCCCCAACCTCCAATAACTTCCTTTCGATAACTATCGTACACAAGGACTAATGTTTTGAAATCGGTTTCGGCTTCTTTTTGGGATTTTACTGTAATCTGAACGTCGGAGAAATCAAAATCATCCCTATCTACTAAATAGATAGTAACATTCTGAGAAAAGGCAATAACAGGTACAGTTATCAGTAAAAACAACAAAATCTTTTTCATAGATATAAATTTTTATTAGAGTTGGTGTTAAAATTCTATCACACGTGATTTGTCAATCGTCACATTCCATTCGGGATATTTAAGTTTAATGCTTGAGATTAAAAAATCACCGAGTTCCTTTGTGATGAAAGGGGATAACGTAATTCGTTTAATCATTAGACTTTATATAGATTAATTTATTATATGACTCATTTTGTGCGTGATTCTGAAGTTGTGTAATCCACAAGCAAT
>CALUMJ010000066.1 GCA_944321715.1 uncultured Muribaculaceae bacterium | reverse complement strand
AAGGTACTACCAAAAATCGCTACGAACCAAATTTTCCGACAACTTTTTTCAAAAAATTTTCACACCGTTTCACCAACACCCTGTGCCCCAACCCAGTAGCCCGCACATTTTTTCCACCCAAAATATGCCCCATAACATACATTCCAGCAAATCCCCCCGAAAAGCACCACAAACCAGTAACATTGTTTAACACACATATATTCCCAACATGAAATTAGCTTGCCGCAACCATACGCAAAAAAGCCGCTACCGTATAGTATCGAGCATCGGCAGCGGCTTTTCTCATTGAAAGCGACAGCTATCGCATTTCGCTTTGATAATTCTCGGTCATATCTTTGACCAACTGGGAAACTGCCACATCATCAACACCATATTTCTTCGCAAACTCCAAATAATACTCCTCAGCCTCTTTGTCTGGTGTTACACCTCGTCCATATCGGTAACAACTCGACAAAACCTTAGACGATATGCCAACAAGAAAACGGTAATAATCTGCTTCAACATTGTCCACCGGGGTTGAAACCAAATCAAATGACTTCAAAAGCAAGGAAACCGCATCGTTATAATTAACAGTCACTCCTATGCCTTGATAACAACACATGCCAGCATATACACAAGCCACGTATTCGCCTTTGTCGGCAGCTTTGCGCCAATACGAATAAGCCTTGGACAAATCTTGTTCCAAGTCCAAACCTCCACTGGCATAACAAGAACCAACAAACCTTATCGCTTCAACATCACCCTTAACACTTGCTTTCTCAAAATAAGAGATTGCCTTTCCTCGCTGTCCGAGGTAATAGTAGCATTTGCCCATCTGCAAATTGACATCTTCACCAGCACCGGCCGCTTTGCGGAACCAGTACAATGCTTGGTTGAAATCTTCAGCCGCTCCTTTGCCAACCAAATAGCAAGCCCCTAAAGACGTAAATGCCGGAGCATAACCATTGTCGGCCGCTTTTCTATACCAGCCGACCGCATCGGTATAACTCTGCAGCACAACATCGCCAGTTAAATAAAAATCGCCCAAGAGCTTTTGAGCCTCAGCCATGTTTCCAGCAGCCGCAGCCGAAAGCCACTCGACACCACGGACAGAGTCTTTCTCAATATGCACGCCACTTACATTTATACCACCAAGATACGCACCAGCCATATAAAATTGAGCAGCTGGAAGCCCTTTATTTGCAGCAGCTTCCAGCAATTCTATTGCCTTATTTGCGTCTGCAGCCACACTATAACCTTCGCTATAACACTGCGCAAGACCATACAATCCACTGGCATTACCTTGCGAAGCCGACTTTTGAAACCATGCGAAAGCCTCATCCCATTTCTGCTGGTTGTACATAGCCCACCCTGCCTCGGCTTGCGCGGCAGCATTGCCTGAATTTGCAGCAACATACATTTCTCGGGCTTTTCCGATTCTTCCAAGAATACTTCCATTATCCTGTGCCACAGCACCAAAACAAACCGGCATTAGCAATATCAAAAAAACAACTCGCCTCATCATTCTTTTCTTTTTAAATATAGTTTAACTCCCGGTTCAAATTTAAATTCAATTCGCTCATAACCCACTAATCCATCAAGCACAAGCACCTCTCCTACTAATGAACAATCTAATTTAAACCGTCCACTTCCATCACTGTCCACCCACACACCAAACTGTTTGACCTTTTCATGACCTTCGTCTGATTTTTTATGCACAAAAAAAATCTCAAATATATCATTCGGCTCATACGGCATACCAAGCTCGTCGTAGAGCAACGCATAACATCCATTTTTAAGCAAATCGGCCTCTTTAATCCACTTATCGGCCATCGCTGCATCGACCTCGGTGCCTTGACCATTGCGATAGCACATTGCCAATTTCCGCATCATTTCGATACGCATATCTTTGTCAAGTCCATCGTTTGCCGCAGCACGGCTGATATAGCGGAATGCTTGAACGTAATCGCGTGTCACCACTTTGCCCTCGTAATACCACTTACCTAACCAGTATTGGGCATCACCGAACGCATCGGACATAGCACACCGCTTATAGTAGTAGATTGCCATGCTTATGTCTCCACCAGCAGGTAATGCTGGGATATTATGTTTAACCACGGTAGTTTCGCCATTTTCAACGTTCTTATTATATTGCAGAAAGCCGACCCTATAAACATGCCCCAATAAATGGTTGGCATCTAAACTTCCATTGTTTGCCGACTTGCTCCACCAATACCATGCTTTCTCCACATCGGGCGAAGATAAACTTTTCTCGTAATACCAACCCAAATCATACTGCGCAGCAGCATCGCCATGCTCGGCTCGGGTCTGCAGCGAATAGTCATCAGCCACAGCCGCCAAGCATAAAGCCATTGCGTGAACCAATAGTAACAATTTCTTAATCATAATACCCTCTTATTTCTAATTTGTGGATTAATTTGTCGGCATCGGCGACACCAGCCTTTTTGGCTTTTTGGCACCAGAAATCGGCCTTTGCGTCATCAGCCGCTGTATCTTTATTGTAATAATATTCGGCAATCGGCATATATGCCTTGACGTAGCCTCGCTTGCCCAATTTGAGCAACGTCGATATGTCGCCCTTGTGCATAGCCTGCATAAAAAGCTCGTCACCGGTTGGTTCGACGGCTTCAGGAACAGACTGCCCAGATGGTTCTTCCGAACCACCTTGTTCCGCAACAGGCAATTCATGAACGGCATTCACATCGTTTGCAGTATCTTGTTGCAGCTGCACCAATGAGTCGATAGGCAAAATCTCATGCTCTACCATAGCTCCGTCGGCGGAATCGCCACCATTGAGCGACAACCCAACAGTAACACCAACCACGGCTAATGTTAATGCGGAAATCAACGAAATTGCAAGAGTGCGCTTACTCTTGTTTTTTCCAACACTTTCCTTTACTTCGTTATCGTCATTTTCATCAAAACCTATCACAACTACATTATCAATGGAAGCTGGCACAGGCACTGCCTCTACCGCAGCAAGGAAATCATCGACCGATTGGTAACGGTCTTCGGGTATCGACTGCATAGCACGTCGAATACAGCTGACAATCCCTTCGCTAACGCCATGACTCAACAACACCTGCGCTGGGAACTCACGCAACACTTCCGATGCCAATGGCGGTTTTGCACCTGTCAACATCTTGTATAGTGTAGCACCTAATGCATAAATATCAATTGTGACAGGGATTTTACCATAGCTCGTCATGCTGTAATTGACTTGCTCAATAGGGGCATAACCTGGTGTTCCGAAACCAATAGAGGTACTCGTTTCGGGAATGCCGTCGTCACTGAATTGCTTCGACAAGCCGAAATCAATCAGCACGGCCTCACCTGTGCTGCGCAACATTATATTATTTGGTTTCAGGTCGAGGTGCAGCATTCCATGCTGGTGCATGAACGACAATGCATCAGCAATTTGCTTGAAATATTTCCGAGCTTCACATTCAGAAATACCGTGACCATTCACAAGGGCTTCGAGGCTTCCTCCACCGCAATACTCCATTGAATAATAACACGTATTGTTGCCCTCAAATGCTTCAATCACTTTCACTATACCAGGGTGCGACAACCTGCTCAAATTGTGAGCCTCATGCAGGAATTTTTTCCGATATTTTTCAAATGTGCCGCCACCACTCCCTGTCACAACATCATTTCTTGCACGTTCATTAAAATCTCGCATGAAGAATTCCTTGACAGCAACAGGCATTTCGACCGCGCCAAGCCGACCTTCAATGCTCACGTATGCCAAATATGTAATACCGAACGTTCCTTGCCCAAGTACCTTGGCTATACGATAGGTGTGTTCAGCACCCCTCAAGCATGCTCCCGATTGTAATGTATTTGCATTGCATTCCATATACACAATAATAGTCTAAATGCCACCCTGTCCGGCTCGCACAATAGCACCGCATCAAAGTGCATACAAATGTACATTTTTAAAGAGCATTTTACCCTCCGCTCGTGTTAAATTTAATTAACAACCTCTTTGTTCTATAATCTATTGCGTTTTGAACCAAATGAGCTTGGCTCCTATAACATAAGGAATAATTCGAAGCTGTGCTTTAACATTTTGATACGATTCTAAGAGAAAGAAATAAGTTTAAATCACTTTGGAACAAAAGGTAACATTCTCACGCAAATTGAAAAATTTCACACATTCTCATTAAATCTTTTCTACATGTTTTGCGTCTATAATACAAAAATGCTGCAATGAAGCACCACGACGCTGATAAAATAACCGAGATTTTCAGAATGGAGCAAAACAATTTGTTCCGATTGGCCTGTTACAAGATTGGTGACACCGACCGTGCCGCCGATTTGGTACAAGACTTATTCATCAAAGTGTTAAACAATCCCGATAGGGATGACATAAAAGACCTAAAAAGCTACCTGTACCAAAGTTTGTTGAACGCTTGCGTTTCAATATTTCGTAGCGCTCACAATGCAACATTTGTTCCTTTAGACAACAACATCATTGATGATGACTACAATAACGATGATTTCATGCAAGAATACAATACAATAACCGCAACATTGCAACAAATACCAGCCGAACAACGAGATGTGATAATGTTGCACACAATCGGCAACAAGAGTTTCGCCGAAATTGCCGAAATTGTCGGCACACCTGTCGCTACAGTCAAATCGCGGTTTCGCTATGGCATAGAGAAAATAAGAAAAACATTAAACAACAATAAGTTATGACTTGCGAAGAATTTAGAAATAGAATTGCTGAAATGTTTGATTTCGAGCATATCGGGAATGACCTATGGAAGCATATTTCGGAATGCGACAATTGTCGTAACTACTACGCCGAATGCTGCACCGTGGTAAATTTCATTACTCCAAAGGCAAAACTGGAAATTCCTCATTTTACCTTCGAAAAGCCTTGCAGCAAACGGCGTATTTCTCGCCCAATGCGCTACCTGTCGTATGCCGCATTGGCAATCATAGCCGCCTTATTTGCAGGAGTTGCTGTTCGTTATTACGACTTGTCGAACACGGCACAGGCTGCCACGCAAGCATTCGGCAACGCTTCATTGGCAATGTCGGAAGTAAAGAATTTTTCGGCAACCATAATGGTGCGCACCCGTCCTCAGGACAATTTCAACTTCATCGACATAGATGCGCCATTCGTGGAACACACATTGGCTGTAACCCATTCGGGCGACCACTGTCTGTGGTGCATCAGCAAGGGAAATCATCACGTAGTGTGCGACGGAATGGCACAATACCAATGGCAAGACGACGTGGCAAAAGCATACATCAGTCCATACGATGAAAACATAATAGGGATTTTCAATGTATTAGTAAATATCGGTCAACTCATGGACTACGAGATGACCATGGCTAAGCAATCGGGCAACCACTACGACATTGCTCGCTCCGACTCATTGCTGACACTCACCGTGAGGTCGGTTCAGAAAGAAAGCCCAAATCCAATCCTTAAGCAACACAATTACCTCACCCAATTTGACAACGAACGTGAGTATGTGTTTGACATACCAACTAACAGATTGTTGCAAATGCGCTACTGCATAATCGATGACGGCAAGAAACAGATTGTGCTTGAAAGCCGCTTCATCGATTATAACCACGACACTGCAATGGCCCAAACAATCAAGATACCTACAACGCAGCATGAATGGATAGATTTAAGGTCGGACATAGAAGTACAACCCGACAGGTTGACAATGTTGCAGCACGAAACACCCACGGAAGCCGCAACTCGGATACTAACTTCCATATTCGGACAAAACACATCAACAGCCAGCGAGGCATTGATACTGTATGACACCGACCAACTTGCCGACACATGGAAAGGCTACAAGCTAATAGGAGCCAAGGAAACAATACACTCGGAGGGTTATGCCGGAGTATATGTGGTGTTGGAAGTCATATCGCCACACAACCAACACAATACCATAGTCATAGCCCTGCGCAACGACAATCCACTGAGGATATGGCGCATTGATGGAGGTATCTGACAAGTAATAAACATTAGCAAATACGATACAAAAATGAAAACGATAATTTTATTGTCGTTGTGCATGCTATGCGCCTACACTACAAGCGCATACCGGCTCAATGGCACCGTGACCGATGAAAATGGCAAACCAGTTGAATATGCGACTGTGGCCATAATTAACACTGAAAACGAGAAAATAGTCACAGGCGCAGTCACCGACTCCACAGGCAGATTTGCCGTGGCACTCAATGCGCATGAATACTCGGCTCGCATTTCCTGCATAGGATATGAAACAAAGTGCATCGACGTGACCATCCACGCCGACACCGACCTCGGCACAATAACATTGGCAGCAGACGCAACCACGCTCGGCGAAGTGACAGTAACGGCGACACGCCCAGCTGTGAAGCGTGTGGCCACAGGCATGATAGTTTCAGTGGAGGGCATACGGCACTTGCAAAACAAGACGCTCGACCGCATACTCAACATGTCGCCAGGGGTATATGTCGATAACAACGGCGGCATCTCAATCAACGGGAACAGCGTGAACACCGTGATTGTCAACGACCGAACCATAAGGCTCGATGGTGACCAACTAATGGCATACTTGAAATCAATCCAAGGCAGCGACCTGCAAGAAATCGAAATCATGCAAAACCCCACGAGCGCACACGATGCCGAGGGCACTGGCGGCATTATCAAAATCACCACCACACGCAAGCACGACATGGGAGTGACTGGATATGCCTCGATGGGGTATTCTTTTGCCCGACGCACCACCTACAACCCATCGGCCGGCATTGCCTACAACCTTGGGAAAGTCACACTTTATGGCAACTATTCATTCTCAAGCCGCCGCAACGTGTGGGAACGCAGCCAGAACGATTTCTACAACGATGGCACACAGACCAATTACAACGTGGAACATTCAGCCGACCACAACAATAGCCACGTTTTCCGCATCGGACTTGACTACGACATCAACCGGCAACATTATATAGGAATCGAATACAATGGCGGACGAAACGAGCAACACAGCTCCGGCAGCTCTACAGCAACGGTTTACAACGGCAATCTGTTAGCTCGACAAATAGATGCCACCTCACAGAAAGACAACAAACCGTTTAGCAACCAATTCACTCTCAATTACACATGGCAAATCGACACGCTCGGACAGACACTCAAATTCATTGCCGACTATTCCAACAATGCGCCATACGATAATTCGACCAACGATTATAGCAATGCCTACAGCGATGGCTCGACACTTGAAAAACGTGAAACACAAGACGAAGATGCGCAAATTTATTCGGCACAACTCGACTATGAAAAGCCATTTGCCAACAAGGTGTGGAAACTTGCCGCCGGCATTAAATTCTCACGAGTGAAAAACAGCTACAATTACAAATTGCTCACATGGCAGGAAGATGAACAGCCGGTCGAAGACGAACGGTTCACCGACCGTTTCCGCTTCACCGAAAACCTTTATGCAGCTTACGCCAATGTGAATTTCGACAAAAACAAGTTCAGCGGCAATGCCGGACTTCGGGCAGAATACACCCGGCGCAAAGGCACTTCATACGTGCGCAACGAAACTAATGCCACTACCGATATGCGGGTGTTCCCAAGCGCATTTGTGTATTACAAGCCCAACAGCACACACGGCTTCATGGCATACTATGGAATGCGTATATACCGGCCGACCTACAGGCTACTTAACCCGTTTACGCTATATCTCACCGACCTATCTTACCGCACAGGCAATCCCGACCTGAAACCCGAAATCTCGAATGTGGTAGAACTGACCTACGTGCTTAAAGACAAATATTACATGTCGCTGCGAGCCAATTTCACCGACAACCGCATACGCGACTACACCTACACCAACGGAGAATATACCGTCCTCACCACCACCAACCTGGCAGGTTACAGATGGTATTACATAAACACCTACATTCCATACGGCTTCAAAATATGGAACGGCTCAATCCTGCTCAACATGGGCTTAATTGACTCGCAGGGAAGCAACGAGATGCGGCGCAAGACTTTCACAATGGACCTCTCGGTCGATAATTACTTCTATTTTTCCGACAATATAGGCGCGCAACTTCGGGTTCTGTATTCTCCGCCATACAAAGATGTGTACCAAACATGGCACAAGCACATAGCCGAAGTCAATGTAAACGTGGATTACACCTTCGCCAAGGGCCGCTGCATGCTCAGCCTCGGCATCGACGATATATTCAACATGCTACGCCACAGGCACGTCAGCTACTCTTATCCAGGGCTATCGCAAGAAGTCAGCACCAACGGCATTCAGCTGGGCCGTACATTCTATGCCACGCTTAAATTCAATTTCAGCACCAAGCGACGTGCGGCACAGAAGCACAAAACTCGTTCAAACCAAGATGAAATCAACCGGCTATGACAAACAAAAGCGTGGAACTGGGTGCCAAATGAAACCAGTTCCACGCTCATTAATTACCACATTTTATAAAATCGCATCTTTGCAAGTCATTGCTTGTTATAGCAGATATTTTTGAACGAAGTAGCGGATACTCCAGCTGTCACTACCCGATGTTGCCGTGGTGAGGTATTTGCCATTGTAATCATATATATCCACAGTTACATCGTTGGATGACGCTGAATTTTTAACAAATCCAACCCGTTTCGTGCCGTTGATATGGCCGTCGTAAACCGTCTTGCAAAATACTGCTCCGTTTTCCTTGATACAGCCCTGCTTGCCATTTTTCACCACAATAACGCCATAAGACTCATAGCCCCAGATGCTGTCGTAACGCCCACAAGGCACAATTTCCTTGCCCTTGCCGTTGATAACCTTTACCACTCCTATATGCCCATTGGCATCCCACACATGGAAGCCGTCGTTGAGGTGCCCATTGTCCGATGTCACCGCTTCGGTGATTCTCGAGTATTTTATAGGCACCAACACATTGTCCTTGCTATCCACTATGCCATACTTGCCGTTTTGCTCCACAAGGAGGTAGTCCAATGCCCCAGATATCCGCGTATAGCCCGAATACTTGCGCGTCATTATGCTCCCATCTTCGAGATTGTAGGCGATAGTTTTGCCATTATCATATACATACGCAAAATGAGGATATTCGGAATATTCAGCGCCGTCATACTGGCATTGAACAACCTCCTTGCCAAAGTTGTCGAGAACGCCGGCTTTGCCAGTGGACATCACGACAAAGCAAGCTCCATAATTTGTCTTGTCTTTATGGTATCTCAGGTATGCGAATGGACACTGTTTATTGCCGCCTGCCTCGTTGTAGGGGTATATACATTCTGCAATCATTGTGTATTTTTTGTCAACCGATGCTACAATTCCCCACAGGCCACCTTTGCAGACATAATAATAATAACCGCCGTCACTCCCATCTCTTTCTAAGCGGCGCTCTCCTCCGCGAGAGATTGCTTCATATTCTACTGGGAGTATGATTTCGCCATTACTATTCGCAATGCCATATTTACCTTTGCCATCCGCGATTATCCTTGAATCGTCAAAATAGCCAGGAACCGAGTCGCGATATATTTTTCCAGTATTCGATATATACATATACATATTACTGTAGCTAGGCATCGGGATTGGCAAAAGAGTAGAATTGGTAGGCATTGGTTTTTGAAAAATGCTGCTATTAGCAGATGCTAAATATTCTCCAGTCGAAAGATTGTAAATATCTACCCCTTGAGTCGTAGAGCATCCGTAAATATCCCCAAACAAATTCTTTACAATTCCTATATTAAAGATAGCAACGCCATTTTTTGTGAGCAGGAATTTAACATCCCCTCCCTCCCGCATCTGCAAAATGCTTTTGGCGCCAGACCCGAAGGCTTCAATAAAATCATTTTGCACGCGTCGAGTTACATAAGTTGAACCAATTTCGCCTCTTACAATGAATATACTGTCGGCAACCGTGGTTATCGACACATTTTTGAACGAAGTATTATCTGAAGCGAGTTTGTCCCATGCAGCCCATTTGTCAGGTTTTCCAGCCTCTTGTGCGAAAATGTAGCTCAGCGCCGAAATCATATCGTGGTCATACTTGCAGTCTAATGCTTTTTTCCCATCAGATTTATACAGCCCCCACTTGCCATCTTTCTGCGCCAAGTAATATCCATCTACGTAGGGCTCGATAGCGGTGAACTCGGCCTTTCCGACCCATTTACCCATGTTCCCTCTACTGTCAATGTAGGCAAAGCCCCATTTTCCATTGGTATCCTGCTTCACAGCCACGGTCTGAGCCATAGCCGCACCACTGGCAGTTACTACGATGGTAATAAATACCATAACTAACCGTAAAAATTTTTTTGTACTCATAAAAGTTTAAATTAAAAAAACCAATAATCATCTATATTAAACACGACATTTATTCTACATCTCTCGGGCATCTTACCCACCGACGGGGCTGAACGGCTACACTTCATGGCGACAGCGGAAACCCTCGGCATCGGCCAAGAAACCCACCGTATTATATATATTTCTCTAAAAGCCTGGAAAGTATCGTTACCCTCCACGACAATGGCATTCTGCAACCACATAAATACGTTTCCATCACGCTACTGCCGGGCAGCATATATTAACGAAAACGTCATCCGTGAGGCGCGGCTTCTGCAGCACATCGGTTTACCCGCTGCCTGCAGGCTCTCACTTTGGCATTTGACAGTCGCAATCGCCGTTATTATTTACAAAAATAATAATAGTTGGCGACATAGCAATGCGCCTCATTGTTAAAATTGTGTATTCTTCAGCAATAACCGACACAACCTACATCAGCAACCATTGCATTGATTCACCCTCGGAGCCGCTTCATAAACCTAAACCTGTCATTTGCTTTCAAAACGATTTTATTCTATTGCCGAGCAGTTTGGTTGCGACTTTGGTAAAAAGGTACGCCGAAATGACGACACAACCAGAGGACATGCCAATCGTCGCGAAAACCGAACAGGCTAAAAAAAAGTTTTTTGATTATGCCAATTTTGCTACTGGCAATTGTTAACGCAAATCGGGTTAAAAACTTGCAAGAAACAGCGAGAATGATTATCTTTGCACCGCTTTTACACCGATTGCCTCGGCAACGGGCGCATAACAAGCTGCTCGGATGGTGGAATGGTAGACACGAAGGACTTAAAATCCTTTGGCCATTGCGGCTGTGCGGGTTCAAGTC
>CALUMJ010000065.1 GCA_944321715.1 uncultured Muribaculaceae bacterium | reverse complement strand
TTCGAGGCACTTTTCGCTGCAATAATCCGACCAGTTGTCATGTGGTTTTCCGCACCATTTGCAATGTCTCATAATTTCCGCACACTGCACTTTTCGTGGGTATATAAAAAATAAATCCTTGGCATCACTGCCCAGGATCGCTTTAAAATAACCTTCTAATACCATTAACATAAACCTAAAACCAGAAGAGATTGTCTCTCGACATTCATCTTTAGTTTGCCTTAAAACTAATACCATGAATAACTGATGCAAAGGTAAGCATTATATGTTATGTAACATAATAATTCAGTAAGAAAATTCTTTCAATTTATATTATTTAACCTTTGCACACATAAGGCGCGATTAGTTTAACACTATGCAATCAATAAATCACAGTCTTTCCATAAAAAAGCACTCTGAGGGCCGCCCCGCTGTGCATGCCGCATAACTGTAGTTCCTCTTTATCTATTAAATTCAAGGGCTGCGGCAGCAAATGGAATTACTTCGCTCAAAATATTCGATTGTAAGCAATTTATTAGTAAGTTTGCATAAAAAACAAGGGAAAAGTGCAAATGGAAATCTGGAAAATAATCTATTCCGACATCATGACCAATGACGTTACCGTCATCGGCTCGGTGTTCAAGCTCGCACTGAGCCTTGCGTTAGGTTCGATTGTGGGCCTTGAGCGCAAGAGTAAGGGGCAAATAGCCGGCGACCGCACATTTGCCCTCATCTCAATGGGCGCCACATTGGCAATGCTGCTGAGCATATACATTCCACAGGAATACCTCGGGCTGAAAAACGGCGACCCCGGGCGCATCGCGGCGCAAGTGCTGACGGGCATCGGTTTCCTCGGCGCGGGCGCAATCATACACATGAAAGGGTCGGTGCGGGGCCTCACCACGGCCGCCGGGATATGGATGGTGGCGGCAATAGGGCTTGCAATAGGCGCAGGGATGTATGTGGTTTCACTCATAGCCACAGGACTGGTGCTATTCACACTCGTTTCGCTCGAACGCTATGACCGCCACCGCGAAAGCATCAGCGGCGAAGCGCGCGTAATCAATGTGGTGATTGACGGCATTGCCGAAACTTTCTCGCCGATTGACGAAATACTGCAACGTAACGACGTGAACATACAAGACCGCTATATAAAATATGACTACACGCAACACGTGTCGGCAATTTCATTGGTGGTATTTTCAAAAGGTAAAAAAGATTATTCGTCGCTTTTCAATGAAATCAAGCGTATCTTGCCTGTACGCACCATAACGCTGGCAAGCGACATAAACATATAAACCGAAATGACAACAACCAATAGCACGCTGGCATTAGATGCCGCCATCTCGTCGATAACGGGCATGGTGAACATTGATGCCGAAACAAGCAAGGAACAGCACACCGAAGTCGCCGACAATGGCGGCGAACAAGAATCGACGTTCCAGACCAACAGCCTCATCGGCGACTTAGCACTGCTGCTCGTGGTGGGTGCCGTCGCTGCAATCATCTTCAAGAAACTCAAGCAGCCAGTCGTATTGGGCTACATCGTTGCCGGCTTCTTGGTGGGGCCGCACTTCGACTTCTTCCCCACCATTGTCAACGAAGCCAATATCGACTTTTGGGCGCAAATAGGCATCGTAGTGCTGCTGTTCTCGCTCGGACTCGAATTCAGCTTCAAGAAGTTGCTCAATGTGGGCGGGTCGGCAGTGGTGACGGCATTGATTATAGTCATCTGCATGATGGGCATAGGGTTGGTTGTGGGCCACCTGCTGGGCTTCGCGTTCATCGATGCCCTGTTCCTCGGTGCTATGCTGTCGATGTCGTCCACTACCATTATCATCAAGGCTTTCACCGACCTGAACATGCGCCAACGCAAGTTCACGGCACACGTCTTTGCCGTGCTCGTTTGCGAAGACCTCTTTGCCGTGGTGATGATGGTAATCCTGTCGTCAATCGCCATCAACAAGAGCGTCGCCGGCGAAGAGATGCTCATGAGCATACTCAAGCTGGTGTTTTTCCTTGTAATCACGTTCACTGTGGGTGTGTTTGTCATTCCCACGTTTTTCAACTACTTCCGCAAGTTCATCAACGATGAATTGCTGCTTGTCACCGCCATGGGGCTTTGCATGCTTGCGGCAATATTCTCGGTGGCTTCGGGCTTCTCGCTGGCACTCGGCGCATTCCTCATGGGGGCAATCCTTGCCGGCACTTGCGAGGCCGAACATATCGAGAAAGTCGTCACTCCGGTCAAAGACCTTTTCGGGGCGGTGTTCTTCATATCGGTGGGCATGATGGTTGACCCAGGCATCATTGTCGAGTATGCCGGCATCATTCTGCTGCTGTCGGTTGTAGTGGTTGTGGGCATGATATTGTTTGGCACCATCGGGTCGCTCGTTGCCGGGCAAGACCTCAAGACTTCGATGGAAACAGGTTTCAGCCTCACCCAAATCGGAGAATTTGCTTTCATCATAGCATCATTGGGCATGTCGCTCGGCGTGCTCAACGCGAGCATCTACCCCATAGTGGTGGCCGTGTCGGTGCTCACCACTTTCGGCACGCCCTATTTCATAAAGATGGCCGAACCAGCCTACGACATTGTTTCACGCCACCTGCCCGAACGGCTGCAATTCCTCATAGTTCGATACAGCACCACCGAAACGCAACTCGACGAAGGACAAACCTTGTGGCGCAACATCGTCAAGCGCAGCCTGTGGCGCATATTGCTTTACACCGTTATCAGCATTGCTATCATCATGCTGTCGGAATTATACCTCATGCCGTGGCTCGAAGGGTTTGTGGGCCAGCAATGGGGCGAAATCATAGCCGTGGCAGCCACATTGGTTGTCTTGACACCTTTCCTGCTGGCCCTTGCCGTGACTGGCGTGAAACGCTCGGAACGCGAGAAACTGGCGCAACAGGGCACCAAAACACGGCTGCCGCTCATTCTCATCATTATCATTCGGCTGCTGGCCGCCTCGACACTGCTCATCGGGTATCTCGGACACATATTCTCGCCATGGCTGGCAATCACGCTCGGCGTTATAGTATTTGTGGTAGTGGTGCTGTTCTTCTCCAACAAGGTTAAGCGCAACATGCACGAGCTTGAAGCACAATTCATGAAAAACCTCAACGAGCGTGAGTTGCGGCGCAGCGGGCGCGACGCAGTGCTTGTGTCGGACTTGCACATGGCACAAGTCACTGTGGGATATGGTTGCCCATTCGTGGGCGAACGGTTGCGCAACGCCGACATTCGCCGCCAATATGGGGTGAACGTGGTGTACATACAACGTGGCGAGAACAGCTATCCCATCCCCACTGCCGACATGCGCATATTCCCTGGCGACATATTAGGCATCGTAGGCACTGATAGCCAGATACAAGCCTTGCTGCCAATAGTCGAAAAGGGCGAAACCACGCAAAGCGGCAACAACGACCGCGAAATCAACCTCGTGCACTTTGAAATTGGCGACAACTCGCCACTTATAGGGCAAACGACGGCAACAGCCCGGTTGCGCGACGATTACTCGGCTCTGCTTGTTGCCATCGAACGCGGCAGCGAATACCTCAAGCCCGATGGTGCAATACCATTCTGCGCCCACGACGTGCTGTGGATTGTGGGCGACGCACGCCGGCTCGAACAACTTAAGTAACCACACGCGCAATACACGACATTTACAAACATTACCGATACGACACATACAAGCAAATCAGTGGAGGATAACATAAAACACAACAACGAGGAACCGGGGCAACAGCCTACTCTTTCACCCGAAGCGGCCGAGAAGCCACAAGCCAGCCGCACCCAAAGCCCAAAGCCGCGCAAAAAGCGGAAAACCAGCCGCAAAGTGGCCGCCCGACGGCGTAAGATGCTCATTGCTGCGGCGTGTGCGGCTTTAGCCCTGACGATGCTCGCATTGGGCCTGATATATGTGTCGCGACGACTCCACAAGCCGCAAATCGTGGTGCTAAAAAGGGAATACCCAATCAGCGGCATAGACGTGTCGAGCCACAATGGCGACATCGACTTCGGGCAAGTGGCCGCCGACAGCATCACGTTTGTTTACATCAAGGCTTCGGAAGGGTCAGACTTTCGCGACAGCCGTTTCCATGCCAACTGCGACAGTGCCGGCCATGCCGGGCTGAAAGTCGGTGCATACCACTTCTTCCGCAAAAACGGCAACGGCACGGCACAAGCGCGCAACTTCCTCGATGCCGTGGCCGGGAAAATGCTCGACTTGCCATTGGTAATCGATGTGGAAGACTGGGGTAATGTCAAAGCCGAACGTGCCGCCGTAGTGCACAACCTGCGCGAGATGGTGGCCGCCCTCGAAGCACACGGTTGCCGAGTGATGATTTACACCAACAAAGACGGATACCGAAATTATATCGGCGACCATTTCTCGCACCTCGACCTGTGGCTATGCACATTCAAGCACCCACGCGAGGTTACCGAATACAATTGGACAATACTGCAATACAGCCACTGGGGCAATGTGGCAGGTGCCATTGGCGACATCGACCTCAACGTGTTCAACGGCGACAGCCTGCAATGGGAAGCATGGCTACGCGAGCGGTAGCCGCCCTCATTGGAAATTACACTTATTTGTTATAGAGGGTATCAAAATTCACATCTACACACGTCGTAGAAACGCACGACTCGTACACCCTCTACAAAATCGTGCTAATCTGCATTCCGGTCCCCCACCTAAATGGCAGAACTGTGGTGGGCGATATGCAATTTCTGTAAAAAAACAAAACAATTTCTAACTATTATTTATACTTTTGTAGTGCGAAGAAAAAGGACACACACTTACAGTTCATGATTATGAAACACCACACCCTGCGAATGACCGCAATATTCTCGATTTTGGCATGTTTTGCGCTGTTATCAATGGCGCAACAGGGCGATTTTGAAGAAGACAAAACCATTGTGCCACAAGAAGAAACAGTAACCGACGACGATGACAGCGAACTCATCGACGAGAATTACCGCCACGTCATGGACAGCCTGCTGCGCGCCGACAGCATACAGCGCGACAGCATACATCGTGCCGACAGCATTCGTCGCACCGACAGCATTCGTGCAGTCATGCGCAAAAAGAAACCCGTCATCAAAATTCTCACTGTGACATTGGGCGACAGCTCGACCATTAATTTCGATTCAATACAGCTTCGCCCCAGCCTGATGTTCATGCCTCTCGTGTTTGAACGGCAAGAAAATTTCAACAACGGCATCACTTACTATGCCGACAGCATAGGCATCGACAAGAAAGGCCTCAACTACGACACTCGCTTCATCGACCAGCTATGCCGCAACAATTACGACGAACGCCGCATGCGCTACAACATGATGCTCGACAACCCCCAACTTGTCACATACAACCTCGACAACCTGCCCAAACCTCCAAAGCAGTATGAAATCGAGGCCGACCCATCGACACGCAAGCTAAAGCTCGAAAAGACCGATACCGACCCGCTTGCCGCCGAAATCGTCAACGACCTGGAAGTGCCTGTCATCAAAATGCGCAACTGGCTGCACACCGTTGACGGGTCGCTGCAATTCTCGCAAGCCTACATCTCGGACAACTGGTACCAAGGTGGTAACAACAACTTGAACATTCTCGGCAATTTCTCGTGGAAGGTGGCTTTGAACCAAAACGCCCACCCAAACTTGCTTTTTGAAAACACCATACAATACAAAATCGGCCTCAGCTCGGCTCCGCAAGACTCTGTCCGAAACTACAGCATCAGCGAAGACTTGTTGCAAGTCAACACCAAGTTTGGTTACAAAGCTATCCGCAACTGGTACTACTCGGCAACAATGCAATTCAAGACGCAGATATTCAACAATTACGTGGCCAACAGCAACGACCTGAGCGCATCGTTCCTCACACCGGGCGAATTGAACCTCGGTCTTGGTATGACATACGGCACAAAAAGCAAGAATGGCTACGCCACATTCGACCTGTCGATTTCGCCATTGTCATATAACTTGAAAATATGCCGCGAAAACACGCGCGTTGACCCCACCACAATGGGTGTCGATGCCGGTCGCCACGTCAAGGGCGATGTCGGTTCCAACTTCGAGGCAAAGCTCACATGGGCCATTACGCCGTCAATCAACTGGACCTCGCGCATATACACGTTCACCAACTACCACTACGTACAAGGCGATTGGGAAAACACTTTCAACTTCACCATCAACAAGTACCTCTCGACGCAATTCTACTTGCACTTGCGCTTCGACAACTCCACCGACACCACATCGGACTGGGGCGACTGGCAGATGAAAGAAATACTGAGCTTCGGCCTGGCCTACCACTTCTCAATCAATTAACACCCTCGCAGCCATGGCACGTATGCGCAAAACGCTAATAATCGCATTGTCGGCCGTAATGCTTGCCATGCCGGCTGCGGCAGCCGACGGCGAGTATTATGGCGACACACCACCCATGCAAACCATGGTATTGCCGGGTTACACGGTCGAAGAAGCGCGCCAACGGCTTGCCGCATCGCCATTGCAGCCCATCGAGGGCATGTGGTCGTATCCCGACGAGATGATGACGCTCGTGGTGGAACAATTCACGTCGCCGCAGTTTTCACGCAAGCTGAAATACCGCATTGTGCTGCTCGACAGCGAAGACATGTCGCTGCTGCCCGGCACTGTCATAGGTTACATTGCCGAGAGTGCCGACAACAACAAATTCCAACTGTGGCTCTACAGCCAGCAAGATGGCATGAAATTGCTCGGACCGAGCGAATGCGTGGCCACACTGCACGACGATGCCACCTCACTCACATTCGAGCGAGGCAGCCTAAAGGTGCGTGTGCGCTTCAACCTCACCCGTTTCCTGCCTCGGCTGTTTCGCTTCATCTCGGTTTCGCCATATATCGACAAGGAAGAGTTGCCCGTAGGCTTCAGGAAAATATATCCAGCCAGCGACGACAACGACAGTATGCACCATGAAATAAGATACTTATGACGGCACGCCTTACCTCCATAGCGATTATAACCGCAACGATGTGCATGGCGGCATTTGCGCGCACACTCGTTCCCGACACACGCGGCGTGGAATTTCTCGTGACCGACAGCGCAGCCATGCAGGCCGACACAGTCGCACCGACAGCCACACAGCAATTGCCACCGTTCGATGAAAAAGCCGTCACGCTACGTGGCTTCAACAAGCGTGTCGCCGACAATTACGAAACTTTTTTCGTGCAAAACAACACACCATTCGCCCTCGCCGGCATAATAGTTACGCTGCAATATACCGACATCAACGGCACCCTGCTCCACGAGCGCACCATCCACATTCCCTGCGAATTGCTGCCCGGCAAGTCAAGGCAGGTATCAATCGATTCGTTCGACCGCCAGCACGTGTTCTATTACTACCTCAGCGGAAAGCCACGCAAGAGCGCGACAGCATTCCGTGTGTCGGCTCGCCTGATGGGCTACGACATCACCATCACCCGCCCATAACAGCATCTCCCCCTATGCAATAACCATTTTATATCCGTCACACCATGACGGATATACAACAATGTAAATGTATTTGCAATTTTGATACACCTCCTACACACAACCGCCTCCATGTTGATTGTTTCTGTATCATGGCATTCTTCATTCATTGTTATTTTATGACGCACCGACACCCCTATTCCATGAAAAGTTAACCGCCAAATAAATATTTTTCTTATGCCCATACAGCATTTGGCTCTTTTTACACTCTTATAAGTGAAAACCATTAAAAAGAATTTATTAATGTGCGCAAGCAAGGTTGCGCCATAAAACGAAAAGATTCAATTATATGCAAAAAAGACATAGCGACAGATTAAGGTATTTCTTGGAACTTGCCGCCACTACTAAGGAATATTTCCTGCCATATATCAAGCAATTTCACAATATTGACGCAAATTCCGAAATATTAGAAATAGGCTGTGGAGAGGGTGGTAATTTGCTATGTTTTTCCAAGATGGGATGCAACGTGACAGGAATCGACATTTCAGCAAACCGCATCCGGCAGGCGGCAGAATTTTTTGCATTAGAACATTGCACTGGGACGTTTATAAATTCGGACGTATTTAATTATCAATCAAGCAAACGGTTCGATGTCATATTGTGCCATGACGTATTTGAGCATGTATTTCAAAAATCAATGCTGTTGCATTTTTGCGCAGAACACCTTAAACCAAAGGGCGTAGTGTTCTTAGCCTTCCCACCATGGAGAATGCCGTTTGGCGGACATCAACAAATCTGCCGTAACAGGGTTTTGGCAAATCTGCCATATATACATATTCTTCCTACGTTTGCTTATAAAGGATTATTAAAAATGGGACGAGAAACCGATGACTGTATCAATGAACTTTTGTGCATTAGAAACACTTCAATCACCATCAACCGGTTCTACCGACTTATCAAACAAAGCGACCTTGATATTGCCGACAATGAGTTCTGGTTTATCAATCCTCACTACAAACAAAAATTCGGGTTCAGACCATTAAAATTATACAACGTCATCTCCAAAATTCCATATCTGAGGGATTACGTCACAACCTCATTCATTTGCATTCTACGTCCGAAACACTGATGCATCGCCCTTAAAACTGCAATATGACAAAGGCCGAACTTATAAAGCACTGCCAATCCGGTGACAAGAAAGCCATGGAAGAGCTGTATAAAATGTACTCCGGACGAATGATTAGCATCATTCGCAAATACATTGCAGATGCCCAAGCAGCACAAGACATATTGCACGACGGGTTCATCATCATATTTACGCATATATCAGACATCAAAGATTCTGACAAAATTGAATATTGGATGGGAACCATCATGAAGAACCTTTCCATCCAATATTTATCACAATTAGACGTTTTTGACACAATCGACAACAATTTCGACATTGCCGACACTCCCGATATAACCGACATCCTGACATGCGATGAACTCTACGCAATAATAAACAGGCTCCCAGATGGATACAAGACTATATTCAGGCTATCGGTTCTTGAGGAAAAATCGCACAAAGAAATAAGCAAGATTTTAGGTATCTCACCAAGCACTTCGACATCACAACTATTCCACGCAAAAGTTTTATTACGCAAACTTATACGCGAGCACCTCCGCGGACTCCTCGTGCTGATTGTTCTATTGGTCGCATTTTTGTCGGTTTTCTTTAACGATAAAGAAGTAACATCCAATTTTAAGAAACAGGCAATTGCCACATCAACTGAAGCCAACGACAGCACCGACACTTCAACTCATAAAATGCCGATAGTCGCCCACGGCAAGCCCAAAATGCCTACTATGATTGATTCTACAAGTTACAATACTGGCATCACAGCCAATGATACAATCGAAAACAAGCCTGACATTACCATACAAGATACTGTAAATAATGACACCACCGTGCAATCCGACACCATCATTGCACCTCCATTTGAAAATTTCGACATGGAAAACCATTTCGAGAATACCATAAAGATTGCCACTCGAAATGACAACGACAAATGGCGCATAACGATAGCTTATTCTCCTTATGGAAACGCTAATAATCGCTTCTCCACGATGCTAAACATGGGGTCGGGCGGTATAGGAAGTCAGGACGATGAAATCAAGGCCAAGTACCGATTCGGAATGCCACTATCGTTTGTGATAGGACTTGAACGTGAAATAAATACCCGACTAAGCATAAATTCCGGATTAAACATAATGCTGACAAATTGCACCATAGAATATCAAGCACACGACTTGAACGCAACACGTGATTTAAGAACACACTTCATAGGCATATCTCTCGGCTGCAACTATGATTTGTTCGATTTCAATTCTTCGGCGATATATGTTCCAGCCAAAATAGGAATTGACCTACCTGTCGGCACGCACACACGTACCGACAATCCTTACATGCTTGTGCTACCCGATGCCAAATCACCATCAACACGATTTTACATTACCTTAGGCGCAGGATTTGAATATAATGTTTACCGCAACATACACCTTTATGTCGAACCATCGCTGAAATACAATTTCAATGGAGCAAGCAACCCGCAATCCGACGGCCAGCGGAAACTCGACTTCTATGTTCCCATAGGAATAAAATTCTCATGGTAAAACAATTCAACAAAACAAGCCAATGCCCACACCCTTCATTTAACCGTATAAAACCGAACAATGGCGGCAAAGTTGTCCTCCATTGCTGCTTTAAATGAATGTCACGCCAATTTCTTACATTTTTTTATCTCATACTTATGCAATATTTAAACTAAAAACATTAATTTTGTAATGTTGCACCTGCTGAAAGCCCTTTGGGCTAAGGTTGGGAAGACAAATATACATATAAAAGGCGTAACTGTACGCTTTGGTTTTGACAGAGTAAGAACTTCGCAAACTCATACGGATTGTCAATAGCAAAGCAACGGGAACGCTCCTTGTGGTGTATTTATACGTTCTCAAAAGTGGCATAACATTATATGCCATCTTTTGAGGTAACTATATATTTACATCGGCGTGGGGCTTTCAGCGTTGCTCGTTTCGACAATCCGGGCAATGCGAAGGCCTTTACTCTGTGGAACGAGTGACAGACTGGCTCCACGTTTTTTTGTGTATATGCCAAATTGATAAATTTTCCTGCTTTGGAGCCTACAGGTACAAGCAAATAGATGTATGTGTAAGCCATCTTCCAAAGATTACAATTTGACCGTTCTCGATTTCGATAAAGAAATTTATACCCAGCATGGAGGCGTTTATACACATCAGAGTATCAAAGACTTTCACAAGTCTATATTCAGGTATATGCAATTAGGACATCTGCTATCGATGCTCGAAAAAAAAGAACTGTACATTCCTAATCGAAAATCATTTAGCGATGCGAATGAATGGGGACGAAAAATTAATCACAGAAACACATATCCTCTTTCTCCTGTTTCAAGAAGTCAAAGGCAAACCAAAGTCGATGCCAATCTTGCTTATCGAAAATGGTTAGCCTCATACTCGGTTTGCATATCTTGCTGGACTTATGACTCCCTATCAAACACTGAGAAGAATACTGTAGATGAAAACTATTTGATGTGGAAATCTTATGGTTACAACAATGCTTGCTGTAGAATAGAAACCACAATACATGACCTCATCAATTCCATTGAAGATAAAAACAGATTTGAGATATTGGTGTCAGACATTTCGTATGTACAAGAGCATTTGAATGATGGCTACCCCCAGCATTATATTTTTGAAAAACCCATCTATTATAGGGATGAAAAAGAATTCAGACTTTGTGTGTTGACACAGACCGAATCCGTTCATTTGAAAATAAATCCTTTCTCAATAGAGTTTATATCGAATAATTGATTAAAGCGTTCTTTGACTTATCTTTGTGGTCTAAAAGGTTCAATTGATGTA
>CALUMJ010000064.1 GCA_944321715.1 uncultured Muribaculaceae bacterium | reverse complement strand
CCTTTCGTAATCCGCAAGCTCATCGAGCGCGGCATCGTGAAGACTGTGAAGAGTGCCAAGAAGATTGTTGACCGCCGCGAACCTGTGGTATGGGATATCCTGGAATACGTGATGAAAGGACACCCCGTGCTGCTCAACCGTGCCCCGACACTTCACCGCCTTGGTATCCAAGCATTCCAGCCTCGCATGATTGAAGGAAAGGCAATTCAGCTGCACCCGCTTGCATGTACGGCATTCAACGCCGACTTCGACGGCGACCAGATGGCAGTCCACTTGCCACTTGGCAACGAAGCCATCGTTGAAGCTCAAATGCTCATGCTCGGCTCGCACAACATCCTCAACCCGGCCAACGGCGCACCTATCACCGTGCCGTCGCAAGACATGGTGCTCGGCCTGTACTACATCACCAAGCTGCGCAAAGGCTGCAAGGGCGAAGGGTTGAAATTCTACGGCCCCGAAGAAGCCGAAATCGCATACAACGAGAAGAAAGTTGACTTGCACGCCATAGTATCGGTTGTCGTTGACGACATCGATGCCAACGGCCAGCCCATCAAGCACCTTGTTGAGGAAACATCGGTAGGACGCATACTTTTCAACCAGTATGTTCCCAACGAAATCGGCTACGTCAACGAAATCATCTCGAAGAAATCGTTGCGTGGCATCATCAGCCGAGTTATCAAGTCGTGTGGTATCCCACGTTCGGCTCAATTCCTCGACGACATCAAGAACCTCGGCTACCGCATGGCATTCAAGGGTGGTTTGTCGTTCAACCTCGGCGATATCATCATTCCTGCCGAAAAGGAAGAATATGTAAACGAAGGTTACCGCGAGGTGGAAGAAGTGATGAACAACTACAGCATGGGCTTCATCACCAACACCGAACGCTACAACCAGATTATCGATATATGGACGCACGTCAACTCGCGCCTCACCGACACGCTCATGAAACAATTGTCGTCGGACAACCAAGGTTTCAACTCGGTGTACATGATGCTCGACTCGGGCGCACGTGGTTCTAAAGACCAGATACGCCAGCTCTCGGGTATGCGTGGCCTTATGGCAAAGCCGCAAAAGAGCGGTGCCGAAGGCGGACAAATCATCGAGAACCCTATTCTTGCAAACTTCAAGGAGGGCTTGTCGGTGCTGGAATACTTCATCTCGACCCACGGTGCCCGCAAGGGTCTTGCCGACACGGCATTGAAGACTGCCGACGCCGGTTACCTCACTCGCCGTCTTGTCGATGTGGCACACGACGTGGTAATCACCGAGGAAGACTGCGGCACACTGCGCGGACTGGTATGCACCGAAGTTAAGAACAACGAGGACGTTGTGGCATCGCTCGGCGAACGTATTCTCGGCCGTGTGTCGGTTCACGACATCGTTGACCCCATCACTGGCGAAATCATCGTGCGCAGCGGCGAGGAAATCAACGACGAAGCAGCACAACGCATCAACGACTCGCCGATTGAATCGGTCGAAATACGCTCGGTAC
Source organism: uncultured Muribaculaceae bacterium (assembly GCA_944321715.1). GTDB lineage: Bacteria > Bacteroidota > Bacteroidia > Bacteroidales > Muribaculaceae > Avimuribaculum. The sequence continues at coordinate 10,410 of CALUMJ010000064.1, read as the reverse complement.
TCACCTGCGAGGCCAAGAAAGGCGTTTGTGCAAAGTGCTACGGCCGCAACTTGGCTACCAACCGCATGGTGCAGAAAGGCGAGGCTGTGGGCGTGATTGCAGCCCAGTCGATTGGCGAACCTGGTACGCAGCTTACACTCCGTACATTCCACGTCGGTGGTGTGGCTTCAAATATTGCTGCCGTTTCTTCAATCACCTCACGTTACGACGGTCTGCTCGAAATCGACGAATTGCGTACCGTGCCGTGCGAAGACCATGAAGTGGTTGTCGGACGTATGGCCGAAATGCGCATCATCGAGCCGACTACGCAAATGGTACTCACCACCGCCAACATCACATACGGCTCGAAACTCTTCAAGAAGCCGGGCGAGATGGTCAAGAAGGGCGACGTGATTTGCGAATGGGACCCGTTCAATGCCGTCATCGTTTCGGAAGTTACCGGTAAGGTCAAGTTCAACAACTTCATCGAGGGCGTGACCTACCGCGAAGAAATCGACGAAACATCGGGCAACAGCGAAAAGATTATCATCGAGTCGCGCGACCGTACAAAAGTACCCGAAGCCGACCTATATGACAACAACGGCCAGCTCGTCAAGACTTATTCACTGCCTGTCAACGCACACCTGATGGTAAACGAGGGCGACGAAATAACACAAGGCGAAGTATTCGTGAAAATCCCACGCGCTGCTGGTAGCGCAGGCGACATCACGGGTGGTCTGCCACGTGTGACCGAGCTTTTCGAAGCCCGCAACCCGTCGAACCCTGCAATCGTGAGCGAAATCGATGGCGAGGTGACATTCGGCAAAATCAAGCGAGGCAACCGCGAAATCACTGTCACGTCAAAGACGGGCGACGAGAGGAAATATCTCGTGCCGCTGTCCAAGCAGATTCTTGTACAGGAAAACGACTTCGTGCGTGCCGGTACTCCGCTCTCTGACGGTGCAATCACCCCGACCGACATCCTCAACATCAAGGGCCCGACAGCCGTTCAAGACTACATCGTCAACGAAGTGCAAGATGTTTACCGCTTGCAGGGCGTGAAAATCAACGACAAGCACTTCGAGGTCATCGTGCGCCAAATGATGCGCAAAGTGTGCATCCTCGACCCAGGCGACACATTATTCCTCGAACAACAAGTCGTGGACAAGCGCGAATTCATGGACGAGAACGACCGCATCTGGGGCAAGAAAGTGGTTGTCGATGCCGGCGACTCGCAAAACGTCAAGCCGGGCCAAATCATCACAGCCCGCAAGCTGCGCGACGAGAACTCGGCACTGAAACGCCGCGACCTGAAAGTAATCCAAGTGCGCGACGCCGTTCCTGCCACTTCCGAGCAAATCCTGCAAGGTATCACACGTGCAGCACTGCAAACTTCGAGCTTCATGTCGGCCGCATCGTTCCAAGAAACCACCAAGGTACTCAACGAAGCCGCTATCAACGGCAAGGTGGACTACCTCGAAGGCATGAAAGAGAACGTAATATGCGGGCACTTGATTCCTGCCGGCACTGGCTTGCGCGAATATGAAAAGCTCATAGTTTACAACACCGAGGACATGGATGCCCCGGGCGTAAAACAAGAGCTTGCCGAAGCCGAGAACCCCGAAGAATCAACAGTTTCGACCGAGGCATAACTGCCCCTTTGAATACAATACACAGCGAATGCCGTGCCTCCTAAATGGCGCGGCATTCGTCATATATAACGGCCATTCGATTTGGAGGCCGAATTGAAATGGCTGTGAAATATCTGTCACGAAATATGCTTCAAGATTTGCTATTATCAAGCTATTGCACTACATTTGCACTACAGAATCGAGAATAGAGGCAGAAACATGACTTATTTTTGAGATAATTTACTTTTACGTATAACTCAAATAAATCATTAAACAACTGCTTATGAAACATTTTAACTACACCATGCTTTGCGCAGTAGCTTTGGCTGTCGCCAACAATGCCATTGCCGACGACACAGTCATCACGCTCGACTTGACCAAACCGAGCAACCCCGAAACATTGACATTCGGCGACGATGGCGCATGGGACAAAATCTATGAGGGGAATGGAGATAACACACAAGACTTCTTTGAATCACAAGTCTTCATTTTCAGCCACATGGGCATATCCGACTGGAGCTATTGGGAAGGCTTTGCCCCCTGCACAAGCACGGCCATGAACGACAATGGCTCATACGCCGTAGGTTGCATGGCGGGTGGAGGAATACAACTCGACGATAATGGCAACGTAGTAACCGACGATAACGGCAATGTCGCCGTAAGCGCGTCGATGCCATACATCGTGGGATATTACAGCACAATGATGAGTGCCGACCCATCGTGCCAAATATTTTTCAACGACGGCGCTGCACACCAGCCAGTGGGTGTGTATGTGACCAACTTTCCAACGGCATTCTATAATTGCTTATACGGCGGCGGTAGCGCACGAGCATTTACCAATGGCGACAAATTCACCCTCACCATACATGGTGTCGCTGCCGACCAAAGCGAGAAAACCATTGATGTGGACTTGATAACATACTCCAACGATATGTTCCAAGCCATCAGGGGATGGAAATACGTTGACTTGTCGTCGCTCGGCGAGGTTGAATCAATCTACTTCACCATGAGCAGCACCGACATGGGCGACTGGGGCATGAACACCACTGCGAGCTTCTGCATCGACAAGTTGACGGTGAAAGTCAATAGCACTGTAGGTACCACACTGGCCGATGCCGACAAGGCGAGCATCACCTACGACCGCTCAACCAAGGAAGTGGTACTGCCGCAAAGCGGGTTTGCAATCATATACAACGCAGCGGGGCAAAAAGTAATAGCCACCGAAGCCGCTCGCATTTCGGTTGCTTCGCTCGACAAGGGTGTTTACCTTGTGAAAACCGCCAACAGCACGTTGCGTTTTATAAAATAACGATTTTAAAGATATACATTTAACATAACTTTGTATAACTTCTGCGGGGCTGTCGTGTCGAGAGACATGGCAGTCTTTCTTTTTTGCCTTTCTAATGCATTAGCGCAGAAAATGGCATCGAAATGCCAGCTATGTGTAGGAAAAATGCTAATTTTAAAGCCCAATTAGGTAAACACCTCACAATAATGGAACAAAAACGCCTCTTTTTGCTCGACGCATACGCCCTCATCTTCAGGGCATACTACGCCATGTCGCAATCTCCGCGCATAGCTTCAAACGGAATGAACACATCGGCGATTTTCGGATTTGTCAACACGCTGCAAGAAGTGCTGACAAAAGAGAACCCGACACACATAGCCGTGTGTTTCGACCCTCCGGGGCCCACTTTCCGACACGAAGCCTATGAGGGCTATAAAGCCGAACGCGAGGCCACTCCCGAGGACATAAAACTCGCCGTGCCATATATCAAGGAAATCCTGCACGCCTATCACATTCCTGTGATTGAGGTGGCTGGCTACGAGGCCGACGACGTAATAGGCACATTGGCCAAAAAGGCCGGACAAAATGGCTTCGTTACCTACATGATGACGCCCGACAAGGATTTCGGACAACTTGTCGATGACAATACTTTCATTTTCAAACCCGGATGGCGGGGCAGCGACTTTGAAATACGCGGAGTGAAAGAGATTTGCGACAAATATGAACTGACAAACCCGTCGCAGGTAATCGACATACTTGCACTGATGGGCGACAAGGTTGACAACATTCCCGGCTGCCCGGGTGTGGGGCAAGTGACAGCAATAAAACTCATCAAGCAATTCGGCTCGATCGAAGGATTGCTCGAAAACACGGCGCAGCTGAAAGGTGCATTGAAAGCCAAAGTGGAAGCAAACACCGAACAAATAAAATTCTCGAAGTTTCTCGCCACAATCAAGACCGACGCTCCCATCGACTTCGACGAAGACCAGCTCAAGCGTCGGCCAATCGACACTGCCGCATTACGGAAAGTTTTCGAGGAGCTTGAGTTCAAGACCCTCATCACTCGCATTATCGGGAAAGACGGCAACGCCACTGCCAGTGTGCAGCAAGCCCCGGCAGCAAAGCCACAGCCAGCACAACGGTCGCTCTTCGACAGCGACGACACAGCCAGCGATGAGCAAGCCATCACTACCCACTACTCCATCACCGACACTGCCGGCATAGCCAGCATAGCTGCGCAGGGCGAAATAGGGATTGCCACAATGCCCTCCGACGACGAACCCATGCGCTCTCGCCTGATAGGCGTGGCAATAGCCACTGGCAACGGCGAAACGGCATACTTGCCCATAAACGGCAGCGACACCGATGCCGCAGCCACGGCATTGCAGGGAATATTAGACCGCTGCACAGCCATCGTGAGCGGCGACATCAAGCGCGACATCATCATGCTCAAGCGGATAGGCGTGACGATGCCCACCGAGAAATACTACGACACATCGGTGGCGCACTACCTGCTGCAACCCGAAACCACCAACCACACGATTGCCCGGCTGGCCGAAACCATCTTGCACACCGATACTATCGCAATAGAAACACTCACTGGACCGAAAGGCAAGAATTACCGCGAAGTGGCGCAACTATCACCACAAGAGCTGTGCGACCATGTGTGCCAGCAAGCCGATTTCGCATTGCGGCTGAAACCAATGCTCCAAACAAAAATCGAAGAAATGGGAATGCGCGACCTGCTGTGCGACATCGAGTTCCCTCTTATCTATGTGCTTGCCGACATGGAAATGGCAGGCGTGCGCATCGACGTGAAAGCCCTCAACGAATATTCCCGGCAACTGACGCAGCAAATGGACTCGCTTGAAGCCCAATGCGTGGAGCTTGCCGGGATGCAGTTCAACACCGCTTCGCCTGCGCAAGTCGGGGAAGTGCTATTCGACCACCTGCAACTCGACCCCAAGGCAAAAAAGACTCGCAAAGGACAATACTCCACCACCGAAGAAGTCCTTGCAAAACTAAAAGACCGCCACCCCATCGTGGCGAAGATACTTGAATTGCGAGGCATTCGCAAACTGCTATCGACCTACGTCAACGCACTGCCGCAACTCATCAACCCAGTCACCGGGCGCATCCACACGACCTACAACCAAACCGTCACTGCTACCGGCCGACTGTCATCGGCCAACCCGAACATACAGAACATACCTGTGCGCAACGACGAAGGGCGTGAAATACGCCGGGCATTCATCCCTGCGCCGGGCAACGTGTTCTTCTCGGCCGACTATTCGCAAATCGAGCTGCGCCTCGTGGCCGACATGAGCGGCGACGAAACCATGGTGGCTGCATTCCGCGACGGCGAGGACATACATGCGCTGACGGCCGCCAAAATCTACCACGAACCTATCGAAAAGGTCACGCCCGACCAGCGGCGCAAAGCCAAAACGGCCAACTTCGGCATTCTTTACGGAATATCGGCTTTCGGACTATCGGAACGGCTCGAAATTTCACGTGCCGAAGCATCGACACTCATCAGCGGATACTTCGCATCGTTCCCGGGTGTGCGCCGATATATCGACCAAAACATTGCCCACGCCCACGAAATGGGCTACGTGACAACGCTTTATGGCCGCCGACGCATGCTGCCCGACATCAATTCGCGCAATGGCAACTTGCGCAGCTTCTCCGAGCGCAACGCCATCAACGCCCCTATCCAAGGCACAGCCGCCGACATCATCAAGATTGCCATGATACGCATTTACCGACGTTTCAAGCAGGAAGGACTGAAATCGCGCATGATTATGCAAGTACACGACGAACTCAACTTCGACGTGCTGCCCGACGAGCTCGACCGTGTGCAAGAAATCGTAAAAACCGAAATGGAAAATGCCTATCACGGCCGTGTGACGCTAACAGCCTCGTGCGGCGCAGCCAGCAACTGGCTCGACGCCCACTAATCGCCCACCGCGCCCTGCAAGCTATTCACAAAAAACGCCATGAGGTAAAATCATGGGAGCATGACTTGCAATTGCGCGCAACTTGCTGTAATTTTGCACTTACAATTTTATCAAGATAAAGATGTTAAACAAGATACAAGAATTAAAGGAGGCCATCGAGGCCCTTCAAGCCAATTCGATGGAAGAAATCGAAGCCGCACGCATCAAGTATTTGAGCAAAAAGGGCGAAATCAGCCAATTGTTTAACGACTTCCGTACCGTGCCTAACGAGATGAAACGCGAAATAGGCCAGCGCCTGAACGAGCTGAAAACCCTCGCCACAGAGAAAATCAACTCACTCAAGGCCGCATTCGAGGACACGGCCGATGCCAATGCCGAGCTCGACCTGACGCGCAGTGCCGCACCATGCGCAATAGGCACACGCCACCCGCTGTCGCTGGTAAAGGAAGAAATCATCAACATATTCTCACGATTGGGCTACTCGATTGCCGAAGGACCCGAGGTCGAAGACGACTGGCATGTGTTCTCTTCGCTGAACTTTGCCGCCGACCACCCTGCACGCGACATGCAGGACACATTCTTCATCCAACGCAATCCCGACATACTGCTGCGCACACACACCTCGTCGGTGCAAACACGCGTGATGGAACACACGCAGCCGCCTATCCGCATCATCTGCCCGGGGCGCGTTTACCGCAACGAGGCCATTTCATACCGCGCACACTGCTTCTTCCACCAAGTGGAAGGCTTGTATGTTGACAAGGGTGTGACATTTGCCGACCTCAAGCAGACGCTCCTCTACTTTGCACGCGAAATGTTCGGCTCTGAAACCCGAATCCGCTTGCGTCCGAGCTATTTCCCATTCACCGAACCGTCGGCCGAAATGGATATTTCTTGTGACTTGTGCGGCGGCAAGGGGTGCAACTTCTGCAAGCACACCGGTTGGGTGGAAATCTTGGGCTGCGGAATGGTTGACCCCAACGTGCTTGAGGCTTGCGGCATCGACAGCAGCATCTATTCGGGTTTCGCATTGGGAATGGGCATTGAGCGCATAACCAACCTGAAATACCGAGTGAAAGACCTGCGAATGTTCTCGGAAAACGATGTTCGGTTCCTCGAAGAATTCAAGTCAGTACATTGATGACTCACACATAATGCGTGTGCCGTTACGTCCTGGAGGGTATGAAACGGCACACGCATCTTTTTCTCTTAATAAAAATTCATGACTACCAAGCAACGATACAAAGGCGTAATCGAGTGGTTCGAGCGCAATGTGCCAGTGGCCGAAACCGAATTGCACTACCGCTCGCCATTTGAATTGTTAGTGGCGGTAATCTTGTCGGCACAATGCACCGACAAGCGCATCAACATGGTCACTCCTGCACTGTTCGAGGCCTACCCTACCGCCGAAGCCATGGCACGGGCTTCGGCCGACGACATATTTGAATACATCAAAAGCGTCACTTTCCCCAACAACAAGGCCCGCGCACTCGTGGGAATGGCAAATGCCATAGTCGATAAATATGGAGGCCAAGTTCCCGACACGATGGAAGAGCTGACAAGCATTCCCGGCGTAGGGCGCAAAACGGCCAACGTTATCCTGTCGGTGGTTTTCGGCAAGGCGGCTATGGCAGTTGACACACACGTGTTCCGTGTTGCCAACCGCATAGGGCTCACCGACAACTCGCCCAACCCTCTTGTCACCGAGAAAACCCTCGTTGCCAACATACCCGAGAAGTTGGTCGGCAAGGCTCATCACTGGCTCATACTGCACGGCCGCTATGTGTGCACAGCGCGCAAGCCCCGATGCATGGAATGCGGATTAAAGCCATATTGCAAATACTACGGCGAAAAAAACGTCAAATAACCGTCCAGATAACAAGGCGGCACAAACATTCCATTCGTTATGAACGACCTGTTTTTGCTTATAATTGAAATAATCGGAACTATGGCGTTTGCAATCAGCGGAATACGCCTTGCAGCCGCCAAGAGTTTCGACTGGTTTGGCGCATACTCGGCAGGATTGGTTACCGCCATAGGCGGCGGCACGATGCGCGACGTGCTGCTCAATACCACCCCATTCTGGATGAACAACGGGTGGTATCTCGGTGTAACCGGCTTGTCGCTGGCAGTGGTCATAATATTCAAGAAATACCTCGTGAAGCTCAACGAAACATTCCTGCTGTTCGACACCATAGGACTCGCACTATTTGTCGTCATAGGCATACAGAAAACGTTGCTCTTCGGGTTCCCGATGTGGACGGCGATATTCATGGGCACGATGACAGGTGCGCTTGGCGGCGTGCTGCGCGACATATTCATCAACACCGAGCCGCAAATCTTCCGCAAGGAAGTATATGCCACAGCATGCATCGCCGGAGGCGTAGTATATTGGCTTGCACTGCTGGTGGGGTGCGGCGACGTGGTGGCGCAAATTTCATGCGCTGCGACAGTGATTGTATTGCGATTCTTATCGGTGCGTTTCGGGTGGTCTATTCCCCACATGCACGATTATGTAGAACAAGAAAACAAAAACTAAATGGACAAACTACAGGCAAAGAAAACCACAGTACAACTAATCAAATACGGAATCGTTGGAATAAGCAACTCTCTCATAACGCTCACAGCAATTTACCTGTGCAACGACGTTATCGGGCTCAGCCTGATGGTTGCCGATGTGATTGGCTACATTGCCGGGCTCATCAACAGCTTTATTTGGAACAAGAAATGGGTGTTCAAGTCGCACAACAAACGCGTGCGCAACGAGTTGGCATTGTTTGTCGTCGGGTTCTTGATATGCTTCGGGCTGCAATTTGTCACCGTGTGGTGGCTGCACGCCCCATTGGTGGCACTCGACGTGGAACTATTAGGCATTCCAAGTGCGACATTTGGCGAATATGCCGCTGTGTGCATCGGCATGGTGGTGTACACGTTAAGCAACTATGCCTACAACCGGTTTGTGACATTCAAGTAAACAGCCGTCCTCTCGCCAGCAATTCGTAATAGCAATTCCAACGAAAACAGTTGCTTAAAGTTATGCACCACAATAAAGTAAGCACCGACATAGCATTATTCGTATTCCTCTCGATAATCGTGGCAGCGATTATTTTCCCCGTCCTCGACAACATGCCGCTCACCGGGGAAGAACGTGCGATGCTTGAAAGCATCGTTACCGGCAAAGGCGCAGGGCCGCTGGCGAGCATATTTGATGACGAAAGCAACATATTCGTCGAAGCATACTTGCACATAGCCATGCTTATCCGCGGGCTGTTCCCGATGCTTGGCGGCACATTTGCCATGCGCCTTCCCGGTGCGCTATCGGTGGCAACCCTCACACTGAGCCTGTTCCGCTTCGGTGGCAGCATCGACCGCTATAGCTCGTCGTTCCTTGCATCGCTGTTATTCCTTTCGAGCGCGCTCGTCATGCAGATGACTTTCAACGTGTCGGTGGTAGTGCTTCCGGCAGCATTATTCATATTTGCCCTGATGAGCCTTTACCACTGGCTGCATCACCCCGTCAAACGCACATTCTGGCTCGTGGTCTTCTCCACTGCCATAGCCACAGTAATAGTCGGAGCCACAGCCCCCATCTCCATCGCATTGCTCGCCTACGCATTCCTGCTGGCATCGCGCAAGAGGGCATTCCGCCCATTCGCCACCATCACCACGGCCTTGCTCCTCGCCGGCATCGCTGCCTTCCTCATCATATATGTCATAGTGGGCGACACCGCCACGGCATGGGCAATCTTCGACATACGCCAACAACTCGACATTGCCGCCAATCCGGCATCATCACTTGGCTTATTTGCCTCCTACGTCGTTCTTGCCATCTTCCCTTGGTCTATCCCGCTCGTGCTAGCCTTGCCAAGAATCGTGCGCAATCCAGGCACCATTTACCATAAATTCCTCGACCTGCCACTGCTCCAACGTTATTCGTTAATCATATTCCTCTTCTCACTGCCATTCTTCTTCTTCGACACCGATTTGTCATTAATGCTGCTCATAGCCTCTATTTTCTTCAACATGACGCTTATCGGCCGCTACCTTCTCATGCAATCGAGCCGCTCCTATAAGGCATGGAAAGTTGCAGGATTTGCATTTGCCTCGCTACTGGTCATTTTACTTGTGGCTTTTGTCACATTGAGAGCCGGAGTTGAAATACCGCTCGGCACTCGCCACATCGCACTCACAAGCCATACCGACGCATGGTGCTGGACGCTCGTCGCTTTCATGGCCCTCGGCATATACACACTGTGGCGCAATGCCCGAGAAATAGGCAACAACAATCGCTACATATACAACATCATTTTCCTCTACATAGTCGCAACTGTGACATACATCGGCTACGTGGCAGGGCGATTGACAGTTTGCTTTTGAGAAAAAAAGCAAAAAAATTCGCCATAAATTTGCAGGAATGCAAACTTTGATTTAACTTTGCACTCGCTAAACGAGATTTAGCGATAGAAACAATTTACTGCGAAAATAGCTCAGTTGGTAGAGCGCGACCTTGCCAAGGTCGAGGTCGCGGGTTCGAGTCCCGTTTTTCGCTCAA
>CALUMJ010000063.1 GCA_944321715.1 uncultured Muribaculaceae bacterium | reverse complement strand
ACTGGTATGTACGTAGAAACTAACGTTCCTCCTCGATTTTTATAAGCCCCACTTCGTGTGCTACCTTCTCGAATATTTCACGTTCGGTGGTGAAGAAGCCGAATTTGCCCTTTTCGCCGCACTTCGACGACGAGAACGGGTATTTAACTATTGCGGCGAGCATCGAGTAGGTCATGGCGAACCCGCCAGGGCGGCGGCCCTTGAATTGATGCACGAGCAGCCGGAACGAGTTGGCGTTACCCTCGAAGTGGATTAGGTCGTCCCACTGCTGGGGCGTGAGGTGTTCCTTGAATTTCAATCCTTCGCCCTCGCTGAAGAATGCGCCAATCGACTTTTCGCCCGAGTGGCCGAAAGGCGGGTTGCCAAGGTCGTGTGCAAGACAGGCTGCAGCGACGATTTCCTCGATGTTGTGGAACTTTTTCACCCACGGCTCGGTGGCATATTTCTCGCGCAACTTGCGAGCCACCTCGCTGGCAAGCGATTTTCCCACACTCGACACCTCAAGGCTGTGCGTCAGGCGGTTGTGGACGAATATGCTACCCGGCAGGGGGAACACCTGCGTCTTGTTTTGCAAGCGTCGGAATGGCGACGAGAATACGAGCCTGTCGTAGTCGCGCTGGAAGTCGCTGCGTATGGTTTCGCGGTTGTCGTTGTAATGCTCTAACCCCAAGCGTTTGCCGCAGATTAGGCTATCCCAGTTCATGCGCTGGTCGCCGTTACTTGTCATACACATTGTGGTATGTGATTTTGGCGTGAGGCTTTGGCGTTATGCCTTTCAGCTTGAACAGCTGGCTCACGGTTACAAATGTGTAGCCCTGTTTTTTCAATTCGGGGATAATGGTTTTCAGAGCCTCGGCGGTGGCATCGTTTCCCTCGAAGTCGTGCAGCAGCACCACGTCGCCATCTTTCACGCGCGATATTACGCCTTGGCTGCGGTCGGCGGCTGTCACGGTCGGTTCCCAGTCTTTCACGTCAAAACCGCCGATGAATATCAGGTCGATGGTTTCATACATCAGGTCGTTAGTGTCAAGGTATGGCGCGCGGAAAAATTGCGGTGCGCGGCCAGTTACCTGTTTTATGGCATGTGAAGTGAAATTGGCCTCCATGCGTATTTTGTCGGCATTCATCTCGCTCATGTGTGAGTGCGACCGTGAATGGTTTTCCAATTCGCATCCAAGTTTGACGGCGCGTTTCATCACGTCGCGCGTCGATGTGTTTATGTCCTTGCCGCACAAGAAGAAGGTTGCCACCACGCCATTTTCTTCAAGCACGTCGAGCACCTTGGGCGTAGTGACGGTGTTTGGTCCGTCGTCAAATGTCAGTGCCACTAATTTCTCGTTGTCGCCGGCCGCTGCCGTCAGGCACACCAGCACGGCAACAATCATTATAAAATACTTTTTCATAGCAATCGGTAGTTTTTACATTGCGAATATACTAAATTTCCGCCACAGTAGCGTCCCTCCACCATTATTTTGCCCCATTCCGCCACGGCCATTTCATTTAAAGCGCCACGGATTGCAGCCTTGTGTAGCCGTGGCTATACGATAAATGTACGTGGTTAAAATTACAGTACAGCACATTCTTATCACTTGAAGAAAGAGTTGTGTAAACTGTTTAAAAAATTATTGCAGTTCGATAAAAATTAGATATAGATAAAAGCGGAACCGATAGATTCATGGAAGGAACCAAATTAGAAGATTAATATATTTATCGAAATATTGACATTGATAGGATAATTAACTGTTTAGAAGCTATATTTGTGAAATGAAAGGAACTGCAAAAAATAAAGATAACAAGGTTGAGATTGTGACCGATGCGGGAGAGAGGGTCGAGGCGGCGGCCCCGGTGATAATTTCGGCGAGCCGTTCGACCGATATACCGGCATTTTATGCACGATGGTTTTTCAATCGGCTGGCGCGAGGGTATTGCGTGTGGTACAATCCGTTTAACCGCCAACCGATGTATGTGTCGTTTGAGCGGTGCAAGGTGGTTGTGTTTTGGACGAAAAATCCTCGACCGATATTGCCGTATTTGCCCGAACTCGACCGCCGCGGCATTCACTACTATTTTCAAGTTACGCTCAATGACTACACGGCTGAGGGCTTTGAACCAAATGTGCCAAGCGTAGAACAGAGAGTGGCGACGTTCAAGCAATTGTCCGATATGATAGGGCATGAGCGGGTGATATGGCGGTTCGACCCACTGATTGTGACGCCAAGCATTACTCCACGCACATTGCTCGCCAGAATATGGCGCATCGGTAATATGCTGAAAGGCTATACCGACAAATTGGTGTTCAGCTTTGTCGATGTGAAGACCTACCGCAAGGTGCAGAACAACCTTATCAGGGAAACAGGCTGTTTCACAAAAGAGAATGTCGAAGCTGCCGAAATGGACGACAGGCAACGTTCCGAGCTTGTTGAGGGACTGGTGCGGTTGCGTGAAATATGGGCATCGGAGGGCTGGAACCTTACTCTTGCCACTTGTGCCGAGGGCATCGACCTCGACGAGTATGGCATCGAGCATAACCGTTGCATCGACGGTGAGTTGATGGAGCGTGTGTTTGGCGACGACAGGGAGCTGGTATATTATTTGCGCACTGGGCGTTTGCCGCAGCAAGGTGGCATATTCGGGGCTGCTGACAATGTGCCAATAGAAATTCCCGACAAGCAAGTTGACCTGAAAGACAAAGGCCAACGCAAGGTGTGCGGCTGCATGATTAGCAAGGACATAGGCATGTATGACACGTGCCGACACTTTTGCGTGTATTGCTATGCTAATACGAGCCGTGACTGCGTGTTACGAAATGCCTCGCGGCACAACGACGACAGCGAGAGCCTTATTGACTGACCAACTAAACGTGTGCCGCGTGGGTGGGCGTGTTTTGCGTTTTGGAAAATTGTTTTAATTTTGCACCTGCTATGGACGAGAACGTAAAACTACAGATTGAAGAGAAAATAGTGTCGATGCTGAAGACTGTGTACGATCCCGAAATCCCGGTTGACATATACAGCCTCGGGCTGATTTACGGCATCGACGTGGAAGATGACGGCAATGTGAAAATCGACATGACGCTCACTGCCCCGTCGTGCCCGGCATCGGACTTCCTGATGGAGGACATACGCATCAAGGTGGAGAGCATCGACGGTGTTAAGGGCGTGGAGGTGCGATTGGTGTTTGAGCCTGAATGGAATCAAGACATGATGACCGAGGAGGCGAAGCTCGAATTGGGTTTGCTGTAATGGCGCGAGTATGAAAAAAGTGTTTTTTATCTCGGACTTGCACCTTGGCGCACGTTACACCGACGACATACACCAGGCCGAACGCCGTGTGACACGCTGGCTCGACTCGGTGTGCGACGAGATGGCCGAGTTGTATCTCATGGGCGACATACTCGATTATTGGTATGAATATCGTTATGTGGTTCCACGCGGCTATGTGCGTTTTTTCGGCAAGCTCGCCGAACTGAGCGACAAGGGCGTGAAAATACATTGGTTCATTGGCAACCACGACATTTGGATTTTCGACTACCTGCCACACGAATTGGGCATCGAGGTGGTTGATGGCAGCGTGGTGCGCGACATCATGGGCAGCCGTTTCTTCCTTGCGCACGGCGACGGGGTGGGGCGGCACTCGCTCATGTTCCGTTTTATGCGCACACTTTTCCGCAACCGATTGTGTCAACGCCTGTATGCCGCCGTACACCCGCGATGGACTGTGCCGTTTGCCAACGGCTGGTCGCGGATGAGCCGATTGTCGCACAAAGAAGTGCCGTCGGTCGATGATAGTGCTTGCCTTGCCACGCGACGGTATGTCGAGGAGTATTCGGCTGCTCATGCCGACATTGGTTATTACGTGTTTGGGCATTTCCACGTTGCCGAAGATATTGCAATGCCCAACGGGTCGCGCATGGTAGTGCTTGGCGACTGGATAAAACTGTACACATACGCCGTGTTTGACGGCACGAAACTTGAATTGCGCCACGCCGATATTTAGAAACTGTTTCTGCTTTTTACAGGGAAAATTTTAAGAGGAGTTCATTGTTCATGTTTTGAGAGTCTTTTCGGACGCTTTCGTTTATTTTTTTAACGTTTAGCTAAATAATTAAAATTGCATCGAAAATCCATCTCAAATCACTGAACGAAAAAAGCAAAACAGTTCCTTAAAAATTTCAATTTTGCAGGGAGTGCAAGAATTGCAGATTTACGGAAATTATACAAAATTTCAATACGACGCACCACGGCTTTTTCACTTAAAGCGGCAATGAGTGGTGGCTGCTAAGCCGCCCCTCGCGTGGGCTGTCATGTTGGGTTAAATGAAAGAGCCGTGACGACGCGCTTCATTAATGTGGTGCGTTTTTATTGCGCACAAAGGCAATGGTTGTGTGTCCTTACAAAATTATGCTAAATCATATTTCTATACCGCCTAATATTTGCATTTCGAGGTTGCCGATTTTTTTGCGACAAATGTAGATGTCTAATATTTTTTTGTATTTTAGTGCTGTAGATTGTAGAAATAGAGAAAACGAATGGGTGTTTTACAATATTTAACTATTTAAAACTTCCTCCAATTGCACTTACAAATTGTTATTAGTAAACGGATTAGCCTATCTACTGTTAATTTATTTAAACATTGTGTAATAAAAAGATAGTTGTACAACATATAAATTTATTTGACACAATCGAAATTTACGGTGTACCTTTGTGGCATAAACCTAAAACAATCTTTTTTACCTTAAAAAATTATACCTATTGAAGACCTAAGAAAGGAACTTTGGTGAAAAGTTCCTTTTTTGTTGTATGCTTGACTGCAAGGTCGATAGCTCTTCGGGCTATGCTTGACTCGCTGTCGGCGGTTATGTGTTCACTGATTTTGGCAGCTACAGTAGGGTATAAAAAGTGTTAACATTGCTATCAGCCCAATGAAAATCTTAATATGTACAAAAATGCTGCACTTTTCGATAATGGCAGTGCTTTTGTACATAATCTTTATGCCTTCTGCAGGTGATTTCGAGCGTGGGGGTTAGAATTCGAGTGTGACGGCAACTGATGCCATTTGGCACTTGAATGGAGGCGTGAGTTTTGCCACAGTCACTGTTCCGCTGCCGATGAGTGGGTAGCGGCTGCGCAGCGAGCGGGCTATGCGTCCGGCCACATGTTCGAGCAGCTGCGACGGCACGGCCATCTCGGCTGCCACGATGTCGTAAACCTCGGCATAATTGAGGGTGTCGGCGAGGTTGTCGCTCTCGGCGGCACGGTCGAGCGGATATTCTATGCGCAGGCTCACCTCGAAGTCGTTGCCCACGAGCCGTTCCTGCTCAAATGCGCCGTGGTGGGCGTAGAATTGCATTCGGTCGAGTGTTATGTATCCTGTCATTGTGCAGTGGTGTTTTCGTCCTCTTCTTGTTCAACCCATGTGTATGCGCCTATATCGACATTGCCGCGAATGAATCGGTTTATACCATATCGGTCGGTGACTGCCTCGTCGAGGCATAGCGACGGGTCGCCTGTGCCTATGGCATCGCTGCCATTTTTGAGTCGGTAGTCGAAGATGTATTCTTCGCGGACAGTGAAAAAGCATGGGTCGGCCTCCCACACGCAGTTGATGAAATTGTTGTCGTCGCTGCCGCTCACGCCGAAGAGGCAATTGCGCACCAGCACCGACGACCCGGTGAGGTCGCCCGGCGATATTTCGGTGGCGTTGCCATAGATGACGCAATTGTCGAAATGCGCGTCCATAAGCGGAGCCGAACCATCGCTGTCGTCGGGCAGCAGGTAGTCGAGCGTGAGTATTGCCCCGCGGATTACGTCGAAAAGGTAGTAGTTGGCAAAAGTGCATTGTGCGAACCGCGAGTAACCGCCCGTGAGCGATACCACGGCACCCGAGGCATCGGAGAACTCGCAGCCCACAGCATCGACCCATGCGTGGCGCGATGTCAGCACCGACGAGGTGGCATTGTGCAGCACGCTATTGAACAGGTATAGCTTGCGGTTGCCGATGCCGGCAGAGTCAACCACCACGCCCGATGTGGAGCCGCGCATATACACATATCGCATCTCGTTGCCTGTGCTGGTGGACGTGAAACGGATTCCATCCCATTGCCCCGACATGATGTCGTAGTCGGTTCCGCCGACAACGTTGTCCAAGCGGTCGCCACGGAGGTTCACTTCGTTGCCTTGCTCGCCGAGTGCGTGCAGAGTGCCATCGACCACCATTGCCGCCTTGTCGTGAAACATGAGCGTGGTTCCGGCGTCGAGCGTGAGAGTGACTCCTTCGGCAACGCACATGGTGTCGTAGATGACGTAAGGTTTGATGCCCGCAAGGTGCGTGTCGGTATCGATTGTCGGGGCGTGCAGGCGCGTCACGTCTTGCCCCCAGGCTGTTATTACCACTTGCTGTTCCACGCCGTTGGTGACGAAGCGCATCACATCCTCAATTTCCACTGGCAGGTCGTTGCCAGTGGGGTCGAGCGTTGCTTCGACAAAGACGAATATGCTGTCCTCGCCACGGATTTCAACATTGCTGAACGCATCGCCGCTCACGCCATCGACGTTGACATAGAAGCGTCCGCCAGTGTTGCCGTCGAGAGTGATTGACGAGATGTTGAGCATCTTTTTATGGCGGTTATATACTGTGAACCGCCGTGTGGCTGTGCCTTCCTCGGTGAGGACGGTGTCGAATGCAAGCGTATCGACCGAGAATTCCAACGTGTCGTTGCTGCTCGTGGTGAAATCGTCCTCGATGCACGAAGTGAGTGCCACGGCTGCCAATATGGCTGTGGCTATGATGGTGATGATGTAGCGCATTTTGTTCATATACATCAATAACGTAACCCGGTGCCGGTTTATTACACCGATATAGAAAGCGACGAGGGGAACACACAGCTTGTGCATCCCCCTCGTGTATATTGGTCACTATGCAGGTTAGTCGATTTGTACTACAAGGAAATTGGAGAGTTCCCAAAACTTTGTCGGGTTGGTGATTACGATAGTTTTGGTTTCATCGTCGTTGCTCACAATTTCGTAGGCATCGGCAGGGTGCTTGGTGTAGATTTTGACCTTCCTGGAATAGAGGGGTATTTCGGTGAGGGTACGTTTGTCGCCCTTGGTGAAATATTCTATTTCATAGTCTTTTTCCATCACCTTTGTCTTGCGCAGGAATCCTGTTTCGATGATTTTGTGGTCTTTCAGCTCGCTCTTTGAGCCTATGACGTAGTAGCACGTGTTGAGTTCGTTGGCCAATTGCTCCGACTTCACTTCGGCTTCTTCTTTCTGCTCGGTGATGGTCTGGTTGGCCACGTTGAGCGAGTCAACGGTGGTGTTGAGCGTCTGTATTTCTATGTGTGCCTTGCGCAGCTCTTCGGTGAGCTGGTTGATGGTGGCTTGCTGCTCTTCGAGTTGCTTTTTCAGCCCGTCGATTGTTTCCTGCAATTGCGAGCTGTTGCCCGATGAGTTTTTCAGGCGGCGTTCGAGTGCGGCGAGTTTCTCGCGGCGGTCTTGCAAAGCCTGCTGTATCAGGGCCATGTTGTCCATGATTTGCTGCTTCTTGTTGGGCGTTTCGGCATTGAGGTTCGATGTGGATATTATTTTTTCCATGTCGCGTATTTGCATCATTCCCTCGTTGATGTCGTTTATAAGGCTCAACAAGCTGTCTTTCTCGGCATTAGCAACCAACAGCGAGTCATTGAGTTGGGCCACGATGCTGTCGTTGCCCGTGTTGTCGGTCTTGTTGCCGTTGCACGAAGCGAGGCACATAAGCCCGATGGTTGCGAAAAATAAAAA
The DNA here is from genome assembly GCA_944321715.1 of uncultured Muribaculaceae bacterium. Lineage (GTDB taxonomy): Bacteria > Bacteroidota > Bacteroidia > Bacteroidales > Muribaculaceae > Avimuribaculum. The sequence goes on along the minus strand of CALUMJ010000063.1, from coordinate 5,048 downwards.
GATTTTTTTCATAACATGTCGGTTTTATTTTGATTTTTAAAATGAGCGTATTTGTCGATTTTCACATTCTCGGCAGGAGCTTTTCCCTCCACCACGATTACAATTTCGCCTCGTGGCTCGTTGTCGGTGAAATATTGCACCAGTTCGTCGAGTGTGCCGTTGTGTGTGGAATTGTGCAACTTTGATATTTCGCGGCTCACTGATGCTTGGCGGTCGCCTCCCATCTGCTCGGCAAGTTGCTTGAGCGTCTTGGCCAGCCTCATGGGCGATTCATAGAATATCATTGTACGTTGCTCGTCGGCAAGTTGTGCCAGTCGTGTGGCGCGACCTTTCTTTTGGGGCAGGAAGCCTTCAAAGCAGAATCGGTCGCATGGAAGCCCCGAGTTGACCAATGCCGGCACGAAGGCTGTTGCGCCCGGTAGCGTTTCGACCTCTATGCCAAGGCGGCGGCATTCGCGCGAAATGAGGAAGCCCGGGTCGGAAATTGCCGGGGTGCCGGCATCGCTCACCAATGCGATGGTTTCGCCCCCCTGAAGGCGGGTCATGAGAGCCGGCAACGTGTCGTGTTCGTTAAACTTGTGGTGGCTCTGCATGTGCGTTTCGATGCCGAAGTGCTTCATCAGCACCCCCGAAGTGCGAGTGTCCTCGGCTAATATGCAATCGGCCTGCCGGAGTATTTCGATTGCCCTCGGTGTGAAATCGCCGAGGTTGCCTATGGGAGTCGGTACTATGTATAGTTTGCCTGCCATAGCCGAGTGTTATTTGACATAAAAATGGTTACGCAAGATTGCCATGAAGTCGATGACTTCGGGCGACTCCTTGTCCCACGACATCGGTGCATTGTAGAAATATTCTTCGGCCTCGGCGTATGATTGCATGGTTTCCACGAGGTTGAGAGCATCGTTCATTTCCACGTCGCTGTTGCCGAACAGTTCGCGGCGGAAGCGGAACCGGTCGTTGAGCGTGAAAGCTCGCTTGAGGTCGCGGCTCATGTTGCGGTGCAGTACATCGTCCACGGTCAGTGGCGATTGGTCCTGGTTGTCGGTCTGACGTTCTTCTTCGTGGCTTTCATTGTATGACCGAGGTTCTGGCTCGTCTTGCTCGATTTTATTCGGCTCGACATAGTCGAAAGTCATTTCAGTTGCTGGTTCGTCCTGGCTGTCGTGGCTGCTCTTCCCGTCGTCATATTCGGATTGCTCTTGGGGTTCGGCAGTTTTGGTTGGGGTGTCATTATTATCGTCGTCGTCATCGTCGCTGACTGCTGCCATTAACCCGATGGGTGTAGCGTCGCCGGGCTTGTAGTCGATTTCGGTGCTGAATGTTTGAATATCGCCACTGTCGAAGACAATGCTTGATGTGGGTTCTGCCTCGTGAGGAATGGCCGGAACTTTTTCATCGCCGTTGTCAGGCAGCGGAGCCGCCTCGGCGGTATCGCTGCCGTCGGCTTGCACGTCGGGTTGCGCTGCTTGATGTTCGATGCCGAGCAATGAGCTTATATTGCCCACTTTCTCCTGCATCGACCGCAGTAGTATGTCACGGTCGGCATTGTCGCGGCGGGCTACCATTACCAGCCCTTCAAGCTCATATATTTGGCCGAGTATGTTTTCAAGTGTTTTGTCGTCCATAATTTTCCATTATTTGTCGGGTTTGGTTGCCCGTTTCTTAGCGCAAACATATTAATAAAATTCCGATTAAGATTATTATTATGCTTAAAAAAAGTTTCGTAGAACGAATTTTCCTCGTTTTGCATTGGAAACTTTCTATAAAATTATTTCTGCAAGAATTCAAAAACAGTTTCTAACTTTGTGATAGAAACTGATTATTTACGATGAAATCGATAAAAGAACTTTACAGGATAGGCACGGGGCCGTCGAGCAGCCACACTATGGGCCCCCGAAAGGCAGCTGAACTCTATCTCAAGCGGCATCACTCGGCCAAGGGGTTCCGTGTGACACTTTATGGCAGCCTTGCGGCAACTGGCAAGGGGCACATGACCAATGTGGCGATAACCGACGTGCTGTGGCGTGTGGCTCCGGTGGAAATAATATGGCAGCCCAAGGTGTTCCTGCCGTTCCACCCCAATGGAATGAAATTTGTGGCACTCGACCAAGAGGGGAATGAAACCGACCCGTGGACGGTGTTCAGCATAGGCGGTGGCGCGCTTGCCGAGGAAAAAGACGGCACGGCATCGATTAACTCGCCCGAAGTGTATGAGATGAATCATTTGTCGGAAATACTTGCTTGGTGCGAACGCACTGGCAAGAGCTACTGGGAATATGTGCAGGAATGCGAGGAGAGCGACATCTGGGATTACTTGCGCGAGGTGTGGAAGACGATGCAGCAGGCCGTGGAGCGTGGCATTGATGCCGAGGGGGTGTTGCCGGGGCCGCTAAACTTGCGGCGCAAGGCTTCGACCTACTACATCAAGGCGAGCGGCTACCGTGCCTCGTTGCAGTCGCGCGGGCTGGTGTTTGCCTACGCCTTGGCGGTGAGCGAGGAAAATGCCGCTGGCGGTGTCATTGTCACCGCTCCTACGTGCGGCTCGTGCGGCGTGGTTCCGGCGGTACTTTACCACTTGCAGCGCAGCCGTGACTTCAGCGATATGCGCATATTGAGGGCGTTGGCCACGGCCGGGCTTGTGGGCAACATTGTCAAGCACAACGCTTCGATTTCGGGTGCCGAGGCTGGCTGCCAAGCCGAGGTGGGTACGGCTTGCTCGATGGCTTCGGCGGCTGCCAACCAGCTTTTCGGCGGCAGTCCGTCGCAGATAGAGTATGCTGCCGAGATGGGACTTGAACACCACCTTGGCATGACGTGCGACCCCGTGTGCGGACTGGTGCAGATACCGTGCATCGAGCGCAACGCCTACGCCGCCGCCCGCGCGCTCGATGCCAACCTATACTCGTCGTTCACCGACGGGCAGCACCGGGTGTCGTTCGACCGTGTGGTAGAAGTGATGAAGGAAACTGGCAACGACCTGCCGTCGCTCTACAAGGAAACCAGCGAGGGCGGCCTCGCCAAGGATTACCACCCGTCGGGCGAATGACCCACATTGCAGCCTTTTATGTGGCTGGACGAAATGGGATTTGTGTAGGGGTGTATCATAATGCACCCATAGCCACGTCGTAGGGGCGCACTATTCTGCATTTTGATACACCCTCAAAATGTGCTTTAATGGTGTGGCTATTTCCCGAAAAGGTTGATGAACAGGCGTTGTACCTGGGCTACGACGTCGCTGCGGCTCGCCGAGAAATTGTTGACCATCACGGCAACGGCATAGCGCGGATTTTTGGCAGGGTAGTACCCTGCGTAACACTGTACGCCGCCCATGCTGCCCGATTTCAGTGTAATTTTGCCACGCAGTGAGGTTTTGCGCATGAGCCACTTTACCGAACCATCATAGCCGGCACGAGGCAACAACTGCGAGTAGTCAACCCCGAGGCTGTCGCGGTCGGCGTATGTCAGCCGCAGCACGTCGCACAAGAATCGCGGCGTTGCCCAGCCGTTGCGGGCGAGTCCGCTGCCATCTTTCATCGACAGTTGGTGTGTGTCGAGTCCTTGTTGCTTCCACAACTTGTAGGTCATGCGCACCCCGTTGCTGGTGGTGGCAGGGTAGTCTGAATAGGTTGTAGCGGCTCGTAACAAGGCTTCGGCAAACATATTGTCGCTGCGGAACAGTGTCGATTTGATGATTTCGGCCAACGACGGCGATGTGTAGTCGAGCAGGAGCAATCTATCGGCACTGTCGCTGGTTTCATCTTTTGAATCGGTGAATGAGATGCCATTGGATGCCAAAGCTCGTTGTATGCTGTCGCAAAGCAGCCGTTGTGGGGCAGGGCAGGCATACCATGCGGCGAAGTTCTCCCGGCCACGTTTGCGACGTGCCACGATGCCCTCCATGCCGAATGCGCAGTTGTTGTAATCGATGCTGCTCGTGAGGCCGGGACGGTTTATGGTGTCGCCAATGGCTTGTTGGCGCACATCGCTGTGCAGGTTGAGCCACGGCATGTCGGTAACGGTCGATAACGAGTATCGGCCATTTTTATGGTATGAGAATTTAATTTTCATTTGATTGTCGGCAAAGTTGATGGCGTGATAGCCTGTACCATAGCTTTCGGGAAGGTCTTCGAGCATCCAGTATCCCGGTACGGGTTGGTCGGGGATAGCAGAAGCATCGAGTTCAATGCCGCCCTCAATTCTCTTGATACCAGCAACTTGCAGTTGCATCACAAGTGTATCGACAAATGCCGGCCTGTCTTTGAAGAAACGCGAACCGAGCGTGGGGTCGCCGCCACCGGCAATGACGATGTTGCCTTTTAGAGTGCCTTGACTGTCGATGTCGCCCACGGCATAAACGCGCGTGTGGAACAGGAAGTCCTTGCCGAGCAGCTCAAGAGCCGATGCGGCAGTGACAATTTTCATAGTCGAGGCAGTGATTATGCCCTTGTCGGCATTGTAGCCAGCTACGACTTTGCCAGTGTGCAAGTCCATGACGCATACGCCGGTGGTTGCGCAAGCGAGTGCATCGGAGCCAGCGAAACGGTTTACTGCGCTTTGCGATGGTACGGCGGCAATGGCCGTTGTTGCGGCAATGGCTATTGCAGTAAAAAAAATCAGCAGTTTTTTAAGCATAGACGGATAGATGAAAAAAAGTAGCGGCTTGCCCCTGTGCCATTGTAGCACCCGTCGGGGATTGGTTGCCGCTACTGTTATATTGTCGAGGTTATAGATTATTCGCCGTGTGTACGATTATATACGTCGGCGATTTTGTTGGCGATGTCGGCCATTTGGTCGGCAGGCAGTGTCATTTTGTGGCCGAAGCACATGTCGCCTTCCTTTGAGATGGGAATCAGGTGAATATGTGCATGAGGCACTTCGAGGCCCAACACTGCCACTGCTACTTTTCGGCATTCGATTACCTGCTTCATGCAGCGAGCCACACGCCGGGCAAACTTTGTCAGTCCGGCATATTCTTCCTCGTCGAGGTCGAAAATGTATTCGACTTCATGCTTCGGCACCACCAATGTGTGGATTGGCATGACGGGATT
>CALUMJ010000062.1 GCA_944321715.1 uncultured Muribaculaceae bacterium | reverse complement strand
AATGTACCCCTAAAGGTTATGCCCATATTTCTGACTTATAACTCACAAAATATTGAGTAATAACTGGTTGCAAATACCCTATTGTACGGGGTTGGAAACTGCAACACTGTCGAAAGAGTTAACCTTGATAGAAGAAAATGCGTTCCGCGACTGTAGCAGCCTTGCAGCAATCGCCATTCCCGACAAGGTCGAAACCATTGAGTATTCGGCATTTGCAGGTTGCAGCAACCTTGCCACGGTGTCGCTTGGGCGTAGTCTTAAAATTCTTGACTATGATGTTTTTGAAGATTGCGAGAAGATTACCGAAATCACTTTCCCCGCATCGTTGCAGGAAATAGACAACGGCACATTCCGCGGGTGTACGGCGTTGATGACGATAAACTCGCTTGGCACAGTGCCGTCGAGTCTTGGAGATGAAACATTCGACACCAAGCAATACCTGCGCGCCAACGTGTATGAGCCGCGCGGCACGCTCGATGCCTACATTGCATCGTCGTGGGGCAACTTTGCCAACCTGTATGACACGCTCGACCCGTCGTCGGCCGTGAACCTTGTTGAAGATGGCGGCATAGGCATTAATGTGGTGAATGGCAACATAGTGGTCGAAGGCATCGCCGATGGTGCAAACGTGGAGGTATATAATGCCGGTGGCCAGCTTGTTTACAGCGGCGATGCCACGAGTATTCCGGTGCAGGGGCATGGAGTGTATGTCGTCAGGACTTGCGGCAAGGTGTTGAAAGTCGTGCTGTAATAAGAATAAATATGTGGTAATCTTTTGGCTGTGTCGAAATGGCGATGCTGCCATGTTGCAGAGGGTGTATCAAAATTGGCAGCACCCACCTCGTACGGACGCACGGCTCGTGCGTCCGTATACCGCAAGGTGCTGTTAACCATTTGTAAGTTAGTAGAATACACAACTAATTGCGCAGCGGACGCACGAGCCGTGCGTCCCTACAAAATTGCGCAAATCTGCATTTTAATACACCCTCCTTTTTGCAATGCAGATGTAAAACCGTGGGTGCGTTATTTAGAATTAGTTTAAATTATTGCATGTATTTTGATTATATTTATATCTTTGCACACAGAAAAATAGACTACCGAAGATGACAAAACTATCAGAACTGAAAACGGGTGAAGAAGGCCTCATTGTCAAGATATTGGGGCATGGGGCGTTCCGCAAGCGTGTTATCGAAATGGGTTTCGTGCGAGGGCATGAAGTGAAAGTGCTGCTGAATGCGCCGCTGCGCGACCCGATTAAATATAAAATACTCGACTACGAGCTGTCGCTGCGCCGCAGCGAGGCCGACCTTATCGAGGTGGTAAGAAAGGGCGACGATGTGTCGCGCGCCGAGGTTCGCAAGCCATCGACAGTGGAAGATGCCGACGTCGCTGAACTTGCCGAAAAGCGTGAGGCCGACCATGAGCGCAATACCATCAATATAGCCCTCATAGGCAACCCAAACTGTGGTAAAACGTCGCTATTCAACCAGTTGTGCAACGGGCATGAGCGTGTGGGGAATTACAGCGGCGTGACGGTCGATGCCAAGGACGGGCATTTCGATTACAAGGGGTTCCACTTCAAGGTGGTGGATTTGCCGGGAACCTACTCGTTGTCGTCGTATTCGCCCGAGGAGCGGTATGTGAGAAAATATCTCAACGACGAAGTGCCCGACGTGATTATCAACGTGGTGGTGGCTTCTAACTTGGAGCGTAATCTGTACTTGACGACCGAGCTGATTGACATGAACCGCAGCATGGTCATAGCCCTTAACATGTATGACGAAATGCAAGCGTCGGGGGCGAAGCTCGACCACGAACAACTTGCCGGCATGATAGGTGTGCCGATTGTTCCCACGGTGTCGCGTTCGGGGCAAGGAATGCACGAATTGTTAGACACAGTGATTCAGGTATTTGAGAACACTTGCAAGACGGTGCGCCATGTACACGTGAACCTCGGACAGGAGATAGAAGAAGCCATCAAGCAGCTCAACGAGGAGGTGAAGAAGAGCGAATTGCCCATCACCAAGAAATTCGCTCCGCGCTACGTGGCCATCAAGTTGCTCGAAAACGATGCCGAGATTCTCGAAGAGGTGAAAGATGACCCGTCGTTTGCCCGATGGCGAGAAATTCGCGACAGGGTGGTGGCGCACATCGAGAGCGTCACCGGCGAAGACATAGTTTCGACCATCGCCAGCGAGAAGTATGGCTTCATTTCGGGTGCATTGAAAGAAACTTTCATATCCGAACCTGTAAGGTCGAACGAGCAGAAAGCTACCGACATTATCGATGCCATTGTGACGCATAAACTGTTCGGTTTCCCCATATTCTTGTTCATAATGTGGTTCATATTTTGGGTCACGTTTGAACTCGGTGCATATCCCATGGACTGGATTGATGCCGGTGTGGGTTGGATAGGCGACACTGTGCGCGAGTGGATGCCGGCAGGCCCGCTGAAAGACATGATAGTCGATGGCATAATAGGCGGCGTAGGTGGCGTGATTGTGTTCCTGCCCAATATCATGATACTGTATTTCTTCATTTCGTTCATGGAAGACTCGGGCTACATGGCTCGTGCGGCATTCATAATGGACAAGATTATGCACAAGATGGGGCTGCATGGCAAGTCGTTCATTCCGCTCATCATGGGCTTTGGCTGCAATGTGCCGGCGGTGATGTCGTCGCGCATCATCGAGAGCCGCAGCAGCCGCCTAATCACGATGCTAATCATTCCGTTCATGTCGTGCAGCGCGCGGCTGCCCATCTATTTGCTCCTTGTAGGCACGTTCTTCCCCGGCAATGGGTCGTTGGTCATATTTGGGCTATATGTGCTGAGCATACTTGTGGCCATTCTCACGGCGAAGCTGTTGCGCAAGACTGTGTTCAAGAACGACGAAACCCCGTTTGTGATGGAACTGCCGCCTTACCGTGTGCCAACGATGAAAGCGTCGTTGCACCACATGTGGGAAAAAGGTGAGCAATACTTGCGCAAGATGGGTGGTGTAATCTTGGTGGGTAGCATTATTGTGTGGGCGTTAAGCTACTTCCCGCGCGATTTCAGCAAGAGCAATGAAGACATGACGAGCATTGAACTTGCCGAACAGCAGCAAGGAAGCTACCTTGCCTCAATCGGGCGGTTTGTCGAGCCTGTCGTGGAGCCGCTCGGGTTCAACTGGAAAGGTTCGGTGGCATTGATTAGCGGCGCGACGGCCAAGGAAATTGTGGTATCGACACTCGGCGTGCTTTACACGGGTAGCAGTGATGAAACCGAGAGCCTGTCGCAGCGCATTACCGAGGTGAATCCCGAAACTGGCGCGCCCGATTTCACGCCGCTTGTGGCACTCAGCTTCATGGCGTTTGTGCTGCTGTATTTCCCATGCATAGCCACAGTGGTGGCCATCTCGCGCGAGGCCGGCAGTTGGAAATATGGGCTTTTCACGTTGCTGTATAATACGGCGGTGGCTTGGTTGGTGTCATTTGTCATCTATCAAGTCGGTTCGCTGCTGGTTGGTGGTTGACGTGGCACTGCGTTCCAGGCACCACGCTACACGGCCGTGAGGTGCTGTAAGATGCTGCTAAATTGTTATGATTTAGGTTGATATGTGCCTATTGGCGCAGCGGACGCAAGAGCCGTGTGTCCCTACGAAATCGCGTTAATCCGCATTTTGATACACCATCATTCATTTAAAGCGACATTAAGTGAGGACGGCTTCACCGCCCCACTTGATGTCGTTTTAAATGAAATGACCGTGTGTGTCTGGTTAAAATAAGATTAAATATATTTGCCGAGAATGAAATTGTTGTTTAACTTTGAGAAATAGTTTTGTATTCGCATTGGGCACTATTGATGCGATACATTGGTGATATGGAATATTATATAATTGTTAACGGACAAAATATAGGGCCAATCGTCGAATCGCAAATGCTGGATTACGGCTTGACGCGCAACACGTATGTGTGGCGCAGTGGCATGCCACAGTGGCAATTGGCGGGCAATATGCCCGAACTTGCGCACTTGTTTGGCGATGTTCCTCCACAACCGCCCGTGGAGCAGCCGCTGCAACAGTCGTGGCCAGGGGCCATAGCTGGCTTGGTGCTTGGCATTTGCTCGATTTATTTTTGTAGCATTCCCGTCATAGGTTTGTTATTGGGATTTTTCGGGCTGCGAGTGACTAAAGATAGCTATGCAGTTTACAAGCAGGACCCCATGCGGTATAGCAACGGCGGCATTTTGCGGGGCGGCCGTATAGTGTCGTATATCGGTTTGGTGATAGGCATCGTGTGTACTACAGTGGCACTGCTGTTGTTATTGCTGGTGGTGTTCGGGGCGATTTGGTTCTCGAACGGTATATTTAGCTATGAAATATAAACTGGATAAAAAAGATATATCATGAAGTATTATGTAATTCTCAACGGGAAGCAAGCTGGGCCATTTGAGGAGGCTCAGTTGCAGACAATGGGTCTGACGCGCGACACGATGGTGTGGCGCGAAGGTATGCAGCAGTGGCAACGTGCCGACAGTTTGCAGGAATTGAGCTACTTGTTTAATAACGGTTACAACCAAGGTGGTTACAATCCCGGTGGTTATAATCCTGCTGGTGGCGGCTACAATCCCGGCGGTTATAACCAAGGTGGTTACAATCCTGGCGGCTACAATCCTGCAGGTGGTTATAATCCTGGCGGTTACAACCCTGGCGGCTACAATCCAGGCGGATATAATGGAATGCCGCCGATGCCCGAAACATATTTGGTGTGGGCCATTTTGGCCACCGTTTTGTGCTGTGTGCCATTCGGCATTGTGAGTATCGTCAATGCCGCTGGCGTAAGTTCGGCATATAACCAAGGAAATTACCAACTGGCACAACAGAAGTCTGACAATGCCAAGAAGTGGGCAATAATCAGTGCCGTTTGCGGTTTTGTGTTCTCAATCATCTATGCGATTATTATTATAGCCGAAGGCGGATATTGATGCCGTGTAACAATCTAAGAATGCAACATGGAAGTTAGTAAAATCGATTATCCGCAATTTTTCGACCTTGTGAGCCGCCGTTATTCGTGCCGCGGCTATGACAGCGCGCCAGTGTCGCGCGAGATGCTGATGGCTGTTGCGGAAACTGCGCGTTTGGCGCAATCGGCATGCAACCGCCAGCCGTGGATGTTCCTTGTGATTGACACCCCCGAGCTGCGCGAAGCAGTGGCGCGGTGCTATGGCCGTGAGTGGGCCCATGAAGCGCAAGCATTTATCGTTGCGCTGGGCAATAGTTCCGAGGCGTGGGTGAGGCCGTGTGACGGGCACAACAGCATGTATGTCGATGTGGCTATCGCCTGTGAGAATATGTGCCTTGCTGCCGCTTCGCTTGGGCTTGGGTGCTGCTGGATAGGCAATTTCGATGTCGAGGCATTGTGCCGCGAGCTTGATATTCCTGCCTGTTGGTCGCCGGTGGGCATACTGTCGCTTGGCTACCCCAAGCCAGAACAGGCCGCTCCCGAGAAAAAACGCAAAAACGTTGACGATGTGGTGAAATGGGGAAAATTCTGACTGTGACAATAGTGGGCATCGGCTTGGTGCTTGCCGTGGCGGCCTGTTCGTCCGACACCTGCCGCGACAGCACCAATGCCATACCTGTGGCTGCGTTCTACTCAAGCTCGACGCAAGAAGCCATAACGGTGGATTCGCTCACGGTGTATGGCGTGGGCGTTCCTAACGACTCGGCGGTCATTCGCAATGAGGCTGCTGCACAAGTGTATCTGCCGCTTCGTGGCAGTGCCGAGGAGTGCCGTTACGTGCTGCACTACGAGCAGAGGGCCATTTCAGACCCGCGGCTTAACGACACGCTCACCGTGCGCTATGTGCCGCAGCTTGTGTTCACATCGGCCGAATGTGGTGCTATGTATTTCTATGAAATCACTGGGTGCGAGGTTACAAGCCACCTTATCGACTCGGTTAGCGTGGCTAATGCCGACGTGTCGAACCTGAGTTCTGAAACGCTGCGCATATATTTCCGCACGTCCGACGATAGCGGCAGCGGCGAAAACAGCGCAGGAGAATGATGGCTGGCAGTGGTGAGGCAATGACGCCGCGCGAGGCTTTGGCTCGTTGCGAGGCCTTGTGTGCCTGTAGCGAGCAGTCGTCGGGCGACATTTCCACTAAGTTGCGCAAATGGGGCGTCTGCGATAGCGATGCCGATGAAATATTGCGCCGGCTCGTCGATGATGGCTTTGTCGATAATGCCCGGTATGCACATGCCTACGTCCGCGACAAGTTTCGATTTGCCGGTTGGGGGCGTGTGAAGATTGCTTATAACTTGCGCTTGAAGCAGGTTGGCAATTCCGCCATAAATGAAGCCTTGCTGGCCGAAATCGACGAGGACGAATATGCCGCCAAAGCCGAGGGCTTGTTGCGAAGCAAGTACCGCGAAGTGAAGTCGCGCCACCCCATGCAAGCGCGGGCAGCGCTTATGCGCTTTGCTGCACAGCGTGGGTTTGAAAGCAATGTAGCCATGGCGGCAATCAATAAAATCATGGGAGGTGCTGGCGATTACGATTTCTGATGTGGAGTGTTGTCAAATATGTAGCCGACTTGCTGTTCCCGCGCTTGTGCCCGGTGTGCGGCAAGGAGCTGAATGCGGGCGAGAAATATGTGTGCGCGATGTGCCTTGCGCAATTGCCGCTCACGCGTTACCACACCATGCAGTTTAACCCCATGGAACAGCTGTTTGCTGGCAAGGTACCTGTGGAACGTGCCACAGGCTATTTCTTTTATGAGCGCGGCAGCCGCCACGCAGCCATATTGCACGGAATCAAATATCACAACCAGCCGCTGATGGGTGAGTGGTTGGCAAGGCGTTTCGCCGCCGAATTGAACGGGTGTGGCTGGCTTGACGGCATCGATGCCGCAGTGCCTGTGCCGTTGCACCGCTCGAAAATGGCATCGCGCGGATATAACCAAAGCGAGTATATAGCCCGAGGCATAGCCGCCGTGTGCGGTTGCAGGGTCGAACGGTTGGTGGTGGCTGCGCGGCGCCACGAAACGCAGACCCATAAGGGGCAGCATGAGCGGTTGCAGAACACCGTGGGGGTGTATAGGGCATCGGCCAATGCCGCCCGGTATGCCGGCAAACATGTGTTGCTCGTCGATGACGTGGTGACGACAGGTGCCACATTGCTATCGTGCGCCACGGTGCTGAAGCAAGCCGTTCCCGACCTGCGCATCTCCATCGCCACCCTCGCCGTCGCCCGCCTGCAATAACCTGCAAGACAATTATATGTTGAGCCATCATACCATGGCGGCTCGATGACCGCCCGATTGCGGACGCAATGTGCTGTAAATGTTGCAGTAACGGCAGCGTATCAAAAAATGGATTACAGCAGCTAAATGTAGAGACGCGATTTATCGCGTCTGCTTCGGCTAAATATGCAATTATCTGATGTACAGTATAATGAATTACTGCAATGGCAGACGCGATAAATCGCGTCTCTACAAAAATCACAAAATTTTGAATTATGATATACCCCCCCCCCACAAAACCAGCTTCTGGCCACATTTGTGTGGGCATAAATATGTGCTGTGCGCAATTTTTTGCATTTTTCTTTGCGAATTTTCGGCGTGTTGGGAAATTTTGGCTATTTTTGCCGGTAGCTACTATTTTGTAGGGTGGCTGCGGGGGTGCGTCGTGGAAAGGCGTTGCCGTGCATTATTTCCTGCTTCAAATCTCGAAAGTCGGGTGGGGTGTAAAGGTAAAGTGATTTGATTACTATGGTTGACATAGGCAAACTGATACATGAGAAGGTATGCGAGCAGGGTAGGTCGGTGACCTGGCTTGCCCGCAAGCTCAATTACAGCCGCACCAACATATACAAAATATTCGAGAAGCCGTCAATCGACACCGACGTGCTGATGCGCATCAGCGATGCCCTCGACTACGACTTTTTCGCCGTCTATTCCCGTGAGCTTGCTGCCCACGGGCAGCATAAATGACAGCAGCACATTGGCTGTACCCGATTAGTTTACATGTAAACTAATCGGGTACATATTTATAACCAAATAAATGACGATTAACCTTATTTTTGTAACATAGCTTAAAATTATAAAACGGGTGTTCTATGAAAAATGCAAAAGTCTTATTAACAGCTGTGATTGTGATGGTGCTGCATTTATCGGCGTTTGCGCAGGGAAGTCGCACTTATATCCGCAATCAGATTAAGGAATGGGGTAGTTGCCGCAACGTGGCGATAACATTGACTGGCGGCGACTTGGCCCTGAATTACAGCAATGCGTATGCCTATTCGGGCATCCCCACAGGATTGGCAAATGCCATAAAGGAGCTGCATGCCGACGGCGAGTTTATCGACGATGTGCAGCTTACAGAGGCCGGACGTTGGCTGGTGCTGTATGGCGACAACGGTTTCCGGTGGAACGGTATTCCATACGATTTGGAAGCGAAACTTCGAGAATTTAATGACCGAGGCGATGTCGTCACCTCGGTGACTTTCAACGATAACGGTGGATGGATTATCATATCATCGGAATACATCGCCGCATCGACGTCGGACGTGTATGACTGGATTAAAGACGGCATGGAAAAATACGGCTCGCTATGGGCCGCGCACATGACCAACGACGGGCTTGTGCTTTGCTACGAAAGCGGCTACAAGTTCATGGGCAACGTGCCTCAAAAGCTGAAAGACAAGCTGAAGGAAACAAGCATCGATGTGTTCCGCATCAAGTTCCTCTCGGACGGCACCTACTTCATTGCCGACAAGGACGGCACTTATTCCTACTGGATGTAAGTTTCGCTGGCGGCCGTGGCAGTGGTAACGCCGTAGGAGGGTGGTTAGATAGTTGTCAGCCACCACCTACGGCGTTGTGCCGGAATGCGATGCGGTGCTGCGTCAAAAAACAATCAGCAATTACCGTTGGTCCATCGTGTAGAAGGTGTGCTGAAATAGAAATTTGCGCAATTTTTTGTAGGGGTACACGAGTCGTGCGTTTCTATAAGCTTGGTGTATCACTATTTTGCATCCTCCTCATTTAAGCACGGTTCTCCCTGCTTCATTGTTAAGGAAGGGTGGGGCGGTGGCGCATAAGCTCTTGGGCGGCGCGGTAGTCGTCGGGCGAACCGATGTCAATCCATGTGCCGTCGATGACGAATTGCCTCACTGTGCCGCCGTGGGCGATTAGTGCCTCGATGAAGTCGGGGGCGTCGTAGTATGTGTCGTGCGGGATTAAGTCTAAGCAGCGGCGGTTTATCATGTATATGCCGGCGTTGGCATAGTAGTTGTAGGTGGGTTTTTCTTCGAGTGCGAGCACGCGGCTGCCGTCGGTGCGGAATATGGCGTATGGCACCGACACCACGTATGGGGTGACGGCCGCAGTCAGGTCGGCATCTTCGCCGATGTGTGCCATGTACATTGCCTCGTAGTTGATGTTGGTGAGCAGGTCGGAGTTCATCAGCAGCACTGTGTCGTTGCATCCCGGTTCGACGAGTGTGAGCGACCCGATGGTGCCCATGCGGCGTGGCTCGCGCACGCATTTCACTTGCACACCGGCAACGGGAGTTGCGAAGTGCCGCTCAATCTGTTCGGCAAGGTAGTTTACGGTCACGCTGATGTCGGTTATGCCGTTGCGTGCCAAGGCTTCGATGTTATAGTCGATAATGCAACGGTCGCCCACGGGCAGCAGTGGCTTGGGCGTATTGAGCGTCAACGGGCGCAGCCGCTCGCCGCGGCCTCCGGCCATCACCACGGCATCGATGGGCAGGATGGAATGGTAAACCGAGAAATCATAAATGCGGCGGATAGTGCCGTCGTCGTTGAGGTGCGGCACGAGAGTCACTTGGCGGCGGCGTATTTCGCGAATATCGTCGATGTCGGGGTGTTGCCCGTGGAATGCGATGAAAGCCGTGTGCATGACGCTCGCCACGGTGTCGTCGAGCGAATGGCCCTCGATGAGGGCTCGCCTGATGTCGCCATCGGTGACAGTTCCGGTCACCCGTCCTGTGCCATCGGTGGCAAAGAGTGTCATCTGCCGACCCGACAGGCTGTTGAGCTTGCGCAGGGCTTCTATGACCGTGGCGTTTTGCCCGATTGTGTAGTCTGCGATGTTGGGTTCTGTCATAACCAGATTGTTACTTTAGCATTTCACTTACCGATGCAGTGAGGTTGAACATGAACGTTGTGCCGCCCACATGTGGTTGGGCAAAAGCCACCCCGAATCCCATAGCCTTGACCCTCAAACCAGCACCTACCGAGAATCCCGAAAGGAAATTGCGCGAGTAGGTAGTCATGTCGGTGCGTGTCTTGTAGTTATAGCCAAGTGCGATATAGAATTTTTCGGAGGGAACGTAGTCGATGGCAAAAATCAAGTGGCGGAACAGGTTGCTTGCAAACGAGTCGTGTTCCTCAAGTTCTTGCGATGCGCTGTTGTTGTCGGAGCTATAATAAGGCAGGCTCCATTTGTTGAGGTTGAATGCAGTGACCGACAGCCGCAATGGCGTGTTGCCGAGCGACTTGCTCATGCCCACTTGTATGTCCCACGGCAGGCGGTCGTAATTCTCGTTGAAACGTTTCACCTGTCCGCCGAGGTTTTTCAGCACCAACGACAGCGACAAGTCGTTGTCGGGGTTGTAATAGTTCACGCCGAGGTCGGCGCAAATGGCCAGTGCATTGTAGCTCTCGTAGGACGAGTGGACGAATTTGAGTGTGATTCCGCCGCGCCATCGGTCGCTGATGTCGTGGGCGTATGTTGCCGAGAAAGCTATGTCGGAGGGGCTGAACGATGCACCGGTGGCATTGCCGCTCTCGTCGTAGGCATCGATGCTGCCATATCCGAAATATTGCACCCCGACGGCCCATGCCGCACGTTCGCCAGCCGGGGCGGTGAACCGTGCGCCCATGAAGTTGCTGCCGCCGAGGTAACGCATATAGTTCAAGCCGGCTTGCATCTCGTATTCAGGCCCCAGCAACCCGGGATTCTGGTCGATGAGGTTCACGTCGTCGTCGATAATGGTTATGTTGGTGCCGCCCAAGGCATACACGTGCGACGAAGCCGGAACGTTAAGAAACTCGTATGCAGTGGTTCCGTCTTGTGCCACGGCGCGAATTGCCGACAGCAATATGACCATCGAAATTATGGAATGGCGTTTAAAAATCATTCTAAAAGTGTGAATACCTATAGCATTTAACGTAATAAAGTTGCAAATAGTGTGCTGCAAGGTTAGCAAATTTGCCGAAAAGCAGTTTGGCGGTGATTTTCGTGGAGGAATGTCGGTGGATTATCGCCCAGGTTAAATTTATCCAACAAAGTGTTGACGGCGAAACTGTTTTGCAAAAAAATGCCTAAACATTATTAACCAATGCCAAATAAGGGAGTTGCCGATTTGATTGGTATCTTTTAAGCATTTATATTTGCCTGTGAAAATGAGAAGGGTGGCTGAAAATTGCGCCCTTTGGAGTAGAAAAAACCGCAGTATTATGAATCGAAATCTACAATATATTATTTTCTGCATTTCGTTGCTTTGCTTGGTCGCAGTGGGCGATGCCATGGCACAAGTGAGCCATATTTCCACGGTCAATCCGTTGACAGGTGCGCCGTATGAAAAAGTGTATGATTACGATTTTGTCGATGAGAAGCCGCAATTTCCCGGTGGCGACCGAGGGCTGTTTAACTATATCAACGACACACGTGAATATCCCTACGAAGCCTACCACAATGGAGTGGAAGGGCGCGTGTTCTGCACGTTCATAATCAATCCCGACGGTCGTGTAAGCGACATATCGATAGTGCGTGGTGCCGGCGATGAACAACTCAACCGCGAGGCTGTGCGCGTAATCAGCGTCATGCCCAAGTGGAAAGCAGGAAAAGTGAACCACAAGGCGGTGCCTGTGAGGTGCTACCTGCCAATCGCGTTCATGCTGTGATGCAGCAGTCCTGCTCCGAGACGGTAGGGCATTTGACTGGCAACGAGATGGAAATGCGGTTTGCCTTTGCCCTGCTTCAATTTCTTGAATACGAACCGAATGAGGAGCAAAACGAGCTAATTGCTGGTTTTGCGCGTTTCTGTGTGTCGTGCCGCGGCAATTGGCTGTTGCTGCTCAACGGCTATGCCGGCACCGGCAAAACGTCGCTTACTGGCGCGTTGGTCAAGACGCTCTCGGCTTTCGGCATGAAGTCGGTATTGCTCGCTCCAACAGGGAGGGCGGCAAAGGTGTTCTCGGAGTATGCTGGGCATCCGGCATTTACCATTCACCGCAAGATTTACCGCCAGCAAAGCTACAGCCCCGAGGATTACGGAGGTTTCAACATCGCCGAAAACAAGCACACCGACACCATATTCATTGTTGACGAAGCGTCGATGATTGCCGATGGCAGCACCGACGGCGGAGCAGTGTTTGGCACGGGGCGGTTGCTCGACGACCTCATTCACTATGTGTATAGCGGCAATGGTTGCCGCTTGATTTTGCTTGGCGACAGTGCGCAGTTGCCACCCGTCGGGCTTGAGCGGAGCCCTGCGCTCGATGTGCGAGTGTTGTCGGGCTACGGGTTGCAGGTCATGCCGTTCACGTTGCACCGGGTGGCGAGGCAGCGCGACGACTCGGGAATACTCGAGAATGCCACGTTGCTACGCACGGTCATCGAGGCATACAGCCGGCACGAGGTTGCCGCGCTCGAACCGCCAGTGCTGCACTTGAGCGGATATGACGACATAAGCAGCATTTCGAGCGAGTATCTGATTGACCAGCTTGGCAGCAGCTATGCGCGGCACGGGGTGCGCGGCACGACGTTGATTACACGCTCAAACAAGCGTGCCGCCCATTTCAACCTTGGCATACGCAATAGCATTTTTTATTACGAAGAGGAGCTTGTGGCTGGTGACTTGCTGATGGTGGCGAAAAATAATTACTTGTGGAGCGAGAAATACGAGGGGCTCGACTTCATAGCCAACGGCGAGATGGCACGGGTGGTGCGTGTGCGTGGCATGGAGGAGGCTATGCACGGGTTGCGGTTTGCGACGCTCCAGCTTGAGTTGCCCGACCACGGTGTTGAAATCGAGGCCAAGGCGGTGCTTGATGCCCTATACAGCGAGGCCGCGGCTCTCACACGCGAGCAGGGCGAGATGCTATATGCGGGTGCCATGTCGCAACTCGCTGGCGACAAGCGCACTCGTTACCGTGCACTCAAGCGCGACCCCTATTTCAACGCCCTGCAAGTGAAATATGGATATGCCGTCACGTGTCACAAGGCTCAGGGCGGACAGTGGGAAGATGTGTATATCGACATGGGCGGCATCCCCGAGGATGCATTCACTACCCTGCAGTTTTAACGCTGGCTCTACACCTCCATCACCCGCGCCCGC
>CALUMJ010000061.1 GCA_944321715.1 uncultured Muribaculaceae bacterium | reverse complement strand
TTTGATACACCCTCCTACGAGGTGGGTACTGCCAATTTTGATACACGCCCGCAACAAAGCAAATGTATTTACA
This sequence comes from uncultured Muribaculaceae bacterium, assembly GCA_944321715.1. GTDB lineage: Bacteria > Bacteroidota > Bacteroidia > Bacteroidales > Muribaculaceae > Avimuribaculum. The sequence goes on along the minus strand of CALUMJ010000061.1, from coordinate 13,329 downwards.
ATTCAATTGCCGATTGTTTAGAGAAATAAAAAAGCCACCCCGGGTGGAGTGGCTTTTGTTGCTGAATGCTGGTGGGTTAGCCGCCAAAGTTGTCGAAGTGGATGCTTTCGAGGTCCACACCGAGGTTGTATAGCATGCCTTCCACGGCCTTGCTCATCGGGCCAGGGCCGCACATATAGTATTCAATGTCTTCGGGGGCATCGTGGTCTTTCAAGTAAGTGTCATACATCACTTGATGCACGAATCCCGGCGTGTATTTCACGCCAGCGGCATCGGCTGCCGGGTCGGGGCGGTCGAGCGCAAGGTGGAACGAAAAGTTGGGGAATTCCTTTTCAAGCTGCAAGAAATCTTGCAGGTAGAACACCTCGTTGAGCGCACGTGCGCCGTAGAAATACGACATCTTGCGGTCGCGAGTGTTGAGCGTGCGGGTCATGTGCATGATTTGCGCGCGCAACGGAGCCATGCCGGCACCACCACCTACCCATATCATCTCCTTCTTCGAGTCGAAAATCGGGTGGAAATCGCCGTAAGGGCCACTCATAAGCACCTTGTCGCCCGGCTTGAGCGTGAAGATGTAGGACGACGCGATGCCCGGCATCACATCTTGGAAGCCGACTTGCGGTTTCGGCTTGAATGGCGGCGTGGCAATGCGCACGGTGAGCATTATGCGGTCGCCTTCGGCAGGATAGTTGGCCATCGAGTATGCGCGGATAGTAGGCTCGGTGTTACGGCATTTAAGCCCGAACAGCCCAAATTTCTCCCACGCCGGCAAGTATTCCTTTCCAATCGAGTCCTTATCGATGTCCTTGTCATAGTCCATCTCGTAGGTCGGTATGCGTATTTGCGCATACGAGCCAGGAATGAAGTTCATGTGTTCGCCGGGAGGCAAAGCCACAATAAACTCCTTGATGAACGTGGCCACATTCTTGTTGGAAATAACCTCGCATTCCCACTCCTTGATTTCGAGCACCGAGTCGGGAACCTGAATTTTGAGGTTGTCTTTCACCTTCACTTGGCAACCGAGCCGCCAATGCGCCTGCTGCTCCTTGCGTGAAAAGTGGACAGTCTCGGTGGGCAGGATATTGCCGCCCCCTTCAAGCACTTGCACCTTGCACTGGCCGCAACTGCCCTTGCCACCGCAAGCCGAAGCGAGGTGGATGCCCTGCGCGGCAAGCGTGGTGAGCAACGAGCCACCCTGCGGTACCTCGACCGACTTCTTGCCACTGTTGATGTCAACGGTCACATTGCCCGACGGCACAAGGTATTTCTTGGCCACAAGCAATATGATTACCAATATTAATGTCACGATAAGGAAAAGTATCGCGCTTGAAATAATCGTCAGTTCCATAGTGCCATCACAGTTTTATGCCCAGGAAGCTCATGAAAGCTATACCCATAAGGCCGGTTAATATAAACGTTATACCTATGCCACGCAATGGCTTGGGGATGTTGCTGTAAGCCAGCTTCTCGCGAATTGCCGCAAGCCCCACTATGGCAAGCGTCCAGCCGATACCCGAACCGGCACCATACACCGTCGCCGTCCATGCCGACCCGAAGTCGCGCTGCTGCATGAACAGCGCACAGCCCAGTATGGCACAGTTAACGGCAATCAGCGGCAAGAAAATGCCCAACGAAGCATAGAGCGACGGTGAGAACTTTTCCACTGCCATCTCCACCAATTGCGTCATAGAGGCAATCACGGCTATAAACATAATGAGAGCGAGGAAACTGAGGTCAACCGTGGCAAACTCCTCGCCGAGCCAGCTCAACGCACCGGGCTGAAGCAGGTAGTTGTCGAGCAAATAGTTGAGCGGAAGCGTCACCACAAGCATGAAAGTGACAGCTATGCCAAGCCCGAACGATGTGGATACATTCTTGGACACGGCAAGGAACGAACACATACCCAAGAAGTAGGCAAATATCATGTTGTCGATGAAAATCGACTTGATAAACAAATTAAGGTCTTCCATAATATGCTATTTTATCGGGTTGTGTTTATTGTTCTTGCAAGTCTTTGTTACGCGAGCGGTGCCACCATATAATGCACCCTACAGTGACAAGAGCCATCGGCGGAAGTATCATAAGGCCGTTGTTGGAATAGCCCATGTCGTAGAATGCTTGCGGTATTATCTGGAATCCGAGCAATGTGCCAGAGCCGAGCAACTCGCGGAAAAATGCCACCACTATTAGCACAATGGCATAACCTATGCCGTTGCCTATGCCATCAAGAAACGACGGCCAAGGCTTGTTGGACAACGCAAATGCCTCAAGCCGCCCCATCAAGATACAGTTTGTGATAATCAGGCCGATGAACACCGACAGTGCTTTGCTCATCTCATAGTTGTAGGCTTTCAGCACCTGGTCAACGATGATTACCAACGCAGCCACCACCACCAATTGCACGATGATGCGTATGTTGTTGGGAATCGTGTTGCGGATTAACGAAATTATAAGGTTGGAAAATGCCGTGATGGCAGTCACCGAAATGCCCATCACTATTGCCGGCTCCAACTTGGCTGTTACAGCAAGGCACGAGCAGATACCCAAGATTTGCACCAACACGGGGTTGTTGCGCGACAGTGGGCCTAACAGTGCCTCTTTTGATATTTTCGACAACATAATGTTTTTAATTTTTTTCGGTTTGCAAATTATTCAAAAATGCGTCATACAATTTAAGGCAATCGGCAAGCATCGACTGCACACCAGTGCTGGTGATTGTGCCGCCCGAAATGGCATCGACGTAGTCGGCATTGTCAACGGGCTTCTGACCGGCTTTCTTCACATCCACCGAGCGGAACTTGCCATCCTTGTAAAGCTCCTTGCCCACAAATTGTGCTTGGAAATGCTCTGTCGCAATCTCGGCACCAAGTCCGGGCGTTTCGCCCGAGTGGGAGAAGTAGGCTCCATATATGGTGTCGCCGTCATCTTCCACAGCCACGTAGCCCCAAATCGGGCCCCACAATCCGGCACCATACACCGGGAGCACATACACCGTCTTGCCATCGTCGGTTGTGGCCTCAAACACCGGCAGCTTGCGCTCGTCGGCGGGCTTCTTCACCTCGCCGGCCATGTCAACGCCGAATGCGTCACCCTCGGTGCGCCCGCCCTGCAGGTCGGTGAGGAACTCACTTGTGATATATTTTTCGTATGTCGCCTTTACCTGGCCTTCGGGAGCGACCACGTGCAATGCGCTCAATATTTGCTGGCGCTTGTCGTTAGCAATATTCTCGTCTTGTGCCGGCTTCAGCACTTGATATACAAATGCCAAGGCCACGCCCACCACAAGCACCATTATCGAAGAATATATGATTGTGTAAGTATTACTTTGCGTATTCATTTTTCTTTCCTCCCATCACAGTTTGTTATTGGCTTTGGCACGTTTCAAGCGGCGGTTGATGTTGGCTTGTACCACAAAGTGGTCAATCAGCGGAGCAAAAGCATTCATCAGCAGCACGGCAAGCATTGCACCCTCGGGATAGCCACTGTTGTAAACGCGGATTAAAATAGCAATCACGCCTATCAGGAAGCCATATATGTACTTGCCCAACTCGGTGCGTGCGCCGGTAACTGGGTCGGTGGCCATGAACACAGCAGCAAAAGCAAAACCACCGAGGCACACTTGCTCAATGGGCGACAACGACGATGCCGGATAAGTGGGCGACGGGAACGAGTTGGCGATAAAGCCCATGAACAACCCGCCGACAAACACCGACAGCATCACCTTCCACGACGCCGTGCCTGTGAACAGCAATATGAGCGCGCCAATGAGAATGCACAGCGTGGAAGTTTCGCCCACCGAACCGGGTATCAGGCCGATGAACGCGTCGAGCGCACTGATTGGCTCGCCCACAATGTTGGTGAGTTCAAAGTTTGACGTGGTGGCGGTGGCAACCTGCCCCAGCGGTGTCGCGCCCGAATAAGCGTCAACGAGATTTCCTGCACCCAAGCCAAGGATTGGCTCAGTGGCAACAAACGCCGCATCGCCCGACATCTTGGCCGGATAGGCAAAAAAGAGGAACGCACGAGTCATGAGTGCCACATTGAAGATGTTCATGCCTGTTCCACCGAATATTTCCTTGACAAAGATTACCGAGAATGCAGTAGCCACGGCTATCATCCACAGCGGTGTGTTGATGGGGCATATAAGCGGAATCAACAAACCTGTCACGAGGAAACCCTCTTGAATTTCGTGGTGACGGATTTGCGCACCGATAAACTCAATGCCAAGCCCCACCACGTAGGAAACCACGATTGTTGGAAGCAAGGCAAGAAGCCCGTAGGCAAACATTTCCCAGAACCCGGCCGATGCCGCCTGCCCTATGGCAAGGTAGTGCTGGTAGCCGATATTGTACATGCCGAACAGCAAGCACGGAATGAGCGAAACGATGACGACGGTCATCGTGCGCTTCGAATCGTTGCTGTCGTGAATGCTCACCCCCGATGCCGATGTGGTGTTGGGCGTGAACAGGAACGACTCAAACCCCTCAAACACCGACTGCAACTTGCTATACTTGCCGCCGGGCATGAAATTGGGTTTAATCTTGTCGAGATATTTCCTTAAACCTTTCATGTTCGTTTTTGTTTTCTTTTCCGTTAAGGGGTTAATTCATCTCCTTATATAATTTATTGAGCCCGTCGCGCACAATTTGCTGCAACGGCAACTTCGACGTGTCGGCAAACTCGCACAACGCGAAGTCTTCGGGAGCCACCTCGTATATGCCCAATTGCTCCATCTTGTCGATGTCGAAAGCTATGATTGCCTTGATAAGGTACTCGCCCAGAATATCCATAGGCAGCATACGGTCATACTCGCCCGACATGATTATAGCGCGTTGGCCGCCATTTATCTTGGCATCCACCTCGGCTGGCTTGTCGCCGCGCAGCAACCAGCGTGTGAACGAGTGGTAGATGCTGAAACGCCGCGGGCTGAGCGACGCCCATCCAAGGAAATCGGCACTGTTGCGCACCTCGGCTATGACCGACAACTGTCGGTAGGGGAAACGCAGGAAACCATCGGCAGCCACGTGGCTACCAGTGAGCAAGTTGCCCGAAACGATGCGGGCGTTGTCGGCATTCTCGATATTACCGTCGAGCAACGAAGCTACGGTACACCCCATAGTGCAACGCACATAATGCGGCCGCTTGACCGACTCGCCGACCACGGCCACGACCGTGTCGAACGGCACAATGCCACTCGTGAACAACTCGCCAATCCGCGCAACCGACACAGCATCGAGCGTCCACACAGTTTCACCCTTGTTGACCGGCTTAACGTTCGCGATTTGCACGCCTACATTGCCAGCAGGGTGCGGGCCGTCAAACGTGTTGACGATGCAACCTTTCACATCGGGAACCCAGCTGGGGCGGCAACCAAGATAAACATCGCCTTTTGTCAACGAAGCAAGCACCTCGATACCCTTTTGCAAATACTTTTCTTTACCTTTAAGCAATAATGCGAAATCTGGCGCAAGCGGAGCTGAATCAAATGCGGTGACAAATATGTCGCGCGGAGCAACCGACGGATTGGGAACTATGTCGTAAGGCCGCTGGCGCATCACGCACCACAGCCCCGACTCAAGCAGCACGCTACGGGCATCGCCGCCAGCGATGTCATGCTGCTTCACCTTGCCGCTTCCATCGGCCTCAATCACTATCGCCTCGATTTTACGCCGCTCACCCCTCACGATGGAGGTTACACGCCCGGCCACCGGGCTCACCACCTTCACCTCGGGGAAAGCCTTGTCATGGTATAGCACGCCGCCGGCCGCCACATTGTCGCCCTCCTTGACCTCAAGCCGCGGCACTATCCCGGTGAAATCATCGGGAATAACCGCATAACTCTTGCAAGTGGCACTTTCCATGGCCGCACTGGCGATAGCGCCCTCCAAATTCAGGTCTATGCCTTTCTTAATTTTGATATTAGCCATTTTTGCAAGTCATGTTAATAATTTTACCGCAAAGGTATTAAAAATATTTATAGTCTGTTTTGAAACTGTTTTTAATTTTTCACAGAAGTTGTATTTCACCACAAGCCACAAGGCCGGCACACTCCACGATTCGCGACAAACGCAGACACGGCCTTGCAACACCTGAGCCACAGCACACTCACATGCACACACGACACCATTATTGAAAAAGCACTTGATGACACCGGCAAATACAAAACGCCTATCCGGCGCAATGCCACACAACATAGCTTAAAAACACACGACAAGATTTGAAAACTTATATTTTTTAAAAAGTTCGGAAAAAATGACTTTCCAACGTTGGCAGATTGAAATATTTATAATACATTTGCCTTAGCTTTTTAAAGATAGGCGAGAAGAAATAGTGATGTTTGAGGCTTCCGTATAGCGTAACTTGCTGCATTACAGCAAGGCGAACCTATGGAATGCCGAGCAAAAGCGCACCGAAATGCACTTGTTTGTCAGCAATGTCGATTACATCATACGTTTGTTTAAATCTATTGTCTTCTAAAATTGAAGAATTTATTCAATGACTAATAACATTAACAACTAACAAATTTAATTTTTAACAAATTTTATTCAATCAATTATGGAAACAAAAAAGCCTAACGAAACTCCTAAAAAATCTGGGGCTGTAGTAAGCAATGTTCGTGGAATCAAGAACGCATTCTTAGTTATCATTGCATGTTTCATTGTTGCTCTTTGCATTTTCCTTTTCATCCTTGGGAATCCAAGCAACTTCAACGAGGCCGGACACCCAATCAACCTGCTCGGCACAGTTTACATGGGTGGATTTGTGGTACCTATCCTCCAATGCTGCTTCCTCACCGTTATCGTTTTGTCGGTAGAACGCTGGATAGCTCTTTCTTCGGCAAAAGGTAAAGGCAGCATTCCTAAGTTCGTTGCTAATGTAAAGGCTGCTCTTGCCGCTGGCGACACTGCAAAGGCTCAAGACCTCTGCCGCAAGCAACAAGGTTCGGTTGGTGCAATCGTTTATGCTACTCTTCTGAAGTATGACGAAATGGACAAGAACACCGTCCTCGAAAAGGAACAAAAAATCACTATGATTCAAAAGGAACTTGAAGAGGCCACCGCTCTTGAAATGCCTTCGTTGCAACAAAACCTTCCTATCGTTGCTACATTGACAACCCTCGGTACTCTTCTCGGTCTTCTCGGTACTGTGTTGGGTATGATCAAGTCATTCCAGGCTCTGTCTGCTTCTGGTGCTCCCGACTCTACTGAGTTGTCAACTGGTATTTCCGAGGCACTTGTTAACACTGCATTCGGTATCGCAACTGGTGCTTGCGCCGTTATTTCTTATAACTTCTTTACTAACAAAATCGACAACCTCACCTACGCTATCGACGAAGTAGGTTTCTCGATTGTACAAACATTTGCTGCTACTCACTAATCAAGTAGGGCAAGACTCTTAACAACTATAGAAATTTATAAGTTAATAACGCAAGAATAATATGGGAAAAGTTAAAATCAAAAGGAAGAGTACGCTCATCGACATGACCGCGATGAGTGACGTTACTGTACTTTTGCTTACTTTCTTCATGTTGACATCTACATTCTTGCAAAAAGAGCCTATAACGGTGATAACACCTTCGTCGGTTTCTGAAATCAAAGTACCCACGTCCAACTTGGTCACGGTGCTGGTTTCTCCGAAAGGTAATGTGTTCATCTCCCTTGCAGGCGACAAAGACTCTACCTACTCAAGCGAAAACATGAGGGCAGAGCTTATCAAGAACGTAGTAGCAAGATACAACGATGTATATGGCACAAAAATCGCGCTGACGCAATCCGAAGTCAGCACTTTCGCCAAAACCAACATGTTCGGTGTTGGCATCAAAGAGCTGAAAGGATGGCTCGACCTCTCGCAGGAACAGCGTGACGCATACATCGACCCATCTAAGAATCCCAAAGCGGGAATTCCTATTGACATGAATCAAGACTTGACGAAGCCTAATGAATTCCAAATCTGGATGAATGCTATTTACAACCTCACCAACCCCAACATGGAGGGCGCAATCAAGCGCGGTGAAGGTATAGCTATCAAGGCCGACAAAAGCACTACCTACGAAAAGATTCAGGTCGTGATGGACAATCTGCAAACAATGAAGATGAATAAGTTTAGTTTAATGACTGCTTTAAAAAGTGAGGACGAATAGTATATGGCACAGATAGATACTGGTGGTGATAGCGGAAAAGGCAAATCACACCAAAAGAAAATGTCAATCCACGTCGATTTTACCCCGATGGTGGACATGAACATGCTTTTGATTACCTTCTTCATGCTGTGTACTACTATGATTAAGTCCCAAACACTGCAAATCAGCCTTCCTACCAACGAAAAGGTAGAAAAGGAACAGCAGAACAAGGTAAAGCAATCAGAAGCTATTACTGTTATCCTTGACAGCGACGTTGATGCCGAGGGCGTTCCCACAAAGAACTACCTCTACTACTATGAAGGTATGCCACCTGTCACCGAGGAAGGTCAAATCGACCTCGCACTCAACCCAATGAAGACAGAGGAATTCCTTCCAAACGAGGCTAACGGTGCCGCTCAAGGTATGCGCAAAATTTTCCAAGAACGCAATAAGGAAGTTGTGGAACGCATCAACAAACTTAAAGCTCAATGGAAAAACAAGGAATTGGCATCGACCGAGGCCGCCAATGACAGTGTTTACCAAGCACGCGCAAAGGAGATTCGTAACGACTCTACTTTGAAACGCCCGGTAGTCATCATCAAGGCGACTCCCAATGCATCATACGAAAGCTTAGTTACTGCTCTTGACGAAATGCAAATCAACAGCATCAGCCGTTACCAAATCGACCGAATCAGCCACAACGACTCGGTGATGATGATGGCAGTCAAGGGTATTCCATACGGTCAGGAAACCGCCGAAAAATGATGATGGATGTATAACTTTTAATGACTTAAGATTATGGCAAAAGACGTAGATCTCTCATCGCAAGAATGGCGCGACCTTATATTCGACCATCGTAACAAAGACTTCGGTGCTTACGTACTCCGTAAGAATTCTGTTTCGCGACACAACAAGGCTATGATTGTCGTGGTTGTGTTCATCGTCATCGTTGTTATTCTGGCTATGTTGGTACAAACCATCCAACAGGCTATCGAGGAATCTCGACCAAAAGACGAAATCGAGCAGGTTATGGTGAACATAGCTACCGAAGAAGTTCAGGAAGAGGAAGAAGAGGAAGTTCAGGAACGTTACGAAGAACCCGAACCCGAAGCTCTTCCCGAAGAAATCTTGAACACCGTGAAGGTTACTGAAATCCTTATCGCACAAGATGAGGAAGTAAAGGCCGAAGATGAAATCAAGAGTGCCGATGAGTTGCAAGCAACTGAAACAGCATTCGGACAGACCAACTTCGACCAAGGTACCGACGACCGTAACGTAGTTCGTGAACATAAAGACGAAGTTATCGTAGAAGAAAAGACTCCAGAACCCGAACAGGTATTTACCGCCGTAGAACAGATGCCTGCATTCCCCGGTGGCGATGCCGAACTGATGAAGTATCTTTCTTCTCACATCAACTATCCACCTATGGCTATGGAAAACAACATCCAAGGACGTGTTATCGTTCAATTCGTTGTTACCAAGACTGGTAAGGTGGGTGAAGTAAAAGTTGTCCGTGGTGTTGACCGCGACCTCGACAATGAAGCCGTGCGCGTGGTTAAGTCACTGCCCGACTTTATCCCTGGCAAGATGAACGGACAGGCTGTGAACGTGTGGTACACGCTCCCTGTTACTTTCAAACTTCAAGGTGTGAACTAATCTTTATCAAACCCATACAACACAAAAAAGCCTTGGCGATTTGCCAAGGCTTTTTTGTACTCCTTCATGAACAGCCTACTATTTTCAAAATATAAAATCGCAGCTCTGTCGCTGCTCTATTGTCAAAATGCTGATACACCATAATTGCAACCACGTACATTTACGTGTAGGGCTGTAGCGTGCCGCGACACATTTACTCAAATTGTATTCCGACTGGGTGTGAAGCGTTTCACATAGAGGTAACAAACGAGCCGTGGCACGCCACGGCTCTACGAATATACAATTATGGCACAGCCCATATTGGCATAGCCACAACAAAAAAATATCATTTTATGAATTTGGAAAACTCGCTACTGTGCATGAAAGACAACAATTCGGAAAACGACCTGACTTTAATCTTAGGCTTGAACATACGCGGAACACGCAAATCTTGACTATGTATGTTACGTCCATCGTCCATAAGCATAACTGTGGGATAACCAAAAGAATTTCCAACTACAAAATCCTTCCGTGGATTATCACCAATGAACATAAATTGCACATCGTTATCTTCGACAAGGTCACAATAAAGGTCATATATTTTTGAAAACGCTACTCCGGCAATTTTATCGACACCGACCTCCTCGCTTATCAGCACATTCTCCAAGGGGATATATTCGTCCAATCCCAATGCCCTGATTTTATTGCGCTGCGTCACCGAACGTCCATCCGTGATGATGAACATATCGAAAGCGCACTTAGTGAGCCACGACAGGAACCTACGCACGTCGTCGGACAAGCGCAGTTGTGGTATGTGGTAACGATATTCGCTCACCATCCAATCTATCGCATTGTTGATATGTATCCCTGCTTCGTGGAGCTTGGCATCAAGCGCATCAAAAGGGTTCTCACCCTTAGCCACAGCAGCCACCATCGTGCACAACCCTTCTCCCGCCGTGCAACCATAATCAGCAACAAGCAAACGGTCGATATGAACGAATGCCGAATGCACGAAATCTATTTCCTTATAGAGCGTATCGTCAAGGTCAAAAATAAATACCCAATTTAAATCAAAACTTCGTGACCTCATAGCAAAGGCTCATAATTATGTTAAACAAACCAGCGATGCCTACACCAAACAGCTTATAACAAGAAAGAGAATTGCAAGATGACACACATCTACGCAACATCAAGCTTTCGATTGCAAGAATGCCTTAACGGCGTCAGCCACCCTCGCTACATCATCGTCGGTGAGAATGCTTCCACTGGGCAGGCACAAGCCATGATTAAACAGTCGCTCGGCAGTGCCGTCGCCATAGAACGGTGCATCGGCAAACAATGGCTGCATGCTCATTGGACGCCACAGCCAACGTGACTCTATATTTTGCGACAGCAGGTGTTGCCGTAAATCTTCGGGCGTAAATCCCAAGTTTTCATCAAACAGGATTGTCGTCAGCCAGAAATTTGAATCGAAATCTTCCGACGGATTATCGTGCACGGCTATTCCCGAAGTTTCTTTAAACAACGTTGAGTACAAATCGTGGATAGCCCGACGGCGAGCCACTCGCTCGGGTAGCACTTCCATCTGCCCGCAACCTATGCCTGCACTGACGTTGCTCAGGCGATAGTTATAGCCCACAACCTTGTGATAGTAATATGGCATCGCTTCACGTGCCTGCGTCGAAAGGAATTTCACCCGCTCGGCAGTTTCATTATCGGGGCAAATCAGCGCGCCCCCACCCGAAGTGGTTATCACCTTATTGCCATTGAAACTAAGTGCGCCGAAACGGCCTAATGTGCCACACTTAGCCTTGCGATATTCCGAGCCGAGTGCCTCGGCGGCATCTTCAAGCACCGGAATCCCATATTTCGAGGCTATGTCACCGATTTCTTTCATTTTTGCCGGCATTCCATAAAGGTCAACCACCACTATTGCCTTGGGATAACGACCTGTAACGCGATACCTGTCGGCAATCGCCTGCTCAAGAGCTTCGGGCGACATATTCCATGTATCGGCCTCGCTATCCACAAATATGGGCTTGGCGCCCTGGTAAAGCACGGGGTTGGCGCTTGCCGAGAATGTGAACGACTGGCACAGCACCTCGTCGCCCTGCCCTACCCCGAGCATGACAAGGCCCAAATGCAAGGCGGCCGTGCCGGCACTCAATGCCACCACGCGTCCATCGCCGAGGTAATCTTCGAGCTGATGCTCAAAATGGTCAACATTCGGGCCAAGTGGCACAACCCAACTCTCCTTGAACGCTTCTTCAATCCAGTGCATCTCGTTTCCGCCGAGATGTGGAAACGACAAAAAAATTTTCTTCTTATTCATCGTTGCACAAAATCTCCTTTCTTGCTGCGAAGTTAGTTAATAATTACCAATCCGCGCCCTTAGCTGCACAAAAAGTCGCAAACGACTACAAACTTCAGTCGTCAAATATGGTAACACCTCCGACTATACCGGCTCCAAACCGAGGGAATCAAACAATTCACGGTCTTCATCGATGCGATTACCCACCGTGGTTAGCATGTCACCCATCAGTACACCATTCATACCACCAGTGAGAATGCGCCGCTCGGCCTCCTTGCTCAACCGCGCCCGTCCACCGGCAAACCGCAAAAACTTATCGGGAAGCATGAAACGAAACATCGCCACGCTGCGCACAATCTCATCCTCGCCGATAGGCTGCATGTCCTGCAACGGAGTTCCGTGTATTGGTATAAGTATATTTATAGGCACGGAATCAACACCGATGCTGCGCAGTGTAGCGGCAAGTTCCACACGCTGCTCCATAGTTTCGCCCATGCCTATTATGCCACCCGAACACACAGTCATCCCCACGCTTTTGGCCAAACGCAATGTTTCAATTTTATCGGCAGTAGTGTGGGTAGTGCACAATGAGCCGAAATACGACGGAGCCGTTTCGAGATTGCAATGGTAGCGTTCCACACCTGCGTCACGCAGCATCTGCAATTCGTCCTTGCCCAACAAACCCATCGAGGCACACAGGTGCAAACCAGTCTGCTTACGCAGTTGTCGGTATATGTCGCAAAAGTGTTCCATGTCGCGCCGCCCCACTTTTCGCCCACTTGTCACGAGCGAGAAGCGGCGAATGCCACGACTGTCGTTATAATTAGCAAGCGCAAGCACATCGTCCATACTCGCCGTTTCATATTCGTTTACTCCGGTCTTGAAATGCGCCGACTGCGCACACCACTTACAATCCTCGCCACAACGGCCGCTGCGAGCATTGATTATGGAACAAGTATCTACTTTGTTGCCGCAAAAAGCTCGGCATATCTCGCCAGCTGCATCGCACAATTCATCTACATCGGGCCATTGCGCCACTTTCAAGGCATCTTCACGAGAAATTTCGACACCACTCAATACCTTATTTTTCAATTCTTTAAGCATATCTTTCATTTAATGCGACTACAAATTTAGCCAATTATGTGCAAATTTTTGGATAATTCGCTTGTCAAAATAAAAAATATGCCTACCTTTGCACCCGGGTAAGTCCTACACGGCATGCTCCCGGTGAATCCCCCAGGTCTTGACCGAAGCAAGGGTAGCA
>CALUMJ010000060.1 GCA_944321715.1 uncultured Muribaculaceae bacterium | reverse complement strand
GCATCGCCCCAAGTCCTATCACATAGTCAAGTTTCTTGATGCGTGACCGATACTCGGCAAACACGTATGTTTCTTCCATTCTCATTTTCACTTTGCTACTTATGTCGCCGTCATACATGTTGTCGGTCAACGAGTGGCTATGTTTTGCACCGGCAGTGAATGTGCCGCCCCACAACGGCCGCTCATATATGGCTTCGCCTATGATTGAATATTTGCTACCGTCCACTTCCGACACTATTGCCGTAGGCTCGCTGCCCGTTTCGGCCATCGAGTAACGGCGGTCGTTGCTGCTCTTGAGGTATGTTCCCACTACGTCGATGTATAGGTTTTGGCCATTTTTCATGCTGCGCTGGTAATAAACGTCAATCGACGGTATGTTGCTTTTTGTTTTCTGCCTGTCAATTACGCTATATTCCACATCTTCCTGATATAGCACGCTGTTGCGGTCGGAAAACGAGTTGGGCGTGTTGCTATAAGCATTGCGGAATGCAATGTTCAGCATATTCTTGTCGTCGGCATAATTATAGCTGAGCGAAATGTTCATATTGTCATATTTCAGTCGTGTCGGATTGCCGATTTCCTTGTTTTGGATTGTGTAGGTCGGATAAGTGAATGTTTCGTAATTTTCCCTTATCCAGTCGAGGTCGCGGCGTTCCCACGAGAACACGGTACTCAGCACCGACTTGTTTCTGTTATACCGTGCCGACACGTTATAATCGCCCACCCCAAGCGGGTTCACGCCATTTGTCAAGTCGGCGGCGATGTTTCCTCCAGTTTCATTATTTTTCACGATAAAGTCAACCACGGCAGCCACATTGCCATACCTAAGGCCGGGATTGTCGTGATACTCCACACGCACCACATCTTTAGGTCGCAGTGCCACAACTTCCTCCTTAGTAGCTTCAACGCCATTGATGCGCAATTGCACTGCATCGCCAAAGTTGGTGGTGATGCTTTTGTCCATCGGGTTGATGGCAAGTGTGGGTATTTGCAAATGTTGCAATAGTGACACGCCGTTGGTCGATGCCTTGCGCTGCACCTGTGTAGGCAATATTATTTGCCTGTCGATTTTATGTATTACGGCATCACTCTCTACTACAACCTCGTCAAGCATGTTGGCCGATGGACGAAGTTTAATTGTGCCCACGTTTACATCTTCGGCAAGGTTGGTCAGCGACAACGATTGCGGTTCATGTCCGATATATGTGAAGTGCAGGACAAAACTCCCGTCGGCCACATTGCCAATCTCAAACCTGCCACCATCATCGGTTGCAACACCTTTTACCATTTTACCATCGACTCCGGCAAGCATTACACTCACACCCACTAATTGGGAATTGTCGCCATCGTCAACCACGATACCTGTAATTTTGTTGCCTGCGGCAAGTGCCAATTGTATCATCGACACCAAAGCAAAAACGATTAACTTTTTCATAATTTCATCTGTTTTTTGTTCTGTTTTCATGTCGCAAAATTATACTGTCAAAGCCGTTTTTTGCGTTTATATGGGCAACTATCCAAACTGCAACCGCTTTTGTAATATTCTGTTTTATAGTGCTTTACGAGCTGTTGTTTTGGAAAAAGTTTATATCGGCGATTCTTTCAGTTATATCATTGAAAAAGCGGCATAAATCAGCTATATTTGCACGTAAAAAACATGTAGAAAATGAAACAATTCATAGTATTGTCGCTAATTTCAATTGCAGCAATGCTCAACAGTTGCAACACCGGCAACGCAAGAATAATCGACAATGCCGAGCAACTCGTGGCAAATGGCAACATCGACAGCGCACTCATTGTGATTGACAAGATACTATCGCCCGAAAAAATGGATAAGCACCAACAAGCAAGGTATGCCCTGATTGTCGGGCAAATCCACAGCTATAAAGGAGAGGCAATGTCGGAAGACAGCTTGCTGCGTGTGGCATTAGACTACTATTCAAGTGCTACGCCTACCGACTCGGCAAAACTACTGCAATCCACAATCCTTGCGGCAAAGCACTATTGGTGGATAGGCGACAATGCCATGGCTTACGAAATACTCGAAAACAGCATAAACAATACAAACAGACTGGCAATATTGATGACCTTGTGTGAACTCGCAAGTATGGATTATGATTTGCCTCGAATGAACAAATATTTGTTCCAATTGCTTGATATTGATAACGGCAATAACGACATGAGTTTCATTGTACGGTACAACTTGGGATTAACGACATACTACATGGGCAACCCCGAAGCTGCCGATATAGCACTGAACGGAATAGAGAAATATGCACGTCTGCCACAAGATACCGCGACATACTGGAAACTTGCACTTCGTAGCCAAGCCGACATCGCAAGCGACATGGGCAACCAAATGCGTGCGATAGAATTGCAAAACAAGGCTTTAAAGCACTTTGAAGGCGACAGCACCGAAATGGCTTTTTCCTACGCATCGTTGTCGAGATACTACCTGCTGATGGGCAAAACCCGCGAAGCCGAAAACTACCTGCGCATTGCCGACAAAATGGCGACCGACGAATTCAGAAACGATTTGTCGTATTCGGGTTACTGCCAAATTCTGCACATACTTATAGAATATGCAAAAACTCGCAATTTCGATTTCAAGGAGTGGGCGACATTTGTCAACCAATTGCAAGACAATGCCGAACGTAGCCGCAAAATCACCGAGGCAAAAGAGCGGACTAACCACTATCTTGCCGAAAGGAATTACAAAATAACTATTGAAGCGCAACGCCGACAACTCACTGCCATCTACATAATCATCGGGCTTGTAGTGGTAATCGGCGGTGTTATTGCATATACATGGCACAAGAAAAAACTAATAGCCGAAAAAGACGAGGAACTCGAAGCTCTGCGCCAATTGGTTGCTGAAGCGCAAAACAGCGATAACGACACGAAAGACGACCGTTTCTTCAAGAAAATCATGTTGCAACAATTAGGAATAATAAGAATTGCCGCAGCTAATCCCACCGCTGCCAACCAAGAACTGCTAAAACAGATGCAGCAAATAGCCGACAAGGAGATGAAAGTCGATTCACTGTTGAATTGGAGCGACTTGTACCATACCATCGACTATATATACGACAATTATTATTCACGCCTCGCCTCGGAACATGGGCAAACGCTCAACGAAAAAGAATTGCAACTCTGCTGCTTGCTTAAAGCCAATTTCTCGACAAAGGAAATAAGCATCGTCACGCAGCAAAGCGTGAGGACTGTATATCAGCGCAAAACGCAAATCCGACAAAAACTCGGACTTGAGGAGAAAGCCGACATTGCAGCAATCATTTGACCGCCGGCGGCAGCCACTTCTCGAAAATGGCGATTTTTACATCTTCAGGTTAGCTCGTATCCGGCTCAATGACTGAGGAGTAACCGACAAATATGAAGCCAGTTTTTTCAGTGGAACATTTTGCAATAGCTCGGGATGGCGTTTCAATAATGACAAATAACGTTCCATGCCGCTGTCGCAATCCCAAAGTGAAAGTATATTACCTTCAAATACAAAAGCATGGCGTTCGAAGATGTGGCGTACCGTGTTTGCTACGCTGACCGAAGAATTACATACTTGTTCGAGTTTTGTTTTAGATATGGCAAAAACCGATACGTCGGTTTCTGCCTCGATTCCGATAAGTGATTTCTTCTTCTCGAAATAGCAGAACATATCTACTACCATATCTCCAGCGAAAGCAAACCAAAGTGTAAGGTCCTTGTCGGATGGTGACCTGAAAGCCCTTAGGATGCCGTCACGAACAATATAAAAAGAATCGTTATATCCACCATACTCCACACTAAATATGAGTGTTTAGGTATATGTATGATTTCGGCATTATTAAGAAGCTCTTCAGCTGCAGTCTTGTCCACACCATAATTTGAATTTATTTTTTCGATAAAATCTTTCATAATAGCAAATTTACATTTTTCTTTCAATCTATTTATTCGCAAATGATAATTAATACATTGTCAAAAGCTCTTTTATTCAGCCGCAGTGCAGGTTCGTGACCTAATCTCGCTAACTTTGCACGCCAAAAGATTACAGTGATGAAACAAAAAGATTTAACACATGGTAGCATTTTAGGTAACATTATAACTTTTTCAATGCCTTACATGCTATCTTATCTTTTGCAAATACTTTACGGACTGGCTGATTTGTTTGTCATTGGGCAATATGACAATGTGGCAAGTATTACATCGGTATCGAATGGCGCACAGGTAATGTATATGTTTACTGTGGTCATAATTGGTTTGGCAATGGGTACTACTGTAAACATAGCTCGTGCCGTAGGAGCCAATGACCCAGAAAGGATTTCGCGGACTATAGGCAACACGGCCATCGTCTTTGTTTTATTGTCGTTACTACTATCAGTAACCTTACTGTTCTTTAAATATGGCATAGTGCACCTATTAGGCACTCCTGTCGCAGCTGTAGAAGGAACATTGGATTACTTGACGATTTGTTTTTTGGGCATTCCATTTATCGTGGCTTATAATGTTATTGCATCTATTTTCCGCGGATTAGGAGATTCTAAAAGTCCAATGTACTTCATTGGTGTTGCTTGCGTGATAAATATAGGACTTGACTATTTGTTCATCGGCTACTTCGATATGGGACCATCTGGGGCGGCTTTGGCTACAGTGATTTCTCAAATGGCAAGTGTAATCACTGCACTGGTAGCCATTCTGCAGCATAGTTCAGTCATCAAAGTGTCACGCTCTGATTTTAAGCCAAAATGCGCTACCTTGCACAATATTTTTAAAATAGGCATACCTGTTGCCATGCAAGACGGATTCATACAAGTAGCATTCATTGCAATAACAGTCATCGCTAACAATCGAGGACTTGATGATGCTGCAGCCGTAGGCATAGTTGAAAAAATTATTGGGTTGCTGTTTGTGGTGACATCCGCAATGCTTTCGACCGTGTCGGCGGTATCGGCACAAAACATCGGAGCAGGGAAGATATTTCGCGCACGAGCTACAATGCTATATGCAATGGCTATTTCGGCAAGTTTCGGTGCAGTATGTGCCATTACGCTGCAATTTGTTCCAGAAGTTGCTGTTAGCTTCTTTACTAATGATGTACATGTTATAAAACTCGGCAGCGAATATCTCCAGGGGTATGTATGGGATTGTGTATTGGCCGGTATTCATTTTTGCTTCAGTGGCTTTTTTACAGCTTGCGGACTTTCGATTATTTCATTTGGCCATAATTTCTTGTCGATTATAGTTGCTCGAATTCCACTTTCATGGCTTGCATCGGAAATGTATCCCGACACACTTTATCCAATGGGATTTGCTGCGACAATAGGTTCAATATTTTCAATTATTATCTGTATTGTTGTTTATCGATGGATGCTTGCTCATGGTAAATTTGTAGAATTGGAATATTAATGTCTGACCGCCGGCGGCAGCACTTGCATCTCGCAGGCGTTGCAGTCGAAGCGCAAGGGTAGCACTGTGTCGCCATGCCGCAGGAACAATTGCTGTGGCACAGCCCGCCCAGCCGCCGTTTTCAGGCACAGCCCCAACTCTCGGCGCAAGCAATAGCGTGTGAGCATCACAGCGCCTGAATCTTGTTTCGACACCTCGACTGCCGGAACAATTTTGGTTACGCCATGGTCGGCATATAATTCACGGGCAAGGTGATTGGCAACATTGTCGGCACTTGTGAGTGTGGCGGCGAAGCATGGCGATGCAGTGTCTTCGGCCAAGCGGTAACCATAATGGTAGTTGGCACGCTGCGACCTGTCGAGTGCGGCCACTGCGTCGCGCCGCAACTGTGCCAGCAACGACTGCGGCACAAACAGGTCATCGAGTGTGGCAACCGTGCCGCAGCGGTATATTGTATTGCCAAGCCGCGACAACGTTTCGGCTTGCCGTGCGCCTTGCGGTTTCTCGGCATGGCTTGTTTGGGCTTGAATGCAGCAGGTCACGCTATTTCCGCGCTCGTCACGGGCATCGAGTGCCAAACGCCCATCGGCAGCAACACGTAATGTGAAATCGACTGCTATCCTGCGCTCGCCATTGTCGGCCGCCACTACGTCGTCGAATTGCTTGTTATATGTGCGGTATAGCTCCACACCGGTTGGGATTGCAACGGACTGTGACAAAAACAGCCGCCGGCCATCGACGCGGTTTACACGGAAGCCGTCATACCGTCCATTGCGGTCGAAATAACTTATGCCGTCGCCATTGCTGAATTGCGCCGCCGATGCCACTTCAATCACTTTGCCCATACTCTTTCGCACCACACCAATTTTCTCGCCGAGCGATTTAGGTGTGTCGGTCGAAGCTATTTTTTCGCCATTGCCCGGGTTGCGGGTGTCGAAAAAGTAGTGGGTGAATCCACGGTTGAAACTCTTGTGCAAGTCGGGGTCGAAACCGGCTGCAACAGTTCCGCATGACGAGCGCGCGTATTGCCCCGGATTTTTTGCGATTACGTCATCGATTGCACGGCGGTAATATGCAATAACGTTTTTCACATAGCCGGCATCTTTTAGCCGCCCTTCGATTTTGAACGCGTCCACACCGGCCTTTGCCATGTCGTCGATGCGGTCGCTCAGGTTCAAGTCGCGTAGCGACAATAAATGCTTGTTTTTGGCGAGCAGTTTGCCCGAACTGTCAATCAGGTCAAATGGCAAACGGCAGATTTGTGCACATTCGCCACGGTTGGCACTGCGGCCTTTAAGCACTTGGCTCACTTGGCACCGTCCGCTGTAGCTCACGCATAGCGCGCCATGCACAAAAGCCTCAAGCCGCACATTGGTCTTGCGTCGGATTTCGGCGATTTCGGCCTTATTCAACTCACGGGCAAGCACCAATTGCGAGAAACCGAGCGATTGCAGAAACAAGGCTTTGTCGGCCGTGCGTATGTCGCACTGCGTGCTTGCGTGGAGTTCTATCGGCGGAATATCCATACGCAAGATTCCTAAGTCCTGGATTATCAGCGCATCGACACCTATGCCGTAAAGCTGTCGTATCATGGCCTCGGCTCGTGGCAGCTCGTTGTCATATACGAGCGTGTTGAATGTCACATACACCCGCACGTTGAACCTATGTGCATATTCCACCACTCGTGCCACGTCGGCAATGCTGTTGCATGCCGCACTGCGCGCCCCGAACCCTTCGGCACCCATATATACAGCATCTGCGCCGTGGTTTATGGCTGCCACGGCCACATCGCAGTCCTTGGCAGGAGCAAGCAATTCCAACCGCCTCATCTGATATTTCTTATGTCGTAGGGTGTTTCTTGATATACAAAGTAGTTGAGCCAGTTGGTAAACAACAGGTTGGCGTGTGAACGCCACCTCACTATCGGGCGTTTCGTGGGGTCGTTGTCGGGATAATAATTATCGGGAACATGTGGATTTAGACCTTTCTCCAAATCACGGTGATACTCAAAATCGAGCGTCATGGGTGAATATTCCGAGTGCCCGGTGATGTAAAATTCGCGTCCGCCGCGTCCCATAACCATATAAACGCCGCTCTCGTCGCTCTCCGAGATTACCTTCAAATCGTCAATCGTGGCGATGTCTTCTTTGTGTACCTCGCTGTAACGGCTGTGGGGAACATAAAATTCGTCGTCAAACCCTCGGAAAATGGGGTTTCGAGGGTCGTCGATGTAGTGCTTGAACACTCCCGAAATTTTCTTGTCGAGCACATATTTTTTCACGCCATAATGGAAATACAATCCTGCAAGGGCGGCCCAGCATATATATAGCGTTGATGTGACATGAGTGCGCGCCCACGAGAAAATCTCGGTCAGCTGCGTCCAGTAGTCCACATCCTCAAAGTCAACTTTCTCAACTGGCGCACCGGTGATGATGAACCCGTCGTAGTTGTCCTTTTTTATGTCGTCGAATTTCTTGTAAAAAGCCTCGATATGCTCACGCGGCGTGTTTTTGCTCACATGCCCGTCAGGTTCGATAAAATCTATCTCAATCTGCAGCGGCGTGTTCGACAACAGGCGCAGCAAATCGGTTTCGGTCATTATTTTCAGCGGCATAAGGTTTAAAATCGCAATTTTCAGCGGCCTTATATCTTGCGACGAGGCACGTTGCTCGTCGATTACAAATATATTTTCGTTCCTCAACGCCTCCACGGCAGGTAACGACGATGGTACACGAACCGGCATAAATTCCTTTCTCTTTTTTAATCAAGTGCAAAATTAGCGAATAAAAACAGTAATCAGCGTTGCATAATGCAAAAATACGCTCCTCCACACCATGAAAATATCTAAAAACCGGTGCGACATGGGCTTGCAGTTGAGCACAGAAGTGGTTGTTACGGCTTTTTCAGTTAAAACCACATCTGTGGAGTGTGTGCAGTAATTTACATTTATATTTTGTAGAGCTGTTATACCATGGCGGCTCGTTACTGCCACATTGTATAGTAATTGTGGTCGCAATCCTATGGTTGCTTTAAATGGGAAAGTCGTGGATTTTTTGTAGATTTTTGTGGCGTTCCTTTGCGATTTTTCATATAATTTTATAAATTTGCGATGTTGCGAATGACGGCTGAAGAGTCAGCCCGCATCGTGGCATACATATTTTATTACAAAGGTGTTATTGAAATTATCTTCGGTATTCAAATTTGGCGATTTGTGACAAGATGAAGATGATTGGCAATAGCACCTGTATCGGTTGCTCATACCCTGCCGTGAATGGCAGATGTTAGCAATATCGGTGTGGGGCTGTTGTTTTTTATCTATCTTGTGGGCATCGCCAAAGCCTGAATATCGGATAAAAAACAAGATGCAATCTCCACACCTTTTTTGTACCCAATTGTTAACCCGTTTTCTTGGAGATTGGAAAACACAAAAAAACTATTTGCTATGGAAGAATCGGTAAACCAAGAAAACCAGCAGGCCACCCCGCCGCCAGTGTCAGAACCTCAAGAAGAACAAAAGCAAACTTATCAATTCTACTACGAAACATCGGGAGGATATTACTCAAGTGATGGTATTGACTTCTTAACGTTAATGGCATATATAATTTTGGTATTTGGTATAATATCGGCGATATGGAGCTTTGTGACATTTAGCCATGTAGAAAACACTTATCCGGTTGTGGATAATTGGGGAAAAATACGCTACAAAACTGAGGAAGAATTTAGTATAAATGGATTGGTCATAGCCTTAGCGATTGTATTGTCAACAATTATAATTTATAATCTGCTTATAGATATCAGTAATATATCTACGACGCTGAAAGATATTCAGCATAAAATGGCGGTGGGTCGCATTACAATTGCCAAGCAGCCGCAACGACAATCAACTTATCGAGGAGAAGGTCGTACAGAAAGTACAGATAATTTGGTCTATCCAGATGGCGATGACTATAATAGCAAGCCTATAGTCAAAGCTTGTGTAGCAATATTTATCATAGTGTTGTTTTTAGTTATAATGATAATTAAAGTCCAAAGTTAATGTTATGAATTTATTGTTTTCAATGACAAAGTAGGTTATGAAAAAGAAAGTGATTTTAATTATGGATTTTTTTGCTTTTCATAGCAAAAAAGCATCGGAGCTTTTGCACAATGCTAAATATCTGTTTTTATTATTAGTTTTAATGAGTTCTGCACACGGTAATTTATTTAGTGAAAATAATGAAGATTTCAAATGGTTAACCCCAGGGGAGGAACGGCGGGCGCTTGCACATGCTCTGCAATTACTTGAGCAGCATCTTCAAGCCGAACGTCAAGCCGAACGTCAAGCCGAATTAGATGAATTAAAACAATTGGATTTTCTAAAGCGATGGCTTCCGTCGGCGCAACAAGGGAATGCGTATGCTCAGTATAAAATGGGATTGCATAGTAACGGCAAATTAATAAGATATAGGTATAAATTGGCTGCTCAAAAAGGACAGAAAGAAGCTGTAAAATGGCTATGCGAATATTCTGGATATTACGATACAATAGCTATTAAGCGACCTTCTGGCATATTGTTGGAAGTATTCAAAACATCTTTAAAAAAACAGACAAACGATACGGAAATCCTGAATATGGTAAATATGGTGCACGTGCATATCCAGAAGACCCACTATATGATGCGTACCAGTATCTGAATGGAACAAATCAAAATAATGCTTCAGATATGTACAATTTAGCCTGCTGCTACATGAAAGGCATTAAAAGCAACGAGAAAAAGGCCATAATTTTGCTGCAACAAGCTGCAGATTTAGGATACACAGACGCTCAAACGCTGCTAAGTACAATATTTATGAAGAAAATTTTAAAAGGAGAAAATTGCGTCGAATTGGTGAACTGGTTTAATAAATATGCAGAGAAAAATTGGATAATTGCTCAATATTATCTGGCTTGTTATATTATAATGGAATTGTAGTTGATAAAGATTATAACTATGCAGTATATTGGTTCGAAAAGGCTGCATGTAATGGTTGCGCAGAAGCACAGCTTGACTTGAGCTATTGCTATTTTAATGGCTATGGCGTAAAAAAGAATTATAACAAAGGCCATAAGTGGTATCATTGTGCAGAAATATCGTGCAGAAATGAACTGAAAAGTGTAGATTTTAATTGTTACAATTAAGTATTAATGATGGGAAAAAGTAACTTAAAAAAATGGTTCTATTGTTATTGTGTAGTTGTGATAGTTATATTGATTATTATTGCACTTGAAAATGGAAGTGTGCGATTGCACATAGGAAATTGTTTTTACGCAATAAAAGACTACGACAATGCACTAAATTGGTACTATAAAGCATCGGAAAGAAGTAATGCACTTGCGAAAAATAAAATTGGTTATATGTATCTTAACGGTGAGGGCGTAGAATCCGATGGTTTGCAAGCTGCAATATGGTATAGACTGGCTGCCGAGTGTGGTGATGCCGAAAGTCAATTCATGGTTGGAAAGTTTTACGAACAGGGGGAATACGTTGAAAGAGATGATGAATTGGCAGAATATTGGTATCGACAAGCTGCTGCACAAGGATTTGAACTTGCGACAGAACGAATGTCGGTTATTTCGGACGAGTAATTACGTAAAGGTAGTCGCTTTTAAATTGATGCTAATAATTAGTTTATTTCAGAGCACTGGTTGCTGTTGGAACACACTGAGGATTAAACCCAAACATAATACTTCTTGATTTTGATTAATTACTTAAATTGGAAACTTTTATGAAAGGAAAAGCAACATTTACGGGACAGGAGATAGAAGCCCTGAGGCAGTTGATACGCCAACTGGAAAAAAGTGATAGAAACGAACAGAAAAGAATTCGAGCAAAGATGCGAAAACTTGGATTCTATGGGCGTGATGACTGGAATATTATAGGAATGACTGAATTGCAATTTGATAGGTTGATTAATGAAGGAAAAATAAGGATAATTAGATAATTTTGTAAGAAACTCTATGTTTACTGTATTTGCAATTTGCCTTATTCATAATATCTTAACAACAAAGTATTTTTAAAATGGAAGAACAAATGAAGGATGTGACCGGGTTTGAACCGGTAGTTGACAGTGAGAGCGAGGTGTTGGTGCTTGGCACGGCTCCAGGTGAGGTGTCGTTGCTGACAGGGGAATATTACGCCAACCGTGGTAACATTTTCTGGGAGGTCATCAGCCATATTTTTAATGGAGGTGTGCCATTGGAGTCATACGCCGAGAAAGTTGCGTGTCTGCACCGCAACCATATCGCCCTGTGTGATACGCTTAAGCAATGCGGCCGCAAGGGGAGTAGCGATAGCAATATCGTTGATGAGGTGCATAACGACATCGACCAGTTTCTTGCCGACCACCCGACAATCAAGAAAATAGTGTTTAACGGCAAGGCACCGAGCCGATACTACAAGCCGTCGATAGATTATGCGATTGCGCTATCTACAAGCCCGGCAAACAGGAAATATCCTTTCGCTGTGCGTGTGCAGTCGTGGGTCGATAGCCTTAGGATTGAAAATAAGTAAGCAGAAGTTGGCAAAATGTATTAACCGATGTTCTTTATTTGACGCGGTAAAGTGAGGTGGCGAAACTGTCAAATCGTGCGCTGGTTGGCGGCAAAATGAAAATTGGACGGCTTCGTCGCCACATCATTGTGTTTAGGAGGAGTGTGGCGCATTGCGGCGTGGTATTTGGCAACGGTGGGGTGGAGGCAGGTAAAATTGTCAGGTGGTGGCGGTGCGGTGGGGGTGATTGGTTAATGTTTCAAAATAATGTTGCACGATGGGTTATTTTGCCCTAAATTTGTAAAGCAATAAACGAGGTGCAATGATGGCATGATAAATGCCAGTAGATTGCAACTGTAGCAAACTATAACAACTCTTTTATAAATAAAATAATTATGGCATTCTTAACAGACGAAAAACTGACTATCGTAGGTGCTGCCGGCATGATTGGCTCAAACATGGCACAGACGGCTTTGATGATGAAATTGTCATCCAACATTTGCCTTTACGACGTGTTCTCGCCCGAAGGCGTGGCTGAGGAAATGCGTCACTGCGGCTTCGGCGAAGCCAACATCGTGGCTACCACCGATGCTAAAGAGGCATTCACTGGCGCTAAGTACATCGTATCGTCGGGCGGCGCACCCCGCAAGGAAGGCATGACCCGTGAAGACTTGCTTGCAGGCAACGCCAACATCGCCAAGGAACTTGGCCAAAACATCAAGACTTATTGCCCCGATGCAAAGCACGTGGTAATCATCTTCAACCCTGCCGACATCACTGGTTTGGTGACATTGCTCTACTCGGGCTTGAAACCCAACCAATTGAGCACACTTGCAGCCCTCGACAGCACACGTCTGCAAAGCGCGCTTGCAAAGCACTTCGGCATCAAGCAGTGTGAAGTTAAGAATTGCTGCACATTCGGCGGCCACGGCGAACAAATGGCAGTATTCGCATCGCCTGTAACCATCGACGGCACTCCGTTGCTCGACATCATCGGCACTGGCAAGGCTATCAATGGCAAGACTTTGTCGAAGGAAGAATGGGCCGACATGCAGAAGGCAGTTACTCAAGGCGGGTCGGCTATTATCAAGCTGCGCGGACGCTCGTCGTTCCAAAGCCCGGCTTACGTTGCCATCGAGATGATTGCTGCCGCAATGGGTGGCCCGGAATTCTACTGGCCAGTAGGTACATACGCCAACACCGAAAAGTATCACCACATCATGATGGCCATGCCTACGCGCCTGACTGCCGATGGCACATACTGCAAGGCTATCACTGGCACCGACGAGGAATTTGCTGCCCTCGACGCAAGCTATTCACACTTGTGCGCATTGCGCGACCAAGTGATTGGCATGGGCGTAATTCCACCGGTGGCAGAATGGAAGACTATCAACCCGAACTTGTAAATTTTTGTTTTCATAGCTCAAGATAGTTGTTTGTCGATGCCCGCAGGTTTTGCGGGCATCGTTTTTTTATGTATTTTTGTGCGTATATGCATTTTGACAAGTTATGAAAATCAACTCTGCCGAATTTGTAATAAGCAACAGTGATGTGGCCAAGTGCCCCGAGGGCAGCAAGCCCGAATATGCCTTCATCGGACGTTCAAACGTGGGCAAGTCATCGTTAATCAATATGCTCGTGGGGCGCAAAGGCCTTGCCAAGACCTCGGCGACCCCCGGAAAGACGTTGCTCATCAATCATTTCCTTGTAAACAAGGAATGGTATATCGTTGACCTGCCCGGGTATGGCTATGCCAGCCGCGGCAAGGAAACGCGCGAGCAGCTGGCGCAGATGATTAAGAGCTACATCATGCAGCGTGAGCAGATGGTAAACCTGTTTGTGCTTGTCGATTCGCGCCACAAGCCGCAGAAAATCGACATGGAGTTTATCACATGGCTTGGCGAGAATGGAGTGCCGTTCAGCATAGTGTTTACAAAGCTCGACAAACTCGGCAGCATGGCTGGCGTGAGGAACGTTGAGGAATATAAGCAGGCGTTGCTTGAGCAGTGGGAAGAATTGCCGCCTGTCTTTGTCACCTCGTCGGTCGATGGACGTGGCCGCGAGGAGCTTCTCGATTACATCGAGCAAATCAATGCCTCGCTCGCTGGCCGATAAATCTGCCATTGATGATATGAGGTAATGGAACAGAGTATAATTACATTTATTAGATGTAGAGCCGTGGTGTGCCGCACGGCTGTCCCAATAAAATTTTAACATTAGTTTGTGATGGCTGCCAAGTTACGATTTGCCGCAATGTGGGGATAAG
>CALUMJ010000059.1 GCA_944321715.1 uncultured Muribaculaceae bacterium | reverse complement strand
GCGCAGCCCCTGGGAGCGGACGGTGCGGCACGGCCGTTGGCACACTCCATCCGGCGCGGGAACATGGCAATCTAACCACAACTCACGGACTGACAGCCAGTTGCTCGGCCAAACCTCGTGCAATGGTCGAAACCGCACTGTTTTTAACTATGTTTAACACGGTTTCCCGTCCAAAAAACTTGCACAGGTCTTAGAATACGCACGGCTCGTGCGTCCGCTGCGCAATTAGACGCATATTATATTAATTTACAGATGGTTAATTGGGTCTTGCGGCACTCGGACGCACGGGCCGTGCGTCCCTACAAGGTGGGTCATGCCAATTTTGATACACCCCCTTGATTACAAATATGCTATTTTGATACACCCTCGGTTAGCGCATAGTTGAGCGACTTCGCCGCCCTGCAGAGATGTTTTAAGTGAAAGAGCCGTTAAAACGATGTTGTTTGACAGTCTTTCTATGGGATTTCTTCCACTTCGGGGCTGTTGTGCTGTCGTAGCAACGAGCGGGTGCGGTCGATAAATTGCGAGAATGCGGCCTGTTGGCCGGGGGTGACGGTGTCGGGCATGCTGGCAGGTATGAGCATGTAGTTGTCGCCATCGATTCCTTTTTGGGGCTTTTGGCAGAATAATAGTTTGTAGCCTACGTCAATGCCGCAAATGCTGTCGTTGCGGAACCTGACTTTCACACGGGCCAATGCTCCGCCGCGGCTGTCGATGTCGTTCTGGTTGGAGATGAAATTGCCAAGTGAGTAAATCACGGCAACCTCTTTGCGGTGCTTGCGGCTGTAGCGCATCTCGAATGGTTGCACCACGTGGGGGTGACTGCCCACTATCAGGTCGGCGCCTTCGTCGATGAGGAAACTGGTGAGCGACGATTGCTCGTGGTCGGGCAGTCGGCGGTATTCAGTTCCCCAGTGCATGCACACGCATATTACTTGTGCTCCCTTGCTGCGTGCCGATGCTATGTCGGCTCTTATGGCATCGCGGTCGATGAAATCCACTACCACGCCATCGCGCACAGGCATTCCGTTGGTACCGTAGGTGTAGTTGAGCATAGCTATGCGCTTCCCCTTGACATTGGTGATGAATGGCATCACTGAGTCGCGTTGGGCTGCCGAGCAATAAGTGCCGATGCTCGGAATACCCATCTCGCGTAGCACGTGCACTGTGCGTTTTGCACCACGGCTGCCACGGTCGAGGCAGTGGTTGTTGGCGGTAAGCAGCAAGTCGAACCCCGTATCGGCAAGGTGCTGTGCAAATTCGTCGGGACCGCTGAACACGGGGTAGCCCGCGTATGGCTTGCCGGCAAGAGGCACTTCGAGGTTGGCAACGGCATAGTCGGCACGGGCGATGTCGTCGGCAATCAGCGAGAAGCATTGTGTGTAGTCCATCGAACCGTCGGGACGTGAGGCTGCAACTATTTGTGGGCGGTGCTGCATGGCATCGCCCACAAATACCATTTCTACCTCTTCGTCGGCGATGCCGGCAAGTTGCAGGAATGAGAATAGTAATATCGAAAGCAATTGTGGCATACGTCAATTGTGGAGGCAGCGCTGTGCGCACGCATGATGTGCTGTGTGTCAGTTGCTGCCCGAGTTGTTCGGGAGGTACATATTGGCATCGATGCTGACGTTCATCTCCATGCAATTGAAGCTGCACTTGACGTTTTCATACCTGAAGAAGCTGCCTGCGCTGAACGATGGGTTTACCGAGCCTGAGAAGTTGGTCACCTTGTATGACGGGTAAGGCGTGTTGCTGATTTCGGGGATGATTTCGTCGGCCGAGAGCAAGAAAGAGTTCCCAGCCGGGGATGGCGTTATCTCAATGCTTGGGAAAGTCATCGATTCAATCAGCGGCATCTCGCCCACGAAGCGGACGTTGTAAAGCGTCATATCGACAAGTGTCGAGTCGGAATTAATGCGGTAGCTCATGTTCACGTAGCTGTCTTCGTGTTGGTAGGTCGAGCCGTCGGCTGCCGTGGTCGTTATGTCAGAGAACAGGTATGTGGCGGCGTCGGGTATTGCTGTGACGTTGATGTTGCCGTTGATTGTGTAGCGCAGGTCAAGTGTCGGCGTTGAAAATTCGCCATATAGGTTTGAGATGTCAAAGTCGTTGATGACTGCACCGCTGGCAGTGACAGGCGTCACGCTTGTGGCTTGGAAAGTGTATCCGAGGTTGGTGTCGTATTGCAATGGGATATTTTCAAGCACGAATGCTGCGGCGTAGGTGTCCTCGTCGTATATGGTGATGGTGATTCGCAAGTTGGTGTAGTCGATGTCGTAGCGGTAATTTGCTTTGGTGATTTCGGTGCCGCTGATGTCTTGCCTCAATTGCACCATTGTGGCGTTGATTTGCGCAGTTTGTTCATTCTCCCCGCCGAGGCACGAAGTGAACACTGTGGTTGTCATTGCTGCAAGCAGCAGTAATAATACGCTCTTTTTCATGTCTTAAAAGAAGTTGGTTTTGTGTATTTTAGTTTATATGTTTATTCGCAACGTAGCACCGATGGTGAGAGGCTTCCCGCGCTGGAAGAAAGCGTTACCGATTGACACGAAGTAGAATGTGCGGTAGTCGGTGTCGCTAAGGTTCTCGCCCCATAATTCTACCGAGTAATGTTGCCCCGATAATGTAATCGAAGCCCCTGGCAAGCAATAAAGTGGCTGTTTCTCATCGTTGGTTTCGTTCCAGTAAATGTCGCCTATGGCACGTGCATGGGCATCGAATGTGATGTTGCCCAACCAGCTGCAGTTGACAGGTACTGTGTAAATTGCGCTTGCAAAGATAGTGTTTTTAGGGGCATAAGGAATAAATTTTCCCGAATAATTTTCTTTCCCGTTGTCAAATTTAATAAATCGTGCGTCGGTGAAGCCGTAGCTGACCGACACTGTGAGCGGGTCGATAGGACGTGCCTTGATGGCTACTTCCACGCCATAGCTGCGCGACTTGCCTGCATTGGTCATGATGCGCCCGGTGGTATTCCCGTCGGGAAACACTGTGAGTTGCTGGTTGGTGGTGTGGATATAGAATGCCGTTATGTCGGTGCGTATGCGTCCGTCGAAACATTCGCTGTGTACGCCGGCCTCGATTGTCCAGTTGGTTTCGGGTTTGTAGGAGATTATGTCTTCCACGTCGTAGAGTGCGCCGAATCCCATGTAACCCATGAGCCGTTGTTGCAGCACGTCGCTGAACATTTGTGTGTTGTATCCTCCTGCCTTGTATCCTTTTGCCACCGAGGCAAATACCGATATGGGGTGCGGAGTGTCGAAGTGGTATGTTGCCGACACCTTGGGCAGCAGTTGCATGAACGTCTGTGTCTGTCCGCCCGGGTCGTTGATTTTCACATCATCGTGGCGGTAGAGTGCGCCTGTTGCTGCTACGTATGTGTCATAACCCGTGTCGCATTGGCTCAGGTAGCCGAGGTGGTTGTATTCAAAGTCAAGCCGCAAGGCAGCCGACAGGATGAAATTGTCCACTTTGTAGGTCGATTGGTGGTATAATGCAAGCCCGAAGTTATGGGTCTTGAAATTGCTGTTCAGCACGAATTGCCGTGTTTCCCAGCTGATTGGGTAGTCGGGGTTGGCCTGGTTGCGGTAATGTTCTATAAGGTTGGCGATGCCGTCGTCTTTGAATGTCACGGGGGCATCCATGAGCGTGCGTTTGTAGAAGCCGAAGAATCCTGCGAGCCACGAGTATGCCTTTCCGCTGCGTTCGGGCGACTTGAACACAATGTCGTGCGTGAGCGTGTGTTCGCGGCGTTTCTGCGTCAGTGTGAAATATGAGGCCGGCAAGAAGTCTTGGTCGAGCGTCATGTTGTCGTCCAAGTATTGGTAGGCGGTGATGCTCGTGACAGTGTAGCTTGGCCGCTTGTATTCCACTGTGATGCCGTCGCTGATGTTGGCACGGCGGTAGAAACAGGTGTCGTTGTAGCTGATTTCACCATTAGCTGCCGACTCGTAGGGGTACCCGCCCTGCCGCGACACCGAGAACGACAGCACATTGTCGATGCGCAGGTCGTCGCTGGCGCGCCATTGCAGTTTTGTCCGTCCTTCGCCCTGGTGTTCCCAGTCGAGGTCGCTGCCGTTGTAATTGTTGTCGAAAAATCCGTCGGTCGATGAGTATTGTGCCGCCACCGAATACCCTATGCGTTCGCTCGGTTGATGGTAGGTCGATAGTCCTATTTTATAGGTGTTGCCGCTTGAATATGATAGCATGGCACGTGTGCCGTGGTATGAGAATGGCGAGAGCGTGGTCACGTTGATGACTCCGGCCATGGTGTTGCGCCCGAACAATGCGCTTTGCGGGCCGCGCAGCACCTCGATGCGTTCGATGTCGAGCAGGTCGAGGTCGTAGTTTTCCTTGGTGAGCAGCGGCACGTTGTCGATGTTCATGCCCACCACGGGCTGGTCGATGCGTGTGCCTTGTCCGCGCATATATATCGAGGAGGTCATGCGTGAACCGTAGTCGGGTATATACAAGTTTGGCACTAATGTGCTGGCATCTTTGAACGAGAAGATGCGGTATCGCTCGATGTCTTTTTTGCCGATTGTAGTTGTCGATATGTCTTTGTTGGCCACTTCGTCGCCATATTTGATTGCGGTCACCGACAGCTCGCCGAGCGTCACCACCGAGTCGGCTGTCCAGTCGTCAGGAATGGGGTCGGGCAGAGCATCGGCACAGGCTATCTGTGGAGCAATGGCCATCGCGGCATAAAGTGCTGTTCTCAAAACAATTTTCATGCCGCAAAATTACCACCAAAAAGCCGCCCGGGCAATCACTACATTTAGTGAAAAACCATCGCCCCGTGGTGACTTACGCATCTATTTAAAGCGACACTGGTGGGATTGTGCAGTAATTGCATATTACATTTGCAATTTTGATACACCCCCTACAAAATGGTGTGCCAGTAATTGCTGATAGTTTAAGACATTACTATTTGCTACCCTCTAATGGTTTTTACATGGGTTAAATGAAATAGCCGTGATTTGGATGCTATGCTTTTGTGGCGAATATGTGGTACATTCCAAAACTGTTTCTTAATTTTGCAGCCCGAGAGAAAACTATGTCATTATGCTGAACATTTATTTACAGTTGTTCATCACGTTCTTTAAAATCGGGGCGTTCACTTTTGGCGGCGGATGGGCCATGATAGCCCTCATACAGCGCGAGGTGGTCGATAAGCATGGCTGGGTAGGCAAGGAGGAGTTTGTCGATATGCTCGCCGTGGCGCAGTCGATGCCGGGCATCCTTGCGGTAAACTTCTCGGTGGCCATAGGCGACCGCCTGCGTGGGTTCAAGGGTAGCCTTGTGTCGGCGTTGGGCACCATTCTGCCGTCGTTCATCATTATCCTTGCGATAGCGATGTTCCTCACGCCCGACACCATCAAGAACAACGAAACGCTCAACAGCATCTTTAAGGGAATACGTCCGGCAGTGGTGGCGCTGATTGTCGCCCCGGTCCTAACTACGGCGAAATCGGCAAAAATCAATGCAAAGACGGTGGCCATTCCGGTGGCCGTGGCGTTGCTAATCTATTCGGGGCTTCCGGTTGTTTCCAACCCGGTGTTATACATCGTGCTTGGCGGCATCGGCGGATATGTTTACCACACATGGCAATTGGCCCGTGAGAAAAATAAGGAGGGAAGGCAATGAACATATATTTGAAGCTCATACTCACTTATCTGAAGCTCGGGCTGTTCGGCTTCGGCGGCGGATATGCCATGTTGTCGCTCATACAGCAGGAGGTGGTACAACGGCATGGGTGGATTTCATTAACCGAGTTTACCGATATTGTCGCTATCTCGCAAATGACTCCAGGCCCTATCGGCATCAATAGTGCCACATATATTGGTTACACCGTCACGGGCGGTTCGGTGCTTGGTGCCATTGCCGCTACGGTGGCCGTGGTCGTTCCGCCTTACATTCTCATGCTCTATGCCAGCCACTTTGTGCATAAGCACAGCGAAAGCCCTATTATCAAGGGGGTATTCATGGGTTTGCGCCCTGTGGTCGTGGGACTTATAGCATCGGCGGCATTGTTGTTGATGAACAGCGACAACTTTGGCAGCGAGATAGACGAGTGTGTCAAGAGTGTATTGATATGTATCGTCACTTTCATTTTTGCCTATTTTACCAAGGTCCATCCCATCTTGCTGATAATCGTGGCAGGGGTGGCCGGTTATTTTATATTCTGACGCAATGGATTATAAAGAATCGCTTGATTTCTTGTATAATAGCCTACCGATGTACCAGCGGATAGGCGGGGCGGCCTATAAGGCTGGCCTTGACACGAGCATAGCACTTGCCACTCTGTTTGGCAACCCTCACAAGGCGTTCCGCTCGATACATGTAGCAGGAACCAATGGCAAAGGGTCGGTTTCTCACTTGTTGGCATCGATGTTGCAACGTGCCGGTTATCGTGTGGGGTTATACACATCGCCGCATCTCGTCGATTTTCGCGAGCGTATTCGTGTCGATGGCGAGATGATAAGCCGCGAGGCCGTGACCGATTTTGTAGGTCGTTACTTGGCAATGGGTTACGGCGGGTCGCCATCGTTTTTTGAACTGACGATGGTGATGGCATTCGACTATTTCAGGCTCAAGCAGGTTGACATCGCCGTGGTCGAAGTAGGGCTTGGCGGACGGTTGGACAGTACCAATATCATAACCCCGATGTTGAGCGTAATCACCAACATATCGTTTGACCACACGCAGTTCCTCGGCAACACGCTCCCGCTCATTGCTGCCGAGAAGGCTGGCATCATAAAGCCGCATGTGCCTGTGGTGATAGGCGAGGACGCTGCTGAAATCCACGATGTGTTTGTCGCCAAGGCTGCCGCCGAGGAAGCTCCTATAGTTTTTGCCGAGGAGCAGCAACAAGTGAAGTCGGCAAGGCGCGAGCATGACCGCTGGATTATAGAAACGCGCGACTATGGAACTATTGTGGACGAGCTATCGGGCGATTGCCAAGTGAAAAACGCCGCCACAGTGCTTGCCGCCGTGGGTGAATTAAGGAAACTCGGTTTAAACTTGCTCGACGAGGCTGTGCATGACGGCTTTGCCAACGTGTGCGAAATTTCGGGGCTTATGGGGCGTTGGATGCTGGTGGACGATGCACCACGCACGGTGTGCGACACGGGCCATAACACTGGAGGCTGGCAATACCTCGGCCGCCAGCTGCACAACGAGCATTGCCGCCAGTTGCGCATAGTGATAGGTTTTGTCAACGACAAGGACATAGCCCATATATTGGAAATGTTGCCACAAGAAGCGGTGTATTATTTCACGCAGGCATCAGTGCCGCGCGCCTTAGATTGCCACATTCTTGCCGATGCGGCAAGGGCGAAGGGGCTGAACGGCGATGCGTATCCCACTGTAGCCGATGCCTATTGTGCGGCTCTTGCTGCATCGACGGCCGATGACATGATATTTGTCGGCGGAAGCACATTTGTCGTTGCCGATTTCTTGTCGTTCAAAGGACGATAAGCGACGGCCGCATGATTGTCGAGGAGGTCACTGAGCCTGTGACAGCCAGCCGCACCGTCCTCACCGGCGGAGTAATAAGTTTCACCCTTATGGGGGCCGACACGGCTCCGCTCGCTTTGATGCGGCAGAGCGTCATTCCGTGGCAACTTGCCCCATGCTCGCCTGTCATGCTCATGTCGAGTGTGGCGTTGCTTGAGAAAATCCTCCAAGTGATGCTGCGGGGCATTGCAGCCTCGTCGGCTATTATGATGGGGTATGTGGGCAGCTCTATGGCAACGGCATCAGAGCTTTGCTCGCGTGTGATGTCGAGCAGCGAACCGCCGGTCGAAGTTGCGTATGCGTCGGTTGGCGACAGGTGGCAAAGTTGGTCGTATGCGTTATCGTTGCGGCAGTATGTCCTGCCCGAAGCCATAGCTACCATCAGTTTGTTTTCGGTCTTAATCCAAAGTTCATTTTCGGTGTCGTTCCATGCTATTTGCTCGATGCCGTCCATGTCATTTATCATTGTGGCGATTGAGTAACGCTCCAATTGGCACACCTTGCCACGTGTGGTGGCAAAGAACACGGCTGTGTCGCTGTCGGCTGGTGGCACTGTAGGGGCGATGGCTTGGCGCGACAAAATCACTGCTGGCGAATATTGAGCTGTGGCCATGCGGTAGGGCATGGCGTATGTGCCATCGTCGGCGAATATGTATAGAGGTGTGCCTATGTTATTGTTGGTGTGGTGCGATGTCGCCGCCATGGCACGTATGGTGCTGTCGCACACGTTGTGCCACCGTGCTATCGTCAGCGGGTTCAATTCTTCATATTCCACTACTTCGCCTGTGGTGTCTTCGGTGTTTAATGTTGGCGTAGGTACTGGCAGGGTGTCGCTGTCGGTGCTGGTGAATTGCAGCGGTTGCAAGTTTGCGTCTGCCGCGGAGCAGGCCATGTCGTGGCCTGGCACGCTATGCAACGAAACTTCCACGCGCTTCACTTTGCCGCCATTGGGCAGCAGTGATATTTTCATGGAGGTGGCGCGTGCGTCGGGATATGCGATTATCGGGTTCATAGCCTCGGGAACTGTGTCGGTCATGCCTTGCCACACGGTTATGGCTTCGCCCGATGGGGTTTTGATGTGTGTTTCGGCCACTACGCGGCAAGTGGTCGCAGTGAGTGTGCCGTGCCACCACTGTGACGGGTGCCACGGATTTGTGAGCAAGGCGTTGCCGCCAGCGGCAAACATTCGCCTGTTGTGGACGCAAAGCGTCGTGTGGCAGTGCCGTCGGGCCGATGCGCTTGCGCAGCGGTCGAGGTCGGTTGCCTCGGCTGTTCGTGTTGTCACATTTGTTATCTCATATTGCATCATTTCAGTGGGGAGTCCGGAGGAATCAATCGAAAGCTGGCAGTTTGAAGCATTTACGTTGCCTTGGCGTAGCGCAGTAAGGTCATATATGCTGCATGCCACGCGCCATTGCTCTGTGGCAAGTAGGTTGGCAATGAATGTGTTGCTGTCAGAGGCTTGCAGTCCGAAACTGAGCCTGTTGATGGTAACATCATCGACCGTCGGCCGTGAGAAACTCCATTCTACGGGCGACGTTGTGAGTATGGGGTCGATTTCGTCTGAAATAAGTATGTCGATTGATTTTATTATGCCATCCCATTGTTCCGATGTGCCATCTTCGACGGCGACCGACAAGCGGTAAGCATCGATTGACACGGAGGCGGCGTTTATGCCCGTGTAATAATTGTCGTTGACGGTTGCTGTGGCGGCTGTGCTTATTGTTTGTATGCCGTGGCCGAGCAGTATCGGTGCCGATACCCACAAATAGTCGTTGTTCCACAGCCTCACGGCATATCGGGCGAGTATTGGTTGTGCCATGTAGCCTTCGGCAGATGCGTTGCCGAGCAACCGCTTGTAGGCATCGACAGTCAATGCCGAAATGTTGTCAATATCTTCGGCAAGTAATGGGCCT
Organism: uncultured Muribaculaceae bacterium; assembly: GCA_944321715.1. Taxonomy (GTDB): domain Bacteria; phylum Bacteroidota; class Bacteroidia; order Bacteroidales; family Muribaculaceae; genus Avimuribaculum. Next base: position 6,146 of record CALUMJ010000059.1, on the reverse strand, counting down.
TGCCAGTGCTGCAATGGGCTGGCTAATGTATATGCCGGGATATTGTCGCTGATGGTGTGCTTCCCCGATGCCGACAGGAACAACCGTGGTATGGCATCGGCAATGTCGAGTGTGATGTATGTGCCGGTTGTGGCGTTGTATTTCAGCAAGATGTTGCCTTCCATGGTAGCAATTAACAAGAAGTCGCCAATGCTTTTCACTGCATTAATGGGCGACCCGGTTGTGGTTAGCGTTTGCCCCGATTGGGTAACAGAGCCGTCGGCTTCGATAGAGCCATGCAATGTCACCGAGTTGCCTATTGTGCTTATAAGGTGCTTTTTGGCCGACGATGTGCGATGTATGGTTACGATTTTTTCTCCATTCGCGAGTGTGCTCACCTGTTCAGGCTTGCCTATTGCCACCATCGCATCGCCTTTCTCTCGCAAGTTCGTCGCTTTTTCGCAAGCTGTCTCGGGCGCATTTTCACCATCGATATAATCGGCGATTCCTCTGAATTTCACGTTTATTTTATAACTATTGTTTTTCATGGCGCTTTTTTGCGGCTAATTTAATCTATTGTAAGGCTCACTTTAACAATCAAAACGCACAAGTTGGGGCATAACGCATGAGATGAAAGATACCTCTGACTGAAAATCAATGTGTTATGCTGAATTTGAGAAAAACGCAAAAAATTATTTAATTTTTTCTTTGTAATTATTAAAATAATGCCTAAATTTGGCTCACAGATGATTCTAATTCTGAAATATATATGTTTTTATAGATTGTAGATTAAATGAAAGTCGGTGCTGTGAAGCATCGGCTTTTGTTTTTTGTTCATAACAACCGCTTGCTGGTTCACAATTTTTGTTTATGGCATCTCCGGGACATTGCTTCGCAGCTTTCATTATAGAGGCTTCAAATGATGCAACCGAGGCTTGTTGAACAAAATATTTGGCACTTTTTGTCACGTTGTTGTCTAATTTTATTATCTTTGCACGGTTGACCCAACCGTATCACTTATTTAAGCCTATTTTCATATATAACATAAATTTAAAACATAAAATCATGAAACCTTACGTTATAGGTATCGACATGGGTGGCACTAACACCGTGTTCGGAATTGTTGACGCTCGCGGCAATGTTATTGCCACGAGTTCTATCAAAACTGCTAAGCATAGCGACATAAACGATTACATCGATGAACTCTACACCGAGCTAAGCCGAATCATAGCTGCCAATGATGCTGTCGATAAAATCCACGGCATAGGCATAGGTGCACCTAACGCCAATTATTATACAGGCACTATCGAGGACGGTGTGAACCTTCCTTGGCCCACTCCTATACCACTTGCCAACCTGGTGAGCAACAAGTTTGGCATACCTGTAGCTATCACTAATGATGCTAATGCGGCAGCCATCGGCGAAATGACCTATGGTGCGGCTCGTGGTATCAAGGACTTCATAATGATTACATTGGGTACGGGTGTCGGTAGCGGTATAGTGATTAACGGACAGTTGGTTTACGGCCACGACGGCTTCGCTGGCGAACTTGGCCACGTGATAATGAAGCGAAACAACGGACGCACATGTGGCTGCGGACGCACAGGTTGCTTGGAAACTTATTGCTCGGCAACAGGTGTGGCTCGCACGGCTCGCGAATTCCTCGAAATACGTACCGAACCGTCGTTGTTGCGCAATTTGCAGATTGAAGAAATCACATCAAAGGATGTATATGATGCAGCAATCTCGGGCGACAAGTTGGCTAAGGAAATATTTGAATATACCGGAAAGATTCTCGGCGAAGCATTGGCCGACTTTGTTGCATTCTCAAGCCCCGAGGCCATAATACTGTTTGGCGGACTTACCAAGTCGGGCGATTTGTTGCTTAAGCCTGTAAAGGAAGCAATGGAGCAAAACATGCTCGGCATTTACCGCGGAAAGGTGCGTCTGCTCATCTCGGAATTGAAAGACAGCGACGCCGCCGTGCTTGGTGCGAGCGCACTCGGCTGGGAGGTAAAACCGTCGGCTGCAGCCGCTACGGCCACTGCCACCCAAGACTAAGCAAACAATTTCGGTTTATTCATAATTTTAAAATCCGTTATCCCAGCAATGGGGTAGCGGTTTCTTTTTTGATGAACTGTAAAATTTCGGCAGCAAAATAGTAGTTGGCTTGCAGATGTCGCGAAATTTTGCGAATATTGTACAAACGTTAGTTTATTTAGAAAATGGATAATATCGACTGGAAAGATAAGCTCGGAGCTGCATTTGGTGTAGATGCGGCTCAGATAGCCAGCACTGAAATCGAAAACTCCGAAGCCGATGTGCCAGCCAAGGCTGCAACAGGACGGTTAGACGTGATGCTCGACAAGCGCAACCGCAAGGGAAAGTGCGTGACATTGGTTGTGGGATTTGATGGCGACGATGAAGCTGTGAAAGCCCTCGCCAAGGAGCTTAAAGAGGCTTGCGGTGTGGGTGGCTCGGCCCGCGGTGGCGAAATCTTGATACAGGGCGACAAGCGGCAACGTGTGTGCGAGTTGCTCAAGGAACGTGGTTACAAGGCACGTATAATTTGAAACAGTCGGGGCTATGCTGGAAATCATGAAGGCCTCGGCAGGGTCGGGGAAGACGTTCACACTCACGCTGAAATACATCAAGTTGCTACTTGGCGTGAAAGACGAAGCGAGTGGAAAATACCGCTTGGCAAAGGAAGACAAGCGCGAGTACCACCGCCACATATTGGCTGTGACGTTTACCAACAAGGCAACCGAGGAAATGAAGGAGCGCATTATAAAGGAGCTGTCGGTGCTTGCAGCCCATGCCGACGGGCAGGAAAGCCCCTACATGGACACGCTGTGCGAGCATTTCGGCGAGTCGCCCGAGGCTGTAAGCAGTACTGCCGGGCGTGCATTGGGCGAGTTGCTGTTTGATTACACCAATTTCAACGTCAGCACAATCGACTCGTTTTTCCAAATAATTTTGCGCACATTTGCATACGAACTCGATATGCCATACGATTACAGCATCGAGCTGAACGACAAGTATGCCGTGCAAGTGGGCATACGCGACTTTTTGTCGTCGTTGAGGCACAATGTGCTTAAAGACAACCCCGTAGTGGGGTGGCTGAAAAGCTATGTGAGTGAAAAAATCAATGACGGCAGCGGCTGGAACATATTTTCGTCGATTACGTCGCCGCAATCGACTTCGGGCGACGACTTGTTTAAATTCGCCTCCATTATAAATACCGAGAAATTCCGCAACGTGAGTGCCGATGTCACCGAATATTTCCAGGACGATGGCAATGTGGAGAGGTTGCAGGTTTACGTTGACCGGTGTGTCGAGCGGTTGCGCGGTTCGATTGTCGGTCGTGCCAAGGAGGTAATGCGGATTATTGAGGGGCATGGAGTTGCCGACTTGCTCAAAAAGGATGGCCTTGCGGCACGCATTGGCAAGTTTTGCACCGGCGACACGCTCGACAAGGACAGCAAGGCCAATGTGATGAAATACCTTGCCAATCCCGACAGTTTGTTGAAGAAGGGTGACAAGAAAAACAAGGCGGCGCGCGATGCCGCCATTGCCGAGGCCGGGGCGATTATTGAAACCATAGCAGATGACTACTCACAACTGATGTTGCTGGTGCATATAAAGCAACACATATATATGCTCGGATTGCTGGGTGGAATTAGTGGCAGTGTCAGGAGGTTCAGCCAAGACAACAACTTGATATTGCTTTCCGACACCAACGAATTGCTGAAGCGAATCATAAACGAGGACGACACTCCATTCATCTATGAACGCATAGGTGTGTGGATAAACAATTTCCTCGTCGATGAGTTTCAAGACACATCCGACTTGCAGTGGCAGAATTTCAGGCCATTGCTGAGCAACAGCCTTTCGTGCGGCAATTACAATCTGGTGATTGGCGATGAGAAGCAGTGCATCTACCGTTTCCGCAATAGCAATCCCACGTTGCTGCAATATCGCGTGGTCGAAGAATTTGCCGACCGCGAAGTGGAGGTGAATGGCGAGCGAAGCACCAATTGGCGAAGTACGCCATGTGTGGTACAGTTCAATAATACGTTTTTCTCAATGATTAGCAGCCATGTGAAAGCTGCCGATGTTTATAGCAACGTGGTGCAGATGCCTAACAAGAAAGAACGCGCGGTGAAAGGGTTCGTCAGGGTGGAGATGCTTGACTCGCCCTCTGGCCGGAAAGGCGAGAATGATGCCGAGGAGGGTAGTTCCGACAATATGAAGTTTGTCGACAAGGTGCTGCAGCGGTTGCCCGACGAATTGTCGGCAATACTCGCCCGTGGTTACAAGCAGAGCGACATTGCCATACTTGTCAACACCAACGTTGAAGGTGCACAAGTGATAAAACGGTTGCTGGAATACAACCTCGAAGATGGGGCTTTGCACGATTTCAAAGTCATTTCGAGCGACTCGTTGTTGTTAAAGAACAGCCCGACGGTGAGGCTTATAATCAGCCACTTGCGATACCTTGGTGTAGCAGTGGAGTTGCGCGACGGACAGCGTTCGAGCCGGCAAGAAACCGAGGAGAAGTTGCACCGGTTATTGCGCCAATACGAGAATTTTCTCAACCAAGGCAATACGCCCGAGCAGGCAATGGAGCTGGCCGTTACATCGCCCATAAGCAAGGAGCAGATGCTCGGCGAGGTCGATGAGTTTGTGCCACGCAATTGCCAGTGCCACAATCTGGTATCGGTAGTGGAACGCATCATAGAGAAAGCCGTTTCGGCCGAGGCCCGTGAACGTGAAAATCCGTTCATATCGGCACTGCAAGACTATGTGATAGAATTCTGTTCGCGGTCAAGCCCCAGCATAAGGTCGTTTGTCGAGTGGTGGGACCGCACTTGCGACAAGTTGTCAATCACGTCGCCGGCTGGCATTGATGCCATCAATGTGATGACAATCCACAAGTCTAAAGGGTTGGAATTCCCATGCGTTGTTATCCCGTTTGCCAACTGGGACATGTGCAAAATCGATTCTACACTGTGGTTTACAAAAGATGAAATAGCGAAGGCAGGCATATTCGATGCCGATGAAGCGAGTGCCGAAATTCCACCGCTATTGCCCGTGAAATATTACGGTGATATTGCCATGTCGGGGTTGAAAGACGCATTTGCCGAGCGTGTGAATGAGAATATTGTCGATTCGCTCAACAAGACCTACGTCGCATTTACCCGTGCCATCGACGAGTTGCATATATTTTCGGAACGGCCGTCGAAAACGGCTGGTGGTGATTTGACAAAGTTGGCACTGAATGAATGCTTGGCGATGTACGGAGGCGATTCTGCCGCAGTCGAGGCCGAGGCGATGAAGTTGAATGCTGCCATTGGCGGCACTGCCAGTGTAGCCACAGGAATAGTGGTGACCGACACAGGTTTCACAGTTGGAGAACCTGCTACTAACGACCGCCGCCCTGCCGAGTCGCCTGTCATCACGCCCATGCCATCATATTTTGTGGTCAACAGGCACGATTTGGCACGGTTTGCCCTGCCCGAGGTGTATCGAACGGAGCAACAGGAGCGTGGCATATTGCTTCACAGGATTTTGGGCATGGTGCGCAATATCGATGACCTCGAAAAATGCCTGAAGTATTGCAGGGTGAGGTGTGTGGTACTTCCCGAGCAGTACGATGAAGTTGCCGCATTGGTGAAGCAGATGCTTGAACAAAGCGATGAGGTGCGGCAATGGTTTGCCCGTGGCAACAAGGTGTACACCGAGCGAACTGTCGCCGTTGGCGAAAAGCGTTACCGCCCCGACCGCGTAATTGTGACTCCGCAGGGCGAAACTGTGGTTATCGACTTCAAGTTTGGCGGTGTGCATTCGCAAGACTACACCAAGCAGGTGCGGAATTACATGTCGCTGTTGTCGGCGGCTGGGTTGTCCAACGTTACCGGCCGCATCTGGTATCCGTTGGAAGGCATCATCGAAGCCGTGTAAACCCCCATTATTTCGTATTTATGAGAGTACATCGGCAGTCGCATTATATGCACCGTCATACCATGGCGGCTCGTTACTGCCTCAATTACAATATATTATGGCCACAATCTGGCGGTCATCGAGGGCGTATCAAAATGCAGATTTGCGCAATTTTGTAGGGACGCACGGCTCGTGCGTCCGCTGCGCAATTAGTTGTGTATTCT
>CALUMJ010000058.1 GCA_944321715.1 uncultured Muribaculaceae bacterium | reverse complement strand
TAACATTGTGGAAGCCTGTAAATTCCCAAAACTGTTGGAAATTACTGGTCAAAAATTGCGCTAAATCCAGTTCCATAGGGGGAATTATTCTATTGTGACGAGGTCGGTACCTTCAAGCACCGAGTCGCCCTTGTTTACGTTAATAGCTTTCACCACGCCGCTCTTGCCTGCATGGATGTCGTTTTCCATCTTCATCGCTTCGAGGATAACCACCACGTCGTCGCTCTTGAGCGTGTCGCCCACTTTCACACGAATATCGACAATCACGCCTGGCAGAGGCGACTTGATGGTAGATGCCGACGATTTCACCGTGGGTTTGCTGATGATTTTCTGGCCCGACTCGGTGCGCGGAGCGGCAACAGGACGTACCGATTTCACTGTCGGGGCTTTCTTCTCCTCAAGCTCCACCTTGTAGGGTACGCCGTTAACTTCAATCTGTGCGATGTTGTTTTCGATATCGCCAACGGCAACCTTGTAGTCGTTACCGTTGATTTTGTATTTATAGATTTTCATTTTAGTATTATTCTATTTTGTAGATGTTTAATTATTAGCGGCGTATTGGAGTTTCACGCAGCATGTAAATCTTGGAACTCCAAGGCGAATAGGTGCGTTTGACCTTGTTGATAGTGAGTATGGTTTCTTCAAGGTCGTGAGTGTTGAGGTGCTCGTAGAGGGCCATGGCGATGGCGGCGATTTCTTCGCCCGAGTCGTGGCGCATCTTGGCAGCTACATCAATATCCACCTCTTCTCCGTGCTGTGCAATCGCTTTCTTGCGCTGTGCCGACCGAGCATTCAAGTAGCCGAACAGGTAGAAACACAAGCTGAGCAGGATAAGCGCAGAGAACACGATGAGCATTGCAACGATGGTCATCACTATGCCGCTGCTATCGTGTGTGCGGAACTTTTCGATGTTCTCGTTGGTGTCGATAATGATGTTGTTGCTGCTCGGTGTGATGTATTTCTCGTCGCTTCCGTCGCGTACTTCCCAGTATTGTGGGTCAAACTTGCCGTCGGCCGATGAAATTCCATCTTGTTTCAGTGCATACGTCTGATTTGCACCCAGCGATGCAGGCACGATTACCTCGTCGAGCAGCGTGGTGCCATCGGTGTCATACAGGCCAATCCAGTTGTCAACACCCGGAGTGAGGCTGAAACTGATGTGGAATGTGCCCTTGTTGGGTTCGTTGTCGGCAAAGAATATCACGTGCTGGCGGGCAGGAATGTCGGTCTTGACATCGCCGCGTGGCACAGGGTATTTGCGCGGGTTCGACTTGTCGTTGGTGAGGAATACGGTCGAAATCTCCATGTGGTTGTAGGTAGAGTTGTACAGTTCTATCCAACCGTGCCTCAATCCGTAGTCATCGATATAATTGCTGTCGTTCTGCACCATCACTTCGTTGATGCGCAGCCCCCTGCGTCCTTGGGCAAACGAGGTGGCTGTGATGGCGAAGCACAGCAGCAACGATAATGCTATTCCTTTTATTTTCATCTTGAATATATGTGAAAGGGTGTATATTACAAAGGAATATTGCCATGCTTCTTGGCAGGATTTGTGACTTTCTTGGTCTGCAGCTGCTGCAATGCGCGAATGATGCGGAAGCGCGTGTTGCGCGGCTCAATCACATCGTCGATGTAGCCATATTTTGCGGCATTATAGGGATTGCAGAAGAGGTCGTTGTATTCCTTTTCCTTTTCAATGATATATTGCTTGAAGTCGGCCATGATTTTGTCGGCTTCTTCGGGCTTTCCAGCCTCCTTGGCAGCTTTTGCGGCCTCTTTTGCCTTCTTGGCATCGCTGGCATACAGCACTTCGGCAGCGCCGGCAGCACCCATAACGGCAATTTCGGCAGTAGGCCAAGCATAGTTCATGTCGCCACGCAATTGCTTGCAGCTCATCACGATGTGGCTGCCGCCATAGCTCTTGCGCAGTGTCACAGTCACTTTGGGCACAGTGGCTTCGCCGTAGGCGTAGAGCAGTTTTGCTCCGTGCAGGATTACTGCGTTGTATTCTTGGCCTGTGCCAGGCAGGAAGCCGGGAACATCTACGAGCGAAACGATAGGAATGTTGAATGCGTCGCAGAAGCGTACAAAACGGGCTGCCTTGCGCGAAGCGTTGCAGTCGAGCACACCTGCCAAGTATTTTGGCTGGTTGGCAACGATACCCACCGACTGGCCGTTGAAGCGGGCGAAGCCGATGATGATGTTCTTGGCATAGTCACGCGACACTTCGAGGAATTCGCCGTTGTCGATGATTGCGCCGATTACCTCATACATGTCGTATGCCACGTTGGCTTGTTCGGGTATGATGTCGTTGAGCGAGTCTTCGAGGCGGTCGATTGGGTCGGTGCAAGTGACGAGCGGAGTTTCCTCAAGATTGTTTTGTGGAATGAAGCTGATGAGCTTGCGAATGATTTTGATGGCTTCCTCGCCGTCTTCGGCAGCGAAGTGTGCCACACCCGACTTAGACGCATGTACTTCGGCACCGCCGAGAGCTTCTTGTGTAACGTCTTCGCCTGTAACGGTCTTCACAACCTTCGGGCCAGTGAGGAACATATAAGAAATGCCCTTTGCCATGATGGTGAAGTCGGTCAATGCCGGTGAATAAACCGCACCACCGGCGCATGGGCCGAGGATGGCCGAAATCTGTGGTACAACGCCCGATGCGAGAATGTTGCGTTGGAAAATCTCGGCATATCCGGCGAGGGCGTTGATACCCTCTTGGATGCGCGCGCCTCCCGAGTCGTTAAGACCGATAATCGGTGCGCCCATCTTCATGGCCATGTCCATGATTTTGCAGATTTTCAAGGCCATAGTTTCGGACAGCGAGCCGCCGAATACTGTGAAGTCCTGTGCAAACACATATACGAGGCGACCTTCGATAGTGCCGTATCCGGTCACAACGCCATCGCCAGGGTAAGATTTCTTTTCTTGCCCGAAGTTTGTGCAACGGTGGCGCACAAACATGTCGAGTTCTTCAAAACTGCCCTCGTCAACGAGTTGTGCTATGCGCTCACGTGCAGTGTATTTGCCTTTGTCGTGCTGTTTTTGGATAGCTTTTTCACCGCCACCCAAGCGGGCTTCTTCGCGAAACCTTATCAGCTCTTGTACTTTTTCGAGTTGAGTGCTCATGTGTTTTATCTTGTATCTTGTAAAAAAGTCGTCGGGTTATTTCTTATTGGGGTCTTCACACAGTTCCACAAGTGCGCCGCAAGTCGATTTCGGGTGCAGGAATGCGATGTTCAAGCCCTCGGCACCTTTGCGCGGAGCCTTGTCGATGAGGCGCACGCCCTTGCCCTCGGCTTCGGCCAATGCGTTGGCAACGCCATCTTCCACGGCAAAAGCTATGTGCTGTATGCCGCCGCGTCCGCCGTTCGAGGCAATGTATTTGGCGATTGCACTGTCTTCGGCAGTGGCTTCGAGCAGTTCTATCTTGGTTTGCCCCACTTTGAAGAACGCTGTCTTCACCTTTTGGTCGGCAACTTCTTCTATGGCGAAGCATTTAACTCCCAAAACATTCTCGTAGAAAGGTATGGCTTCTTCAAGACTTGTTACGGCTATACCCACATGTTCGATATGTGAAATGTTCATAATAGATATATTTAAAAAGTTAATAAATTTTGTTTAGTCCATGTAAGGATATACTTCCTTGCAAATGTACTGCAAAATCGCCAATTACCAAAAATAAAATACAGCCAAACTGCCGCCAAAAACAGCTTCTACATAGCCGCATCTCTACAGTCCTGTGAAAGTGGACAATTACCTGCTGGTTACGTTCATTATCGCTTATTCCATTAGGTGGTATATTATAAAAAATGGTTATTGGCCCGCAAAATGTGTAAGGCAAAGGCTTTTAGTCCCTTCAGGATAAAATATAATGCGATTCGGGTTTAGTCGGTGGCAGTGTCGTTTGATTCTTGGGATTGTGCCTCTTGCCGCTTTTTTGCCTCGGATTTCAATTCTTTAAACATGCGTTTCGTCATGAATCCTTCTGTGATTTGTTCGTCAGAAGTCACTTCTTTTGACATTATCCACACAAAGATAAGTCCGCCCCATATTTGGTCTTTTGAATTATAACATCCTTCGTAATTCCAACCACGTTTTGACATATAATTCATTGCCGAAACCATGGTATTAAATTTGATTTCTTTGCCAGCGGCATCGACCAACTTATTGTCCTTGAAACTATCTTGTCCATAGTCAATAGAGAGGGAAACACGATTGTTTTTCAGGTCTTTTTCGTTACCCATTAGAGTGCAATATACCTTATACGGTGTTTGTGCATACGCCATGGTGCTTATTACCAAGCCGATTAAGAAAGAAATTAAGATTTTCATATCAAGTATAGAATTAAAATTTGTTTCAATATAATTATTACTGTATTTTGCGGTGGAGGAGGTAGGCAAGCACTTCTTGCTGGATGCGGGAGTGCAACAGGCTGTTGGCTGCCAGGTAAACGGCAGTGAATGCAACCACTTGAGCTGCGAGCAGTGGCAGCGGGTGGTGCAACAGCAGCGGCAACAGCGTCACTGGCACAAGCGACAGTAGCGACAGTGCGACGTAGGGCAGCAACTCCTTGGCCATAGTCCATGAATTGTATTGCGTGGTGCTCGATACGAGCCATACGGCATATACAAAATATACCACTGTGGCAATGACTTGCCCGCCGACAAGCCAGCCAATGCCAAAAGGCAAAGTGGCTATGATGGCCACGATGGCAAGAGTGTCCTTGACGGCTTCGGAATAGACCATGCGCCGTGCCGCCCCGAGTGCTATGATGTGGTTGTTGTAGAGCGATGTCAGCACCACGAAGATGCCACGCACTACCAGCATTTGGAATAGTGGTATGGCCTCGTCCCACTTCTCGCCGAAAAGCAGGTGGAACAATGGTGTGGCTATGGCGGCAAGCAGCAGCATCGAGGGAAACACAATGTAGGCCGTGAATTTGTGGGTCTTGGACATCATGCGGTGGAATCGTTCCAGATTGTCTTGGCAACCGCTCAGTATTGGCAAGAACGAAGCTGTCACTACTTGCGAAAGCGACGATACGCCCATTTTGCTCCATTTGTCGGCCTGAGTATAGTAGCCCAATTTCGACAAGTTGTAGTATGCCCCTATGATAAATGAGTAAATATTCTGGAACAATATGTTGAGAAACGAACTTGCCATAATTCCGGCACCGACCTTGAATATCGAGCGCAGCGAGGCCATGCTGAACCGCTCGCTCGGCCACCAGTGCGACGTGCACCACAGCAGCAGCGACTTGACGGCTGCAAGCACTATTGTCTGCCACACTATTGCCCATGCCTCCATTCCGGCGAGTGCAAGCCATATTCCCACTGCGCCGCTTGCCACGAGTCCGATGGTGTTGCTGACGGCTATCATTTTCACGTCCATGCGCTTGGTGAGGCGGTTGGTCTGCACTATTGCAGTGGCGTTGATTACAAACGACAGGAACATGACCCGTGCCGGGGCTACGAGTCGCCCACCGGCGCCAAACAGCGTGTCGATGAGCGGCGAGCAAAACCACAGCACGGCATATATTGCCAAGCTCATGCCAATGTTGAAGTATAGCACCGTGCAGTAGTCGGCCTCGGTGGGCGACTTTTTCTGCACGAGGGCATTGGAGAAGCCGCTATCGACAAACAGTGCCGCAAATGCTTGGAATACAAGTACAGCGCCGACGAGGCCGAACTCTTCGGGTGCAAGTAGGTTGGCAAGCACGATACCGGTGATGGCATAAAGCACTTGCGACGACAGGCGGTCGATGGTGTTCCACTTGAGTGTCTGCGCAGTTTTAGTTTTCAGGCTTTCCCCTTCCATGCGGCAAAATTACAAAAATATTACATTTTTCCGTAAAAATATCCATATAAGGAATAATACATTATCAATCTGATTTTTTATCATAATTTTGCCATACAAAATCCTCAGATTACATTGTACATGAATTGGACTATAACCACCTGCAAGCTGGCTATCGCTGCCATATTGTGTGGCCTTGCCTCGTGCGACCTTATCGACTACCACCCTTATGATGTACACATCTCGGGTGAAACTGGCGTGAATGCTACCAACATTGCACGCATCGAGCAGCAGTGCCAAGGAAAGGAGCAAGTGGCAGTGGCTGTCATTGGCGACAGCCACCGCTGGTATGACGAGTTGCGGTATTTTGTCAGGGCTATTAACGACCGGGACGACATCGACTTTGTAATCCACGATGGCGATATAAGTGAATATGGCTATACGCAGGAATTCACGTGGACGCGCGACTATCTTGCCGACTTGCACGTGCCATACGTGGCATTAATCGGCAACCACGACTGCCTTGGCACTGGGCGTGATGCTTTCAATGCCGTGTTTGGCCCGACCAATTTCGCATTCATCGCCGGGAGGATAAAATTTGTGTGCCTCAATACCAATGCGCTCGAATATGACTATTCCGAGGCAATCCCCGATTTCGACTTTATTACGGCGCAAGCCACCGAGCGTGCCGACGAGTTTGACTGCACTGTGGGCGTAATGCACGCCCGTCCAGGCGACGACGTGTTCAACAATAATGTCGATGATGTGTTTCACTATTATATGACACTGTTGCCAGGCCTGGTGTGTTGCATCAACGGCCACGGCCACTCGCTAAAGCACGACGACCTGATGGGCGATGGGATTATATATTACCAGTCAACAAGCCTCGACGACCGCATTTACTTGCTTTTCACTTTCAATAATGATGGCACATACAGCTATGAAGAAGTTGCTTTTTAACATATTATGCGCCATAGCAGCCATTGTGGCATCGTTGCCGGCCAATGCCCAGATTGATACCATCCCGCACGACAGCTTGCAACGGCTGCTGCGCTACGAGCGGCGGTTGGAACGAATGCAGCAGCGATGGCAGCGGCTTATTCCAGCGTATGGCAAAGTGCAGTATGCCGGCAACATGGGGCTTCTGTCGTTTGGCGTGGGATGGGCGTATGGCCGCAATAAGCAGTGGGAAACCGACATCTTTGTTGGATTCTTGCCGAAGTATGATTCTGACAAGGCGAAAGTGACGATGACGTTCAAACAGAATTTCATGCCTTGGAAATGCCGTTTCAATGAGATGTGGCACTTCGAGCCGCTGGCTTGCGGATTGTATCTCAACACGGTGTTGCACAACGACTTCTGGGTGCATCAGCCCGACCGTTACCCCAACGGTTACTATTGGTTTTCGACACGCATACGCACTAACGTGTATATCGGGCAGCGCATCACGTTCAAAATTCCTGAACGGCGGCGTTTCTTTGCCCGGTCGATAACGGCATTTTATGAAATCAGCACTTGCGATTATTACATATTGAGCCACATCGGCAACAAGGGCTATTCAGTCTGCGACCTTATAAGCCTGTCGTTTGGCATAAAGATGCAGATTTTCTAAGGAAACTGTACGGCTCTTTCATTTAACCCATGCGGATAGCTTATGGGAGGGGCGGCGAAGCCGTCCAACTCTCATGAGGGTGTATCAAAATTGCAAAGCCTGAAATAGTCAGCAATTACAGACAGGCAATTATGTAGAGGGTGTATCAAAATAGCAACCTACAACAAATATTTTGATACACCCTCGACGGCGACCATCACAATGTAATCAATTGAGGCTTTGCAATGGGGGCAAGGGAATGGCAAAAGGAAAGGAGCTGCTCGGCATTGCGCCAGGCAGCTCCTCTATATTAGCCACACCAAAGGATGCGATGAAACTCCGATAATCAGGTTTTGAGGTCTTCCGTCCTTTGTAATCCGCCGTGTTCCGAAGGAACAACCCCTTGCGGGGTGCGGCCCGCCATTGGATAAGAAAGATTGTCTCGGCATTTCATAAAAATTTGATGAGTTTCCCAATCTACTTTGATGTGGTATCTTTCATCTTTGTAATGCAAATGTAATACACTTATTCTTATTTTCCAAATATAAGACGGAAAAAATTAAAGAAAAATTTCTTTAATTGGCATAATTGGCTGCGTTGCCGTGTAAATGTGCTACGTTGCCATGTATTTGTTGCCGGCTGCGGCAGTGGCTACGCCTTTAAATTCGAGGTCTATTAGCAATCCCAACAATTGCGACATAGGCAGGCCGAGTGCGGCATGAATAGTGTTTACATGCACTGGGTCGCTGTGGCTTTTCAAGAAGTCATACACTGTCTGCTCGTCGGAGTTGAGTGTGGGGAATAACTCCCTTTGCGTTCCGTGGGCTTTCGTGGCAGCCAAGGTATCCCACTGCATGGCTTGCGCCAGGTCGGATGCCGATGTGATAAGCGATGCTACGTTGTGTCTTATTAGCTTGTTACAGCCAGCCGAGTATTGGTCGGAAATGCGTCCGGGCAAGGCAAACACGTCGCGGTTGTAGCTCGAAGCAATGTTTGCAGTCACCATCGCACCTCCTTTTTCGGCCGATTCCACTACGATGGTACAGTCGGCAAGGGCGGCCACTATGCGGTTGCGGGCAAGGAAGTTGGCTCGGCTGATGTAGTCGTGCGAAGTATAGTCGGTGAGCAATGCTCCGCCGTGGCTCACCATTTCGTTGGCCGTGCTGCGGTGCATTGCGGGGTATAGCGTGTTCAGCCCATGGGCAAGCACGGCTGCTGTGGACACTCCTTCGTGTAGCGCGGCGCGGTGTGCGGCTATGTCTATGCCGTATGCGAGTCCGCTCACTATTAGCAAATCGTTCTTGAACATCGCTGCCAAGTCGGCGACAAGTGTTTCGCAGAAACGGCGGCCATAGTCGGTCGCATTGCGTGTGCCGACTATGCTCACCACCCTTGGGCGGTTGAGGTCGCATTGCCCACGTGAATACAGCAGTATAGGGGCATCGGGGGCGTTGGTCAGACGCATTGGGAAGTCGGGGTCGGTAAAGTATGTGGCATTTATGCCGTTGTCGGCAATGAAGCGCGCTTCTTCCTCGGCCATGGCCAACACTTTGCGGCGGTAACCGCTGTCGATTATTTTGCTATGTGACTGTAGCAGCCGCTCCAACTCCCGACTGTCGGCTTCAAAGAATGTTTCTTCGTCGGGCAGCACGTCGAGCAGGCGTTGCGCCAGTTCAATGCCCATGCCGCGTATGGCAGCAAAAGCTATCCGATAGGTCGATTGGCGGCTGACGTTCACGATTGCAAGAAGTCTTTAAACGCTTCGGCAATAGCTTCGCCACGCGAGAGCCGTCCACCCTCCAAGCACACACAGCTCACCACTGCGCTCACTGCCATTTTGCCTGTCGCCTTGTTGAAGATGTCTTGGTGGAATATGAATCTGACCCCCTGCAATTCAATCCACAAGCTGCTCACCATCGTGTCGCCGCTGCGCAAGGGTGTCTTGTAGTCGATTTCCACGCGGTTTAGCACTGGAATGATGCCGCGTTGCTGCATCTGCTCAAACGAGAATCCGGCATGGCGGCAAAAAGCGTGGCGCGTGTGTTCAAGGTAATGCAAGTAGTTGGCATTGTTGACAATGCCCTCGCTGTCAATCTCGTAATCGCGCACCTCCATTTCAATTGAAAATATGTAATCGTGCATTGGTCAATGGTTTTGTACCGCAAATTTAGGCAAAACACAGTTTTTTACCTAAATTTGAAGTAATAAATAACTTGGAGTAGATGATGAAATATCTGTATATGGCCATGATTGTGTGTGTAGCTGCCGCTTGTGATGCGGTGGCTTGCACGTCGGCGATAGTTTCGGGCCGAGTTACCGCCAACGGGCGACCCCTGTTGTGGAAGCATCGCGACACGAGTGCCGGTGATAACAAGGTGGAACGCATTGCGGCTACCGACTCGACGCTTGAATATGTGGCATTGTTCAATGCCGCAGACATCGATTGCCGCGAGGCTTGGATAGGGTATAACTCGGCTGGTTTTGCAGTGATGAACACGGCTGTGTATAACCTCAAAGACGACACAGTGACACGCATGGACTGCGAGGGGCTGGTTATGACCGAAGCGCTGAAACGCTGTCGCACGGTTGCCGATTTCGCCGGGTTGCTCGATAGCTTGCCACGCCCGTTAGGAGTAGAGGCAAACTTCGGTGTAATCGATGCATTAGGCAATGGTGCGTATTTTGAAACGTGCAACTACGGATATGTGAAATATGACCTTGCCGATGCCACCGATGGCGTGTTGGTACGTACCAATTATGCCCACAGCGGCCGCAATGGTGAAGGGAAAGGATATACTCGCGAAGATAATGCGTGGCATTTGCTCGCCCCACATATAGCCCAGTGCGACGTTTCGGCCGAATTGTTCACCGAAGAGTTATCGAAGCGGTTTTATTGCAGCCGCACGGGCAATGACGACACTTATAGTGAAGCACAAATAGTTGCCGACCAGGATTATATACCTCGATACACATCTACTGCGTCGGTTGTAGTTGAGGGTGTGCTGCCTGGCGAAGACCCTATGCTCACGACGATGTGGGTAGGCCTTGGCTACCCTCCATGTGCGCAATTGCATTCGGTGTGGCTTGGTGTGGGTGGATTGCCCGACGAGTTGCGTGGCATAGGTGCTGACGGGCATTCGCCACAGTGCGACACGGTGATGGCTCGTAAAGCCAGAGTGTTCACGCCGGCAGGCGGTGGCAAGCGCCGCATCGACCTCGGCAAGCTATATAACAGCCGTGGAACAGGCTTTTGCCAACTGATGGCTCGGCAGAACAAGGAGGCTTACCGACGAGGGTATGAACAACTTGAATTGCGGCGCAAAGAAATCATGGAACGATGAACGACGGAGCTGTAACGACAACATTTGCGATTACCGGGAGCCGATTTGCCAGTATATTGATGCGTCGGCACATCGGGCGAATGTGGTGGGCATACGCGCTACCTGTGGCAGTGTGTTTGGGGCTGGCATTTCTCGATATAAGGTTTCTGCTCATTGCGTTGATGCTGGTTTTCGTCGTTTTGCCGCCTATGCTGTTTTTTGTATATTTCAATTACGGACTTGACCCTCTTAACCGCTACAATGTTATGGAAAAAACGCTTGTAGCCGATACCGATGGCCTGTTGCTGCTCATTGATGAACGGTATGGACTCAAAAACCGTGTAATAAGGATTAAATGGGGCGATGTGCGTGGACGTGGTGTGCAGGCAGGGTGTCTGTTGGTATATTTACACAAGCGTCGGGGCAACAAGTTCATAGCGGTGCCATTAGAAGCCTTTGCAACTGAACAATCGCTGCGCAGTTTCATCACGTTGCTCGACACTCACAGCCGCTGAAGTGTTCCAAGTAAATCGTAAATCTCAAGCTGTCGGAATGACATTGACAAATTTCCGGCAGATTATGTTTTTGAGCTTGGAGAGTAAGAGTTATCAGATTTGCGGTCAAGAAATTTGACCACAAATCTGTCCTCAAAATCTCGTGTTATGCCCAAGGCTTTTACCGAGAAAGGGTTGTATATGCTGTAAGTGCAACTTCTTAATCAGCAGGATTTCTGTGGAGGTTTAACGATGCATAGTCGCAAAACTGGCAGCACAACAACCAGCGGTTAGCGCATAGGTGGGCGGCTTCGCCGCTCTGCATGGAGGGTTAAATGGAAGCCGTGGGCATTCCTGCCGTATTTATCCACGTTATTGCTGAGAATCATTTTTCAAAATTAGTAAGAAAAACAATTATTATTGCATTGGCAAAGGAGGAAAAGAAGGGGGTGTAGCAAAATTGGCAGTACCCACCTCGTAGGGACGCACGGCTCGTGCGTCCGTGTGCCGAAAGGTGCCATTAAATTACTATGTTTCAAACTGATATACGCCTAATTGCGCAGCGGACGCACGAGCCGTGCGTCCCTACAAAATTGCACAAATCTGTATTTTGATACACCTCCAAGGTGAGGGGTTCTTTCGTTTTGCCTAAAACATTCACAAAGAAAGGATTGCTTGTCTTTTTTGACCGTTATGCTATTGGCGATAGTGCTGTTTCATGCAGGGGAAGTCGATGGTGGTGTCGGGGTAGCAGAAGTCGATGCCGTCGAACACTTCATCGGCTGCATTTTTTTCGTCCTCGGCTGGCAAAATGATGTTGAGCTGTGCGTCCACGCCTTGTAGGCTGATGTCATATTTGCCGTCGGCATAGCGGTATATGAGTTTGCCGTTGCCGATTTTCACCGATGTTTCTAAGTTGGTGATTTCGGACGGCAATTTCGGCTCTACGGTCACAGAGCCTTCCATCAAGTCGGGGCGAATGCCGAGGAAATATTGATACCACACACGCAGTTGCTCGGAGTTGCTCCATGCTTGCAGGAATGTACCTGAGCGTCCTGCCCAATTACGGCCTTTGCGTGGATGGGCATCGGCATTCTCGCTGAGGCTGCCCACTGCCCCCTCGTGCAATGCTTGGCGGTTCATGTTTTGGAACAATTTCCATGCTTCTTCCACTTGCCCGTATTCTATCATGCGTTGCATGGCAATGCCGTTGTTCCACAGCCACACCGTGCCATTGTGGTAGGCATCATCTTTGTGGTAATTTTCCCAATTTTCGTGCTGTGGGTGGAATTGCGGGTCGTGTTGTTCGAGCGAAGCCACTCCCCAAGGGTACACAAGGCTTTCCCACACACGCCGAGTCACTTTTTGCTTAAACAGGTCGTCGGATATAAGGTCGAAGCAGAAAAGTTGGTTGGGGCGGTATTGCAAGTCGGGAGTTCCGTCGGCATTCAGGTGGTCATAGATGAGAATGTTTTCTTTGTCGCAATAGTCATGCTCGAAGTTGGCGGCCAACTTTTCGGCCATCGCCTGCCATTGTGAGGCATGTGCCTCGTCGTCCATCAGCCGTGCCATGTGCGCACCAGCCAGCAGCTCGCGGTACCACAGGTATTGTATGTCGTTGGCGCGGTTGCCACGCGGCGAGCCTGGAATGCCGTTGCGCTTCACGTCCATCCATGTGTCGGCATCGGCATGGAGCAGGTAGCCACGTTCGTCGGTCTCGTGGGCTATGCTTTGGTCTATTGTGCGCACGATGGCAGGATAGACGGCTTCTAAGAAACTCTTGTCGCCTGTGTATTGCATCAATTCCTCGGCCTCGATGACATAGCGGGGAGTTCCGTCGGCAGTGTTGTAGATTATGCTGTCAGGGGTGGCGAGGTTGGGAATGCGCCCGTATGTCGGCGACCCCTCGCGCACGTCTTGCAGCTTGGCAAAGTCTTTGAGGATTTCGGCAGTCCATTCAAATTGTCCGGTGACAAGTGTGGCCCCGGGCATCGAAATGAACATATCGCGCCCCCAGTAGGAGTTGAACCACGGCAGTCCGGCGTATATGCCTTTCCCTTGTTGCTCGGTGATGAGCTGGTCCATGGTGAGCGTTATCCACGCCAGCGACTGGTCGAGTTCGGGCAGATTGGTGTGCAGCGGTACGTTGTCGGCCAGCAGCGAGTTCATGCGGGCCTTGCGCTCGGCGAGCAGTTGTGTACCATCGTTGCGGAAAAGCGCGATAAGCGAGTCGCAGCGGTTCTCGTCGCCGAATGCGATGACAAATCCGCCGGCTGCGGCAGGTGCTGTCAGCCATTTTCCGTCGAACCTTACGTTTTGTGGCACTATGGGTGCTATTTTTATGATATTGGTGTCGCTCTCGACAGGAGTGTAGCACAGGGCGTTGCTGCTGGCTGCGGCATTTTTCAGCAGCGACTCGTTGAGCGATATGGCGATGCTGTCGCCTGTGACATCGTCCACAGCGATGCTCAGTAGCGGCAAGTTATCGACCATCTGTAGCCGTTCGGTGGCAACGCTCCACTGGCGGGTGAGGCAGTCGGGCGACACTGTGACAGTCGTGGCATTCGGCCGTGCAAGTGGCGAGCCGTCAACGGCAAGCGCATAGTCGGCAAAGATGCGGCGCATGGCTATGTTCCACCCCGAGAACCAATCGGCGGCCTCGTCTTGGTGGGTGCGCCCATACCAGTAGCCCGATTTTTTGTCGGTGAATGAATACTCACGGTTTTCTTGTGGCGTTACGGTCACGGCAAGTTCATCGACCGTCGGTGCGTCGATTTCGACCGAACGGTTGTCGTTACACGCCATGAGCAAAGGAATCATAAGCAATAAACATTTTTTCATGATGCAAGTATAGTTTTTTTTGGTAAAAGTCGCAGTTAAGTAACCGCTTCCACGGTTCAATTCACCACGAAATTAGCAACAAAAAACAACCTCTGCAACCCATCTCGCTAACTTTTTCACTTCTAACCTTTTTAATGCGTGTGCCGTGACTGTGAAACCTTCATAGAAATAATTCATGTTTTTGCAGTTTTTACATTCATGATACAGTTCCACTGCGCTAACAGGTGTATATTCTATTCACTTAAATTGGCTAATAATGCCTATGGCATACGGACGCACAAAATATGCGTATCTTTTCCTTTTTAGCATGGCGTCAATTTGGGGTGGCGGAATATTTTTGCCGTTTTTCCAAGGTTTTTGTTTGGGATTTTGCCGTTTTTCCAGAGTGCTTAGAAACTGTTTTGAAATTTTTGTTCGGTGGCTTGAGATGGATTTTCGAGGCGGTTTTGATTGTTTTTTGAGCAAGTTTAGCAAGCTAAACGTCGAAAAAAATAATCGAAAACGGCCGAAAAGACGCTCAAAACATGAGCAAAGAACTCAATCTAAAACTATTTCTGTAAAATTTTAAAACAGTTTTCTTAGTTGATTACGATTTCGTCGGTGAAGAGCCATGAACCGGGCTTGGGGTATTTGGTGGCACGTAGCCGCACGTATCGGGCGACGGTGTGGCACAGGGTTGAATACACTTTATAGCGTATTTCGGCCGATGTGTCGGGTACGTCGCACCAAGCTGTTCCTGCTGGTGTGAAGTTTTCACCGTCGTCGGAGATATAAAAGTCAACGCGACGAGGCATATAGACCCATGCACCGACCGATTGCAGGAATGTCGCGCCGATGTACCTCACAGGGCGTGAGCTGCCGAGGTCGATAGTCACGTCCATGTCGCGCATGGTGCCTTGCCAGCGGTTGTCGCCGTAGGTCCAGCCGCCGCACACTCCGTCGGTGAGTGCGCTGTCGCCAGCAGCGGGATATTGGCGGCTGTATGGCAGGTTGTAAATGACGTGGCAGCCGCGCCCGGCATGGTCGAGCGGTTGCTGGCTTTCCTTGCGGTCGCCATATTCGTTGGCGAGGTCGAATGTGTTGTAGCCCATTGTGCGCAGTTGGTCGAGCAGCACGAGCGAGCGTCGGCGGAAGTCGGTGTAATTTTTCTTCTCGGGCTGTGTCCAGCCTGTTTCGGCTATGGCAAAGGCTCGCGGGTAGTACATATACTCGGCATGGCTATCGTCGGTGATGTATTCGGCCCACAAGTTGCCTTGCACTCCCAGCATGAAACGGGCGGTTGCTGCCGGAATGCTGTCGGGAAGCGGCTCAAACGAATAAGTCTTTTCGAGTGGCACATAGCCACCGATTGACACAGGCTCTTTGAAGGGAGCGTCTTGCGTGTAATCTAAGTAATAGCAAGCGTTTGGGTTCATGATGGCGTAGTTGCCTTGCCGCATGGCTTCGAGTCCCGGCTCGATGCCTCGCCACGACATTACCACGGCACCTGGAGCAAGTCCGCCTTGCATGATTTCGTCGAACCCGACGACGGTGCGGCCTTTTGATTCCACAAATTTCTCGATGCGGTGTATCATGTAGCTTTGTAGCTCGTCAACATCGGCCAATCCTTGCTCGGCCATGCGCTGCTGGCATCGCGGGCAGGTTTTCCAACTTTGCTTGGAGGCTTCGTCGCCGCCTATGTGGATGTATTCCGACGGGAACAGGTCGATAACTTCGGCAAGGACATCTTCAAGGAAAGTGAAAGTAGCTTCGTTACCGATGCAGAAA
>CALUMJ010000057.1 GCA_944321715.1 uncultured Muribaculaceae bacterium | reverse complement strand
CTAAATATCAAGGTAATGGCGACGAATACTATTTGAGTTTCCCGGAGATTTACACGCTCGATGGCAGTTCTCTATCGGTAATAGCGTGTGATTACGACCGCAGGGCGGGAACAATCACGATAGATGGCGACGTGATGACTTTTACCTACATGTACCAAGACTGGAGGGTAATTTCTAATCCCGGCGGTGCTATAATGGAAGAGGAAATCGGACCATTCACCTCGAAGTTCCAAAAGAAATAGCAATCAATAGCGTTGCAAAACCGCGATTGTGGCAAATGCGACCATAAACCATGGTATGACGTATAATACCACAATCCCGGTTTTGCAAAAGGAGTGTATATTGTGAAAGTAGGCAATCACAGCACAAAGGTTATTATGTAAGGAGTGACGCAAAATAGCAAAGTTTAAAACAATCAGTAACGAGGGTGTATCAAAATTGCATATTTGTAATCTTGTAGAGCCGTGGCGTGCCGCGGCTCAATTTTTGCCGCAATGCAAACAATTGGCATTCAGTTTGTTCCAATTCGCACAAACGAGCCGCGGCGCGCCACGGCTCTACAAAAATATACAAGGTTGCTATTTTGATACCCCCTACACAAATACCTGCCTGTAATTGCTATGTTGGTACAACCTCTTGCGGGTGGGGTAGAATGGGGATTAGTGGCAGCATCCACCGCAACCGTCGTGGTCGTGACTGCCGCAACCGTCGTGGCCACCGCAGCCGCCACCGCAACTGTCGCAGCTGCAACCACCGCCGCAACCGTGGTACTGTGGCAGGTCGTCAGCAGTGGCGTCGCGCACGAGCATAACCATGCCCTCGTATGCCACGTTTTTGCCAGCAAGGCGATGGTTGAAATCCATTGTCACCTTGTCGCCCACGTTGATTATTGTTCCTTGCATGATTTGCCCCGAGTTGCGGTCTTGCATGGTGAGCGTTTTGCCCACTTTTGCTATGTCGTCGAGGAAGTTGCCCTTTTCGTCGCAGAATGTGCTTCGGTCAAACTCGATAACCATCTCTTCGTGCCGCGGGCCGAAAGCCTCTTCGGGCGTGAGCATGAAAGCGAAGTTGTCGCCGCGTGCGAGTCCTTGCAACTTGCGTGAGAACCCTTCAAGCAATCCCGGTTCGGCGCCATACACAAAGTGGTCGGGTACTTGCTGGGTGAATTCATATTCGAGGGCTTTGTTGCCGTCGTTATCAACCGAAAATATTTTATAGGCAAGTTCGACGTATTTGCCAGTGCTGATTGTATCCATATTTTTTATGTCTATTTGAATGTTTTAATAATATCTGTTTGCAATTATCATGCCACCGTCAATTGTTGGCATTCTGGTAGTCGGTGTACTTGTTGCCAGTGTATATGGCAGGACCCTCGTCGTAAATGTCATCTTCTTCGTCGCCCTGGCCCTTGTCTTTATTATCTTTTTCTTCCCATTTCTTCTTTTCGGGCTTGTTCTTTTTGATGGCTTCGGGTTTCTGCATATCGACAGGCACGGCATATATGTTCCATGATTGCTCGATGTCCCAGTTTTCCTTGAGGCTGATTTTCTTGGGGTAATAATATACCTCTTCGGGCTGGAGGTGCTGGGCATAGTTGCCATTATCCCATTTGCCGTTATCGTTGCGGTCGAGAATTATGCGGGCGTAGTAGTCGCCAGGAGCCACGTTGTTGAACACTGCATATCCGTCATTGCCCACGGTTGCGGTGCGCTGCACGGCATCGCTTGCGTTGAGCAATTCCACAAACGCCGGCCCAGTTGAGGGGCTGATGTTCAGGTACAGGTTGGCATATTTTTCCAATCCTTTCACGGTGAATTGCATGTCGATTGTCTTGTTGGGTGTGCCATATATGCCATACACACACATCGAATCGACGTGTAGCTTGTAGGTGCTTCCTGGTTCCCATTTCACAGGCAACTGCCATTTCATTATTTCGTTGGGCTTTTCGGGTACAAGCTGTGGCAGCGGCACATCTTCCCACAGCGAGTCCTCGTATTGCCGCTGCAGCTTGAAACCGCTCATCATCAATGTGTCGATGGGTTCGACCACCTCGAATGTGAGAGGTGCGTCCACGTCCACGGTGTTGCTCGACGTGAGTTTGAAGTCGAAAAATGGGATTCGTGCCAGCGAGTCTTTTACCCACGTTCGCCTTACTGCCGCCCATTCCATGCTGTCGGAGCGGGCTTCCATTTCGGCTTTGACCGTGTCGCGCTCGCTTTTGCGCTTCTCGGCACGCTCTTGCAGGTCTTTTATGTTTTTCTCGTATTCTTCCAGCAAATCCTTGTATTTCTCGTCTTCCTCTTTTTTTGATTTTTCGAGTTGACGCTTGAATGCGTTTTTCACGTTCACATATAGAGTGTCGGTGGTGTAAGTCAGGCTGTCGAGCGTGTCGGTACGCAGGTAATTAAGCGTGATTCTAATCGAGTCGTTGCGCGACAGCATGGTATCGGTAATCCAGTAGAACAGCGAGTCGTTGTGTTCCGACCGTTGCAGCCTGTACCAATTGTTGTCTTCCCTTACGACCGGTTCGATGATTTTTATTGTTGGCAGAGTGTCGCTTGGCGCGCTGAACTTGATGTAAATGCGGTTGTAGTCGGGGCGTTCGTATGCATACAGGTATTGCGATACGTATCCTTCGTTGCTCATGCTCAGCAAAATGTCGTTTGGCGTGAACACCGTGTGCCTTCCCCGCACAACTGTATCAACCAGCATTGTCTTTGTGAAAAGCGTGTCCATCGTGGTTTCTTGGTATGTGCCAGGAACGATGGTGTCGAGCAAGAATGCCATATCTTCGGTTCGTACAAACTTGTAGTCGCGGTCAACATCGTTGAGGGCATAAACGCGATACTTGCCCGGCTTGAGGTTGCGTATGGTGAATTGTCCGCGGTCGTTGGTGCGGGCCACGCGGTCGAATTGCAGGCTCGTGAACGCCGAGTCGTCGAGGTTGCTGTGAATGCCCACGAGGACCTGTTGCATTGGCTCAAGGTCGCGGGCTCGAAGCACCATGCCCGACACTTGTAAGGTGTCGATTGAGTCGCCAGTGGAGAAGGCGAATGCGAAATCTTCGAGCGGGTTGTTTTCGTTGTTGTCCTGGATGCAGTTGGCAAAGTCGATTGAATAGGTCGTTCCAGGACGCATCGTGTCGCGGAACTCAACGGTCACTTTCCTGCCAAGTGCTGTGATGCGTGGCATCTCGTGTTGCACGGGCGAGTACATCACTTTTTCGCTTTGGTCAACAAGTGTTACAACTTCGTCGAACGTGAGTTCGATTTTCGTTCCTTTGAAATTGAGTGCATTTGGTGCAGGGTTGCTGCCGACAAAGATTGGTGGGTCCATATCGACGGCACCGCCTGTCGGCGAACCGATTGTCGCACATGAATACAGCAATATTGCGGCAAGTGCGGCGATTATAAAATATACGGTTTTCTCCAATTTTCAAGTATTTATTAATCGGTGTGGCTAAAAAACGGCGTAAAGGTAGCAAAATTTGGCGACACGTCCACGGCTTTTGTTGATTTGCCCGCTGGTTTTTTGCACAAAAACGTTAGTCGTTCGATTTGCTATTGCGGTGTGGTTGCGTTATTTTTGTGTGGTAATTTTAACGATTGTCAGAAATGCAAGATTTGCTTTATGTGATAACAGGGCCTACGGCTTCGGGAAAGACTGCCAAGGCTGTAGCATTGGCTCGTGCCATTGATGCCGAAATAATCAGTGCCGACTCGCGACAGATATATCGCGGTATGGATATAGGTACTGGCAAAGACTTGGAGGAGTATGGCAACGTGCCTTACCACTTAATCGACATTTGTGATGCGGGGTACCGTTACAACTTGTTTGAATATCTGCGCGATTTCAAGGTGGCGTATGACGACATTCGCGGCCGTGGAAAAAATGTGATATTGTGTGGCGGAACGGGGTTGTATGTCGAGAGTGTGGTCAAAGGAATTGAATTGCCTCCTGTGCCAGAGAATGCCGAGTTGCGCCGCAGCCTTGAGGGAAAATCGCTTGATGAGTTGACTGGAATTTTGCAACAGATGAAGACGCTGCACAATGTGACAGACGTGGATAGCTGCAAGCGGGCTATCCGTGCCATTGAAATACAGAAGTATTACCACGACAACCCCGATTTGCAGGTAAAGACAGTTCCTCATCCCATGGAAAATGCCATTGTGATAGGTGTGGAAATCGACCGCGAGAGTCGTCGTCGCAAAATCACACAGCGGTTGCGTGCAAGGCTCGAAGGTGGCATGGTGGCAGAGGTGAGGCGACTCATTGACAGTGGAGTGTCGCCCGACGATTTAATCTATTACGGGCTTGAATATAAGTTTGTCACGCAATATGTGATAGGGCAGATGACATACGACGAGATGTTTTCGCAGTTGGAAATAGCCATACACCAGTTTGCCAAACGGCAGATGACATGGTTTCGCGGCATGGAACGCAGGGGTACGCACATATACTGGTTGCCATACGATATGGGCGATGCTGAATTTGTCGCGTCAGTTACCAAACTCGCGTCGGGTGCTGTCGATTTTGAGCAAGATAAACAATTGAATGGTGAATGCCAATAGGGCCGAGCCGCCGTAGCTAAACAGCGGCAGTGGAATGCCGATAACGGGGCTCAACCCAACAACCATGCCGATGTTTATGCCGAGGTGAAATGTGAGGTATGCAGCGACACAATAGGCATATACGCGGCCGAATGCCGTGCGTTGCCGCTCGGCGATGTGGATAATGCGCAAGATTAATGCGAGGTATAGTATAAGCACGGTTGTGGTGCCAACGAAGCCTTCTTCTTCGCCTATGGTGCAAAATATGAAGTCGGTGTGCTGCTCGGGCACATATTTGAGCTTGGTTTGAGTGCCGTTGAGGAAACCCTTGCCTGTGAGTCCGCCCGAGCCGATTGCTATTTTTGACTGGTTGACGTTGTAGCCCACTCCGCGCAAATCTTCCTCGATACCTAACGCCACCTTTATGCGCATTTGCTGGTAATCTTCGAAAGAATTATTGAACACATAGTTGACAGTGAACATGAATCCCACCGACAGCACTGCGAACAACAGCGTTGCGGCTACGTTGCGAATTTTTTCGACAAACATGGCCACTAACAAGTATATAATGGCACAGCCCAGCAACGAAAAGAAAAATATCAGGCCGTTGATGTGTATGTCGGCAAATGTGAGCAGGTAGGCCACCAAGCCGCACACTATCGAGCCAAGCAGGATATTGCGGGCAACCTTTAGCGATTTGCAATAGAATGCCACCATGCCCACCATAATGGCCAAGACGAGGATAAACACAATAAACTCGCCCAAAGGAATGCCCATGAGCATGGTTTCGGAGTATTTTATGATAACCACGAAAAATGTGATGGCGCAAAGCCCGGCAAAAAGCACGAATCCACTCATGCCCTCGCGGTACAGCACAAACACGAGCGATGTATAGACGATTGCCGACCCTGTTTCTTTTTGGAGCAGGATTAGTATTATCGGCGGCACTATTATGGCGGCAGCCTTGAGGTAATTCTTGAAGCTGCGGTTAAGCACGAAGTTGTAGGTGCTGAACAATTTTGCCAATGCGAGAGCCGTTGCAAATTTGCCAAATTCGGCCGACTGGAAGCTCATGGGGCCTAATTGTATCCACGACCGCGACCCTTTGATGTCGGGAGCCACGAATATAGTGATTACCATGAGTAATACCACAAAGGCGTAGATGGGATAGGCGTATGCTTCAAAAAATCGGCGGTCGATGATGAGGATACAGAAGCCCACCACGAGCGATATTCCCATCCACATGAATTGCTTGCCCGAGAACTCGTCCATCGAGAACATGTTGGCATGGTCGTAGTCGTAGCTGGCTGCATATATGCTCACTCCGCCACACACCATCAGTATGGCATACAATGCCAGCAGCGGCCAGTCAATCGACTTGAATGCCGATTGTGCTTCATATTTAGTGCTTCTTAACTCCACTGTACAGAATTGTGTTAGATTCGAGCATTCGTTGTTCAAGATATTTGCGTTGTGGCGAGATTTCGCCAGTCAGGTATTTCTCCATCATCAGTCCACCGATGGGCACACCGTATGTGGCACCGAACCCGGCATTTTCCACATACACGCAAATTGCAATCTTGGGATTGTCCATCGGTGCAAATCCCATGAAGGCCGAGTGGTCGCGGCCATGTGGATTCTGTGCCGTGCCAGTCTTGCCACACACTTCGATGTCGCCAAACTGGGCGTTGCGGCACGTGCCGCCAACTACGGCCATGCGCATTCCTTCCACAATGTCGTCGTAATATTTTCGGTCGATAGTGGGGTAGTGCTTCTCCTTGTAGATGCTGGCGATGGTGTCGCCTTCCACCTCTTTCACCACGTGGGGGGTAATGTAGTATCCACGATTGGCTATGGTGGCGCATAAGTTGGCTATTTGCAGTGGCGTGGCAAGGATTTCGCCTTGTCCGATTGCAATGGAAATGATAGTGTTTGCGCTCCACCGGCCCTCGCCGTATATTTTGCTGTAAAATGCGCTGTTGGGAATGAATCCGCGGCTTTCTCCAGGCAGGTCGATGCCAAGTTTGTAGCCATATCCCATCGACACCAAGTGGTTTTTCCACACCTCGAAAGCTTTGGCAGGAGTGCCATATTTCGAGCGGCGGTCAATCATGTTTTTCAGCCCCCAGCAGAAGTATGCGTTGCACGATGTGCGTATGGCTGGCTTCAATGTGATGGGTGATTCGTGGCCGTGGCAACCGACCCTCACTCCGTTGATGTATCCGTGGTAGCACGGAAAGGCTGTTTCGGTGTTGACGATTCCCTCTTGCTCGAAAATGAGGCCTTGCGTGGGCTTGAATGTCGAACCGGGCGGATATGCGGCCATCAACGAGCGGTCGTATAATGGTTTGTAAGGGTTCCTCACGAGTTCACGGTAGTTCTTGCCACGTTCACGGCCGATTAGTGTCGTGGGGTCGTAGGTAGGGCTCGATACCATTGCAAGAATTTCGCCAGTCGCAGGCTCTATTGCCACGATGGCGCCAATCTTGTTTTGCATGAGCTGTTCGCCATATTTTTGCAATTCAATGTCGATTCCGAGCGTAAGGTTTTTACCCGAAATGGCCTTTACGTCTTGCCGTCCGTCGTCGTATCGTCCTTGGATTTTTCCACGTGCATCTCTGATGAGGATTTCCATGCCCTTTACTCCGCGCAGTTGTTGCTCGTAACTCTTTTCGATGCCCAAGTCGCCAGTGTAATCACCGGGGCGGTAATAATCGTCTTTCTCGATGTCGCGGCTGTTCACTTCGCGTATGTTGCCAAGTATGTTGGCTCCGGCAATGTGATTGTATTGCCGCAGGATGCGCTTTTGGATAAAGAATCCTGGATAGCGGTACAGCTTCTCTTGCAACCGGCCATAATCTTTGGCCGACAGGTGTGACATGAATGTCTGTTGCGAGTAGGACGAGTAGCCGCGGTCGGCGCGCAAGTCTTTCATGCGCTTGTCAAATTCCTCGCGGGTGATTTGCAGCGTGTTACAGAAATCGACGGTGTCGAACGGTTGTACGTCGCGAGGTATCATCATCACGTCGTATGCTGGCTGGTTGTAAACAATCAGTTCGCCGTTGCGGTCATATATGAGTCCGCGCGAGGGGTACACCGTCTTGCGCAGGAATGCGTTTGAATCGGCGTTTTCCTTGTAGCGGCTGTCGGCAACTTGCAGTTCAAATAGCCTGATAATGAAAATAATCACAAGCACTACCGCAAAGCCTCCGACGACATACTTTCGCTTTTCGAGTTTATAATCTTTTCTCACGTCTTGTAGTAGCTATGCTGTCGAAACCCAATAAAACCAGGAATGTGAGTATAGTGCTCGATATTATCCTTAGCAGTGTGATTTCAAAATGCTTTAATGCAAAGGCTTGTATCAAGAATACTACGGTACAATAGAGTAGCACTGCCGTCACCATATACTTGGCATACACCGCAATGCCCAATGAGCGAATCGACGGTATGGGGTTGCCGAGGTCGTCTTCGCGTGGGAAATAAAGCAGGAACACCGAGCGGCGGCAAACAGCCAGCACCGTGCATGCCAGCGCGTTCATGCCTTGTGTGTCGCCGAATATGTCAACGCCGAGCCCCAGAAAGAACGACAAGCATATTACCCAGTTGACCGACAAATTCATAGGTAATCGTATGATGAAATATATGAATACCATTGGAACGGCCACACCGAAAAGGCAGATGCGGTTGCATATTGCCTGTGCCAGCAACATGCCAATGAACAACCCTGTGAATTGCAATGCCGACTTGCTCATGATTTCCCCCTTTCTTTATTGGAGTTGCCAAAGTCGGCTTTTTCCAACTCGCGTAGTTCGTCTTTCATGTTGTTTTTAATGGCTCGTACAGTGCTCAAGCGTGAGAAGTCGGTGGTTAGGCGAATCCTCAACGTGTAGAAATTGTCGTCGTTGGTGGGCATTTTCCCGTCAATCACGCCAACGATTAACCCTTCGGGAAACACTGTCGAATAACCGCTGGTGATGATGGTGTCGCCGTTTTCAAATTCCACATGGCGAGGCAACTCCTCAAGTACCGCATACTGCGGACTTTCGCAGTCCCACACGAGGCTGCCGAAGAAATCGCTGTTTTTCACCTTGCACGACAGCCGCAAGTTGGGATTGAGCAGCGAAACAATGCGTGCCGAGTGCCGCCCCACAACGTTCACGATGCCCACCACGCCATTTTGGTCAACGACACCCATCTCGGGGCGTATGCCGTCGTCGCTGCCACGGTTGATGGTGATGTAGTTGTAGGGCTGTGAAACGCTGTTGCTTATTACGTGGGCTATTACAAAGTCGAAGTGCTGGTAAACCTCGGGAACGGCATTGGTGTCGGGCAATAGCATCTTGTAATTGTTGATTTCGTTGCGCAGGCTCACCATTTCGTTTTCGAGCATTGCATTACGTTGTTGCAGGTCTTCGTTGATGTCGCGTAAATGGAAATAAGATGTGACGTTGTTGAACAACTCATACACCGAACTACACACGACATTTGCCGACGTGAAATAGATTGAATGCTGGTATGGGTTGCTATTGAACAATAGCCTGCAGCTCAAGATTGCAAAAAACAGGAATACAAACCATGAGCTGTGCTTTATAACGAAATCCAATAAATTTCTCACCTTGTTCTCCTCGTTTCGCTATAAGGTGCGTAATTATGTAGAAAAGTGTGTCTAATAACGATTATACCTTGAGCATAATAAACCATTGACTAAGTGCTTGTTTATGCCCAAGGTGTCTATCATGAAAAAAGCTGTAATGCACTTGCCGCATAGGCCAGGAACCTGTATATGGCGGCATAAGTGCGTTGCTTTTATCGCATCAAGAATTCGAAGCGGCTGATATTCTTCAACGCTATGCCCGTACCTTTGGCCACGGCATGCAATGGGTCTTCGGCAATATGGAACGGAATACCGATTTTGTCGGTGAGGCGTTTGTCAAGCCCGCGCAGCAATGCTCCGCCGCCGGCCAGATAAATGCCATTTGAAACGATGTCGGCATACAACTCTGGCGGTGTCTGTTCCAATGCGCTCAACACTGCGGCCTCGATTTTCGAGATAGATTTTTCGATGCAGTGGCATATTTCCTGATACGAAACCGATATTTCCATCGGCAACGAGGTCATTTGGTTAGGGCCATGCACAATGTAATTCTCGGGTGGGTTTTCAAGTTCGGTCAACGCCGAGCCTACGTTGATTTTGATTAATTCGGCAGTGCGTTCACCCACTTTCACGTTGTGGGCGCGGCGCATATATTCCATGATGTCGTCGGTGAGGTCGTCACCGGCGATGCGTATGCTCTTGTTGCTGACGATGCCACCGAGCGAGATGACTGCAATTTCGGTGCTGCCACCGCCGATGTCCACAATCATGTGGCCCTCGGGAGCTGTAACATCGAGCCCGATGCCAAGTGCCGCAGCCATCGGTTCATAAATCATGTACACGTCGCGGCCGCCTGCATGTTCCGACGAGTCGCGCACGGCACGGATTTCAACCTCGGTGCTACCCGACGGGATGCACACGACCATTCGCAGCGAAGGGGTTGCAAACCAGCGGTTTTTGGAGCTTACCATCTTCACCATTCCGCGTATCATCAGCTCGGCGGCGTTGAAGTCGGCAATGACGCCATCACTTAATGGGCGAATAGTCCTCAAGTTCTCGGGTGTGCGGCCGTGCATCTGCTGTGCACGTTCGCCCACGGCGACCAATCGTCCGGTGCGGTTGTCGATGGCGACGACCGATGGTTCGTCAACGACAATCTTGTCGTTATGTATTATAATGGTGTTGGCCGTACCGAGGTCAACAGCTATTTCCTGTGTAAAAGAGAAGAGTCCCATCTGTTTCTATGAGTTGTAAGTCTTAGAAGCTGTTTAATTTTTTGCGAAGATGAAGCCGAATGTTTTTTGTCCATGTTTCGAGCGTCTTTTCGGGCGGTTTAGATTGCTTTTTTGAAACATTTGGCTTGCTAAACAAAAAACAATCGAAACCACCCCTAAGACCCCTATAAATCATTGAACAAGAAGTTTAAACAGCTTCTTAGTGCTTAAAGTGGCGAATGCCGGTCGTAACCATGGCGACACCGTTGTTGTTGCAATATTCGATAGACTCGTTGTCGCGGATAGAACCGCCAGGTTGTATGACGGCTGTCACGCCAGCCTTGTGTGCAATTTCCACGCAATCGCCGAATGGGAAGAATGCGTCAGAAGCCATTACCGCGCCATTCAAGTCGAAATTGAAGCTGTGGGCTTTCTCGATGGCCTGTTTCAACGCATCGACGCGTGAAGTTTGTCCGATGCCGCTGGCACACAGTTGCTTGTTCTTGGCAAGCACGATGGCGTTGCTCTTGCTGTGCTTTACAATCTTGTTGGCAAATAGCAGGTCTTCGATTTGGCTCGGTTCGACGGCCTTGGTGGTGACTTGCTTCAACTCTTCGGGAGTTTCGACGTGTGTGTCGCGTTCTTGCCCGAGTGCGCCATTCAATATTGAGCGATACTGCATTGTCGGGCGTGCAAATGGCTTTTGCACAAGTATTATGCGGTTTTTCTTTTGCTGGAGTATTGCCAGAGCCTCGTCGGTGTAGGCTGGAGCTATGCACACCTCGAAGAAGATTTTGTGCATCTCCTCGGCGGTGGCGGCGTCAACCTCGGCATTTGTGATTAATACACCGCCGAAAGCCGAAACCGGGTCGCCAGCCAATGCATCTTTCCAAGCCTCAAGCACTGTGGGGCGAGATGCGAAGCCGCAAGCGTTGTTGTGCTTCAATATGCCGAACGAAGTTTCGGTGAAGTCGGCCATCAGGCTCACGGCAGCGTCGATGTCAAGCAGGTTGTTGTAGGATATTTCCTTGCCGTGGAGCTGTGTGAACATTTCCTCGAAATTGCCGAAGAAATATCCTTTCTGGTGAGGATTTTCGCCGTAGCGCATCACTTTCGCTCCATTTACAGCCAAGCGCAGTGCCGATGGACAACCTTGGTCGAAGTAGTTGAATATGTGTGAATCATAGGCACTCGACACAGCGAAAGCCTCCTTGGCAAACCACAAGCGGTCTTCCTCGGTGGTGCTTGCCGAGCCATATTCCATAAATTTGTTATAAAGAGGCTCATATTGAGCTTTTGAAGCTACGATTACCACATCTTTGTAGTTCTTTGCAGCAGCACGAATGAGCGAGATGCCGCCAATGTCGATTTTCTCGATAATGTCGGCGTGAGATGCGCCCGAAGCCACTGTGTCTTCAAACGGATATAAATCGACGATTACGAGGTCGATTTCGGGTATGTCGTATTTTGCAATTTGTTCTTTGTCGCTGTCGTTGTCGCGGCGGTTGAGTATTCCGCCGAACACTTTAGGGTGCAGCGTTTTCACTCGCCCGCCCAATATGGAGGGATAGCCAGTAAGGTCTTCCACTGCGTCGCAGTTGTAACCTTGCTGTTGTATGAATGATTGTGTGCCACCAGTCGAGAGCAAGCGCACGCCATTATCGTTCAATATTCTCAAAATCTTGTCCAAACCGTCTTTGTGATAGACAGAAATCAATGCTGTTTTGATTGGTTTATTCTCAGCCATTTCCTTGATTTATATTAATACATATATTTAATGGTGCAAAATTACGAAATTAGGAGCATTATTCATTGCAAAAACAAATAAAATATTGAGATTATTTTTTGCCGTTTTCCGTCTGTGCCGTTCTCTGGTTTTCGGTGGTAATTCGGTTGGGTTAAATTTGCTGTCACCGTAATTTGTCAGTAATTTTGTGCTTATGATATTAACGGAATAAGTATGTACGAACCATTAGCTGAACGGTTGCGGCCCAAGTCGCTTGATGAATATATCGGGCAAACCCACCTTGTGGGTCCGGGGGCGGTGTTGCGCAAGATGATAGAGTCGGGCAACATTTCGTCGTTTATTTTATGGGGGCCTCCGGGAGTGGGCAAGACAACACTTGCCAAGATTATCGCCACTCAGACGCAAGTGCCGTTTTACACATTGTCGGCTGTCACGTCGGGAGTGAAAGATGTGCGTGACATACTCGACCGTTGCAAGCAAGACGCCATGAGCGTGTTTTCAAAGGGAAGGCCGATATTGTTTATCGATGAAATACACAGGTTCAACAAGTCGCAGCAAGACTCGTTGCTCGGTGCAGTGGAGCAAGGCACTGTGACACTCATCGGCGCTACCACCGAGAATCCGTCGTTCGAGGTAATCAGGCCGTTGCTATCGCGGGCGCAGGTGTATGTGCTGCGGCCGCTTGACAAGGACGATTTGATAAAATTGCTTAATCGTGCCATTACCACCGACAA
This sequence comes from uncultured Muribaculaceae bacterium, assembly GCA_944321715.1. Classification (GTDB taxonomy): domain Bacteria; phylum Bacteroidota; class Bacteroidia; order Bacteroidales; family Muribaculaceae; genus Avimuribaculum. The sequence goes on along the minus strand of CALUMJ010000057.1, from coordinate 3,407 downwards.
GATGTTCCAAGGGCGCGAAGTGCGCATAGAGGAAACCGAAGCATTGTTGCGGTACTCGGGTGGCGACGCACGCAAGTTGCTCAACATTCTCGACTTGGTGATGCAATCACTCACGGCAAGCGAGCCATTTGTGATAAATGACAAAATCGTCACCGACAGGCTGCAACAAAACCCGATGGCGTTTGACAAAAACGGGGAAATGCATTACGATATAATTTCGGCATTCATAAAGTCGGTGCGAGGCAGCGACCCCGATGCTGCCGTCTATTGGCTTGCACGGTTGATAGCTGGCGGCGAAGACCCCAAATTTATAGCCCGCCGCTTGGTGATACTCGCCAGCGAGGACATAGGACTTGCTAATCCCAATGCTTTGCTGCTCGCTAATGCAACATTTGACGCATTGACCAAAATCGGCTGGCCCGAAGGGCGCATAATTTTGTCGGAATGTGCCATTTATCTTGCCACGTCGCCAAAAAGTAACTCGGCATACATGGCTATTAACCAGGCGTTACAATACGTCGAGCAAACTGGCAACCTGCCAGTGCCGTTGCACCTGCGCAACGCCCCGACTAAACTGATGGAAGAGCTTGGATATGCCAAAGACTACAAGTATGCCCACGATTATCCCGGAAATTTTGTTCGTCAGGAGTTTATGCCGGCCGAGAGTAATCACCCCACGTTTTACAACCCTGGTCAAAACCAAGCCGAGTATAAGATTCGTGAACGCATGGATACACTATGGGGTCGCAAGCAGCAGGATAAATAACTTGCTGATATGCAATTAATATTGTCATAAATTGTTTATTTTGTAGAATATTTCAACGATTTTCTCTAACTTTGTAGGGGGCAAACGCATAATAGTGGTTTGCCGCTCATTTAAGCCATTACATAACATAGCTAATAATTAAACAATTAACTATCAATAATCTATATTTATGAGTTTGAATATCGTTGTCTTGGCAAAACAAGTGCCCGACACTCGTAATGTAGGCAAAGATGCTATGAAAGAAGACGGTACAATCAATCGTGCCGCCCTTCCTGCAATCTTCAATCCCGAAGATTTGAACGCATTGGAACAAGCTCTACAATTGAAAGACCAAAACCCTGGTTCGAAAATCACAATTCTCACGATGGGTCCTCCGCGTGCCGCCGAAATCATCCGCGAGGCTATGTATCGCGGTGCCGACACAGGCATAGTGCTGACCGACCGTGCTTTTGCCGGTGCCGACACACTTGCCACTTCATACGCCTTGTCGGTGGCAATACGCCACATAGGCAATTATGACATCATTATCGGAGGCCGCCAAGCAATCGATGGCGACACGGCACAAGTGGGGCCGCAAGTTGCCGAGAAACTCGGTTTGCCGCAAGTGACATACGCCGAGGAGGTGAAAGTGGAAAATGGCAAGGCTACCATTAAGCGTCGCCTTGAGCATGGCGTAGAAACTGTCGAAAGCCCGCTTCCGATGGTTGTCACCGTCAATGGTTCGGCTACACCTTGCCGTCCGCGCAACGCACGGCTCGTGCAGAAGTACAAATATGCCGTGACACCGAGCGAGAAAGCCGCTTTGAGCGAAGAGATGGCAAAAATCGTGGAGTCGCGCCCCTATCTCAACCTTTATGAATGGAGTGCAGCCGAGGTCAATGCCGACCCGTCGCAGATAGGTCTTGCCGGTTCGCCGACAAAAGTAAAGGGCATTGTAAATGTAGTGTTCCAAGCCAAGGAGAGCAAGACACTTGAAGGCAAGGACGATGCTGCTATCGAAGAGCTTGTCAAGGATTTGATTGCAAACCATACGATAGGCTAACTTTTCCACCAACTCATTTTGTTTAAACACACATTAACTATGGCAGATATTAATAATTTAATAGTATATTGCGAATATGAAGATGGTAAAGTGGCCGACATCAGTTTGGAACTTCTCACGAAAGGGCGCACTCTTGCCACTCAATTGAACGTAAAGCTCGAAGCACTTGTAATAGGTGACAAACTTGCAGGCATCGAGAACCAATTGTATCCCTACGGCGTCGATACTGTATATAAAGTTGAGGATTCTCGCCTGTACCCCTACACTTCGCAACCCCATGCGGCTGTGTTAATCAACCTGTTCAAGGAAATCAAGCCGCAAGTGTGCCTGATGGGCGCATCGAGCATAGGCCGCGATTTGGGCCCGCGTGTTTCGTCGTCGCTGCACAGTGGCCTCACCGCCGACTGTACCTCGCTTGAAATCGGCGACCACACCGATGCCAAGACAGGAAAGGAATACCACAACTTGCTGTATCAAATACGCCCTGCATTTGGCGGCAACATCGTAGCTACCATTGTCAACCCCGAGTGCCGTCCGCAAATGGCAACCGTGCGTGAGGGTGTGATGAAGAAAGAAATATTTGACGAGAATTACAAGGGAACTGTAGTCGAGCTCGATGCCAATAAATATGTAAGCCCTGCCGACTTTGTTGTCAGCATCATCGACCGCCACATCGAAAAGTCGAAAATCAACATCAAGAATGCCCCAATCATCGTGGCTGGCGGTTACGGCGTTGGTAGCAAGGAGAATTTTGACATGTTGTTCCAGCTTGCCGAAACACTTGGCGCAGAAGTGGGCGCATCTCGTGCCGCTGTAGATGCTGGATTTACCGAACATGAAAGGCAAATCGGGCAAACGGGTGTGACCGTGCATCCCAAGTTGTATATTGCTTGCGGCATATCGGGGCAAATCCAGCACATTGCCGGAATGCAGGACAGCTCGATTATCATCTCGATAAACAACGACCCGAAGGCTCCGATTAACACCATAGCCGACTATGTGATTGTTGGCGACATCGAAGAGGTCGTTCCAAAACTTATCAAGTATTACAAAAAGAACTCCAAGTAAACTGCACAAAAAGATGGCTAATTTTTATACCGACAATAAAGACTTGAAGCACCATTTGCACCACCCGTTGATGCAAAAGATTGTTGCTTTGAAAGAGCGCAATTATACCGATTGCGAGAAATATGACTACGCCCCGTTCAACTTTGAGGACGCAATGGACTCTTACGAGAAGGTCCTTGAAATTGCAGGCGAGATAGCAGGCGAAATCGTTGCACCTAATGCCGAGGGTGTGGACCATGAAGGCCCGCACTTGGTTGACGGCCACGTGGAATATGCCGAAGGTACCAAGCAGAACCTCGATGCCCTTGTCAAGGCAGGGTTGATGGGTATTTCACTTCCTCGCCGTTACAACGGCCTCAATTTCTCGTCGGTGCCTTATATCATGGCTGCCGACATGGTGAGCCGTGCCGATGCCAGCTTTGTAAACATCTGGGGATTGCAAGACTGTGCCGAAACTATTTATGAATTTGCCGACGAAGACCAGCGTATGCGCTACTTGCCGCGCGTGTGTGCCGGAGAAACCATGGCAAT
>CALUMJ010000056.1 GCA_944321715.1 uncultured Muribaculaceae bacterium | reverse complement strand
TATAATGGCATTCCACCACCTCTGGCATAGCCTTGAGCCGTTCTATCACCTCGTCGAAACGCGACGGGTCGCTCAAGAAAAATCCTACGTATGCGCACGTGTGCAAACCCACCGATGTCGGCTCTATGTTCGACTCCGAGCCGGTCAGCACACCCACGCTATAAAGTTTCTGAATACGTTGATGAATGGCAGCTCCCGATACGTTGCATTCACGTGCGATTTCAAGATAAGGTTTACGAGCGTTCGACGAAAGCATTTTCAAAATCTTGCGGTCCAATTCGTCTAACTGAAAATTTGCCATGAGATTAAAAGAAGTTTTTTAAGTTTTTATTATATGACTTTGCCGTTATTAGAACCTGCTATGAATTTTTACAGATTTACGATGCAGCTTCAAGTTTTTTGCCCATGCTTTGAGTACCATTTCGGCCGTTTTCGATTATTCCTTCGACGTTTAGCTCTTTCGACTTACTCAAAAGTAACAATTAAAACTACCTCGGTATTACATTAAAACCATCGAACAAAAATTCAAAACAGTTTCTTAATTGCTTGTTCGACACTGCATTTGTCGCCACGCCACACTGCGGTGTTCCGTTTTGCCGCACATCGGCATCGCATTTGCACCGTTGGCAAAAAATGCGTATCTTGCGTAAGTTTTTTAATATTTTGTATAAAGGTATAAATTAATAATCGAATTATTGCAATTTCTCACGTTAATTTTTTGAATTTTATGGAAATTATCTACCGAATGCTTTCGCACACCGAACCAGCCATGTTCCAAGTGCAACACCTGTATGAATCGGCATTCCCTGCCGACGAACGCCGCGACTTCGGCGACTTAGTGTCGCTGCTCGCCGACAGCAATGTGCCATTTTCGGCAATCGGGGCATTCGACGGCGACACTTTGCTGGCATTCTTGACATACTGGCAACTCGATTGCAGCGTGACATACGGGGAACATTTTGCCGTCATACCGCAAATGCGCGGGCAAGGAATAGGACGCTCGATGCTCACTTATTTCCTCGACAATGTAGCAGCCGACATGGTGCTTGAAGTAGAACCACCTGTCGAACCGATTGCCGTAAAGCGTGTGAAATTCTACGAAAGATTCAACTTCAAACTACACGACGACATTGCATACATGCAACCACCATACGGGCCAGGGAAAAACGGACTCGAAATGAAGTTGATGACACACGGCGACATTTCGCCACAGCGACTCAAACAGGCCATAACTGAAATACGCGCAAAGGTGTACGGTGTCGCCGAACAAGTATAACTGTCAACCGAACAACTCGTGCAGGGCATCAAAACGCACCACCGTGGCCGCACCATACTTGCCAAGTTTCTTGCGAGCCGACTCGTATGTGGCGGTACGGTCGGGGTGCGACTTTGAATAGAACTTGTCGGCATAGCACACCAACTTCTCTTCTATCGAAAGCGGGAGCATATCGCGTACTGGCAAAGGCAAACCTTGCTCGACAATGTCGATTTTCGACAAGCCTGCACCCGTGTGCCGTTCACACACAAGCGCATGGCGATGGTAGCCCAAGCTGTCGAGCAATTCGCGCCCAAGCAGGCCATGTTTTATATATGGCTCGGTGCCGTGGCAATAAATCTCGGGGGCATCGGTGAGATATATGCCTATATCGTGCAGCATGGCCGCCTCGTAGGCAAAACGGATGTCGATGTCAAGCTGCGGCTTGCGCGTAGCGATGTCAATGGCAAGGTCGGCCACTTGGCGACTGTGCTTGATGAGCAGCCGTGCAGCATCGGTGCCACTGCCGTAATATTGTTCTATAATTGAAATGTAGTCCATATTTTTTATAATTGACAATTAACAATGGACAATTGACAATGTTTTCTTGTCCCAGTTGGTTCTATCGGGTTTCGCAGCCTACCTTAACTGGTATCAATTGTCAACTGTCCATTGTCAATTGTTAATTGTCAATTGCTAATTGTCAATTGCTAATTGTCAATTGCTAAAGCACTGTCACCCAATTATGTGTATCGGGTTCGTCGCCAAGCTGTATGGCGCGCAGACGGTTGTAAAGCATGGTCGTGACCGGGCCAGGTTGCCCATCCTTGGCAATAACATATTTCTTGCCCTCGTCGATGTCGTCCACTTCGCTGATGGGGGCAGCCACTGCGGCAGTTCCGCACTCTGCAGCCTCGTCCACCTCGTTAAGCTCCTCAAGCAGCATCGGGCGGCATTCCACTTCCAATCCCATATCCTTGGCGATTTGCTGCAAACTCATGTTGGTAATCGACGGCAAGATAGAGTTAGACTTAGGTGTGATATACTTGTTGCCTTTGATGGCGAAGAAATTGGCTGGGCCACATTCATCGATATATTTTTTCTCTTTCGGGTCTAAGTAAAGCACTGCCGAGTAGCCCCCTTTGTGTGCCAGCTCGCCAGCTTTAAGGCTTGCCGCATAGTTGCCGCCCACTTTCCAACGTCCAGTGCCGCACGGCGCTGCACGGTCAAACTCGCGGTACACTGCGACTTTTGTCGGCTTGAACCCTTCCTTGAAATACGGGCCTACCGGGGTCACGAAAATCAAGAACAGGTAATCGACAGCCGGCTTCACGCCCACTTGCGCTGTCATTCCTATCTCAATAGGGCGGATATATAGCGACGAGCCGCTGCCGTATGGCGGAATGAACCGTTCGTTGAGCTTAACCACCTTTTCCACCATCTCGCGGAATTTCTCCTCGGGCAGTGGAGCCATCATGATGCCATTGGCACTGCGTTGAATGCGCTTGGCATTCTCGTCCAAGCGGAAGATGCGGATTTTGCCATCCTTGCCTTTGAAAGCCTTCAACCCCTCGAAAATTTCTTGCCCATAGTGCAGGCATGTCGCTGCCATGTGTATGTTGATGTATTCCGAGCTGGTAACTTCCACCTCTCCCCATGCGCCATCCTTGTAGGTACAACGCACGTTGTAGTCGGTCTTCATATAACCAAACGACAAGTTTGCCCAATCTAAGTTAGCATTCTCTTCCATATTGCGAATAATTTAAAGTTAATATCTATAAGATATGTAGGTCATAGGGCCACCTTTTGCGTCACGTTTTCAATCTTCACGATGTATATGCCTCGGGAATTGATGTTAAGCTCCGAAGTGCCGGGTTGCACCTCGCCGCGCGACACAAGTTGCCCAAGAATGGTGAAAACACGCACCTCCACACGCCGGTCGGTAATGATGATTATTGACTGGTCGCGGCTATATATGGCTACGCCACCCGACTCGCTGGGGTCGTTAAGGCTCGGCCCCTCGACAACGACATCGGATTGCTGCCACCTAAGCTGCGCAACCGCTCCGACACCGCCCGACATGACGACCATCAAGCATAATAAAGCCACTGCAAACAATCTGTTCATTATCCCTTTCCCTTTCTTACAAAGTTCTATAATGCAAAGATAGTGCAAGGCGAGCGCAAAAGCAAATTGCGCTTGGGCAAATTTGTTTTGCCGAGCCGAAGCCTATATGGTTGAACCCAATCAACAAGCACAGCAATCATCATCACAACAAAAAAGCGTCGGTCGTAGGCATGTTTGCTTGGCAGCTATTTGCCACAGTGGGCAAAAACTGCTATTTTTGCCCACGACAAACATAGCAAGACGGCATTTTGCCCTATTAGACGACATGAAAGTGAATTTGAGAATCACGCTTGTTGCGGTTGCATTGTGTGCGACGGTTATAGCCGCCCTTGCCCGCCAGCCGAAGTGGGAATTTCGCGGAGCGTGGATTAATACCATTTATCAGGAACAATATTCGCAGCAATCGACACTCGAAAACAAGATATACTTGTGTTCGCTGCTCGACAAGTTGCGCCATGCCGGGTGCAATGTGGTAATATTCCAGGTGCGCCCACAGTCCGATGCGTTTTATGAGTCGGACATCGAGCCGTGGAGCAAGCATCTCACCGGCAGTGCAGGTCGCGCTCCACAGCCAGCGTGGGACCCGCTACAATTCATGGTGGAACAAGCGCACGCTCGTGGAATGGAACTCCATGCATGGCTCAATCCCTACCGCGTCACGACCTCGGCAAAGGAATTGCCACCCAAGGGCCATATTTACCATGACCACCCCGAGCGTTTCGTGAAATATGCCGGCAAAATATATTTCGACCCGGCTTACAAAGAGAACCGTGACTATATAGCACGTGTCGTCAAGGACATCGTGTCGCGTTACGACATCGACGCCATACACCTCGACGACTATTTCTACCCTTATCCTGTGAGCGGGAAGCCGTTTCCCGACAATGCTTCATACAAGAAATTTGGCAAAGGAACCAACCGTGGCGACTGGCGCAGGCAAAATGTAAACTTGCTCATTGAACAGCTACATAAAGTAATCACTGACACCAAGCCTTGGGTGCGGTTCGGCATAAGCCCGTTCGGCATTTGGCGCAACAAGGCATCGGATGCCGACGGGAGCGACACCAACGGGTTGCAAAACTACGACGACTTGTATGCCGACGTGCTGCTGTGGACTCGGCAAGGGTGGGTCGATTACCTCATCCCACAGCTCTACTGGGAGCTTGAGCATAAGGCGGCTTCGACGCTGAAGTTGTCGCGTTGGTGGAACGACCATGCCAATGGACGGCACCTATACATAGGGCAATCGGTAAAAGTTACGATGGACAAGCCCGACGTGGGCGGCTCAAAGGCAAAGAACCAGTTGGCTCACAAAATTGCGCTCTCGCGTGAATTGCCATGCGTGCAAGGCAATTGCTGGTGGCCGGGCTACCTTGTTGCCGACAATTACAAAGGTGTCGCCGACCTGCTTACCGACCAGTACCAATCGACGGTGGCACTTGTGCCGCCAAGCCCGTGGATTGACGACAAGCGCCCGGGCGAGGTGAAACATTTGAAAGCCGACTGCGACGGCGGCAGGGTGGAATTACGCTGGAAGGCTCCAAGCACGCGCGACAAGATGCAACAGGCGCGAGCATACGTGGTTTACCGTTTCGACGACAACGGCGACATCGACATCGACGATGCAACGGCAATCCGTGCCGTTACCTACGAGCCGCAGTATTCCGAGGTCGTGGACAAGGGAAAATACACATACGTAGTGACAGTAATCGACCGAGCCAATAATGAAAGCCCCGAAGGGGTAAAAATAAAAGTGAATTGCAAATGACACAGAAACGTAAAGCCGGCCGCATCGCCGCAGTTGCGGCACTAGCAATTGTAGTGATAGTGGTTGCGGCAGTTATAATCAACGGATTTACGCACGATGCGCGCGACGACCGTGCTTGGGAAAGCCTCGACCGCCACCCGCGAGTCGAGGTAGATACTATCGTGCCTGGTGCGATAATCGACAGCACGGGCATCAATGGCGTGGTGGCTATTGGCGAGGAAACAGCGACGGCGGTCAAACGCCTGTCGGCACGGTTCGACATCGACAGCATAGTCACCGGCAGCGACCCTACCGACGTGAATTACACATTGAGCCGCAATGGCGACACGCACATTGTGCTGCAAAACGACCGCCGTGGGCGCATCGGAGCGATTTTCATTCTCGGTGGCGACTATTTCACCGACCGAGGCATAGGTGTCGGCGCGACATTTGCCTCGGTGTTTTCGGCCTATCCGCAATCGGAATTGCGGCTTGGCGAAGCCGAAGATGGCATCAACGGCAGCAGCGAATTGTGCAAATCGGCACCGGGAATGCTGTTCATCAAGTGGCTCGGCGACGATGCCACGCCACACGTGGCACGGTATGCCGACGACGGCACCATGCAATCGCTTGCGCCCGATTACCACGGACAACGCATCGACGAGATTGTCATAACGCCGGCAATATGGTGATTGCGGCATAAAAAAGGAAGGCATTGGTTATGAATGTCATGCCTTCCCATTGTCGAAATTTCTATAATTGGATATAAATAATTATGTGTATTCCTTAGTGTCACTCGCATAGCAGCATACAATGAAACCCTTGCATTTGCCGCATGGCCTGTAGCCGCGGCATAAGTTTTGGTAAGGAGTTCCAATTGATACCGCAAAGTTATGGCTAAGACGCAAAAAATGCAAATATTTTGCATTCCAACACACAGCTCTTTCATTTAAAGCGACACTGAGTGGAGGGGAAGTATCAAAATTGTAAATACATTTACTTTGTTGTAGAGCCGTCATACCATGGCGGCTCGATGACCGCCCGAATGCAACCGTAATATACTGTAAATGTGATAGTAACGGAGGTGTATCAAAATGCAGATTTGCGCAATTTTGTAGGGACGCACGGCTCGTGCGTCCGCTGCGCAATTAGGTGTATATCAGTTTGAAACATAGCAATTTAATGGCATCTTTCGGCACACGGACGCACGAGCCGTGTCCCTACGAGGTGGGTACTGCCAATTTTGCTACACCCCCTACACAATTGCCTGTAATGCTGATTGTTTCAGACATCGCTATTTTGATACACCCCAATCCCATGGTCGGGGCGCATAAAAAGCAGCGAACCTGGCACCACAACATGGCTGCCAGGTTCGCAACGACTGTTATGAATGCGGCATCAGCCGTAAATCACGCTTCCGTCGGGGTTAAGAAATTCGTTCTCGTTGAGGCTTTTCTCATACTGGTTCATGGCGCGGTAGCTCATACCCATGCTTGAGAATCCTCCATCGTGGTAGAGGTTTTGCATCGTCACCTTGCGAGTGAGGTCGCTGAACATCACAATGCAGTAGTCGGCGCAATCTTCGGCCGAGGCGTTGCCCAGCGGAGCCATTCGGTTGGCAAAGTCAAACAACGAAGTCATTCCCTTGATGCCGCTCCCGGCAGTGGTCATAGTGGGCGATTGCGATATGGTGTTGACGCGCACGCTGTGTTCGCGGCCATAAATGTAGCCGAAGCTGCGGGCGATTGACTCAAGCAGTGCTTTTGCGTCGGCCATGTCGTTGTAGCCGAACAGGGTGCGTTGTGCTGCAATATATGACAGAGCCACCACGCTGCCGCCGTCGGCGATGGCATGGTTCTTCTTTGCGGCTTGCAGCATCTTGTGGAACGAGATGGCCGATATGTCAAACGTTTTTGCCATCATGTCGTAGTCGATGTCGTCGTAGGTGCGTTTTTTGCGCACGTTGGGCGACATGCCTATAGAGTGCAGGACGAAGTCGATTTGTCCGCCAAGTATTTCCATTGATTTCAGGAATACATTTTCAAGTTCGTCATAGCTTGTGGCATCGGCGGGAATGATTTCGGCATTCAGCTTCTCGCCGAGAACCGAAATTTCGCCCATTCTTACGGCCACTGGTGCATTGCTCAGGGTAATCGTTGCTCCCTCTTCTACGGCTCTCTCAGCCACTTTCCATGCAATGCTCTTGTCGTTGAGCGCACCGAAAATGATGCCTCTTTTACCTTTCAATAAATTGTAACTCATAACATTAAAATGTTAGTTGTAAATCTTGACTATTCAAAACAGATTGCAAAGTTAGCGTTTTTCCACGAAATCACAAAAAATTTAACACTTGCCATGCTTGTGCAAAAGATTCGCCAGCGTAGTGCCAAAAACAAGGTTAAGTGCAGTGTGTGTAAAAATATCAGTTACGTAAAAAAAATGATTCTCCGCAATAAGGTGTACCCGATGGTGCGGTACTTTCATTAACCTATACAATAAAATCGCAAATGCGGAGGGCGGCGAAGCCGTCCAATTTCCTGTAACCGGCGGTGACAAGCCCCAACGGGGCGCAGGAACCGTCGGTGTGCAACACCCTAAACAGCAGGGCCTCCTTGGAGGTCCAACGTGCCACATCTTGCCATCCATGCTGCTTTGCGTGTGGAGCTTCGTTCGACCTCTTTGAGGCCGTTTTGGAGGGTCGGCCGTTCCCGACGGTTCCTGCGCCCCGTTGGGGCTTGTCACCGCCGGTTATGGCATAGTTGGACGGCTTTGCCGCCCACTGTGCCGCTTTAAATAAAGCCGTGGCTCGACCTATGCTTTCCTGCTGATTTATCCACGATTTTGCGGATAACCATTAAAAAAAAATTACGCAGGGCTAACCTCGCGGCCAACCCTGCGCTTCTTTTAATAAGGACTTCTATTAGACTATATTGGTGTTTAATACCATTTTGGTCCTCCTATTATGTTTAACTCATTGCTGTATGAAAATCTTCGGTCCATTTCCGGCAATTTTATACATTATGCAATTATTCATAACATTCGTCCTTCTGTGGAACTGTCGATTACTCGCCGACGATAGTCGTCTTCAGCAAAGTTACAGTGATTGTAGTTTCGCTGATTACGATACCAGGAACTTCGAGGTGAACTGTCACGTAAACAGGAATATCTGCATCCAAAACAGAACCAGCGTTCTTCCAAGTAATCAAACCTGTCGTTTCATCGATTTCCAAGTAATTCGGGTCATATCCACTGATGCTGTAAGTGATATTGAAGTCACTTGCGCTCAAGCCATATTGACTACCTACTTCTGAGATGAAGCCACCTTTATGTCCATCCCATACAACCTTTCCACCAGTAACCATAGTGATATCCACGAGTTCTGCGAAATCAAGGGTTTCAACCGGTTGGTCACTCGGTATGCTGATTGGTTGCGGTGCAGCCGATACGAGGAACGGCGAGCGGAATTCAACAGTGTAGTCAAACCAGTGGTTAGTGCCATTAGCACGCATTGCTACAAGTCTTACAGGTACGCTGCGAACTTCGTTCATGTCGCCATATTCACCGAGCGGAGTAGTAAGAGCAATCGTCTGGTCGCGATAGTCATATACATAATCCTCACCAGGTTGAGCGAACGGTTGAATTGGAACTATTTCAACGCCGTAAACTGGGTCAACATCCGGGTTCTGGCAGAAGTAGTAATTATGATTATTGTTACCGAAGTTGTTGAGATAGTTGCTGAATGCTTCGGACAATGTAGTCTGCATTACCAAGCGGCCAGAGTCATCCAATGTACCACGGACAGTCTGAACTTTGTCAGCTGCATACTCAGGGTTAGCAAATTCAGGCTCGTTGCAATTGTCTTGAACGGTGTAAGTAAGAGTTATCTTAATGTCACGATACAACGTGTTATCGATTGACGGTATGAAGATAGTTACCTTGTCGGTGTTCTCCAACTTATTTTCAGGAATGTAAACCTGGTTGTTGAATTGCAGGTCAATCAAACCATCGGTGAGGGTCTGGTCGCTGTTGAACGGTACGATTTGTACACGTACACCATCGGCACTTGCAAGGTTGCTTTCACCGTAAGTTACTACAACACCTGTTTCGTCGTAAAGTTCTGCGAAGTAATCGGCAGGAACACCAACGATGCTATAGATTTCGTCATTTACACGTTCCCAGTTGAATGTGTACTCGGTCTGCCATTCTGGGTCGGTATTTGGAGCTGCCCAGTTTGCACGGCCTTCTGGCAATTGAGTGTATTCAACTATGCCAACCTGCTCGGCAGTTACTTTAACTTCCAATACAGGGAGTTCAGGCCTGTTGTTTTCAAGAACCTCGATGATGATATAGCCATCTGCAATCTTGGTTTCGGTGTCGCCATCCTTGAAGAAAGCCTCAACGTGTACGACCGGCTTGCGGCCAATGGCTGCCCTGTTAGGACCTTCAACGCCAGCTTCCTTTGGTGCTTCGTCAACTGTCATAATATAGTGGCCGTTTTCATCATTTACGTTGATTGAAGTGTAACGGTCTTGTACAGTGCCGTCGCTGCCTTCAACGCCAGTTTCAGTGAACTTGTAGGTGAGGTATTTCTCAAAACCAGCTTCAACCAAGCTGATGTGCTTACTCTTGATTGCCCATGCCTCGGCTATAGTATTGAGGTCGAGCGATTCAGTGTAAACAAAGCTTGCATCGGCAGCGTCGTTTTCTGTTACAACCCTGTTTGCAGCCCATGTTTCGGGATAGTAGCGGTTTGCATCATTGGTTGTTGGTTCATCTACCTTATGCAACTTGGCAACACGGAAGTCATAAAGGGTCTGGAAGTCAACAATCGAGTAGTCCGAAGTGATTATGCGCGATGCGCCACTCTGCGACTTGTCGTTGGCACGGAGAGCTACAAGTATTTCCTTGCCGTTGCCGCTGTTGGTGACAGAGGCATCTTCGCTGTCGTAAATTGCATCGAGGTCTTCTTCCGAAGCAGTTGCAGTGATGATAGCCTTGCCTGGTTCCGAAGTGAGGTCAACATCTTGGATTTCGAGATAACCTTCGCCATCAGCTTTAGCCGAACGAACCTCGACAGTGCGGTTGATGAACGACCATGCCGATGCGCTCGTCAAATTGGTTTTGTCGGCATTGTTCGGGTTCATGCGGTAGGTCATTACAAGGTCGCTCGATGCCAAGTAGTTGTAATCCTTGTTGAACACACCGGGATTGTGCAGCTCTTTCTCAACCGACAGTGAGTAGAACGAAGTCACGCCATAGCCTTCCTTGATTGCGTCGGGAACGAACGACAAACCTACGAGCGGTTCGCTCAGTTTGATTGTAATATCGGTATAGTTGCCATCTTCGTCCGCAACATTGTAAAGAGTCAAGTATTGGGTGTCGGTGTTCCAAACTGCGGTAATAGTACCAACAGGCTTCCACTCAAGCAAATCGCGACCTTCTTGGCCGTCTTGAGGTTCATACACTACAGGATTATCCTCGGTGATTTCGCCAGCTGGGATAGTAACCTTTATCCAATAGCCATCTTTGCCAGGCGTGTAGTAAACGGTGGGAGCATCCTTGCCATCTTGACCGTCTTGGCCATCCTGTCCGTTTTGACCATCTTGGCCATCCTGACCGTCAGCACCGTCTTTACCATCTTCGCCATCCTTGCCGTCTTGACCTTGGGCACGTACATCGGTAACTTCGCCGTTGATTACCCAATAGCCGTCCTCGTTGATATAGATTGAGGCTGTGCCATCAACACCGTCCTTGCCATCTTCACCATCTTGACCGGCAGGACCTTGTGGACCAGCAGGGCCTTCAGGACCTTGTGGGCCAGTTTCGCCTTGGTCGCCCTTGTCACCCTTGTCGCCTTTCTCACCTTGAGCGGCTTGGCCTGTGTTTACACCATCGATGTACCAATAACCATCGATAATTTCGATGGACGGAACATAACCGTCAGCACCGTCTTTACCATCTTGGCCATCCTGACCGTCTTGACCATCTTGACCGGCTGCACCACGCGATGGGAAGCCAGTGTCAACACCGTCGATGTACCAGTTGCCGTTCTCGCCGATTTCCACAACCGAACCCGGTGCACCGTCAGCGCCATCGGCGCCATCTGCACCATCTGCGCCGTCAACGCCGTTGGTAATGTTGTAGGTTTGACCATCCGATGTGGTGATGGTAAGACCGTTGCTCGACGGCGAAATGTCGGTGATGACAGCTCCGTTGGCGATTTGCGCCTGAAGGTCGCTCAGCGTGCCTTCAAGCTCGTTCACGCGCCTACGCAAGTCGCTGTCGTCGTAATCGTCGCAAGCTACAAACGTCCCTGCCAGCCCCAACATAAGGAAGCCAAACAGGGTTGCACTTAAAAACTTTTTAATCATAATAATAAAAACTTTAAATATTAAAAATGAAAAGAGTTGCCTTTGCCACAACTTTTATATGCATATTTTCATGTTCACTTTTTTGCCGTTATTTAGTAGTTAACGGCGTTATTTAGAATGCACCCACTTAAACTCCTGCAGCACAAAGCATTGCGACAACTTGTTTTTTCAACCTGTATGGTGTTATTACCACAAAAATCGAGGTAATAACACCACAGCAACACAAGCGCCCTATTAAGGCCTTTGAAACGTGTCAAAAAAAAATGATTTGCAAAACGCCCGAAAATCACGGTTTTAATAAAAAAATCGAAAAATATTTTGCATGGAATAAAAACAACGCTTATATTTGCACCAACAAAAGTGCCGTTAACTACTAAGTAACGGCACTTTTTTTAGTGCTTGTTAACTATCACTGCTTAGCTTCAATACTCTCTTGCTCATCATGTTAAACATTGCAGCACTTCATATCAAATGTTACAAACAATTAAAAAAGGTTGCTCGGCCACAATCGGTCCCATCCACCCATTCTAAATAACGGCATGGAACGCTAAAGGGCATAGCCTGAATGCGGGAAAACATACGGCAATTTCATCCACGTGACAGTTTGAAGAAAGGGGTTGCATCAAAATAGCGATGCCTGAAACAATCAGCAATTATAGACAGGCATTTATGTAGAGGGTGTAGCAAAATTGGCAGTACCCACCTCGTAGGGACGCACGGCTCGTGCGTCCGTGTGCCGAAAGGTGCCATTAAATTGCTATGTTTCAAACTGATATACGCCTAATTGCGCAGCGGACGCACGAGCCGTGCGTCCCTACAAAATTGCACAAATCTGTATTTTGACGCACCCTCGTTACTACCATATTTACAGCACATTACGGTTGCATTCGGGCGGTCATCGAGCCGCCATGATATGACGGCTCTACAACAATGTAAATGTATTTGCAATTTTGATACGCCGCCCCACTTAATGTCGCTTTAAACGAAGAGCTGTGTGGAAAAAACACTTATTTTGTGTAAAAGATAGTAAAATTACGAAAAATAATATAACTTTGTAGTCGGTTTAATAGCCAATTGCATTCAGGCACAATAGACGGCAGCCGATTGCCGTTATTATTCATGTTATCTACACTTTTATCAAGGATATGAAAAAATGGGTCATTAAGATATACATTCCGCTAATATTGATGGGAATGGCATTGAACAGTTGCGACAACCCGCACTACCCAAATCCCGAAGGCGAACGCGGCACATTGTCACTGACAGGCATGGAGCTGACAGCCATCGACAACTCTTCAATTGCCAGCGTCGTAATCGACGTGAGCCAATTCACAGTGAACGTCCGCAACAGCAGCGACAATGAAATCGTAGCAACATGGACCTACGAAGAGATGCCCGACGAGGTGTCGCTGCCTTGCAACAGGAACTATGTGATTGAAGCCTACAATGCCGAAGCCCAAGCCTCGGCGTGGGATGCACCATATTACTACGCAAGCTCTCAAGTGCGCATCTACGAAGACGAAGTGACAACGGCATCGGCAATGCAATGCACATTGGCCAACGTGAAAGTGAGCGTGTCATACTCCGACGCGTTCAGGCAAGCGATGGGCGACGACGTGACAGTGACAGTGACCATGGCGCAAGGTGCATCGCTCGACTTCTCGCCCGATGAAACCCGCATGGGATACTTTGGCTACATCGACGGGGCTTCTACCATCGTGGCTACGCTCACAGGCACCGTGTCTGGCATAGAAACGCTCAACAGGCAGGTCATCACCGGAGTCGAAGCGGGGAACTATTACAACATCACATTCTCGCTCGACAACGAGTGAGAGGCACAACATGGAATAGAAAAGTATAAACACAATACACACAATTCACAAGGAAATGGCGAAAAGAACCATTTTGGCGATATTGGTTGCATTGTGGGCTATCGTCGGAGCATCGGCTCAGGAACGCTTTAGCCGCAACCTCAACAGCCAAACGTTTGTACCGAAAGGCCAATGGGTCACTGGCGTGAACGTTAGTTATTCGCAGTCGGACAACGACAATTACCAGTTTTTCATCGTCGAGGGCATCAACGGCGACACATATTCGTTCAGCGTTACACCGATGGCTTGCTACATGTTCCAAGACGACTTGGGCGTAGGCGGACGGTTCGGATATGAACGCAGCCGCTACAAATTCGACAGCGCCGACCTCATCATCGACTCCGACACCGACTACAGCAACGAGAACTTCTATTGCATCAACCAGGAATACTCGGCAATGGGTGTTTTCCGCAACTATATAGGCATAGGCAGCTCCAAGCGTTTCGGCTTTTTCAACGAGGTGAGGCTGAAATTCGGCGTGGGCCAGTCAAAGCTGACCAACGGCACAGGAAGCGACTTCACCGGGACATTCGAGAAATCCTACAGCGTGGGCATCGGTGTAATGCCCGGGCTTGTGATGTTCCTCAACAACTACTCGGCAATAGAATTGAGCGTGGGCGTACTCGGGTTTGACTATTCACACACCAAGCAGACCAACGACCAAATACACATTGCCAACCGCAACACAAAGAATGCTAATTTCAGGATAAACTTGTTCTCCATATCATTTGGAGTAGCGTTTTACTTATAATCTGGATGGAAAATTACTGGAAAAATACCATAGTTGCAGTGGCGGCATTAATAATGGCTGCCATGCCAGCTTGTGCCACAGCCGCCGAAAATGTGGCAACAAACGATAACGTGACCAACGTAGTTGTGAAAAACCGCGTCGAGGTCATAGACGGCGACAGCATCGGCAGCAAAGTGATTTCCCAGCTTGCTTCAAATGTCGATGTGCTTGACGAAAAAGTGATTGTGGGCAACGACACAGTGAGCCTCATCATTCCCGAGCGCAACTTGGGACGATACGACCGCGGACTGTTTAACTACCTTTTTATCCCAAAGGGGCAATGGGCTTTCGGCCTCGACGTGTCGTATGGCTCGTTTGACAGCGAGGACATCGACGTGCTATCGTTCATCGGCGACTTCGACTTCAACGGCTCGGCATTCTCAATCGACCCTTATATAAGCTACTTCTTCGCACACAACCAGTCAATAGGCATGAGGCTCGGCTACCAGCGCAACAAAGCCGTGCTCGACAACCTCTCGGTTGACATCGAAGACGTGGACTTCTCGCTTAAAAACATCGACTACCACACCGAGCAATATTCGGCATCGATATTCTACCGCCACTACATAGGCCTCGACCGCTCGCGCCGCTTTGCCGTGTTCAACGAGGTGGATTTGGAATTTGCCAGCGGCAACGGATATTTTGAACGCCCCTACAACGACGTGCCTCGCATCACCGAGACAGTGACCACCGAAGTGCGCATGAATTTCTCGCCCGGTGTGTGCATATTTATCCACGACTATGTAAGTTTCAACCTCTCGTTTGGCGTGTTTGGCATTCATTGGAAAAAATGGGACCAAACCACCGACGGCGTTGAAGAAGGGTCACGCACTTCGAGCGGTGCTAATTTCAAGTTCAATTTGTTTAACCTGCGGATGGGCATAGCCGTCCACATTTGACGCAACAAGACCGAAACATGAGGAAATCCAATATACCCAGCATGGCAATCATTGCCACCATAGCAATGGCGGCATTCACTTCGTGCTTAGAAAATGACATACCCTACGACCGCATTGCCGTAGGCTTCACGTCGATGACGGCCGAGGGCGAAACCTCACCGGCACAAATCGACAGCGTAGGCCAGATAGTAACCCTCACATTAGGCGAGGAGGTGGACTTGGCAAACGTGAACATATTGTCATACGAGATTTCCGACGGTGCAAAACTGTCGGCCGACATCACTGGTGGAATCGACCTCACCAGCAACTACAAGGTGAATGTGTCGCTCTACCAAGATTATGAATGGCTCATCAAAGCCAACCAGACCATAGAGCGCACCTTTGTCGTTCCCGAACAAATCGGCAACTCGGTAATCGACCCTGTGGGGAAACGCGTAGTGGTGAACATGCCATCGGGCAGCGACTTGACTGCCGTGGAGGTCACCGATGTTAAACTCGGGCCAAGTTCCATCACGACCATGACCCCCGACCTCAATAATAGCACCACCGATTTTTCCAATCCTGTGGAGGTGGCCGTCACATACCGCGACGTGACCGAAACGTGGACTATATATGTAGAAGAAACCGAGCAAACAGTGTCGCTCGACCGTGCCGACGCATGGACACGCGTGATGTGGCTTTACGGCTCGACAAGGGCAGGAACGGAGAGCTGGTTTGAATACCGGCAGGACGGCAGCGACGAATGGCTGCGTGTAGAAAACGTTTCAACCACCGGAGCCGAATTCTCGGCTTGCGTAGCCCACTTGCAACCCAGCACGACATACGAAGTGCGCGCCTGCAGCAACGACAGCTACACTGCCGCCATAGTGGTGACCACCGATGCCGAATATGAGTTGCCCAACAGCAATTTTGAAGAATGGTGGTATGAGGAAGATAAAATATGGAACCCGTGGAACGAGAACGGGGAACAATTCTGGGATACAGGCAACGACGGTGCCGCCACATTCGCTCAATTCGGCGTCGGCAGCAGCAACTCTGTTCCCGACTCCGACACATGGAACGGCGAGGCTGGATACTCGGCAAAACTCGAAACCAAGTGGGTAGTAATAAAACTTGCTGGTGGCAACATATTTGCCGGTGAATACGTGCGAACCGACGGAACCAACGGGGTGCTGAACTTCGGCCGTGAGTTCACAGGACGGCCAACACGCATAACTGGCTACTGGAAATACACCTCGGCAACTATCAACCGCTCATCGGACGATGCTTACAGGCATCTTATCGGGCAGCCCGACACTGCAATCATATATGCAGCACTTATAAACAAAACCGAACCGATAGAAATACGCACCAACCCGTCGAACCGCCAACTGTTTGACCGCAACGCCGACTATATCGTAGCGTATGGCGAGGTGCAGACAGGTGAAACAATAAGCGAGTGGACCGATTTCGACCTCGAACTGGAATACCGCCGCACCGACGTTACGCCCACGCACATCGTGATAGTGAGCACATCAAGCAAATATGCCGACTACTTCACCGGCGGCGAAGGCAGCACGCTGTGGCT
Organism: uncultured Muribaculaceae bacterium; assembly: GCA_944321715.1. Classification (GTDB taxonomy): domain Bacteria; phylum Bacteroidota; class Bacteroidia; order Bacteroidales; family Muribaculaceae; genus Avimuribaculum. The sequence goes on along the minus strand of CALUMJ010000056.1, from coordinate 147 downwards.
CGACGATTTCTCGCTCGGCTGGGATTATTGATTTGCATGTTGTAGAGGGTGCGCCAAAATTAGCAGCACACACCTCGCAGGGACGCACGGCTCGTGCGTCCGTATGCCGCAAGGCACTGTTAACCATTTGTAAGTTAGTAGAATACA
>CALUMJ010000055.1 GCA_944321715.1 uncultured Muribaculaceae bacterium | reverse complement strand
GAGCCTCTTGTCGGATTCGAACCAACGACCCCGAGATTACAAATCACGTGCTCTGGCCAACTGAGCTAAAGAGGCATCGTTTGAACTCTTTGCCCTGCGGCGTTGCTGCGTTTAGGGCTTTTTGCGGTTGCAAAGTTACGCACAAATTTTGAATTACAAAATTTTCCCTGTTCTTTTTTCGCATTATTTTTAATACGAGATAGTATGTGCGTTGTAAATCAAATAGTTGACTATGCAAAATATTTTAACCAGAATCTTAGAAACTGTTTTGAAATTTTACAGAAATAGTTTTATATTGAGTTCTTTGTTCATGTTTTGAGCGTCTTTTCGGCCGTTTTCGATTGTTTTTTTCGACGTTTAGCTTGCTAAACTTACTCAAAAAACAATCAAAAACGCCTCGAAAATCCATCTCAAACCATCGAACAAAAAAATTCAAAACAGTTTCTAAGTGAAATTCGCATTTTGCGGTCTGATGACCGATTTGGGTTTATATAAATGACGGGCAGGAAGCCTTTTGCGGGTAATGGCTTCCTGCCCGTGTTCAGTTTGAAAGTTTTTTATGCTGCTATTTTACGAATTTGCAGGGTAATTTGTTCCCGTTGCTTGTGGTGGCTACTGCCACATACACGCCGTGAGGCAATTGTGCCGTGGCTATGGCTGCGCCGTCGGACGATGCTACAATGCGTCCGCCAAGGTCGTAGATGGCTAAGCTTGTGGCGTCGGAGCCTGTGTAGGTCACGGCATCGCGTGTCACTACCACTTTGCCGTCGGCTGCAAGGTTGCCATTCACGCCGCTTGTGCTTAGGGTTACGCCGCCATAGAAGCCTACGTTGTCAATAGTGAGGAAATACCCGTCGGCAGTGGTGAGCCTGATGGCGAGGTATATTTCTTGTCCTTCGTATTGTCCGAGGTCGATGCCGTGCAATGTGGGTTGCCCCGATTCGTTCTCGACGGTCAGCACCTTGGTGAAATCGGCCGTTTCGGTGCCGGTTGTCGAAACGAGCACTTCGTAGGTTTCGGGGAATCGTTCGTCGCCCGAGTTTGAAGCCCATACGGCATCGGCATCGTCGCTGTTGACGCTCATGCGTGGGAATATGCACCAGCGGTCGGCATGGTCGGTTCCGTCTAACCACGAAGCGGCTGCCAGCATCCATTCTCCATAGATTTCGTGCGTGTTGATTTCGATGAAGTTCCATGCTTCGTTGGCCGGGAAGATGTCGGAAAGCTCCGAGTTGACAGTGCCGCCGTCTTCGGCACGGAGTATTATGCCATCGGGCAGCTCGGGCGTCTGTCCATACTCGAGCTCGGTGTCGGGCTCGAAGTCATACATTACCGTGGCGTTGGCAACGGCTTTGAAGCTGCGTTCGGCCGTGTTGTTGCTGGCGTCGGTGTCGGCACTGTTGCTGATTTCCACTTTCACTGTGTGGCGGCCTGCGAACCCTTCGATGGATGGTGTGGCATAGCTTATTGTCGCTTGGGCTGGGATTGATGCGATGTCGTCGCTTGAAACCACTTGACCGTCGAGCAGAATATCGACGTGTGTGCCTGTCATCTCGGTGATGCCGTGGTTGGTGATTGAATAAATGACATTATCGGGCGAAACGCCTTGCACTATATAGTCGCTGCCGGGCGAGAGCAGTGCCACCGACAGGTCGGCATCGGTGTTCTCGATTGCCGTTACCGAGAAGTCATCGACAGAAAGTGTGTTTTGGTTGGCCTCGCTGTAGCAATAGAATGCGAAGATGTAGTTGCCCTCGGTGGTGATTTGCACCACGTTGACCGACTCGGTGTATTCCGACACGTCCACGCCTGGCAGGTCAACCACGGTGGCTGTCATCATTTCGGGCGTGGGGGTGGTGGCATCGTCGGGGAATGCGCCGTAGCACAGCCGCAGGTTTTCGGGATAGCCGCTGTCGTTGCTATGCCAGAAGTTTACCGCGTAATAGCCTGGGGTGAGGTGCATTGCAGGCATGAATGCCCAGTCGTCGCCGGGATTGTTGCGGCTGTAGAAGTAACCGAGTGACTGGGTGCCGGTGCGCGCGAAATTCGAGAACCAACCATCGTCGATGGTTATGCCCCAGTCGCCGTTGTCTCCGTCGGCAGGGTCTTCATTGAGGTCAAGGTAGATGATGTCGCCGTTGTTGTCGGTGGACTCAAAGCTGGTAGCGTAGGGCCCGTCGGCGATTTGGCAGTGGCGGAAAGTTGCCGTGCACGTGTCGTTGTCGAGCATTTCGTCGCCATCGAGGGCAGTCCATGCTTTGATGGTGTAGTCGCCCGGAGTCGATGCGTCGGCGGGAATTGCGAATGTGTGTTCATAGGTTTCGCCTGGTTGCACGGTCTGGCTCACTGTTTCGGTGATGTCGGTTCCGTTGTTGAGCCGGTATCCGACTTCAAAGTTGCTGGCATTGGCTGCGCCGTTGTTGCGTATGGTGAGTTTCACTTCTTGCGAGCCGAGCCTGTAGCCGCTATTGAGTTCGCTTAGCCCGACGGCTTCGAGCTCTTTCCCCTCCGAAGTGGAGAGTTTCACGTTGCGCAGGGTTATTTTGTATTTCCACGGGTCGCTCTTGGCATGGAACCCGATATAAATGGGTCCATCGGTTTCTACGGCGAACATTTTCATGTATGCCACGAACGAGCCGTTGTCGTTGTAGATGTCCATGAGCATATTTTCCATAGCCTCCACTGTGGGTGACGTGCCATAAAACACGTCCATTTTCTCGCCGCCCGAGCTGCCTTGTATCTCGAATTGCAGCATGTACATTCCGCCGTTTTCGACCTCGATTGCCGGCGAGATGAGCCAGTCGTCGGCTGCGAGGTCGGGGTTGGTGGTGTAGCAACCCATTGAGCCCCAGAAGTCGTCAAACTCCCATGTGTAATCGTCGCCGTTGCTGTTGATGACAGTCCACCTTGCGGCATCTTCGGCTGTCGATAGCGGGCTTTCAAACACTGTTTCGGCCGCTTGTGCCACGGCGGTTGCCGCCACAAGCATTGTGAATAATGAAGTAGATATTTTCATAAGCAAAACATTTTGAATTTTTGCAAAAATATGCATTGCTGAACAAATTTCAAAGAGTTTGGTGTCATAAATTTGCTGAATTGTGGTGAATCGGCTTCATCGTGTCAACATTTTTGGCAAAACAGTAGCAAAAGTGCCGGTCTCCCGCCATCGGTATGATGGCACTACAACAAGGTGAATGTAACTGCACATTCAACGAAAAGCCCCTGCGTCCGCGGCGGGGTGCAGGGGCTGATGTTGTTGGACAAAGAATTATTTTATCGGTTTTTGTCGAACTTTTCGAGTTGGCGTTCGAGTGCGTCGATGCACAGGTCGATGGCTTCTTCGAATGTGTCGGCGACTTTCGATGCAAAGAGGTCTTCGCGGTTAGGGATTATAAGCTTGATTGAGGCCTCCTTGTTCATCGATGTTTTGGGCTTTACGACTTCGAGGGTGACGTTGAACTCGGTCACTTCCTCGTTGCGGCGTGCGAGCCTTTGCGCTTTCTTATTGATAAATTCCTCTAATTTCGCGGTTGCGTCGAAATGGATAGCTTTAATCTTTACTTCCATAATTTACCTCCTTTTTTAGAGCCCGTGGATGGGCGTGTTTGTAATTGTTTTTAAGCTCACTGAATGTGATATGTGTGTACACTTGCGTTGCGGCAAGTGACTCGTGTCCCATGATTTCTTTCACACTGTTGATTTCGGCACCGTTGTTGAGCATCGCCGAGGCAAATGAGTGCCTCAGCACGTGGGGGCTGAGCCGTGGCGCGCCGCCCACTGCTGCCAACTCGCCATGCACCATGCGGTAAACGCTCTCGGGGTATAGCGGCTTGCCGTTGGGGAGCAGGAAAAATTGCGCCGGACGCACAGTGCCAGTTTGCTTGCCTCGTGCCTGGCGGTAGGCGGTTATGGCTTGCGCCAGTTCATTGCCGAATGGCACGATGCGCTCCTTGTTGCGCTTGCCGTGCACTTTCATCTCGCCACGTGCGGCATCGACGTCGGCATCGCGCAGCTCGACGAGTTCGGCGCGCCGTATTCCCGTTTCATACAGCATCATCACCACGGTACGCTTCAGTATGGCGCGGTAGTCATCGGTGCCAATAGGTGTGTCGAGCAGTTCGTCTAACTTCTCGGGTCGCAGGTATGACGGGAGTGGCGTTTTGAACTTCGCCAACTCGATGTCGGCGGCTGGGTTTGTGGCGGTGATGCCGCGCTTCATCAGGAATTTGTAGAATGCCCGTGCGGCTTGCATCTTGCGGCGAATGCTGCGTGGACCGCAGCCGTTGTGGCCTAATTGCGCCATCCATGCGCGCATGTCGTTGGTGGTCACGCTGGCAGCGTCGAAACGCGTGGCATCGTCGGGCGACAAGAACTGCACGAATTGGTAGAGGTCGTTCCTGTAAGACAAAACGGTACAAGCCGATAAATTCAGCTCATACCGTATGTGTTTTAAAAAATCCTCTATCAATAGGTTGTCGTTCATATCGTTTGTGGTCAATTGCTTCGCTACGAATATACGCACAAGTTTTGTTTTTTCCAAATTTATCGGTTGCTTTTTTTGAAGCCCCTACCAAACCTCCCCCCGAAGGGGAGGCTTCCTGTGCGGCTTTCTGCCCCTTGGCTGGCAATTTGCTTCGAGGGCTGTTTGCCGGGGGGGTAAAAAACAACAGGGTCGGCGACTGCGTGAGTGCCGACCCTGAAGTGTTGTGTATATGTGCGTTGTTGTTACTTGACAAGGACTTTTGCTGCGTTGCCATTGACGCGGACGATGTAGATGCCGCCGTCGATGTCGATGAGTGCGTTGCCATCGACAGGTACGCTCTTGAGCAGTTGTCCGGTGATGCCGTAAATGCTGGCTGTACCAGTGTAGCCGTTGATGGCGATCGCACCTGTAGTGCCATAGATGGCAGTGCCGTTGGCGTCGATGTTGGCAACCGACGAAGTTGGATCGCTGGTGAAAGTCACGTTGATAGGAATACCGTTCCACGTTACATTGATTACGAAGTCAACAGTGCCGTTGGCGTCGATAGTGCCGTTGAGTTCAACATCGGCAATGATTTGGCCTTCTGCCAAGCTGAGGCCTTTGACGCTGCCAGTGTATGTGGTAGTGCCGTCGGCTTCGGTCATAGTTACGTTTTCAACCACGATGTCGCCCATTGATGCGCTTCCGCCCAAGCTGAAGTTTGGCAGTGAGAACGTGCAAGTGCCGTTGCCATTGTCGGTGATTTCTACAGTTGCTTCTTGGTTGGTAGCAAGTTGGTTGCCCATCATCTCGATGTTGAGGTAGCCAGTGTATTGGGTAGCTTCAGCAGTTGCTGGGTAGGTGATGACGTAGGTGTGCGATGTTTTGCCATCAATGTCGGCACCGCCTTGGTTGGTGACAGTGATAGTCACAGTGTTGGCAGCGTTATCAATTTTCACGTCGGCAGTTGCAAATTGGCTCTTTGTGGTAGCAACAACTTCGTCGGCCGATGTTGGCAGCGAGCCGGTGCCTTCATAGTTGTATGTGTCGTTGCTGAGGGCAATTTCGTTGCCGCCGATGGTGAGTGCGCTCAGTGTGGAGTAGTAAACCAGTGTAACGTCGTCAACGTCGAGTGTGTTGTTCACGCCCAGGTTGGGGCGGTTGAAGTAGTCTGACGAGGCAATAACCACGTTGATCATCTCGGGAGCGTTGTCCGAGAGGTATTCAATGGGGTAGGTGAGTTGCTTCCACTCTTCGATGTCGCCCTCGATATAGTTCTCGCTTTTCGAGATGAGTTCGAAGTCGTCGCTCTTGGTCACACCGTTGGTAATCATTCCAAGCACATCCTTGTCACGGTTAACCATATCGATGACAGTGCCGCCAGTGTTACTCATGTCAAGTCCGATACCTACTTTCGATGTGGTTTCGCCTTTCCATGAATATACCAGCACGGTGGCTTTTTCGTTGGCATTTACAGTACCAGCATCGGCAGATGTAGCGTGAGTGCGCTTAACCCACAGAGTGATAGCATCAGGACGGAAGGTAAACTCGACACCGCCATACGAGCCGCCATCGCTTGCGTCGTTTTCGGAGTTAAGGTCTTGATAATCGCCATAGTTCCAAGCATCGCCAAGTGTGATATAAGCTGGTGCGGCTGCTCCGATTTGAAGAAAGGCCAATCCGCAGAAAGTGTTGTTCATGTGTACCGAGTGTGCGTTTCCGTCCGAAGAAGTGCGGTCTGTTCCTTGAGTTACAAGTTCGAATGACATCATTTGGAAAACATTTGATGCACCCCAACCAGTTGGCTGTGTGCCTACTGCGTCGGTACCTGCATTGGGGTAGCAGGTTTCCCACTCGCCATCAAAAGTACCGTTTGGCAATTGCTGAGCCGTGGCAGTGCCTGTGACGGCAAGTGCTGCGGCAAAAAGTGTGTAAATTTTTTTCATAAATCAAATATATGTGTTTGCAAATAAATTAAGCATAAACAATGCATGCGTGCTAAAGCATAACGGTTCTTTCGCAGAACTTTATGGCGGCAAAAGTAGCAAAAAATATTGAGAAAAGTTTGTTTTTGTTCTTTTAATACCATAAAAAGTTACAATTATGCCACGGCTTGTTTCCCCGTTTTAGGTGTAATGCAAAGGCGTCAGAGCTGTTTTTATGCTCCAGCAGCCATGTCGGGGGTGTATATCAAACAGGCATTTATTGTAGAGCCGTCATACCATGGCGGCTCGATACCGCAACATTTGCAGCACATGCGTACCCCACAATCGGGCTGTTATCGAGCCGCCATGGTATGACGGCTCTACATAATTGTCGGTCTGTAATTTAGATAATAAAAAAAGCTGTTTCCCCCATTGTGGAGAAGCAGCTTCAAACTTTTCTACTTGTTGTAATGTTTCTCTGTCGTGATTACTTAACAACAGCAGCAGCTGTAGTGTCGGCAGCAGCAGCAGTATCGGCAGCTGTAGTGTCAGCAGCAGTAGCTGTAGTGTCAACAGTTTCAGTTGTAGTAGTAGCAGCAGCGTCGGTGTTTTCAGTAGTAGCTGCACCACCGCAAGAGAACAAAGATACGCTAAATACAACAGCAAGTAACAAAACTAACTTTTTCATTTTCGTGTAATTTTTAATAATAAAACAATTTTTTATGCTTCAAAAACGATGCAAAGTTACTACTTAAATTTTATTCGCAAATAATTTTTGGAAAAAAATCAACAAAAAATAGTGGATTTTTATGTTCTAAAACTCTTTTATGGAACATAAAATTTATTAAGTAGCTAATTTATAACTATTTATCTTTAGCGGTAGCAAATTTCCATGTAGCGGTTGCGTGTCATGACAAAATGCCAGATGTCATGCAGTTATGGCAGTGTGTGGCTGTGCATGGAGCGTTTTGTTGCCGCCCGTTTCGTAGATTGTGTGAAATGCAGTAATTTTGCGGTGCAAACATTTATATTTAATGACCGACAAGATGATTACAGGGGTGGCCACGGTGCAATTCCACACGCTTGGCTGCAAACTCAATTTCTCGGAGAGCGCGACCATGGAGCGACTGCTTGCAAGCCGGGGAGTGCGCCGTGCCACGGCTGGCGAGATGCCCGATGTGTGCGTAGTAAACACGTGCAGTGTAACCGAGCTTGCCGACAAGAAGTGTCGCCAAGCCATACGCAAACTTGTCAAAAGTTATCCTGGCGCATTGGTGGTGGTGACAGGCTGCTATGCGCAGCTCAAGAGCGACGAGGTGGCGGCAATCGACGGCGTTGACATTGTAATAGGCAACGACCGCAAGAACGACATTGCCGACTATATATTAAAGTATGTGGAGGAACGCCGTCGGTGCGTGGACGTGCGCGGTTTCCGTGAGTTGAGGCAGTTTTGCCCGTCATGTTCGCGCGGCGACCGCACTCGCTACTTCCTGAAAGTGCAGGACGGATGCGACTATTTCTGCACCTATTGCACCATACCGTTTGCCCGCGGACGCAGCCGCAGTGGCACTATCAGTCAACTTGTCTGGCAAGTGCGCGAAGCTGTGGCCGAGGGTGGCCGCGAAGTGGTGCTGACGGGGGTGAACATAGGCGACTTTGGAAAAAACACCGGCGAGCGGTTTATCGACCTTGTGAAAGCCCTTGATGGTGTGGATGGCATAGAGCGATACCGCATATCGTCGATTGAACCCGACCTGCTCGACGACGAGGTGATTGACTTTGTGGCACAGTCGCGCCATTTCATGCCCCACTTCCACATTCCGTTGCAGAGCGGCTGCGACGAGGTGCTGCGCATGATGCACCGCCACTACGACACCGCCCTGTATGCCAGCAAAATTGAAAAAATCAGGCGTATGATGCCCGACGCATTTATCGGAGTGGACGTGATTGTTGGCACTCATGGCGAAACTGCCGAACTGTTTGAGCAGTCGATGATATTCATCGAGTCGCTCGATGTGTCGCGATTGCATGTGTTCCCTTATTCCGAGCGTCCCGGCACTGCCGCATTGCGCATCAGCCATGTGGTCGATAAGCACGAGAAGGATGAACGTGTGGCTCGTATGTTGCAACTGTCGGACGACAAGTTGCGCGGTTTCACATCGCGCTTCATAGGCACATGCCGGCCAGTGCTTTTCGAGCAGTCGGCGCATGGCAGCGGATTGTTGCACGGCTTCACCGACAATTATCTGCGGGTGGAGGTGCAGTGTGCCGACGACCTTGTGAATCAAGTGGTGTCAACTCGCATTGATGCCATGACCGATGATGTGGAAACCGTGAAAGGTGTGGTGATGCTATGAAAAAGTTGCTTAATAAAATAGTATATCTGCCATTGGATGGCATTTTGCATCTGCTTGCGTTGATGCCGTGGAGGTTGCTTTACGTGATTTCGGATGCCATATACCTGTTGATATACCACATGGTGGGGTATCGGCGCAAGGTGGTGAGGCGCAACCTCGCTGAGTCGTTTCCCGACAAGGGTGCTGCCGAACTTGGCCGCATCGAACGTGACTTTTATCATTTTTTTGCCGATTATTTTGTTGAAACCATCAAGTTGCTGCACATGAGCAGCGATACCATGCGCCGCCACATGGTGTTTCGCAATATGGAGGTATTCGACCGATACATCGACGAGGGGCGTTCCATGATAATCTACGCCGCCCACTATTGCAATTGGGAATGGTTGCAATCGGTAACACTGTGGTCGCGGCATTGCAATGACGACAATGTGGTGTTTGGCAATGTTTACCGTCCGCTCAAGAATGAGTGGTTCGACGAGTTGTTCATAAAAATCCGCAGCCGCTACAACACCGTGTGCCACCCTAAGCGGTCGGTGGCACGTGAGCTGCTGCGTTTGCGCCGTGAAGGGAAAACAGCCGTGACTGGCTTCATGAGCGACCAGCACCCGTCGGTAGGCGAGGACAATCATGTGGTGCGCTTCCTTAACCACGACACAGCAATCATAACTGGCAGCGAGATGCTGGCCCGCAAGTTGGACTATGTGGTGCTGTATTTCGAGCCGCGCCGTACGGGGCGAGGATATTATGAATGTAACATAAGGTTGATAACCGACAACATCGGCTCTTGGCCCAAATATTCTGTTAGCGACGAGTATGCACGACGGCTTGAGGCGCAAATCAACGACGAGCCGGCATTGTGGCTATGGACGCACAAACGGTGGAAAAACAAGGTGACAATGGCATCGAACGAATAGATAGAATATGGAACATAAGTTGGTGGCAGTGATAATACTGAATTGGAACGGCGAGCAGTTGCTTGCCAAGTTCCTGCCGTCGGTGTGCCGCAACACCAATGCAGCACTTGCCGACGTAGTGGTGGCCGACAATGGCAGTACCGACGACTCGCTGCGGTTGCTGGCCGAGCAATTTCCTGGCGTGAAAGTATTGCAATTCAGTGAGAATTACGGTTATGCCGGCGGATATAATGAAGCTATAGGACGTATGCGCCGCTACCGGTACACGGTGCTGCTCAATAGCGACGTGGAGGTTGCGCCAGGGTGGATTGAGCCTGTAATCGAATACATGCAGCAGCACGACGAGGTGATGGCGTGCCAGCCGAAAATATTGTCGTATGCCGACCGTAGCCGTTTCGAGTATGCCGGGGCTGCAGGTGGCTTTATAGATTGCCACGGTTATCCCTATTGCCGCGGACGCATATTCGACAGTATCGAGGAAGACCACGGGCAGTATGACGGCGAAGTGGCCGATGTGTTTTGGGCTTCGGGAGCCGCGCTGTTTGTGCGTACCGAGAGCTATTTGCAACTTGGCGGCCTCGACCGTCGCTTTTTTGCCCACATGGAAGAGATTGACCTGTGCTGGCGTATGCACTTGGCTGGCGGACGTGTAGTGGTGGTGCCGCAGAGCACGGTTTACCACTTGGGTGGCGGAAGCCTTCCTGCTGCCAATCCTCGCAAGACCTATCTGAATTTCCGCAATAATTTGCTGCTGATGTATAAGAATATGCCAGCTAGAGAGGGCCGGAAGTTGCTGATTGTGCGCCGTCTTTACGACACGTTGGCTTTCTTCATGTTTGTGGCTAAATTTCAGTGGGGCAATGCTGCCGCCGTGCTGCGAGCGCACCGCGACTATCGCAAGATGAAGCGTAACTATACCGCTTTCCCTGCCGTTAACCTAATCGGCAAGGCTGTTGGCAGCGACTGCAACATCATCACCGATTATTATCTGCACCACCGCCGCACCTTTTAGTAGAGGGTGTATCAAAATAGACGTTCACCAATTTCGTAGGGACGCACGGCTCGTGCGTCCGTGTGCTAAAAATACAGCTAATCGGTTGTATGCTAGTGGAATATATGCTTAAAGGCTAACGGACGCACGAGCCGTGCGTCCCTACGAAATCGCTTAAATCTGCATTTTGATACACCCCCGTTTCTGCAAAAAAAACAATTCATTGTTTTTTTTGTATTACGCTCAACTTGCACTATATTTGTAGGGTGCTGCTATGCTGAGTGCAGCCGGGCGGCAGACATAAATCTAAAAATAACACACGTATATGGAAACTAATGAAATGGCATTGCGGCCCGGAACGGTGTTGCAAGGACTTAAATATAAGTATGTCATTGACAAGGTGCTGGGGCAAGGTTCGTTTGGCATAACCTATTTGGCTCGAACGACAGTCACGGTTGCTGGCGACCTTGGTCGCTTGAATACCGAGGTGCGAGTGGCAGTGAAAGAGTTTTTCATGCGCGACATCAACGAGCGCGAGGGTAGCGAAGTTTCGCAAGGTAGCAAGGGCGGTCTGTTTGTCAATTACAAGCGCAAATTTTCTCGCGAAGCAAGCAATTTGGGAAAGTTGCAGCACCCGGGTATAATTAATGTGCTCGAAACGTTTGAAGCTAATGGTACAGCTTATTACTCGATGGAATATTGCGGCGGCGGGAGCCTTGACGACTTGATAGCCGGGCGCGGCTGTCTGCCCGAGGCCGAGGCATTGCGTTACACTGGTCAGATAGCTCGGGCGTTGACGTTCATGCACAGCCATCGCATGTTGCACTTGGACTTGAAGCCTGGAAATGTGATGTTGCGCGATGATGGCGAGGCGGTGTTGATTGACTTCGGCCTGTCGAAACAGTATGACGAGAATGGCGAGCCAGAGTCGAGCACCACTATCGGCGGCGGTACCCCTGGATATGCGCCCATAGAACAAGCCAATTACCGCGAAGGAAAGGTGTTCCCCGTCACGATGGACGTTTATGCCCTTGGTGCGACGTTGTTTAAGATGCTCACCGGGCAACGTCCTCCTGTGGCATCTGACGTGCTGATAGAATTTCCCGAGGCGGCATTGCGTTCTCACAATGTCAGTGGCAAGACTATTGCCGCCATACGCCGAGCCATGGAAGCAAAGCCAAGCGACCGCTTCCAGTCGGTGGCCGATTTCGCCGCAGCATTGGGCATTGCCACAAACGCCGACGACAACCACGAAGACACTATAATTGACGATAAGAAAGGCCCTATTCCGACTCCTCCACCCATACCGACTCCTACGCCTATCCCCAACCCTGACCAATCGGGGCAAAATAGGAAGAAATGGTTGCTGCCTGTTGTCGGTGCCATTGTTGGTGTAGTGGTGGGTGCGGTGCTTGTTGTGGCACTACTTTCGGACGATTCGACAACTTACGATGAAACCATCACTTATACCGACGATTATGCGGTCGATAGCACGGTTGTGGAAGATGTTACAGCCGCCATGGCTGACTCGGTTGTCGCTGACTCGTGGTATGATGATGTAGAGGAAGAGACAGCCGCTGATGCTGTGGCTGCGATAAGTAACATATCGCCAAAAGAAGAAGCCTTGCCCGAGATAGAAATGGTGTATGTGTCGGGAGGTGAGTTCACGATGGGTGCAACCTCGCAGATGGAAGGCCGTGCATGGGAGGATGAATATCCTGCCCACCAAGTGACTTTGAGCAGCTACTACATTAGCAAATATGAGGTCACGCAACGGCTGTGGAAAGCGGTGATGGGCAGTAATCCGAGCGAACATGTGGGTGATAACTTGCCTGTGGAGAATGTCACGTGGCACGACGTGCAACGTTTCTTGAGCAAACTCAATTCAATGACAGGAAAGAATTACCGGCTGCCCACCGAGGCCGAGTGGGAGTATGCCGCACGAGGTGGAAGGCGTTCGTATGGCTATATCTTTTCGGGCAGCAACAGCCTTGGAAGTGTGGCATGGTATGAGAGCAATAGCGGAGGTTGCACGCATCCCGTTGGAGCAAAAAGCCCCAACGAATTGGGGCTTTATGACATGACAGGGAATGTCATCGAATGGGTGCAAGACCGATATGCGCCCTATACGGCTGATGCTCAAGTTGACCCTGTTGTTACGTCGGGCAATGGTGACGAGCGTGTAATTAAGGGAGGCTCGTGGAGCAGTGTCGAGAAAGGTAGCCACGTTTCGTTCCGCTATGGCGAGAACCCGTCGAACCATGACGGCAAGCAAGGATTCCGCCTTGCACTGTAATGACGTTATCGCTGTGGCAATGATGCTTTAAGCCCCTCGATGACGGCCGTGGAAAAACCGTTGCGTTCCATTGCGTTTAGGCCGCGAATGGTGATTCCGCCGGCTGTTGTCACGCGGTCGATGGCGGCTTCGGGATGTTCATTGCCGTCGGCAAGCGTGGCAATAGCCCCAGTCATTGTCTGCAACACTATTTCGAGCGACTGCGATGCAGTGAAGCCGAGCTCGACGCCCCCCTCCATTGCGGCGCGCACATAGCGCATTGCGTAGGCTATCCCGCACGATGCAAGGGCTGTACCGGCATCCATCAGCCGCTCCTCGACGAGCATAGTCTTGCCCAATTGGTCGAAGATGCCGCAAATAGTGTCGATTTGTTCGTTTGTCGCATTCTTGGCGGCGATGAATGTCATGCTCTGGCTGTGCGTGATGGCAATGTTGGGAATAATGCGGAACACGGCAGGGCTTACGTGGCTGTCGCCAGCATAACTTTCTATGTGGTCGAGGCTTGTTGCGGCCACTACCGACGCTATGACTTGCTGCTGGTAGTCAATGACGTTGCCAAGCGATTGCATTACCGCATCGGCAAGCCACGGCTTTACGGCAAGGATTATTATGTCGGCATTTGCGGCAACGCAGGCGTTGTCGGTCGAGGTTTCTATGGCGGGATATTGCGAGCGCAGCGCGTCGAGTTCGCCGTGGCGGTTAGGACAGCTCACGGCAATTGTGTGGGCAGTGTTTTGTGCAAGTCCGCGGGCTATTGCTCCGCCCATGTTTCCTGCACCGATAATTCCAATTTTCATAATGGCAAGTGTTTATATATGACCACATCGCAGAGATGCGCGGCTTGTGCATTCCTGCGATGTGGCTGGGTTGAAGTGAGTTAGTTAATTAATTGTTCAGGCAGTCCTTGAAGCGGCGCAGGAATTCGTCGGCTTGCTCGATGGTGAGCACGAGTGGTGGAAGCAGGCGGATTACATTGGTTCCGCTCACGCCAGTGAACACGTGCTTATCCATCAGCAACCGGGAGCGCAATTCCTTGACAGGCTCTTCCATTTCGATGCCAATCATCAGCCCGCGTCCGCGCACTTCCTTGATTTGTGGAATTTGCGCAAGTTGGGCAAGGAGGTATTCGCCCACCCGGCGGGCATTCTCGACGAGCCCTTCCTGCTCGAATATGTCGAGTACGGCGATAGCGGCGGCGCAAGCCAAGTGGTTGCCGCCGAAAGTAGTACCCAGCATTCCGTATGTAGGAGTGAATTTGGGGCTAATCAATACAGCTCCCATTGGGAATCCGTTTGCGATACCCTTGGCCACGGTAATGATGTCGGGGCGTATTCCAGCCCATTGGTGGGCAAAGAATCGACCCGAGCGGCCATATCCCGATTGTATTTCATCGAGGATAAGCACAGTGCCATGCTTGTCGCATTCATGGCGCAACTGTTGCAAAAATTGGTTAGTTGGGAGCTTTATGCCGCCAACTCCCTGTATTCCTTCGATGATTACGGCACACACGTCGCCCTTGGCAAGTTCGGCTTTCACTGCGTATATGTCGTTGAGGGGTAGGAAAGTGACATTGCCGTTGTCGTTGACTGGCGATACAATGCGAGGGTTGTCGGTTGCTTCCACGGCAAGCGATGTGCGTCCGTGGAAAGCCTTGGCAAACGAAATCACACGGCTGCGACCAGTGTGGAACGATGCGAGCTTGAGTGCGTTCTCGTTGGCCTCGGCTCCCGAGTTGATGAGGAATAATTGGTAGTCGTCATATCCCGAGATGCGTCCAAGTTTGTTTGCAAGCCGTTGTTGCAGGCTGTTGACAACCGAGTTGGAGTAGAAAACGAGCTTTTCGGCTTGTTCCTTGATGGCTTGCACGTAGTGTGGGTGAGAATGCCCCACCGATATTACAGCGTGTCCGCCATACAGGTCGAGATATTCGGTGCCGTGGCTGTCGTAGGTGTAGCAACCGTTGCCGCGCACGATTTCTATGTCGAAAAGCGGATATACGTCAAATAGTTTCATATTTTCGCTGATGTATTGTTTTAGAAAGCCGATGCCTTGAGGTTGAGGCCTACACATTCATGTAGCCCAAACAGTAGGTTCATGTTGTGCACGGCAGTACCCGAGGCACCCTTGAGCAAGTTGTCGATGACCGATACTATGAGCAGTTTGTTGCCCTCCTTGACGAGGTGCAGCAGGCACTTGTTGGTGTTGACAACATCTTTCAGGTCGGGCATACGGTCGATGACAAATGTGAAATTGTGGTCGGCGTAATAGTTGTCGTATAATTCACGCACCACGTCTAAGCTGGTGGCACAGTCGAGATACACCGCAGCCATGATACCGCGCGAGAAGCAGCCGCGTACAGGTATGAAATTGATGTCGCTGTTGAAGCTGTTTTGCAGTTGCGACAGCGACTGCCTGATTTCGGCCAAGTGCTGGTGACGGAATGGCTTGTAAATCGACACATTGTCGTTGCGCCACGAATAATGCGACGTAGCCGACGGTTTCACTCCGGCTCCTGTGCTGCCCGTGATGGCTGTCACGTTGATTTCACTGTTGAGCATCAGGTTTTTGGCAAGAGGCAGCAAAGCCAGTTGTATGCAAGTGGCAAAACAGCCAGGGTTGGCTACGTGGCGAGTGGGTTCGTTGGCGATAATACGGCGGTTCAGCTCGGGCAGGCCATATATGAAGTCGTGCGAGCCGTCGGCTTGCCGATAGTCGGTCGAAAGGTCGATGATACGCAAGTCGGCTGGCAATTCATGCGACTCGATATACTTGCGGCTCTCGCCGTGCGGTGTGCAGCAGAAAAGCACGTCGATGCTGTCAAGCGGTGCATCGGCAGTGAATTTCATGTCGATTTCGCCCACGAGGCCTTGATGCACCGAGCAAATGTCGTTACCTGCATTGCTGCTGCTGCCGACCCACTGCAATTCCACGTCGGGGTGGTTTATGAGCAACCTAATCAGCTCGCCGGCTGTGTAACCGGCACCACCTATAATACCAGCCTTAATCATGCTTGCCGTTCTTGACCTGTATGTTGTGGTAAATCTTCATTTGGTTCCCGAGGATTCGGGTAAATCCCTTCACATCGTCGGCAGTCCATCCCTTACTGATTTCGCCATATTCGCCGAAATCGGTCTTCATCAGGTCGAAGTCGCTATTCACGCCTACCAGGATGTAGCGGTAGGGCTTGAGGTCGATGATGACATCGCCAGTGACATTTTGTTGCGATGAAACAAGGAATGCCTCGATGTCGCGCATCACTGGTTCGAGATATTGTGCCTCGTGCATGAACATCCCATACCATGTGCCGAGCTGGTCTTTCCAGTATTGTTGCCACTTGGTGAGGGTGTGCTTTTCGAGCATCTTGTGTGCGGCGATAATGAGCAGTGGAGCACCAGCCTCGAATCCCACACGGCCCTTGATGCCTATGATGGTGTCGCCGATGTGCATGTCACGGCCTATGGCGTAGGGAGCGACAATTTGTTCAAGGTCTTGGATGGCTGCCACCTTGTCGGTATAGTGCTTGCCGTTGATTGCGGCGATTTCTCCTTTTTCGAACGAGAGTGTTATGCGACTGTCGGCGGTAGCAGTCATTTGCGTCGGATATGCCTCTTCGGGCAGTGTCTGGTCGCTATGCAGTGTTTCTTTGCCACCAATGCTCGTTCCCCACAACCCCTTGTTGATGGAGTATTCCATCTTTTTGAAGTCGGCTTCGTATCCGTGTTGCTTGAGGTAGTTGATTTCATATTCGCGCGTGAGGTTCATGTCGCGCGTCGGGGTGATGATTTTTATGTTCGGAGCAAGGATTTGGAACGTAAGGTCGAAGCGCACTTGGTCGTTGCCGGCACTTGTGCTGCCATGTGCCACATATTGGGCTCCAATCTGTTTGGCATAGTTGATGATGGCTATTGCCTGGAAGATGCGTTCAGAACTTACCGATATGGGATATGTGCCGTTGCGCAGCACATTGCCCATGACCATGTATTTGATGCTTTTCTCGTAGTATTCCTGTGTGATGTCGAGGGTTGCATGTTTTACGGCCCCTAATGCGAGGGCGCGTTGCTCGATGCGTTTCAACTCGTCGGCCGAGAAGCCGCCGGTGTTGGCTATTGCCGTGTAAACGTCATAGCCGCAATCTTCGCTAAGGTACTTGACGCAATAAGATGTGTCGAGTCCTCCGCTGAATGCTAAAACAACTTTTTCTTTTTCCATGTTAATTATGTTTTTGTTTTTTTATGATATAAATTTCACAGCCTTCCAGTCGGCAATTGTTCCGGTCTGCGACGAGAAACTTGCGCCGATTTTGAACAGCCGGCGGCTGTCGGCGGCGTAGGGGCGGGCATAACCCTTTTCGTCGATTTGTTGCAACGCCTCGTCAGCCGTTCCGTCGAGCTTGAACTCGAATATGTAAACATACCCCGGAGTTTCCACTATGCAATCCACCCTGCCTTCGCTCTGCTGCTTCTCGCTGTAAACGGTATATACGCTCACAAGGCGGAAAATGAGGTAGAACGTGTAGTGGAAATAGCGTTCACGCTCCCGCTCGTCCTCTTTGCGCCGCATGGTGTAGGGTATGTCGGCGAGGAATGACGTGAACAGCTTGCACACTGTGCCTGTGTCGCCGTCTTCGAGGGCATCGAGCAAGTTCTGAACCCAACTGTTGACGCTTTCATGCTTTGGCTTGAGGTAGTCCGACGCCACAAGCGAGATGAAGCCTTTTTTCACCTCGTTGTTCGGGAAATCGAGCAGGAACATTCCCCTGCGCGGCTTGTAATCCTTGATTGTGAGGTAGCCGCTTTGGTAAATCATCGGCAACGGCTTCTCGACGCTCGCCTTGTAGTCGATGAACTCTTGCGGGTCGTAATATTTGCCGGTAATCTCGTCCAAGTTCTCGTTGGTGTGCGACAACAAGCGGATTAGGTAAGTGGGGGTGCCGCTACTGAACCAGAAGTCGCGCAGCGTCTGCGACGCAAAGGCGTTCAGCAGGCTGAATGGGTTGTAAATGTCGGTCATTCGCTGGCTGAAGTGGTAGCCGTCGTATTGCCGCTTGAGCATGGCCAGCATCTCGCTTTCGGTGCAATCGTTCGTTTCTGCCATCTCGATGATAGGCTCGCCGAAATAGGCTTCCAACTCCTCCTGCGTGATGCCGCACAACGCCTCGTAGCGCGGGTCCATGCTGATGTCGGCAGGCTGGTTGAAGCCGCTGAACACGCTCACTTGCGAGAACTTCGTCAC
>CALUMJ010000054.1 GCA_944321715.1 uncultured Muribaculaceae bacterium | reverse complement strand
CAATTTTGTAGGGACGCACGGCCCGTGCGTCCGCTGCGTAATTAGGCACATATTCTATTAATTTACAGATAGTTAATCGAGCCTTGAGGCACACGGACGCACGAGCCGTGCGTCCCTACGAGGTAGGTACTGCCAATTTTGATACACCCTCCTACACAATTGCTTATCCAGAAATTGCTGATTTTCGGTATCGAAGCTGTGTCGTGGGGGGATGTCACGGCTTGCGGCGACGCACCGAACGCACTGCCGAACCGCTATTCGACACTTTTGCCTCCTTGACTTCCGACTTCTTGGGCTTGCTGCGCTTTGAACGCTTATTCCGCGGCTTATCTTTTTCCTCATCGTTGTCGTCATCGTCACGGCTACGTATTGAAATTTCTTCGTCGCCCTTGGTCGAAGCCACATCCAAACTGTCGGCAGCCGCGGCACGAGCCTGTAACTCCTCGCGCGACGGAATCCACAGATTCTTGTCGAACGAAGCCAGACGATTTTCGATGCTGTCTTGCGCCCGTTTCAAGTCTTCGGGGTCGGGAAACATTTGCACCATCGACAAGTTGCGCAAATTCTTGGTCTTGTATATTTCGCCCTTGTACATTCCCATCGTGAAGAAATCGTCAAGGTTGTAACGAGCCAAGTTATTGTCGTTGTCGGTAAACACATACTGGCGCGATATGTATGGGCGCAAATCGGTCATTTTAACCCAAAACATCGGGTATCGAATTGCTTCACCACCAAAATCGTCGGTGCGATGCAACACCGGACAAATGGCCGACACTTGTGTTTTCATGCGTCCTTCGAGCCTGTCGAAATCCATTTTTTCGATTATATAGTAGCTCAGCACCTCATTGGACGGAATATCGCTTTCGTCGATGGTGTAACGCGGGTTGCGCTCGGTGCTGCCCTTTGCTTCGGAGTAAAGCACATGGAAACGGTCGAGCATATCGCTCACTTTGATGCGGTATTGCTCGGTAAACATCTCGCGCCCGTCGAGATACTCGTATGCTGGTATTTTGCCATCGGCAAGCAGCCGCATGATGATGAAAAACAGATTTTCACCATCTTCGTTGGGCAACTCGGGATAATAAAGAGCCATGTTGGTTACGTCGGTAAGGTCTATCGAACGATAGATTACGCGCGACCATTCAATGTTGGCAGCCGAAGGCTCTTCGGTTTCATAAAACGCTTCCATGCGTTGCGTCATGCCGGTTTCGTTCTTCTCGGCATTGCGGCCGCCCGGAGTGCGCCGCCTCACCACCCCGGTATCGTCTTGCGCCAGCATGGGAATAACGGCCGAACCGGTCAGCAACAGACACGTTGCAATATATTTCAAGGTATTCATATCCGTGATTTTAATAATTTAATGCATTAATTCACTATCACCTCTATCGGGGCAAGCGTTCGCTCGATGCCATCGGGGCCGATTGCCCGCACGCGCGAGATGTAGAACCGCTTGCCACGGCTCAACCGGCGGAAACTGCTCTTTTGACGGTCAGAGAACTTGTCGCCGTCCGACACTTCGGGGATTGCATTACCCATCGAGTCGAAAAATACAGTTTCAAACCCCAGCACACGATATGCCACATTGAGCATATCATCGTCGATGGCTGCACCGATGCCGTCGGTCTGTAACAGCAGCGACTTGGCAAACGGTTTACCGCCACGATACCGCTCGGGATTGCCCTTGCTGTCGGTGTAGGCTATGTATGGCATCGGGTCGGGCAATTTCCGCACCCTGAAGTTGGTCGTCGCCACAGTCTGTTGCCGCCCGTCGATTGTGGCATTTACGGTCACGACAGCCTCGGTTCCCACCTTGTCGGGGTGAGCCGACCATTCGTCGCCGTTGCGTGTAAGCGTGCCATTTGTCATTGTTGCCGTGATGGCATTGGACGGAATGCCCGGCACTGCAATTGACAACGGGTTGTCGATACCGGCGTAAAGCACGTTCATCATCGTGGCCGAAATCGTTGCCGATGGTTCCATGACGGTATATGACGAGCTGAACTGGTGTTGCGATGTTGTGCCATCGCCATGCGCCACCTCGATATAGCCCGAGTAGTCGAAATTGCCCGAGCGTGAAGTTGGCACTTGGTACAGTCCGTGGTTGTTGTCAAGGCGAGTTCCGTTGATATACACACTCGGACGCTGTGTGGTATCGACTGCAGCAAGCACGATATTGGCTGTGTAGTTGCTGCCGCGCATCACTATTCTCGACTCTGGAATCACAAATGCATCAACCTGATTGACACGCAGGTCGCTGGCATCGATATTGTTAAGTAACGTGCCGAGCACTTCGCCCTCGGCATACAGCAAGTCGTTCTGGATTTTTGAGAGAAGCGTCACCGATGCCACAACAGGCATGTTTTCAAACAGGCTCTCCTCCCAAGTCTTGTTCTTGCCCACGGCACGCATTTCGCGCGGAGTGGTAGTGAGGGCATTCTCGATATTGGTTTTCTTCACCGAGTCGTTAAGCATTCCCGCAGCGTATGCGCGATAAGCATCGATGCGCTCGCGCAATTCACGGCCTTTACCGTTGCGTGGCGCAAGCATTATCACCGACGGCGTTTCGGTGTCGTCCTGGTTGCGTATATTGCGCACATCGCCATCTTCGCCGTCGGAAGTCTTTACTATTGCTATTTTCAAAGAGTCGATGTAAGTATAAAGTTGCGCCGTGCGTTGCCTGACCTCCGAAGCGCGGGCATACCATACGCCGCCCTTTTCGGGGTTTTGTGCGTTGAAAGCCTCAAGCTGGTCGTAGATGGCGCTGTTGCGGTCAGAAACGGTGCGGTTGGAACGTGTCAACCCGTCCTCGACCTGCGTAAAGCCGTTAAGCACGTCGCTCGACACATTTAGGGCGAGCATTGCGGTCAAGACGATGTACATGAGGTTAATCATCTTCTGCCGCGGCGACATTCGCCCTACCGTCTGATTGTGAGCATTAGCCATCTTGCGTCAATCTTTATCGTCGTTATTGTTGTCAACACCCATTCCCGGCACTGTCGGGCGGTACATATTCATCGTCATGGCCTTGACCATCTTTTCATACACGCTGTTGAGCTGCTTCATGTAACGTGCCATCTTTTCGGCTTCGTCGCAGTAACTTGCACTCTCGGCAGCCGATTTTTCATACATGTCGCGTATGTCTTTTAAGCCGCGGTTCACGCGGTCGATGCTGTCGAGCTGCGTCGAGATGCTCTTCAACTGTATTTCATAGATTGTATTAAGCCCACTGATATTGCGGTTGAGATTCTCCATTTGGCTCACGTAGCCAGCCGAACTGCGGGTTATGTTCTCGCTGTTGTCGGTAATGGAGCGGTAGGACGACAATAGCACTTCCGACACTTGATTGAGCGATTCGGTAGTGGCGCGTAATTGCTCCATTTGTTGCGATATTGCCGACAATTGCGACAGGTATTGCCCTGTGGCATCGGTCAATTCCGCCATTTTTGAAAGTTGCTCGCTCGCCGCAGCCATCTTCGCTATGCTCTCGCTCAACGAGCGCGTATCCTCCTCGGTTATGTTCAATCCCGGCAACGATGCGGCATTTCCACTTCCGTCGCCATTGATGACCACCGACTCGCCATTGCCACCATTGACGACAATGCCCGAGCCACTTGAAAAATCGGGCCTGTCCTCGGGATTCCCCGAACGCAGGACGGGAAACACTTCCTCCCATTTGTAAGATTGCTCGGGGCGGTCAAACGCCGTCAGTATAAACATCAACACCTCGGTACCCATGCCGATACACAACAAAGTATTGCCTCCGGGCAGGTGCAGGATTTTAAACAATGCGCCCCAAATCACAACGGCGGCACCTATGCTATATGCGAAGTTGAAAAAACGTTGCCCCTTTTCGCCCGAAAGGAAACGTTCTATGCTGTTTTTATATTTCTTGTATTTGCCCATAATTAATATGTATATAGTGCAAAAAAGTTATTCATCGGTTGCTATTTATTTTCGCTTGCTTTTATGGTACCCGATTGCCGAACGCACGCAACGGAAGCCAATGAATGACCGCTGCTCGTTCTGGTACTCCCACATGCGCAAGTCGCTGCGCACATTGTGTGCCACATCTTTCCACGAGCCACCGCGCACGATTTTGCGCTTCATCATGTAGGGGTCTTCTATTGCCGCATCATAGCGGTACTCGGGATTAAGGTCCGACGTTTGCCGGCTTACGCTCTCGGTGTAGGCCGTCGAAGTCCACTCGCTCACATTTCCTGCCATGTCGAAAAGGCCAAACTCATTGGCATCATACGTGCCAGCTTGCGACGTGATTATATTTCCGTCACGCACATAATTACCTTCCTGCGGCTTGAAATTGGCATAGAAACAGCCGTCAACCTCGTCTATCGGCATGTCGCCTTCCCATGGGAATTTGTTATTGTCCATTCCCGCACGTGCGGCATATTCCCACTCGGCCTCGGTGGGCAAGCGGTAAGGTTCCACATACACCCCTTGCGCGCCAAGCGCACGTCGCAAGTAGGCCGTGCGCCACGCACAGAACGCATTGGCCTGTTCCCAGCTCACGCCCACCACCGGATAATCGTTATATCCGGCATGTGAGAAATACATGCGCACATACTGCTCGTTATAGGCATTGTCAAAGTCGTTTATCCAGCACGTGGTGTCGGGATAAATGTTCACGATGTAGGTGTTAAGGAAATCATAGTCGCCAGTGAGCGGACGCGTGATGGTCTGGCGCACTATGCGCCCGTCATCGGTCATGTAGGCCGTGTCTTTCGATATGATGGGCAGCTCCTCGTTCACAGGGTGGTCGGTATTGAGGTCGCGACGAGCCGGGTCGCGGCGATACTTGCGCTTTGCGGCTTCGGTGAGGTTAAAGATTTCATACCTGTAATTCATTTGCTCAGGGTCGAGTTCGCGTGCGCCAGTAATCGGATTGGTGCGATACACGCTTTCTATGGCACGTTGCTCGTCCTCGTCGGGATTTCGCCAAGGTATGGCCTTGCTCCAGTTGAGGTGCGGCGTGATGGGGTTGCCCTCGTCATCCTCTTCGATACGATACTCCTCGTTGCCGCCGTATGCCGGGTCGGCAAGCCGTTCGCGGATAATCGAGTCGCGCACCCACAGCAAGAATTGCTTATACTTCGAGTTGGTGATTTCGGTTTCGTCCATCCAGAAGGCATCGACCGATATTCCGCGGTCGTCCTTGCGTATGCCCCATGCCGTGTCGTTCTCCGATGGGCCGACGCGCATCGACCCACGCTCCACCAGCACCATGCCGTATGGCGTAGGCTCGGTGTATGCCGTACCTCCGATACCCGTGACTTCGCCACCAGCACCAATGCTGCGCGACGACATGCACGAAGTTGCGAGCAATCCAAGGGCAAAAGCTATGTAAATCAATCCTTTTTTCATATTCTACATTATGCGGATACTTTTGTGTTTGTTTTTATTCTTGTCTTGGAGATTTAGCTTTACATTATATTGCAAAAACACCTCGTGGCTGCCACTGCTGGCCCGCGAGATGGCCGATGTGGGATAATCGTAGCAGTAGCCAAGAAAAAAATTCTTGTATTCGCCACCTATCATTATCGACACAGCATCTTTCCACCGATAGCCTATGCCACCCGAGAGGAATTTCTTGAAACGCACTCTTGCGGTGATGTCGCCTGTGAACGTCGAGAAATCAGTACGCACAATAAACGACGGTTGTATTTCAAATAACGTATTTTTTATGGGAATATTGCTACCTGCCATGAAATATAAGGCCCGCCCCATTTCAAATTCATACTCGCTCTTGGTAGCCGACTCCGAACTGAGCTTGATGCTCGGTTGCAGCAAATGGGTCGATGACAAGGACGCCCAAAACAAGCGATGTGTGTAAAACACTCCTGCACCCATGTCAAATGCCATGCCGGCAATGTCGGTCGTCGGTATGGCGGCATCTTCGCTGCTGTGGAAGTCGTCGCCGTCGGGGATAAATACATCGGTGCCACGGAACGCCTGGTTTACAAGCCCCACTTGCAGGCCAATGCTCAATGTTCCACCCAACAGCTTCAACTTGTAGGCAAGTTGCGCCCCGATATTGATATTGCTGAAAAGTCCTATGCTCTCTTGCGAAAACATAATGCCGGCACCTATGCGTTTGCCGAACACCTTGAACGGGCTGTCGGCCATGCCTGTAAAAGTGACTGGCGCATTGGTGATACCCACCCACTGCATCTTGGCACCGGCGGTAATCTTTATCGAGTCGCTCGTGCCGGCAGCTGCCGGATTATAATATGTGGGCAACGCCCAATATTGCGAGAACAAGGCATCGCTTTGCGCAGCCACATTCACCGGTGCAAGCATGGCGACAACCAATGTTGCAAACAGTGTATAGAATATTGTTCTCGTGCGCCCCATCTTGCTCATTCAAAATAAAATGTGACAACGACCATGCGCGAGCGAGCACGGTCGATTGATTGCGTGTATTTCATCATCTCGGGGTCGTTCGACAAGTCATTGCGCACATGGTCGAGCAGGTCGCGGAGCCCGAAACAAAATTTCACCTCGGGGCACAACTTGAAAAACGGCAAATAGAAATCACAACCGAAACCAACGGTCAGCATCACGTCGGTCGATGTGAGGCGCAACTGCTCGCTTCGCTTGCGCGCCACGTCAAACACCCCCATCACGCCAGCCACCAAATAGGGGCGCAAATTGCGGTAACGCAATGCCGAATATTTTATGTCCACTGGCACAACCACATAGTTGCTGCGTATGTTCTGGGTCTCTTCCACTTGTCCGTTGGTTTCGAGAAGCGTCACCTGCTTGTTGCCGAAATACATGCCCGGCGACAGACGTAGATTGAAATATTGTGACAGGCGCAAATCGGCAAGCACATTGACACAAAAACCGGGCGAATGCCCTGGCACCTCGGCATACCACGCTTCTCCATCGGCAGTTACAAAACCATTGTTTTTCAACAACAAGTCCTGAAAATGCAATCCGACGGAAAAGCCGAAATGCAACCGCTTCAGGTCGGCATACGGGCGGTTGAGCAAATCCTGGTTGTTACCACCTGCCGCCAACACCTGCACCGCACTAACCACCACGGCCACCACTGCGATTATTATATGTCGTAACGCTTTCATCAATAAAAAAACGTAAATGCCGCCCTAATATTGCATAGATATGGCCATTTCATTTAACCCCAATGATAGAATGCGGGGAAGATGCACCAAAATGCGATTGCATTTATTTGCTGTAGAGGGTGGCCGAAATAGCATATTTGTAACATCGTGGCGCGCCGCAGCTCGTTTATTGCCACATTGCAAGTGTATGTCATACAATTGAATACAATCTACTTTGATGTAGAGCCGTCATACCATGGCGGCTCGATGATAGCTCGAATGTAGCCGTAATATACTGTAAATGTGGCAGTAACAAGCCGCCATGGTATGACGGCACTACATCAAAGTAAATGAGATAATTCAAAAGAGCAATAAATATGGAGCCGCTTTAAGTGTTAAAATGCTTGATTGTGTAGGGAAAGAGTTGTAGCTTTGTGTCATATATAAATTGCTAATGCCGACTAATGCCGACGGGAAACATTTAAACCACTGAAAAAGAAGTTCTAAAAGTAAAGCAGTTCAAAGTGACAGACAACCGAGAAGTGTACGTTTACCAGTTCGTACCAACCTCTTCAGCTTCGGTATCACTTCTCTCATTCCAGTCGGTGGAGGCATACGTTACGGAAACTGTCTATACAATCGACATGGCAGGACAATTCATATTGAAGACTCCCGAGAAGCGTGTTTCCAACACACGCACATTCTCAAGCGACGAGCTTGAAAACGGCACATTCGACTTGTGGGAGCTGCAATGACAATCGCTGAATGAATGTGCAAGCACATACACCGAGGCTGTGGCGGTGGGAATGGTGATGCTTGCAGAGTTGACGGCTGCAATGCGCAGCAAGACGGCAACCATGTCGATGCACTTGTTGCGTAAATTTCCACGTAAGCCCCTTGTAAAATCGCGAAAACATCAATGAGGCGTGCATTCGACAGCCGTGACACAACCTCATCGTACATTACAAAAAACATCACACCGCCGCTGTTGTACATATCCAACTCTTTGCTAATTTTGCACCGTTTTTTTAGGCGGCAGTGCGACTGGCGCAGAACCAAGGCTTGCCGCCACATATCACTTATGCTATTTTAAACAGATAACTTTATTTAAAATCTGTATGAAAAAAAGTTTGATTGCTTTAGGTTTCGGCACTCTCGGTCTGGGTATAGCCGAGTTTGTCATGATGGCCATCTTGCCATTTGTCGCCCGTGATTTGGGCGTGGATATACCCACGGCAGGGCACTTCATCTCGGCGTATGCCCTTGGCGTGTTTTGCGGTGCGCCGGGGTTGACGTTTGTCCGCCGCTTCCCGTTGAAAAATATCTTGTTGGGGCTGACGGTGATTATGCTCGTCGGCAACCTGTTTGCCGCATTGTCGGCCAACTATGCCATGCTGCTCGTGGGGCGATTCATCTCGGGGCTGCCACATGGGGCATACTTCGGCGTGGCTTCAATCGTTGCCGAAAAACTTGCCGACCACGGCAAGGGGTCGCAAGCCGTGTCGATAATGGTGGCCGGAATGACGATTGCCAACCTCTTCGGTGTGCCGCTCGGCACTTCAATCTGCACACTCATGTCGTGGCGCATGACTTTCATCTTGGTAGCCATCATCAGTATAGGTGTGTTTTACTACATCTATAAGTGGGTGCCGCAAGTCGAGGGGCTGCCACGCAGCAACTACAAAAGCCAGTTCCACTTCATGCGCAACGCCGCACCGTGGCTCATAATATTCTCCACCATGCTCGGCAACGGTGCTGTGTTCTGCTTCTATTCCTACGTGTCGCCCTACCTCACCGATAGTTGCGGTTTTGCGGCCGATGTCATCCCGTTCCTCATGGTGCTTGCCGGCTTCGGCATGGTAGTGGGCAACCTGGTTAGCGGCCGCCTTTCCGACCGTTTCACCCCTGGGCGGGTAGCCTGTGTGATGCAAGTTGTCATCAGTGCGGCCTTGCTCGGACTGTTTTTCGCCCACACCATCCAATGGGCAGCAGTGCTGCTGATGTGCGTCTGCACGTTCGGGCTGTTTGCTGTTTCAAGCCCGCTGCAAATCTCCATCATTCACTTCTCAAAAGGCGGAGAGCTGCTCGGTGCCGCTTGCATACAGATGGCATTCAACCTTGGCAACGCCATATGCGCAGCCACGGGTGGTGTGCCATTGCGCCACGGCTTTGACTATGAATACACAGCACTGATAGCCATGCCAGTAGCATTGATTGGGGCAATACTGACATTCATATTCGTCAAGAAATATGAAAGCCGACAACTCAAAACCAATCAATAAGGCTGATTTATGACACACAAAAAACCTCGGTGAGATGCATCTCGCCGAGGTTTTTCATTCTTATTTAAATACAGATTGATTACAACAGGGTTGCAGGGTCAAGGTTGGCTGCTTCTATATCCTTGAAATATCGGTAAGTCGAAACCTTGAGTTCCATCACGGCATCTTCATCGGCAACGATGATGGCCTTGGGGTGCATTTGCAGTGCGCTTATGGTTGACATGTGCGACACGCCGCCCTCAACTCCAGCTTGCAAAGCACGAGCTTTGTTGTAGCCATTGACAATGAGCAACACGCTCTGTGCGTCCATGATTGTGCCCACGCCCACGGTGAGAGCCGTCTTTGGCACTTTGTTCACGTCATTGTCGAAGAATCGCGAGTTGGCGATAATCGTGTCTTGTGTCAAGGTCTTCTCACGAGTGCGCGAGGTGAGCGACGAGCATGGCTCGTTGAATGCGATATGACCGTCGGGGCCTACACCGCCGAGGAACAAACGAATGCCGCCATACGAGCGTATTTTCTCCTCATAACGGGCGCATTCCTCTTCCTTGCACGGGGCATTGCCATTGAGCAGGTTCACATTCTCGCGCTTGATGTTGATGTGGCTGAAAAAGTTGTTCCACATGAATGAGTGGTAGCTCTGCGGATGCTCCTCGGGCAGGTTGCAATACTCGTCCATATTGAATGTTACCACATTTTCAAACGATACCTTGCCGGCAGCACACAATTCGGCGAGCTTGCGATACATTCCGAGCGGCGAGCTACCTGTGGGGCAACCGAGTACGAAAGGACGGTCGGCCGTGGGTGCAAACTCATTTATCTGTTTGGCAACATAGTTGGCAGCCCACTCCGAAACTGTAGCGTAATCAGGTTCAATAATTAATCTCATAATGTTTGTTTTAAGTTCTATAGAAAAGGTTTTTTGTTGATACGCAAAGTTACAGAAAACCCTCGTAATTACCGAAAAAATTCCACAGCTTTTCCAAAAATTATTTCACACCGCTTAAAAATAAATATGGACACAATTGCCTAAATCCCAACCTTAACACTTTCACTTTTGCAACCCTATAAAATGTGCCGCCATGTGCAACCACACTCGTCACACATATAAGTGTCGGTGTAGGTGTGTTCAGTCGAGCTGCTCAGCACCTCCTTGTGGCCGTCCTCGTATGTGGCCACTTCTTTTCGCTTCCTCACACGATGCTCGCTGGCAATACGGGTGGCATTGTTGTAAGAAGCGCACCGAGGGCATCGCACTGCCAATAAAGTATTCAGCAAATACGCTCCGACAATAAACGATATTACCCAATAAAGAAACGTCCACAACGCCCCATAAGGCCCCATCGGGATAATAAAGTAATTGCCCACCGCATATATAGCAATGGCAGGAACGAGCATTATTACAGTATTGGACACTTTCCTGTTTCGGTAAAAGACCCTGAAAGAGATGTAGCACAGCAATGCGCTGATGAGAGCCGGCAACAATACATTCCACCACAGGCCGTGCGAAGATTTACGCTCATTGCTGATTCGCTCGTCCAACGACCAAGCTTCACTCTTGCAATATTGCACAAGCGAGTCGGCCTCGGCAAGGATTTCATTTGTTTTTGCCTCCATTGCCCGGTCATCGCCATAATAATAAATTTTCCTTGAAATATCGGGTTCACTCTTATTCTTGCTTGAATAACCTATCAACCAGTTTCCTTTGCCATCCTCCTTGGCTGGCGACACACTAACCAATATTCCATCACGATACTTTATTTGCTCGCTTCTAAGGGTTGCCAAATTGTTATGCAACGCTTCGCCCGACTCCACTTTGCCGCCGTCACCATAACGGTAAGAAGTTTTTTAATGCCTACGACATTGTAATACTTGTCAAAAGCATAAAGCCACCTTGCTATTATCGGGCGAGTGGAAGTCGGCGAATCAAGTTCTTCACGCAAAAGGGCTGCCAACACCCCTTCTTTGTTGAAACAATAGGTTTTCCTTATCCTTGCATTCTTTTTAGGCTCAAAAACCACCATGCATGGTTTACCCTCCGAAACCACCCACTCATACTCGGGATGCAAAAACTCTTTCTTTTCTTCCGATGCATTGGTTGCATTTGCAGCAATCACCGACATAACCAATAATACAATAACCGACAATAGTAATTTCATAATCCTTATTATGATGAATGTTTTTTGAAATTACACATTTTGTAATTGACGACAACAACGCAGCAATAAATTTTAAGCACTTTTAAACCATTCACAGCTATTTCAGCTATTGCCGTGTGCTATTTGCGAATTTTTTGTTTATTTTCCTCGATTTTATTTGGCAGTGTCGGGAAATGTGCGTAAATTTGCACCGCTGTTTAGGAACGCCCGGGTGGCGAAATGGCAGACGCGCTGGTTTCAGGTACCAGTGGAGTAACATCCGTATCGGTTCGACTCCGATCTCGGGCACAAAGATGGACACGCAACGGTGTTCATCTTTTTTTGTAACCGCACAAGAGCTTTTTTAACGAAGCATTGAAACGAATAACGAGCTTTTTTGCGTATGTTTGCAACAACACTAAACATACATTTTTTTGAGAAACTATGGCTTCGAAACTTTGGGAGAAAAACGTACAAGTTGACCACGATGTGGAAAAATATACCGTAGGGCGCGACCGTGAAATGGATATGTACCTCGCCCCATACGACGTAATAGGCTCGATGGCACATATTACCATGCTGCAAAGCATAGGGCTGCTCACTGCCGACGAACTCACTCAACTCCTCGCGGCATTGCGCCAAATATACGGCGAAATCGAGCAAGGACACTTTGCAATCGAGGAGGGCGTAGAAGATGTGCACTCGCAGGTAGAACTGATGCTGACACGCCGATTGGGCGACCTCGGCAAAAAAATCCATTCGGGCCGCTCGCGCAACGACCAAGTGCTTGTTGACCTGCGGTTGTTCATACGCAGCAAAATCGAGGCCGTAGTTAGCGCAATGACTCGCCTGTTCGATACGCTGCAAGCGCAGTCAGAACGATACCGCAATGTGCTCATGCCCGGCTACACCCATCTGCAAGTAGCAATGCCGTCGTCGTTCGGGCTGTGGTTCGGGGCATACGCCGAGTCGCTTGCCGATGACTTGACGCTGATGCGTGCCGCCTACGACATCAACAACCGCAACCCACTCGGGTCGGCTGCCGGCTACGGGTCGTCGTTCCCGCTCGACCGCGAAATGACTACTCGTCTGCTCGGCTTCGCATCACCTGCCTATAACGTGGTGTATGCACAGATGGGCCGTGGAAAGACCGAACGAATAGTGGCACAAGCCATAGCCAATGTCGCCGCCACCATAGGCAAACTCGCTTTCGACGCTTGCTTGTTCAACTCACAGAACTTCGGGTTCATTCGCCTTGCCGACGAGTTCACCACAGGTTCGTCAATCATGCCGCACAAGAAAAATCCCGACGTGTTTGAACTGACGCGGGCCAAATGCAACCGTCTGCAAGCCTTGCCTGGCGAAATAACACTCGTCACAAGCAACCTGCCGTCGGGCTATTTCCGCGACCTACAGTTAATCAAGGAAAGTTTCTTGCCAGCATTCGACGAAATCATCGACATACTGACTATGGTCAATGCCATGATAGGGCAAATCAAAGTGAACGAGCATATCCTCGACGACAGCCGTTACGACCTGATGTTCTCGGTCGAGGAAGTCAACAGGCTCACACTCGGCGGAATGCCATTCCGCGACGCATACAAGACTGTAGGCCTCGAAATAGAAGCCGGCCGCTTCACTCCCGTGAAAGAAGTGGCTCACACACATGCCGGCTCAATCGGCAACCCTTGCAACAAGGAGATTGCCGAGCTATACAGGCGCACTCTCGCAAGTTTCGACTTCGACACCTACCACAAAGCTTTCGACTCACTGCTTAACACACAACAACCATGAGCATCAAACCGACATATACTGCCAATCCCGACCGCTATGCCGAGGGCACGATGAACTACCGCCAATGCGGCAATTCAGGAATACGCCTGCCCGAAATCACACTTGGTTTCTGGTGGCACTTCGGCGGCGTGAACGCCTACGAAGATGCAAAGGCAAAGGTGCTGCATGCTTTCGACCACGGCATCACTTGTTTCGACCTCGCCAATAATTACGGACCGCCATACGGCTCGGCCGAAGAAACATTCGGTCGCATATTCGACGAGAACCTGCGCAGCCATCGCCACGAAATGATTGTCACCACAAAGGCTGGATATGACATGTGGCCTGGGCCTTACGGCATCGGTTCGTCGCGAAAAATGCTGATGACAAGCCTCGACGAGTCGCTGAGGCGCATGAAGCTCGATTACGTGGATATTTTCTATTCGCATCGCTACGACGGCTTCACTCCTATCGAAGAAACGATGCAAGCCCTTATCGACATTGTGCACAGCGGCAAGGCATTGTATGTGGGGCTGTCAAATTACCCCGCCGACCGCTTGGCAGCTGCCGCCGAATATCTCACAGCGCAGCACGTTCACCCATTGATTTATCAAGGGAGGTACAACATGCTCGTGCGCGACGTCGAAGAGAAACACGTGCCGTTGCTCACAAAGCTCGGCGTGGGATTCACGGCATTCTCGCCATTGGCCGAGGGCGTGCTTAGCGACAAATACATTGCCGACGCTGCAACGCGGCAATACAGCCTGCGCAACGACTTGCGTCCGGCCAAGACCACACCTCTATTGATAGCCAAACTGAAAGCCCTTAACGAAATAGCCGCCAACCGTGGCCAATCATTGGCACAAATGGCAACAGCATGGCTGCTCGCGCGCCAATCTACCACGTCGGTAATTATCGGGCCGAGAACCGTCGAACACTTGGATAGCAGCATCAATGCCACTCGCAACATTCACTTCACTGGCGAAGAACTGATTGAAATCGACCGCATACTCTCAATGCAATGAAAATAGCAAAACACACGACCTCCATAATGGCGACATTGCTTGCAGCCGTGGCTCTCCTCGGCTGCAAGCAAGTCAACGACGACCGCATCCCAGCCTACCCTGTGAGGATGGAATTCAACCAACAGGTGTGGG
This sequence comes from uncultured Muribaculaceae bacterium, assembly GCA_944321715.1. Lineage (GTDB taxonomy): Bacteria > Bacteroidota > Bacteroidia > Bacteroidales > Muribaculaceae > Avimuribaculum. Next base: position 4,072 of record CALUMJ010000054.1, on the reverse strand, counting down.
AATTATATGGCGTGCACACCTACGGCGAATATGGCATTTTCGACCACAGCACCAACATTCCTGCCGGTTATTACAATTTCGACCCCGATGCCTACACGGGCTACGGAGGCGTGCTGCTCGTGTCGGGCTACAATTTTGAAACGGGCGACTACAATTCACCCCTCGCATACGACCGTGCTTGCCCATACGAGGCCGACCGCAACAATGCTCTGCTGTCGTTCGACTCCGAAACGCTGGAAGCCTACTGCCCCAACTGCGGCTCACGCTACGATGTGTGCGAAGGTGCAGGCTCTCCTGTAAGCGGGCCGGCAGTCGAGCGTAATTACGGGTTGCGGCGTTACCGCGTAATCGACCGTTCGGGAGGCGGCTACATGGTCACGAACACAATCAATTAAAACGCGCTGCAAACATCCTTTAAAATTACTTATGTAAAAATTCGAGATAGCTTCTAAACACATGGCAAGCGAACTGCACCCGTTGCAACCATTCCTGCCGGCAAATGCGCAATTACTCATGCTTGGCAGCTTTCCTCCACCCCACAAACGGTGGTGCATGGAATTTTTCTACCCTAATTGGAACAACGACATGTGGCGCATCTGGGGGCTGATTGCTGCCGATGACAAAGACCACTTTGTCGTCAAAGGCGAGAAACGATTTGACCAAGAGAAAATAGAGCAATTTTGCATCAACTACGGGATAGCACTTTACGATACAGCCCAAGAGGTAGTGCGGCTAAAAGATAATGCGTCGGACAACTTTCTGCAAATCGTCACTCCCACCGACATAGCATCGCTGCTCGCCTCGCTGCCACTTTGCCACACAATAGTGGCAACAGGACAGAAATCAGCCGAAACACTACAAGCCGTGATTGGCTATACGTCGTTGCCCGTTGGCGGCCACGTCGAAGCCTCATTTGCCGACCGCTCCATCACAGTGTGGCGCATGCCATCATCATCACGAGCCTATCCCCTACCCCTCGCCCAAAAAGCCGCCGCCTACCGCACAATGTACCAATCCCTTCCCCTCATTCAATCTTCAAAAAAATAAATGCTATCACCCCTCATGGCAACCGCATCAAATTTTGAGTACGCACACAAATAAACTCACCACGTTGAGTGAACAGATAGCTACATTTAGGCATACCAAGATGCCGATAAGAGAATGAAAGTATTTTGGAAAGCTAAGTGAAATTCTCATTTTGCGGTCTAATGACCGATTTGGGTTAAAATATTTCGACTGGCACAATTGCAATAGCTACAAACACTTGGAGTCAGCTCGTCGGCATGGCAATCTGCCAGTTTCCCAGCTGTAATTCCGTGCGTGACATATTATACACCAATCTGAAGTCAACGACCAGAAACCTTATACTGCTCAGTACCAGCCGTGTTTCGTCACTGTCGGGCAGTTGCATACCCCCTCCTGCAAGTGTTCGACTTCCCTCCAAATAAAGGGTATCAAAATGCAAATTAGCGCAATAAGGGTTTAATGCAAGGATACAAAAATGGCACAGTATCCACTATATAATAAAAGAAATACGGCTTAACGACCACATTTTAGCTTTTCTGCTTTTCAAACAGAAACAATTTTGTTGGGCATAATTTGTTCGACAAACTAATAATTCACTGAAAATAAACACATATTAAACATCACCCCATCTCTTTGTAAGAGATGGACGACGCCGCAAAGATACTAAAAATATCAAACAAAACAGTAAAAACGAGCAAAAAACATTCATGGGCTATTGGTAAACGTGTTTAGTAAAACTTGCTTTTGTTTGATATTTGTTTGACATAACTGAATGTTGTCCAACCATTTTGTTCTGTATTTCAAGTATTTACATTCCATTTTCCAAGTCGATATATCTCTTACAAAGAGATGTATCGGAAACATCATAGAGCATTGTCTTCCTGTGCATATAGAACGCACTAAGCCGAAAAAGGCAAAGTATGAATAATGTGGAAAGGGGTAAAATGCCCGAGCTTTTTGAATACGTGCTTGTAACTACCTGTGTTTCAAACAATAGAAAGCATAGGCAGGACTCAGAAAATTGCCCCGTGTTAATTGGTCAATTGAAAATCATCAATTTACAGCTCTTTCCCATTCTCTGAAAACGAGTACCTATATAAATAAGTGAACCACAATTTACGACAAATATAAAACAATAACTTGTGATGCACTATCGCCTCGACGAAATCACCCCCGTGCATGCTGGGCAGTTTGATACGCATCATGGATGCAGCCACACAAGTACCTTGATGACGACGTGCGCTTCAAAGACAAAACAATTCTTGTCAGAACTGCCCGTGCTGCTGGCATCTGCAGAGAAAGTTAAGGCTAAGTATATCCAACTCACATAACAAATGGGTAATCATGAATCCATCAGTCATTGAACTGTTTAACCTGATAAAGGGACACATGCCCGACATTCTATTCATGGAAGCGGGCAACCTGTCTAACATATACTTGTACCGCACCGACGACTACTGGGTGGCTTTCGAGCGGTCGGCGTTCAACCTTTGTCGTGCCTATTCCGGCTCGATTATCACCCCTATGAAGGTAGCCAATGCGCCGTTCCCGATAGTCATGGCGAGTGTCGTGAGCAAAGATGTCCTGCCAGCCACCCGTAATTTGAGCTGCTTGCGACGGACAGAAAAACTGCGGGTATATGATGCCAAGAAACTTTCCGGCAGCGATGCCTCATTCAGCAAGTGGCACAACCAGAAGGTGAAAAACATCGTCGGCCTGCTAACTCGGGAAAAACATGCCGGCACTTGACTCTCCACGTTTTTCCCTGCTCCACACATATCCAAATCAACTGACTAAATGAATTATGTGTTTTTATTGACGGCTTGGCTGATGGCCGGTGTGTTAAGCATAAATATCATGTTGTTATTGGTGTTAAACATAACCCTCGGAATAATACATTTAGGCGTTACAAGTTCTCAAGCTACGTTACAATTGGAATTTAAAAGTGAAAAATTGCGATACAATGAATAGATACAAGACAGCATGTGCGTTGTTCCTTCTGCTCATAGGAACAATGTTTTTGAGTTCCTGCGGCTCGTCGAAAAAGGTGGTCTATTTCCAAGACCTGAAGCCGGGTGAGAGTGAAGTGAAGTTGCCGGCGATGCAAGCCATCACCGTGCAGCCGGAAGACAAAATTTCAATCATTGTCAACAGCCGAGACCCACAGCTGACCAACCTGTTCAACCTGCCGTATGTCACTCAACAATTGGGTTCTACATCAGAACTCGGCTCTTCCAATAGCAGCCGTGGCGTTTCGGGCTACACGGTGGACGCAAACGGCGAGATTGACTTCCCAGTGTTGGGCAAAATCTATGTGGCAGGAAAGAAACGCGAGGAGATTGCAACCTATATCAAAAACGAATTGATGCGTGAAAACTTAGTGAAAGACCCGGTGGTCACCGTGGAGTTCTTGAACCTGTGCGTTTCGGTGTTGGGCGAAGTGAACACGCCTGGGCGGTTCAGCATCGACCGCGACCGGCTGACAGTCCTCGACGCGCTGAGCATGGCGGGAGACCTGACAATATATGGCAACCGCGGCAAGGTGATGGTGCTACGCCAGGAAGGCGGGATGCAGCGGGTGTACGGAATCGACCTCACTTCGGGCGAGCAGGTTTACACATCTCCCGCATATTACCTGCAACAAAATGACGTGGTGTACGTGGAGCCCAACAACGTGAAGGCGAGGCAATCGACCGTGAACGGCAACAACGTCCGCTCCACTTCGTTCTGGATTTCGCTGGCTTCGCTGCTGACATCGGTGGCAATACTCATATTCAATTGACAGTCGACAATTTTAATCGGTGTGCGCCGGTGTGCGCCTAAGTTGATAAAAAACTCGTTTTCAATCCAATGGCAACTCAAAACAACACAACTTCAAGACCAAAACAGGCGGACGACTTTATCCGCATACAAGACCTTTTCCACCTTTGCCTCGGAAAGTGGTACTGGTTCGTGATTTCATTGGCCATAACCATCGGCGCGGCAGCCGTTTACCTGCTGACAACCCCGCCGGTATATACCCGCTCGGCATCGCTGCTGATAAAGG
>CALUMJ010000053.1 GCA_944321715.1 uncultured Muribaculaceae bacterium | reverse complement strand
CTTTACATTCTTGGGTGTAAAATCGGGTGTTTAATTTGTAAAACATTGATTTTCAATGTTTATTGCGGTGCGTACGGGACTCGAACCCGCGACCCCATGCGTGACAGGCATGTATTCTAACCAGGCTGAACTACCGCACCTTCTATATGTGTTGCAAATAGTGTTATTTCTAATTTGCGGTTGCAAAGTTACATATTTTCTATCTATTATGCAATACCCACTCAATGTTTTTTATAATTTTTCTTCATTCCGGCAAAACATGATTAATTATATGTCACAATTAATCAATGCAATACAGCTTCGATTGTAATTATTAAATACCGACATATCGCATGGCGAAACTTAGAAACTGCTTTGATTTTTTTACAGAAAAGTTCAAAACAGTTTCTTAGCAACCAAATCTGAATTACGACACATGCCAAATAAAACCAGCATAATTCCGCATTTCCAGAACGAATAATATCCAAATTATTTCACCTACTATTCCAATTACTTCTCATGCAAATTTATTTGCTCTATGAAATATCATCTTAACAATTCATAACTACTTAATCCTCAATTTTGTTGATGCTAATCTCCCAAATTCTTTCGATTTTTCCGTCGATATTGCTTAACTTTGCATGAAAATGTTTACTGCAGACAGTCGGCGACGACAAATGCGGCATACAATTCCTTTTTATTTTAAGACATTATTAATCATGAGCAATAAACTTAACCGAGAAACGCTATGCGTACAAGCTGGCTGGAAACCAAGCAACGGACAACCGCGTATACTTCCAATATATCAAAGCACTACCTTCAAATACGACTCAAGCGAAGAAATGGCTCGATTATTCGACCTTGAAGAAACTGGCTACTTTTATTCGCGATTACAAAACCCAACATGCGATGCCGTTGCCGCCAAAATCACAGCTCTCGAAGGCGGCATAGCAGGTATGCTTACTTCATCGGGGCAAGCCGCCAACTTCTACGCGGTTTTCAATATCTGCCAAGCTGGCGACCACCTGGTATGTTCGTCAACTATATACGGCGGCACATTCAACTTATTCAATGTGACTATGCGCAAATTTGGCATTGATGTGACATTTGTTGATGCAGATGCCGATGATACTGAAATTGAGGCAGCTTTCAAACCAAACACAAAAGCCCTATTTGGCGAAACTATTGCCAATCCGGGCATGAACATTCTCGACATTGAAAAATTTGCTAAAATAGCCCACAAGCACGGCGTGCCACTCATCGTTGACAACACATTTGCCACTCCTATCAATTGTCGCCCATTTGAATGGGGCGCCGATATTGTAACACACTCCACAACTAAATATATGGATGGTCATGCCATGACTGTTGGTGGTGCAATCATCGATAGTGGAAATTTCAATTGGGAAGCATATCCCGAACGTTTCGCATGCCTGGCACAGCCAGACGAATCATACCACGGTCTGTCATATACAAAAAAATTCGGCCGCTTAGCCTATATCGAAAAAGCGGTGGCTCAACTGATGCGCGACCTTGGAGCGGCACAATCGCCGCAAAATGCGTTTCTTATCAACATCGGACTTGAAACCCTGCATTTAAGAATGCCGCGACATTGCGACAATGCTTTAAAAGTCGCCAAATTCCTTTCGGCCCATCCTCGGGTAAACTGGGTACATTATGCAGGACTTGAAAACAACAAATATTATGCTCTCGCAAAAAAATACATGCCCAATGGCACATGTGGTGTGCTGACTTTCGGCATTAAAGGGTCACGGCAAGATGCAATCAATTTCATGGATAAACTCAAATTTATCTGCATCGTCACTCACGTTGCTGACGCCCGGTCGTGCGTACTTCATCCGGCCAGCCACACACACCGCCAATTAACCGACGAACAACTCATCGAAGCCGGCGTAGCACCCGACCTCATTCGTTTGTCGGTTGGCATCGAGAATGTCGATGACATAATAGAAGACCTCAAGCAGGCGCTGGGTTAATATGCTTCTCTCTCCACTATAAATCAATAAAATCACAAATATGAAACTAAAACTGTTGCTGCTAATAGCCGCCATTTTCTCGATTGCCTTACAAGTAAGTGCCCAATTGCCCTTGCCAATAAGAACTATAGGCGGTACTCAATTCTATTACCACGAGGTACAAAAAAAAGAAACACTTTTCAGCATTGCAAAAAAATTAGGTATAGAAAAAAACGACATCATAAAATACAATCCAAATGCAGCTGAACAAATCAAGGAAGGGCAATTCTTGTTCTTTCCTGTAAGCGACTTTGCCAACCGCAGCAACAAAACACAAAACACACAAACCTCCGCTATATCGGCACCCGTTCCGACTTCATTCAACCACATAGTTGAAAAGGGAGAAACACTATATGGCATCGCCAAGAACTATGGGGTTACAACCGAAGCAATAATAAGATTAAATCCCGATGCGAATTCAGGAATCAAAGAGGGGCAAAATCTTAAAATTCCACAAAATCCAGCAGCGCAACAAGAGCCGGACTCAATCACTACCGATGCGCCAGAAATAACATCGGGCGACACAACTCTTGTTTACGTGACAATTAGACCAGGCGACACGCTCTTCAGCATGGCCAAACGCTATAATACCTCTATCGACAAGCTAATGGAGTTAAATCCTGGCATCTCACCTCAGAATTTCAAAAGCGGCGAGATAATACGTGTCAGGCCAAACTATTTCACTACTATTACTACCGAAAGAGAAACTACCGAATTCCGCTCGTATGAAATAAAACGAGGCGACACATATTTCTCCATAGCTCGCAAATTCAATATTAGTGTCAACGATTTGAAAGCTGCAAATCCCGACATGAAGAAATTGAAACGTGGCAAAACATTATATATCCCTATAAAGAAAATCGAAACTGTAGTCGTTGACCCATCAAGTAGCCTGCTCAATGACCAACTTTCGAGCAACGATTCCCCCATCATACAAGAAATGTATGATTCGGTACATGTCTTCCGCGATGACAACAACATAAACGTGGCCCTGTTACTACCATTCATGCTCAATAGCCGCACTCAGACCAAGCAAGCACGCCTTTACACCGAATTTTACAAAGGTTTCCTACTTGCCGTTGACACCATACGCAAAAGCAACACATCGAAACGAATCAACGTATTCGCCTATGACACACAAGATTCTCAGGCACATGTTGATTCAATCCTCAATGCACCAGCGATGGCTGAAATGGACATGATTTTCACCCCCGACGACGACAAGCAGATTGCAAAAATCGCACAATATGGGATAGAACACAAAATTGCCGTCATAAACTCGTTTTCACTAAGAAACGATATTTACAACGACTACTCTACCCTATTCCAAGTGAACACTCCACAAAACTACATGCAAGCCAAGCTGTTTGACTTCTTCGATGACACGTTCCGAGGTTATGAAGTTGTATTTATAAACATGACATCGGAAACAGAAAAAGAAATGGTAGGTGAATTGAAAGCCCATTTATCGGCCAAAAACATAAATTACACAACCATCGACATAAGCACATCGCTACAAGCCGACTCACTCAATCAAGTGCTGATGCAAGGCAAACGATATGTAATTATCCCCACATCGGGTAGCCGTAATATTCTTATCAAATCGCTCGATGCAATAAAGAACGTAAAGATAGACCGTTACGACATTAGCCTATGTATGCTTGGGCATCCCGAATGGGCAACCTACATAGCCGAGTTTGGCGAAGATTTCAACCGTATAGATACCTATATATACTCTCGGTTCTTCTCTCGCCAAGATTCCCAATCGGTGCATAATTTTGACAACACCTTCCATCAATGGTACGGCGAGTACATGATTTATGCTGCCCCAAGATTCGGGTTGCTCGGATACGATACCGGCCGCTACTTCCTTGAATTATTCATGCACAGTAAAGATTACAACAACAATTTCAAATACGAAGGGTTACAAAACAGTTTCGATTTTGACCGCATCAGCAATTGGAGTGGGTTTATCAATAAATCGGTATATTTTATCCACTTCACCGTATTCAACACCACAGAAACTTATATCAAATGACGATGCAACTGCAAGCCAAGTCACTTATAATCACTCTGTTTGTCTTCATATTTGTGTCATTATCACATTGCGAGGCAACAGCACAGACACACTATGAATCAAATATCTCCATTGGAGCAAAAGGCGGTATTACATTTTCAAGAATCGGACTATCGCCATCCGTGCCACAGACAATGCTCATGGGGTCAACTGTTGGATTAACATTTCGATATATCGAAGAAAGAAATTTCGGATTTATAGTGGAACTAAACATGATGCAACGTGGTTGGAAAGAGCAATTTGAATATGCGCCCCAATACTCTTACCAACGACGTTTCACCTATTTGCACATACCATTCCTCACCCACATATATTTTGGAAGCCATAAATTTCGCGGATTCTTCAATGCTGGACCCGAGCTATGTTTCATGATTGGCGACAATTACACATCTAATTTTGACATCAACAATCTCCCCAACTTCAACGATGAATATCGCGAAACAGAGCAGTTCGATATGGAAGTAAATTCCAAGTTCGACTATGGCATTTCGGCCGGACTGGGCATGGAATTTATTTTGCGAAACAAGCACTCTTTCATTCTCGAAGGTCGCTACTACTTCGGCATCGGCAATGTGTTCAGTAGCAGCAAAAGTGACCATTTCGGCAAGTCGAATGGCTCATCAATAACGGTTACGCTCGGATATATGTTCCGTCTTAAATAGCTCTACAAGTAGAATATTTTATACATCAATTCACGAAGCAATTCATACTCATTCTGCCGCGACCCAACTCCCTTGCTACGGGCATCAAATTCCCGCAAATAACTGATAATCCTGACGCAACTTGCCGTATTATAATTGCGTGAAGCCTCTATAAAGATACGCGCACGATATGCCGACTTGGTTTCGATTTGTGCCATTATCCCTTGTTCCGACTTGTCCTTACTTGTACACGTAAGCAGCAAATTGGAAAAAAACGAAAACAACACACCGACGGTCAACACAGTGGGATTGCGCTTTGGATTGCGCTCAAAGTAATCAATTATCCTAAACGCCTTAGCGGCATCCCTGGTACGTATTGCATTTTCGAGTTCAAAATTATTGAAATCCTTGCTTACTCCTATGTTCCGTTCTATCACTTCGGGGATTATGTTACCACCCTCGCCCACCAGCAACAACAACTTATCAAGTTCGCCGACAAGGCGCGACACGTCAGTACCGACAAAATCTTTCATCATAGACACCGACTTTTCATCGATTTTGCAACCTCGCCCTTGAACGTAGCTCCGAATTACTGTGGCAACATCCTGCTCCCCAAGTTTCTTTGATTCAAAAACCACACCGCCTCCTCCGGTTTTCAATACCGACATCAACTCTGGGGCTTTTATATTCCCGCCTTTGTTACAAACCACTAATATTGTAGATTGCAACGGTTTAGCGGCATAATGTTTTAACAAATCAAGGTTAGAAGCATTCTGAGCTTCTTTTAAGACCACCACCTGATAGCGCGACATGACTGGATACCTGCGACACGTATTGACAACATCATGCATATCACAATCAATGCCATAAAACACTGTCAGGTTGAAATCCCGTTCATCTTCGCTCAACGCCGCATCTTCAATCATTTTCTGAATACGGTCGATATAGAAAGTTTCCTCCCCCATCAATATATATATCGGGGCGAAAATTCCACGTTTAATGCTGTTTGCAATTTGTATATAACCTTGTGTTTCTTTTTTTGCGGCCATTATTCTTTCGGTGTGTTACGATTTTTGTGTAAATTTACATATTATAATTTGATATATGACTCTAAACTTACCCCAAAAACAATTCAATATAAAAAAAGATTCCCAAGGGAAACTAATCATACTCGACCAGCTACGGCGCAAATTTGTCGCGCTGACACCCGAAGAGTGGGTGCGACAGCACTTTGTGGCATATCTCATCGACCACAGAGGATTCCCTGCCGGGCTAATGGCCAACGAAGTATCACTCACCCAGAATGGAATTAGCCGCCGTTGCGATACACTTGTCAGCGACCATAATGGCCACCCTATCCTTATTGTAGAATACAAAGCCCCATCAATCAATATTACACAAAATGTATTCGACCAAATAGTGCGTTACAATATGGTATTGCATGCAACATACCTTGCAGTATCAAACGGAATGCGCCACTTTTGCTGCCGCATCAACTATGAAAGCAACAGCTATGCGTTCCTTAATGAAATTCCACGATATTCCGACTTGTAACGACCTCTTTATTACAGTTTTTTTCATATTTTATCCACCACAGTTTGGCTATGTGCCGAAAAAAACATAAATTGCACTGACTTAATCTTAAACAACTACTTAATTATGTATAGAATGATTCTTAACGAAACCTCCTACTTCGGCGCCGGATGCCGCGAAAGCATTGCCACCGAGGCCAAACGCAGAGGTTTCAAAAAAGCATTTTTTGTAACCGACAAAGACCTTATCCGTTTCCATGTGGCCGACAAAGTAATCGAGGTTTTCAACGCAAACAACATCCCTTACGAAGTTTACACCGACGTTAAAGCCAACCCCACAATCGCCAACGTTCAGCATGGAGTTGAAGCGTTCAAGGCTTCGGGGGCAGATTTTATTGTGACACTTGGTGGTGGCTCGTCAATAGATACCGCAAAGGGGATAGGAATCGTCGCCAACAATCCCGAATTTTATGATGTGCGCTCGCTCGAAGGCGTTGCCAACACTCGCAACAAGGCCGTGCCTACATTTGCATTGCCAACAACCGCAGGAACAGGAGCCGAAGTTACCATCAATTATGTCATTATTGACGAAGAAGCCAAAAAGAAAATGGTGTGTGTTGACCCTAACGACATTCCATGTGTAGCTATCGTTGACCCCGAATTGATGTATTCAATGCCCAAAGGCCTCACTGCTGCCACTGGCATGGACGCACTCACCCATGCCATCGAAAGCTATATCACACCTGGTGCCTGGGTAATGTCGGATATGATGGAACTTAAGGCTATCGAATTGATTGCTGGCAACCTCAAGGCCGCTGTTGACAACGGCAATGACCCTGTCGCCCGTGAGGCCATGTCGCAAGCCCAGTACATTGCCGGCATGGGGTTCAGCAACGTAGGGCTTGGCATTGTCCATTCTATGGCACACCCACTCGGAGCGCACTACGACACTCCTCATGGGCTGGCAAATGCTCTGTTGTTACCCTACGTAATGGAATATAATGCCGAATCTCCAGCCGGACCGAAATATATAAATATCGCAAAAGCAATGGGTGTTGACACCACTGGTATGACCGTGGCCGAAGGCATAACTGCCGCCATCGATGCCGTGCGCAACCTCTCTCTCAGCATCAACATTCCTCAGAAGTTGCATGAAATAGGTGTACGCGAAGAAGATTTGCACCAATTGGCAATAGACGCATTCAACGATGTCTGCACTGGTGGCAACCCACGCCCGACATCCGTTGAAGAAATAGAAGCACTATACCACAAGGCATTTTAACAAGCACACATACCAACACACACATTCACAAGTAATTGCCAAGTCAAGCATAAAGTTTGGCTTGGCAATTATTTGCTACTCATTTTAGTTACGTTTTGGGCATAGGAGATTTATGCGTAACTTTGCATGGTAATAGTTCCTTCATAATGGAAGATAAAAGCGTTGCAAAATTAATATTACCCGAACCGACACTGCGGCGGCTGCCGTGGTATCTTGCCTACGTGCGATTGCTCAAGTCCAATAATGTGGAATACGTGTCATCAACACAGATTGCTAAGGAAATTAACGTTGATGCCTCACAGATTGCTAAGGATTTGTCATTCTTGAATATTCGAGGAAAAACGCGTATCGGATATGAAGTAGAAACATTGGTGGGCGAACTTGCCGACTTCTTGGGATTCGGCATCGAGCACAAGGCATTCATGATTGGCGTGGGAAGCCTGGGTTCGGCATTGATTCAAGACCAAGGTTTAATCCAATACGGGCTTAACATAGTTGCCGGATTTGACATCGACCCTGCCGTCATTGGAAAAAATATTCGTGGAGTGCCTGTTTACAGCATGGACGAACTTGGCACAAAACAAAAAGAATTAGATACCGAAATTGGAATACTTGCTGTTCCTGTCGAACATGCACAAGATGCTACCGACACAATGATTGCCTGCGGACTTCAAGCAATATGGAATTTCACCCCTTTCCGCATCAAAGCAAGTGGCGACATAGTCATACAAAACACATCGATATATGCACACCTTGCAGTGATGTACAATCGTCTTGACGAGAAACATAGATTGCCAAAATGAAAATAATAGGAATACGACAAAATTACGGGCATGACGCACAAGATAGCAACTCTATGCCCGAAGTTTTCTTGATGTGCGACTCATCTTTACTCAAAGACGGAAAACCTTTTTTCATTCCCGACTTTGCCGACAATTTCAATTTTGCACCGACATTGGTAGTGCATATTTGTCGCCTTGGCAAGAATATAGCACGCAAATTTGCTCCGCGATATTACGACCAAGTTTCCGTAGGACTATCGGTAGAGGCATCAAGCCCCTCCGGGGCACTGCGCAATGCTTTCGATGGCGCAGCAGTTATTGGCGATTTCATCAACATTTCACAACTGCCACAAGCCAGCACTGGAATAAACTTCACTGTAAGCATCAATGGCGAAGTATGCTTCAATGGCAATTCTGCAATGATGTGGCACAATATCGACGAGATAGTGGAATATGTCAGCCAATTCATGACATTGAAAATCGGGGACTATATTTTCGTTTGCCGACCCGATACCGACTTGCAATTAGCAATAGGGCAACAAATCACAGCCACCATCGAGCAACATGAAGTGCTGCGCATGAAGGTGAAGTGAAACACAATAATATTGCTATTTTGCAGTTAACTAAAATAGGTAATATAAACTTCGATTGATGGAAAAAAGGATAATTGCAATAGCGGCAGTTGCCATGGTTTTGACAACCATAGCAACATTTAAAATAAATGCCCAAAAAAACGAATTTAACCCAGTGACAACAGGTGTCACATCGCTCAACATCGCTCCCGATGCACGTGGTGCGTCAATGGGCGACTTGGGAGCGGCCACCGACCCCGATGCCAACTCTCAATATTGGAATGCATCGAAGTACGCCTTCGCCTACAGTTCAGCTGGAATTTCAATTTCTTATACCCCTTGGTTACGCAAGCTGGTCAACGACATTGCACTCTTAAACGCAGCTGGCTATTGGAAATTCGGCAGCGAGGACAATCAGGCTATAAGCGCATCGTTGCGATACTTCACCCTTGGCGAAATAACCAATACCGATGGTGAGAACAACGTCATTTCATCGGTCAACCCCTATGAAATGGCATTCGACATAGGATATTCAAGAAAACTGAGTGAAAAATTCTCTATGGGTGTCGTGTTGCGTTACATCTATTCCAACCTTGGATTTAACGAAGCATCCGACGAGGCTTTAAGTGGAGCATCGGCATTCGCCGCCGACATTTCGGGATATTACACCACATATCCCATCATCGGCCGCAATGAATGCCAGTGGTCATGGGGGTTCAACATATCAAATATCGGTTCAAAAGTGTCATACGATGGAGGCACTGAAAACGCATTCCTTCCCACAAACCTTAAAATCGGTACGACATTCGCATTCCCCCTTGCCGACTACCACACGCTTGCTGCGTCACTCGACTTCAACAAACTATTAGTGCCGACAAAGCCCCGCACGTCGGACTACGAAGAAGGAAGTGCCGAAGACTCACCATACTGGGACGACTTGCAAGAATGGCAAGACATGTCACCAATAACAGGCATATTCAAGTCGTTCGGTGATGCTCCAGGTGGTTTCAGCGAAGAATTGAAGGAAATAAATATTTCATTCGGACTCGAATATAACTATAACCAGCAATTCTTTTTGCGTGGAGGATATTACTACGAGAACGCCATGAAAGGCGACCGAAAATACTTCGGCTTCGGTGCAGGATTTGCACTCAACGTTATCCGCCTTGATGCCGCCTACATGATTGCTACAGCGCAAAGCAGCCCTCTCGACCAAACACTGAGGTTCACGCTCACTTTCGACATGGACGGCATAAAAGAATTGCTCGGACGCAGATAAAACGCATAACAATATTACAACAATGATACGCATAGGAATGGGATTTGATGTACACCGGCTTGTCGAAGGTCGTGACTTATGGCTTGGGGGCATCAAAATACCTTATCATTTGGGACTTCTGGGGCATAGCGATGCCGACGTTCTTATACACGCTTTGTGCGATGCCCTGCTGGGTGCGGCCAATCTGCGCGACATAGGCTACCATTTCCCCGACAACGACCCTCAATACAAGGGCATTGACAGCAGGCGGTTATTAGCGCAAGTTATGCACTTGCTACATGAACACAGTTACGAATTTGGTAATGCCGACGTGACAGTATGTGCCGAACAGCCGAAACTTAACCCACACATACCAGCAATGCAGGACCAACTTGCCCGTTGCATAGGTTGCCCAACCGATTGCATATCAATCAAGGCCACAACAACCGAGCGCCTTGGTTACACAGGCCGTGGCGAAGGTATTGCAGCATACGCAGTGGCTTTAATTGAAAAAAAATCATAATGCCATCATTGCTATTGTTGCATATTTTAATATAAAATACTAACTTTGCGGCGCAATTCTTGAAGTAAGCAGCGGCTTATGCTTGCCTATAACAAGAAACGCACCAAGACATGTTGAGATTGCCTTACAGCTGCGTAGTCGGGAAAATGATGCTAAACTCCCGAGAAACAGACTGTTTGGTCGATTGAGCGGCTGCCCATGCTGGCCGGTGTGCAATACTTCTCCAACTTTATCTTTTCGCCACCGATGCCACAAGCAGAGTAGTCGTCAATATGTTTTTGTGCTATCGTTTCAAGGCTGGCTTTCTTTTAAAATGCCACGGCAAACCTCAAGTGCAATAAATAAAATTATTAGAAACAAAAGATTAAAAATACTACAGCCATGTCAAAAGTTTGTCAAATCACAGGCAAAAGGGCGATGACCGGTAACAACGTATCGCACTCGAAGAGGAGGACAAAGCGTAAATTCAACGTGAACCTGTTCTCCAAAAAATTCTATTGGGTAGAACAAGACACATGGATTCGACTCAAACTGTCGGCTTCGGGATTACGCTTAATCAATAAAATCGGGCTTGATGCTGCCTTGAAACAAGCAGCCAAGAAAGGTCATCTCACACAACTTTAAACATTGAACAAAAATGGCAAAGAAAGCAAAAGGTAACAGAATACAAGTAATTCTTGAATGTACCGAACAAAAGGCAAGCGGTGTGCCAGGAATGTCACGTTACATCACCACAAAAAACCGCAAAAACACTACAGGTAGGCTCGAATTGAAAAAATACAACCCCTATCTGAAAAAAGTTACTGTTCACAAAGAAATTAAATAATAATATCCTCCCATGGCAAAGAAAACCGTAGCAACCCTGCAAAAAGGTGAAGGGCGTACTTACAGCAAGGTTATCAAAATGGTAAAGTCGCCCAAGACTGGTGCTTATGTCTTCAAAGAAGAAATGGTACCAAACGACCAAGTGCAAGCTACTCTTAGCAAGTAAGAAGCGCATATATATTTTTCCTAAATAAATGTTTTCGGCACGTAGGCCCTCACGCCACGTGCCGAATTGTTTATTCAAATATCTGCCAACAGTCACAGCTCTTCTATTATATAGAATCTTGGCTTGTTGCAATCCATTCATCTTTTGTCATTCTCATGAAATGTTCAGTACGTACATCTCCCAACGGTGAAATATTACCCGCTTCGGTATGATGGAAACGGAAACCACATTTCTCCATCACACGGCGCGACTTTATATTGCCATCATAATAGCCGCACCACACAGCTGTCATTCCCAAATCTTCAAAGCAACGCCGCAATAAGCAGCGTACAGCCTCGGGTATCAACCCATTGCCCCAATAAGGCACACCAATCCAATAACCTATTTCGGCCTCGCCTTGTTTCATCGACGCACTATGAAGTCCGTCACCAAACATAATTCCGACACTTCCCACTGGTTCTCCTGTCGCTTTCAGAACAACTGCGTATGTTTCAGGAGCGGCAAAAACTGTGCGGATAATATTCAAACTATCTTCCACTGAAGTGTGCGGAGGCCATCCAGCAATTGGGCCGATAGCTGGATTTTGCGCATACTTATACAACGCTTCCGCATCAGCTTCTTCCCATGGACGAAGTATTAAGCGTTCTGTTAACAACTGACACACATATTTTCCCATAATTATAACGTCATTAATGATAAATCCAACTCACTATTCAACCCACGTGCAATTTATTGATTTCTTCCTGTAAATTATTAAAAAAACATGCAGCATGTGCACCATCCATTTGCATATGGTGAAACTGAAAAGAAACAGTTAATGTCGTCCTTAAAAAACGCTTCTTATATTTACCCCATATCAGAAAAGGATTATTGAACACACCGCTATACATGCCTACAGCCCCATCTATCTCATATTGCGCGAGGGCCGAAGTGCCGATAACCATGCTATCTGTTAAATCGTGGTTTTCGCAACGTTCTGCTACTTGCGTCGTCAGCTGCATATAATCACCGTTGAACCTTTGCAAATCATTTGAAAATGGTATATCACAAGAACTCACTTCACCCTCTCGATTAGCCACAATGGTACAAACAGCAATATTGTCATACTGCATCAACTTACGCCCGACAGGGAGCATATAGAATTCCTTAATGCTGCTCGCTGCACGTCCTATACACCAACACATCAGCATATTAAACTTCAATCTCTTTTGCTTGCTTATCTTCACAAGACGAGTTACATCTATCGTCCTGAAAAAAGTAAGCATCGGCATAGGTGCATCCATCCACATTTCAAATGCGTAGGCACGAGTCGTGTCTTTAGGATTTATTTCTTTCATGTCATTCGTGACCTATTGTCGTTTATCAAAATAATTCACAAAATTAGCATTTTTTAATGACGTTATTATTCGGCAGCTTTAAAATTGTAAATTGGTTTAATTAAATTCACTATCGACACCGTGTCGCTTATATTACCGATTATTTCGTCTTTCGGTTTGTACACCATCGGCGACTCGTCTTTTGTTTCTTCCGAAAGACTTTCACTATAAATTCCTTGCATCGACAGGCGGTAATCGTCCATGCTGATTTGCCTGAAAGCCTGGCTACGGCTCATGATGCGCCCTGCGCCATGTGGAGCCGAATTGTTCCAATCCTCATTGCCCTTGCCTATGCAGATGAGTGAGCCGTCGCGCATATTCAATGGAATAATACATTTCTCACCTTCACGTGCCGAAATGGCACCTTTGCGAATTATGTTGTCATCGCCTATGTAGTTATGTACACTCTCAAACTGCTGCTCGGCACCGTAGTTTTCTGCAACACCATTCCCGGCAAGGTAGTCCATGATAAGCCCAACAATCATGCGCCTGTTTATTTTTGCCCATTGCTGGCACAAGCGCATATCATGCAAATAATCGTCACGGAAGCCACCTTCCAAAAATGCCAAATCGGGAGGAATTGCAGGTTTGCGCATCTTGAATGAATTGTGCAACTGGCGTATGACATCTTGTAGCTCATTTTTTCGCCCAGCCTGCTTGTATTCAGCAATCAAGCGGTTCTGTTCTTCAATCAATTCGCCCCAGCCCGATTGACACTTGACCGCAAGTTTCTGGTAAATCTGTGCTACCTGCTTACCGAGGTTGCGACTACCTGTGTGTACCACAAGGTAATATAGTCCACACTTGTCCTTATCTAATTCGATAAAATGATTTCCTCCACCAAGCGAGCCTATCGACAAGTTGAGCCGCTTGGTTTCTTTCAATTCCCGATAGCAACGCAATTGCTTGATTAGTTCCTTGCTCTCACGGTAATCGTCCATGTATTCTTGCGGAAGTGGGGCGAAACGATTGTCACGGAAGTTCCTACCCGATGGAATATTATGCAGTATATACTCGTTCAAAGCATGATAGCCGATTGCCCCAGTGCAAGCAAACGGCTGCACAAGGATACCGCAACCAATGTCAACCCCTACAATGTTGGGTATCACCTTGTCGCCAAGGTTACCGGTGAAACCTATAACGCACCCAGCCCCTGCATGGACATCGGGCATAATGCGTATTTTACAACCGCTGAACGCCTGGATGCTTAGCAACTGCTCTATTTGTTCGATGGCACTTGCTTCGATATTGTCGGTGAATATCTTTACGTCATGACCTGATATTGCTTTCATCGCTAATATTCAATTAATAATACTATGCGTGTATGACTTTTCAAAGTTATAACAATTATTCTTTTTCTTGGAGCATTTGAGCTTTCAACTGCGACACTTCGTCATCTACCAATTTATTGCGCGAAACCTCATCCCAGTTTACTTTGTCCTTGTATCTCTCCAACAGCTGTTCGTTCCAAGAGAATTCTTCCGACAGTTTGTCCCATGCATCTTTCATCAATGCCTTTGCCATAATTTCGTTGTTCTTTGTTTCCATAATAATTCAGCTTAGAAGTTCTGGTTTTTTCTGTACTGCAAAGTAAAATCCATCAAATGCCAAAA
This sequence comes from uncultured Muribaculaceae bacterium, assembly GCA_944321715.1. Lineage (GTDB taxonomy): Bacteria > Bacteroidota > Bacteroidia > Bacteroidales > Muribaculaceae > Avimuribaculum. The sequence continues at coordinate 5,707 of CALUMJ010000053.1, read as the reverse complement.
CATGGCACAACATGAGAAAAATTGCGAACCGGTGAAAGAAAACACACTTATGCCACTGTTTGGCATAAGTAATTATGTAACTTTGTAGCAGAACATTAAACAGCAAGACTATGGCAGCAAATCTTTTTGGACGCTATGTATGGTTGATGGATATCCTGCGGCGGCACAAGCGACTTACATTTCAAGAAATCAGTGAGCTGTGGCAAGAAAGCGGATTGGGATATGGCGAAGAATTGCCCTTACGCACTTTCCATAACCACCAAAAAGCCATCAAAGACATCTTTGACGTGTATATTGAATGTGACAGGAAAGATGGTTACCGTTATTATATCGACGAACCCGAGCGTATCGATGGCAACAACCTGCGCAACTGGCTTATCAGCTCCTATGCCACATTGAATCAAATACAGGTCGATAACAAATTAGAAGACAGAATTATATTCGAGGAAATCCCATCGGGCCAAACGTGGCTGACGCTCATCGCCGAAGCCATGCGCCGCAACAGCGTACTAAGCATTACATACCAAGGTTTTAGCAATCCCGATACCAACACGTTTGACATGGAACCTTACTTGCTGAAGGTGGTAAAACGCCGATGGTACGTAGTGGCTCGAAGCCCTTATTATTCCGACAAGAACAGCAGAAGGGGCATAAAACCAAGTGACGTGTATCGCATATATGCACTCGACCGTATTTCGGAAATCCACGATACTGGCCGCAAATTCAAGATGAAAAACGACTTCGACGCATATAGCTATTTTGAAGGCTGCTGTGGCATTATAACTTCGGGCGAGCCTATTCAACGCATTGTACTCCGGGCATACGACTTATTTGTCAACTACATCCGCACCTTGCCACTGCACGAATCGCAACACGAAATCGCGAGCGACGAAGATTCGGCAACATTTGAATACCATCTGCGCCCCACATTCGACTTCTACCAGCTCATATTTGCCCAAATCGACCAAGTGGAAATATTAGAACCCGAACCTGTGCGCATAAAGATGCGCAATTTCGCTCAAAACATATTGAGATATTACAACACCCCAAAATAGAGTGATGCGATTATTAATTCAAACTATCCCTAAACCACCGACATAGTCATACTAAAATGTAATTAATATTTGTTTACATTGCATGAAATTCAACAAATCAAAAAGCCCTGCGGCAACCATGCGGCAGGGCTTTTATGAATAACTTTACAAATCAAAATTTATGTACGTCTTGATACTTCACAGTGGGAAACGTAAATATGTTTCGTGAAAAAGTTAGTGTTGTTTGAAGCTTTATTAGTCTTTATGTACTCTTTTGACTGGGAAAATAGTATTTGGTTTAATGGCAAATTCTATTTTTGCATTAATTAACACCAACCTTTAGCCAAATAAGAATCTAAAAGCTTCATCTACGCCTCCTACTTGCACAATATTGATTTTAAACCGGCTGAAATCCAACCCTTTGTCATTATTCTTCGGAATGATGATATTTTTAAACCCAAGTTTCTCGGCCTCACTAATCCTCTGTTCAATGCGTGTGACCTGCCTTATTTCGCCCGACAAACCCACTTCGCCCGAAACGCAAGTTTCACGAGCTATGGCTATATCTACGTTTGACGACAGAATGGAACATATCACAGCCAAGTCGATAGCCGGGTCATTAACTTTGAAGCCCCCAGCAATATTCAAGAACACATCTTTCTGCGCAAGTTTAAAGCCCACCTTCTTTTCAAGCACGGCAAGCAACATATTCATGCGCTTATAATCAAACCCGGTTACCGACCGTTGCGCTGTACCGTATGCAGCCGTACTAACCAAGGCTTGAACTTCTATCAAGAACGGCCTTGCCCCCTCCAAAGTCACGCCAATGCACACACCGGCATAATTTTCGAGATTCTGCGACAATAGCATTTCAGACGGATTTTTCACTTCGCGCAATCCGTTCTGTTCCATCTCATATATGCCTATGTCAGAAGTGCTTCCAAAACGATTCTTAATCGAACGTAATATCCTATACATATAGTGCCGGTCGCCTTCAAACTGAAGCACCGCATCAACTATATGCTCCAATACCTTCGGTCCAGCAATGCTACCCTCTTTATTAATATGCCCGATGAGAATTACTGGTGTACCCGAAGTTTTGGCATACTTCAACAATGCCGATGCGCATTCACGCACTTGTGCCACACTCCCTGCTGCCGAGTCCAATGCGTCTGTTGCAATTGTCTGAATCGAATCAATGATTACAAGTCCAGGAGAACAGCTTTCTATGCTTTCAAAGATGGTTTCGAGCGACGTTTCACACACTATGTAACATTCACACCCTTCGCCATAGCCACCTATGCGGTCGGCTCTCATCTTCAACTGTTGCACACTTTCCTCGCCCGATACATACAGCACCTTGCGGCTACGTATTCGCAACACATTTTGCAATATCAGCGTTGACTTGCCAATGCCCGGCTCACCTCCGACAAGTATTATTGACCCAGGCACAAGACCGCCGCCGAGAACTCTGTTTAGTTCACCACTCGGCAATGTGATGCGTACCTCTTTCTCCGATTGAATTTCTGTAATCTTCACAGGCAAGGCCTTATCCTTAGACTTATTCTCAAGCGAAGTTTTTAAAGGCTTTGCAGGTACAACTTCTTCCACGTATGTATTCCATTCCCCGCAATTGGGACAACGTCCAATCCACTTTGGAGAATCTGCGCCACAATTGCTGCACACATACGTCACCTTAGTCTTGTTCCCCATCACATTCCCTTTGTTTCCATTATAACACGTCGTCTGAACTCACCTATTGTTATCGCTGCAGCTATCCCCACATTAAGTGATTCAGATGTATAAGCATTGACTGGATATGATGGAATACGCAACTTCGTTTTCGACAACTCAACAAGAGGTTGCGACATGCCTCGACCTTCATTTCCAAAAATAACGAAACCTACAGGCGATAAATCGGCCTTATATATATTCTTGCCCTGCAACGAAGTTCCATATATCGGCATATCGGAATACTGTTCAAGCAACTCTTCAAGATTGCAATACTTGACACATACTCGCGATATAGCCCCCATTGTCGCTTGTATCACTTTGTGATTATACACATCTACAGTATTCTGACTGCAAAATATATTTTTTACACCAAACCAGTCGCAAAGCCTTATTATTGTTCCCAAGTTACCAGGGTCTTGGATATTCTCAAGCACCACATTCAAGCCATTGCGTATGTCACTGTCGATTATTTCCCTCTCGGGTATGTCATAAACAGCAATAACGTCCGAAGCCGTTGTCAATTGCGACATTCGCTGCATTTGCTGGCCGTTAGCAAATATTATTTTATCTAAATGCCCACTATGCCCATTTTGTTCATACCATGCTTTTGTGGCTATTATCATGCGGCAATTAAAATAATCCCAAGTGTCTTTTACACATTTAGTACCCTCGGCAACGAAACAACCCTCTTCCTCTCGCACTTTTTTACGTGCCAACGAAGCTACATATTTAATAAGGCTGTTTGTTATGTTCGTATTCATTCTTTTTCTCGTATTTTTTATACTGGCACCACAAGCATGGCCGTATCATAGTGAAACAGCATCTTATGTGCCACGCTTGGCTTGAAAAGCCTTGTGAATATATTTTTCTTCTTATTTGGTATCACTATCAAATCTACTTTACTCGACTTCACAAATTCATTGAAATCTTCTATGAAACTCGATTCATCTATAACTTTTGTCTTGAACTTATAAAGCCGGTAATGTTGATTACAATATCGTAAAAGAGCATCAAGCCCTTCCGTAACTTCCGTTTCATTTTTTTCTACAATCGGAACAATAGTTACATTCATGTCCTGCTTGTTGAATAACCTTGCAAACACATCAAACGACAACAAATCTTGCCGCCTAAGATTGCTGAAAAATATAACATTGCTTATCTCATCAATGTGCGACAAAGTCATGTTTTCTGGTACAGTAAAAACAGGATATTTGTCGGCATCAAGCACTTCGGCCGTCACGCTACCCATCAAGTCGGCTTCTTTTTTGTTCTTTCCACGGGTTCCCATGACAATTACCACAGGTCGTATCTCCTTGGAATAATCAATGATTTCGTTTTCAGGCACACCCTCAGTAACGATACTTGTAAATTCCACATCAGGTATGTGTCCTTCGGTTATCCTGTGTTTTATTTTATCCTTTAAGTTATCCATTTTCTCATTTGCGCATCGCTCAACCTCGGCACGGCTTGCTACTTCCTTGGGATTAGATTCATATTCGTCGCTATCAAGCGGGAAAATGCCTGCATACTTTTGGTCAAGAAACGTGTGAAATAAAACCACTTCGCCACCCAACCTATACGCAAAGTCAAATCCTATAGCACATGCCTTATCAGAATATTCCGAAAAATCCACTGGTACCAAGACAGTGTTACCACCCAACGTTTCTTCGCCACTATGCTTCAATATCGATGATGATTCTATTATTTTCAAAGCCAATGGCAAATCTTCTTCATGAATCCTAACACGCACTCCCGATGAAACTACTGGCTGGATAAGATTGACGTTGTGCAAAACAGCCTTAATCCCTTCTTTCTCCAGCAACGTTTTCAATATCACCGCTTTTTCATAAGTATGTATGGCGATGGTTATCAATTTACTTTGCTTTTCCATATTACTTGCTTTATTGTGTTACTACTCCGCTTTATGTCGCACATACATTGCAAGACGGGATTTGCCACGAAGTCCCGTCTTGCATACATTTAAACAAAAAATAACGATATGCACAATTTCCTTATGATTCTTTCTGTTGCTTCTCCAGAATCTCAATTGCCATATCGTAGATTTGTGTATCGTCAAGTATTACTATGCCACCGTCGGGTCCTGGCTCAATGTGTACACCACAATTCTTACCGTATTCATAGTTTGAACCACCGAAATAGTTCCTCACAGTTTGAACCGTTACGTTCAATTTGTCAGCTATTTCACGCATTGAGCCATCAGGCAAACTGTCTTTGATGCGACGGAGTTCGTTAAATGAAATTGTTTTTGTCATGATACCTACTATTTTAGTTGTTAATACAAATATCTTTTACTTGGTATAAATTTAGGAGTATTATTTTTAACTACCAAATAAAATAAAATTTTTTTTCATTTCATCGCATAAATTATCGCAGCGATAACTACAAGCAACAAAATGTTACCGACTGTAGTCACTGATAATAATAATGCATCATTTCCTTTATAAGATATAATGGTCCAGGCTCTTTTTATACGCACATACAACAAATAGACCAATGCTCCCAAAGCACTGCCGAGTAACCCTCCACATATAATATCTCCAGGGAAATGCACACCCAAGTAAATGCGGCTGTATGACAACACTGCCGCCCACAATAAAATCACCCATGTAAACATTTTGTTCCGGAACACAAGCAACAAAAATGTCGCCACGCCAAACGAATTGGCCGCATGGCTACTTACAAATCCATATTGACCTCCACGGTAATCATTCACCACGTGTATCAAAGATGAAATATCTGGATTTCGTGTGGGGCGAAGCCGGCACACAGCATCTTTTATTATGCCTGATGAAACTTGGTCACACAATGTTATAACAACGGCTATAGCAAGCACCATTGAGACGCCAACTTTCCTGTAATAGACGATGAACAAGAGGCTATAAAAAGAGTGATCAATATGGTAAAAAATGGAAAAGTTA
>CALUMJ010000052.1 GCA_944321715.1 uncultured Muribaculaceae bacterium | reverse complement strand
ATGTTGTCCAACTTATCCCCACATTGCGGCAAATCGTAACTTGGCAGCCATCACAAACTAATGTTAAAATTTTATTGAGACAGCCGTGTGGCGTGCCGCGGCTCGTCTGTGCAGATTGCATTCGATTGTATGACAAACACTTACAATGTAGCAATAAATGAGCCGCGGCACGCCACAGCTCTACAATGTTATAAATATGCTCTATTCTGATACGCCATCGAGATAGCCCGATGGCGGTTGCAATATGCTGTAATTGAGGCAGTAACGAGCCACCATGATATGACAGTTCTACAACATATAAATGTAATTTGCGACCACTACAATACAAAAAGCCATCAACGCAGGAGTTCAACATCTAATGTGCAATCGGGTGCGCCTTGCAGGATTGAATGGCGCAGCTTTACGCTGAATTTTCGCTCGGGCCAAAGCACCTGCATCGCATATATGACACTTTGGCGAGAACACTCGCACAGCAACGGTGTACCGACATATCCCCCTTAATGCAGCCGGCATGTGCATTCGGTGAAAATCAGACGATAAACACTCCCACTCTGCACAATCTCTCCTTTCACACCGGGCAATTCATTTGCTTTTACAAAAAAGGTGTCAATGTCACCACAAGCTTCGTCATATATGCGTTTATACACTTGCAAGACACCACCTTTGACACAATTTTTGCCACACTCGGCAAAGAAAATCGCCCGTTCGCCTTCAGGCAGCCGGGCAATTCCCTTTTCAAATCCTTTAAACCAATCTGACAGCTCCATGCTAATCAACCGATTGACTTAGCTTAACAAAACCATCCTTATTGAATCGGTAAAACATCTCTATCCGCTCGGGCGACTCGTTTTGCAGCAGCAACAGGAGTTCTTTGGCAAATTCCAAATATCCCGAACCATTGGCCGTAACAATACGTTGGTCGGCAACAGCCTGCACATTCGCATAACCAGCCGCATTCGTATAGCTACTTCCTCCCCACAACTGCAATTGCTGCAGCCCATTGCCTGTGTGCCTGACAGCATTCAGGAAACCATGCTTTGCAAGAAAAGAAGCCGCATTGCAGATGGCTCCAACTATAATTCCACGCTCAATTGCGTGACCGACAATTGGCACCACCCTGCCAGCCAATTGCTCATCGAGCCAACCAAACCCACCAATCAACACCAATGCTGCATATTCGTCGGGCATCGTGTCAAACGAATAGTCGGGTATCGTGCAAAACCCACTGCATGAGCGAACGGCATCCAACGTAGGCGCAACCACTTTATTTACATATTTGGGATTTGCTTTTATGCCATGTTCGTCACATGCAATCGCCGAGGCAAGAAACACAGCCTCATGGTCGGCATAATTATTTAGCAATACATATAATACCTCGTTTTTCATTCACATTTGTTATTTTACTGTAATACACTTTACTCTACTCGGTTTTCACTTCAATTCGCCCCACAATGAGATGCGAAGGAACAATGTTCAGATGCCGAGAAATCTATTTTGCAAAATAAAAAGTGGCACACGCATGCGAATTAATCGCCACACATGCGCCACATTATAATTACATGTCAAAATTATCGTCAGTTCAGTAAACCAAACATCGTGGTTCCATCTTGTGCAGTTTCGACAAGGAAGGTATAGATGCAGCTGGCGATACCTACGAGGATAATGCCCAATGCGCACACCGTCAATGCTACCCTCTCACCGCAGCTCGAACGGAAATTGGGGATTGAACATTCGTCGGGGCTGATAAACATTGCCTTCACTACAAGCAGATAGTAGTAGAGCGATATGATTGTATTTATCAACGCTATCAACACAAGTATGTAAATCGACACCTCGCCACACTCAAGTGCGCCAAGGAAGATGAAGAACTTGCTGAAGAATCCGGCAAACGGTGGGATACCGCCAAGCGAGAACATTGCAAGCATCATCGTGAACGACAACCAAGGGTTGGTCTTGTACAGGCCGTTGTAATCGTCAATCGATACTTTGCCGCTCTGTTGCTCGATGGCAAACGCCACGCCGAATGCGGCAAGGTTGGAAACGATGTAAACCAGCACATAATACATGAGCGACGCCAAACCAATTTCGTTGGCACCGATAACACCGAGCATTATGTAACCTGCCTGTGAAATAGACGAGAACGCGAGGAATCGCTTGATGTTACGCTGGCGAATGGCAAATAAGTTACCAAGCGTGATGGTGAGAATGATGATTGCATAGAGCATCCATTCCCACACCTTGGAATAAGCAGCACCGAACACCTGTACCAAAAGCACCATGAATGCAAATGCGGCGGCGCCTTTTGAAATCACCGAGAGGTAAGAAGTGACAGGCGTGGGAGCACCTTGGTAAACATCGGCTGTCCACAAGTGGAACGGCACAAGCGAGAGCTTGAACCCGATGCCTGCAATGACAAAAGCAATTGCAACAACGAGCATGGCCGACGTGTTGTTAACCACCTGATAAGCGATGTCGCTGAAATATAGCGAACCGAAAAGGCCATAGACAAACGACAATCCCATCAAGAAGATAGCCGATGAGAAGATGGCCGTGAACATATACTTAGCGGCAGCTTCGTGCGACTCGTAACGCTTCTTGTGGAATGCCACCAATGCGGCAAGCGGCAGAGAGGCCGTTTCGAGGCCGATGACAAACAGCAAGAAGTGGCGCGACGAAATCATCAAGTACATTCCGAACACTGTCAGCAACAGCAATTCATAGAACTCGCCACGGCGAACAGCCATTGCCTCGCTATTGGCCCACTTGATTGACTGGATGAACACTATCAACACACCCACATTGAGAATGGCTTTCATGACAAACGTTGCAGCAGTGCTTTCATACATTCCGCTGAACGCCGTGCCACGCACCATCATGAAATAATTGCACACCGTGAAGATGCCAAACAGCACCACAGTCAGCACTGGCAGCGACGACTGGCAACGGCGAGGGGCAAAAGTGTCGAACAAAAACACAAGCAAGAATACGACCAACAATCCTAATTCTTGCGGCATATATAAAAATTGTGAATAATCCATTGTTTCTAATTTCTATTTATCAAGATTCAACACTTCGGTGAGTTATGCAAACAATTTCATGATTGGCTCGGCAGCCTCAGTTATGATTGAACTGAAGAAGTTAGGGAAGCAACCAATAGCTGCCACAGCAAGGATGAGCGTAACCGTCGAGAGGCGTTCGTGCCACTCGGCATCGGTGAGCGTGCGGTGATGCTCGTCTTGCACTGCACCAAAAAGCAACTTGCCAACAACTCGCAAGATGTAAACAGCCGTAATCACGATTGAGCAGCAAGCTACTATTGTGAACACGCGGTGGAACATATCGGCATGCTGGAACGAGCCGACAAATATTGTCATTTCGGCAACGAAACCGCTCAATCCAGGCAACCCGAGCGAAGCCAGACCGGCAATCACATATCCCACGCCAAGGAACGGCATGATTTGCATCAAACCGCCCATCTTGCGTATGTCGCGAGTGTGGGTACGTCCGTATATCATACCAATCAAGGCAAAGAACAGTGCCGTCATCAAGCCGTGCGAGAGCATTTGAAGCACAGCACCAGTCATTGCGGTGGTGTTAAGCATCAAGATTGCAAAAAGCACCATGCCACAGTGGCTTACCGACGAATAAGCGTTGATATACTTGAGGTCGGTCTGCACACATGCGCTGAATGCACCATAAACGACACTTATACCAGTCAACGTGAGGAATATCCAAGCCAGCTCGTTGGCAGCGTATGGCATCAAGAAAATGGCGATGCGGAAGCAGCCATATCCACCAAGTTTCATAAGCACACCTGCGTGGAGCATCGACACGGCAGTGGGCGCCGATGCGTGACCGTCGGGCGACCATGTGTGGAACGGGAACATTGCACCAAGCACGCCGAAACCGACAAACGTCATCGGGAACAGGAAGTATTGCCACGAATGAGGCACGGCGTTGTTGCTTGCTATTTCAAGTATGTTCATTGTCAACGGTTGGCCGGCAGGGGCAGAATGGAAATATATGCCCAAGATGCCGAGCATCAGGAATGCCGAGCCGCCCATGAGCATGAGTGTCAGCTTCATCGCCGAATACATCTTGTTGCCGCTACCCCACACGCCGATGAGCAGGTACATGGGAATAAGAGCCACCTCATAGAACATGAACATGGTGAACATGTCTATCGAGATAAAGAAGCCAAACACACCCGTTGACAACAGGCAGAACCACATGAAAAACTCCTTTGGCAGCGGGTCCATCTTCCATGAAGCAAACACACCGGCAAACACAATGAACGCCGAAAGCAAAATCATCACAACCGATATGCCATCCACGCCCAGTGCAAGGTGAATGTTAAGTGGCTCGAACCACATCACCGCACCCTCGGTGAATAGCATTTCGGCATCGTTGCCAGCAGCCCGAAGACCGAGGAACTCAACTACAAGATAGATGGCAAGTGCCATCAAAGCTGTTGCACCTACCACGGCAACGGCACGCACTTGCTTTATGTTTTTACACAAAGCCAACCCACCCAGCATCAAGAGCGGGATTATAACAAAATAGATTAATATATTAGACCAAATCATATTCGTTGTTTTTCAGTATAGTAACCGTTGCACGATTAAATTAGACATATTATGGTTATCGCAGCCACAGCAACTGCACCAACGATGTAGAACCACACGTAGGTCTGCACGCTTCCGCTCTGCATGCGGCGGACGGCAAACGATGCCGAATTGGTGACGTTGGCCAGCAAGTCCATTGTGCCGTCGATGATGCGGCGGTCAAACCATGCAATAGGCTTGCTGATGCGGGCGAAAATTATCTTATGTGTGATGAACTGGTAAAGCTCGTCCATGTAGAAGCGGTGATAAGCAGCAGTCCACAAGCCGCGGAACTGGTTGGCAAGCCGCTCGGGTATATCGTTTTCCTTGCGGTACATCACCGTCGCAAGCCCGATACCTATGAGGGCAATGACGATGCTCGTTCCAGCGATAGTCCAGTCGAGATGTATGATATACTCTTCACGGTTCCAAGTGACAAACTCGCCAAACGGAATGAAACCTGCAACTATCGACACAAGCCCGAGGAATATCAACGGGAAAGTCATAGTCATCGGAGCCTCGTGCGGAGTGTGGTGGCCATAGTCGGGATTGTTCCACCAGAAAATCTTATAATAAAGGCGGAACATATAGAATGCCGTCATGCCAGCCACAACCGACAACCACACGCCCCAAAGCGGACTGTTGGCGTAGGCTGCGGCGAGTATTTCATCCTTGCTGAAGAAGCCAGCAAACGGTGGAATGCCCGATATTGCCAAGCAACCGATGAGGAATGCGATGTGGCATATAGGCATATACTTGCGCAAGCCACCCATAGCCGACATTTCGTTGCTGTGCACGGCATGGATTATCGCACCTGCACACAAGAAGAGCAATGCCTTGAACATGGCGTGAGTGAACAAGTGGAACATCGAAGCCATATAGCCCACACCATGGTGCAACTCGGGACTTGCTACGCCGAGCGACGTTATCATGAACGCAATCTGCGAAATGGTCGAGAACGCAAGCACACGCTTAATGTCGCTCTGCACACATGCTACGGCTGCCGCATAGAATGCAGTGAACGCACCCACGACAGTGATTATGTCGAGTGCCGTGGCATCAACGGCATAAACCGGGAACATACGTGCCACAAGGTAAACACCTGCGACAACCATCGTGGCGGCATGGATAAGTGCCGACACTGGTGTAGGGCCTTCCATTGCATCGGGAAGCCAAATGTGCAACGGGAACATTGCCGACTTGCCCGCACCGCCCATGAAAATGAGCGTCAACGCCCATGTCATCACCGAGCAGCCAAGGAATGTGGCACCTCCTGCAGTCGAGATGGCTGCTTGCGGGTTGCTTGTGAGCGTGATGAAATCGAATGTGTCGGTATAGAACGACAAAATCAATATACCCACCAAGAAACCGAGGTCGGCGAAACGAGTGACGATAAACGCCTTCTTCGAAGCCGACACGGCAGCGGGCAACGTATAATAAAATCCGATAAGCAAGTAGGACGAAACACCCACAAGCTCCCAGAAGATATACATCTGGAAAATGTTGGTGGCAAGCACAAGCCCGAGCATCGAGAAGGTGAACAGCGACAAAAATGCGTAGTAACGCTGGAAGCCTTTTTCACCATCCATGTAGCCAAGGCTGTAGAGATGCACCATAAACGACACGGTGGAAATGACGATGAGCATCATTGCCGAAATCGGGTCGAGAAGCACACCGATTTTTATCACCAAGTTTTTAGTAAACTCAAGCCAAGTGATGTCGAGCACTGTCAATTGCTGGCGTACCCCATCGACGACCTGGCCTTGGTCTGCGCCGAAGAAATAAGTGAGAGCCGCAGCGTATGCTATCACCGTGGTGATACCCATTGCCGTTGTACCCAACAGCCCGGCTGCCTTCTTACTTAACTTAACCCCTACAATTCCTAAGAACAGGAACATGAACACGGGGATTATCAAAACGAGAACTGTATATGATAATTCCATAGAACTTAAAATTTCATTTTAGTAAGTTGTCGAATATCCACGTTCCTTACGGCACGGTAAACATTGATGACAATGGCTATGGCAAGTGCCGTCTCGGCCGCAGCCAAGCCAATGGCAAACAGCGAGAAGAACATGCCTTCCATCTGCCCAGGGAACAAGAAGCGGTTGAACACTGCAAAATTGATATCCACCGCATTGAGCATCAATTCAAGCGAAATCAATATTGCTATCATATTTTTGCGAGTTATAAACCCGTAAATTCCGCAGCCAAACATTATCATGGCCGGAACCAAATACATTAAAATTGTAAATTCCATAATTCGCTTCCTCCTGTGTTATCGTTTACGGGCAATTACAACACCACCTATTATACATGCCAACAACAAGACACTGATTGCCTCGAACGGCAACAGGTATCCAAACTTGTCGGTGCTAAGCAATGCCTGGCCTATCTGATGGATGTTGATGTCGAAATTGTCGGGCATCCGGCTCACCATCATCGAGCCATATTCAAACAATGAGTATAGACACACTCCGGCTCCAAGCACAGCCGCACTCAATCCCAACCACAGCTTGTGGTTTTCCAATCGTGGGGCATTGGCTCCAGGCTTGTGTGTCAGTAAGATGGAGAATACAAACAGCACCATGATGCCGCCAGCGTAAACGGCTATCTGCACCGCGCCGAGAAATTCATAGCCAATCTGGAAATAGATTCCAGCCGTGGCAAACAGCACGAATAACAGATAAGTAGCCGCACGCAAAATCTTGCCCGAGGTCACTGCCAGTACCGAGAACACGATAATTGCAATTGCAATTATGAAATACGCAATTATACTTCCTAAAGATTCCATAATTTATTTAGTTCTATTTATTTTTCTATTTTGGTAGCGTCACCATTGGCGGCCGCTGCTGGAGCTGGAGCCGGTGCCGGCTCTTTCTCGGGCAGATAGTTCAACTGCTGCACAAGTTTGCCGCGCGTGAAAACGGCTTGCTCGAAGTCGTTGCTAAACTCTATCGCACCATGAGGGCACGACAACACGCACAACTGGCAGAACGTGCAACTTCCCAAGTCATACATATATTTGTCCAGTTTTCTTTTTTTCTTCCCGTCGGGCATCTCCACCATTTTGGTTTCGATGTGGATGGTGCCGTTGGGGCAATTCATTTGACATAACCCACAAGCTATACACTTGTGATTGCCTTCTGAATCATAAACGAACTTCAATGTAGCCCTGAACCTGTCGGCGATTTCCAAGCTGCCGCGGTTCTCGGGATATTGTTTCGTTATTTTCGGGGTCACAAGTTCCTTTCCCGTCACTTGCATGCCTTGCAGCAGACTCCATGTCCCCTTGAAGAGGGATGAGAAATAATCTTTGATAGTCATAGATAAGTCAAATCATATAAAAATGATACCGGAACAAAATCATGTTGTTTGTTTTGAGCGAGAATCGTGAAGCCTCCGGTATGTTTACTTCCATTCCTCGCTTAATATCTTTTTAAGGAATTGCCTTGGCCCATGGACGGCACTGTGCCGCACACTGTAGCTGGCATTTCCATGCTTGTGGCAAGAGTTTTTTAACAAGCTGCCCCGGAAGGCGCAATACGCGCCTCCGTTGCAGCATTGCTATTTGTTATTGTTATCATCTTTCTACCTGTCCGCCCAATATGTCGAGCAACTCGGTGGTGATGCCCTGCTGGCGCAACTTGTTATATTCAAGTTGCAACTCTTCGAGCAACTTCTGTGCATTGTCGTTGGCGGTCTGCATCGCCATGACACGTGCCGCAGCCTCCGAGGCGTTGTTTTCGGTGCAAATTTCTTGTACTACCGAGTTGATATAGAGCGGCAGGACAGCATTGAAAATAGAGTTGGCATCGGGCTCGAAGATGCACGGCGCATTGGCATTCTTCGGCTTTGTGCCTGCGGCCTCACCGCCAGCGGCGGCTAATGCCTCCTGGCTGACGGGCAGCAACTGGTCGGTCTTCATCACTTGGCGGCTCGGGGTCACGTAGTGCATGTACAGGACTGACACTTTATCGGCATGGCCGTGCAAGAAAAGGTCTTTCATCTTCTCGGTGAAATCGCTTATCTCGGCCGATGTGCTGCGAGTGTTGATGCCAGCCTCGGCCACCGACACATGGTCGTCGCCATCGGCAAACTTCTTCACTGCACGCGCCATTTTCTTGCCCACAGGGTATATGGTGATTTCAATCCCGTTGCCATGCTGCGCACGGCTGTCGGCGATTAGCTTCACAAGCCCCTTGAAAGTGTTGATGTTGTACGCACCGCACAATCCATCGTCAGAACCTAAAACTACAATCGACAGCTGCTTAACATCACGAACTTCAATCAGCGGCGAGCTGTATTCGCCGCCAGCCTCAAGCAAGTGCCCCATGACCGTTTGTATCTGGTCGCGGAACGGCACAAGCCGTTTGAGAGCCTGCTCGCTTTTGTGCATCTTAGCCGACGAAATCATCTTCATCGCGCTGGTGACTTTCTCGGTCGATGCCACCGAGCCGATTCTTCCTTTTAATTCTCGTAATGTTGCCATTTGCCGCTATTTTCAAACACTGTACTTACTTGTAATATCTCGGGCGGCAGCCGTCAACTTGGCTTTGACGTCGTCGTTGATTACTCCGCTCTTCAACACGTCGAGCACGTCGGCCTGGTGCTTGGTCTTGAGCAACTGCAAGAACAGTTTCTCAAACTCGGCAACCTTGTCCATCGGCACTTTCTCAAGCAAGCCTTGAGTTCCGCAATAGATTACTGCCACTTGCTCCTCGACGCTCATTGGCGTGTATTGGGGCTGAATGAGCAGCTGCTCGTTTTTGCGACCCTTGTCGATGGTGCGGGCTGTAACTGCGTCTAAGTCACCGCCAAACTTGGTGAACGACTCCAACTCGCGGAACTGTGCCTGGTCGATTTTGAGCGTACCAGCCACTTTCTTCATCGACTTGATTTGGGCATTACCACCAACACGCGACACCGATATACCCACGTTGATTGCAGGACGGATGCCTCGGTTGAACAAGCCAGTTTCGAGGAATATCTGGCCATCGGTGATTGAAATCACGTTGGTCGGGATATAAGCCGATACGTCGCCGGCCTGCGTCTCGATAATCGGGAGTGCCGTGAGCGAGCCACCGCCTTTCACCAGCGGCTTCATCACCTCGGGCAGGTCGTTCATGTCCTTTGCCACTTCGTCGTTCTCGATAATCTTGGCTGCGCGTTCGAGCAAGCGGCTGTGCAGGTAAAATATATCACCCGGATAAGCCTCGCGGCCCGAAGGACGCTTCAAAATCAGAGATATTTCGCGGTAAGCGACAGCTTGCTTCGACAAGTCGTCATATATTATGAGGGCATCACGACCCGAGTCGCGGAAATACTCGCCGATAGCGACACCGGCAAACGGTGCGTAGTAGCGCATTGCAGCCGAGTCGGCGGCAGTGGCGGCAACCACCACGGTGTAGTCGAGGGCGTTATGCTCACGCAGCTCGTTGACAGTCTGTGCCACGGTCGAAGCCTTCTGCCCTATTGCCACATAGATGCAATATACTGGACGCCCGGCCTCGTATTCCGAACGCTGGTTGATGATGGTGTCGATGGCGATAGCAGTCTTGCCTATCTGGCGGTCGCCGATGATAAGTTCACGCTGGCCACGGCCTATTGGAACCATCGAGTCGATGGCCTTGATACCCGTCTGTAACGGCTGCTTCACCGGCTGGCGGAAGATGACACCCGGCGCCTTGCGTTCAAGTGGCATCCTTATCATGTCGCCCTCGATTGGGCCACGGCCGTCAACAGGTTCACCAAGTATATTGATTACACGGCCCAGCAACCCCTCGCCGACAGGAATCGACGCAATGTTGCCCGTGCGGCGCACCGTCATGTTCTCGGAAATCGAGTTGACATTATCGAGCAAGATAACACCCACATTGCTTTCCTCAAGGTTCATGGCCACGCCGCTTGTGCCGTTTTCAAATTCCACCAACTCGTTGGCTTTGACATTGTCCAAGCCATACACGTGTGCAACTCCATCTCCTACCTCAAGCACTGTACCCACCTCTTCAAAGTCCATTTTGCTCTGGACCTCGTCGAGCTGGCTTTTCAATATTTCTGATATTTCACTTGGGTCAATCATATTTAATTTTTAAGGAGTTTTAATCGCAATTTCTTCAGTTCGTTCTTAATCGACGCGTCAAGCTGCACGGTATCGACACGTACCACAAACCCGCCAATCAGGCTCGGGTCGATGCGGTGCGTTTCTTCCACCTTCTTTCCAGCCAGCTTGTCTTTCACCACGCCGGTCAATCTATTCAGGGTTGCAGCGGGCATTTCCGCCGCAGTTACTATTTCAATTTGCACGATGTTGTTGGCTTCGCGGTACAAGCCCTGATAAGCCTTCGACATCTCACGCATGAAACCCTCGCGGTTGTGACTTATAACAAGTTTTATGAACTTAGCCAGGCAGTCGCCAGGCTTAGCCCCCGCGGCGACAAGCAGCAACCGCTCCTTGTCGGCGACGGAGATAAAACGGTTGCCCACCGCCTTCTTCAGCTTAGCCTGCGTGGCATAAGCCTCATCGAGCTGCCTCATTTGGCCGTAAGCCTGCTCTGCCGCATTTTTCTCTTCGGCATATTTCAAGAAGGCCTTGGCATACCGGCGTGCAATTAATCCGTCGTTCATAACCTGTTAGTTTTTGTTTTCAACCTCGTTCAACAATTTGTTCACCAATTCGGCTTGTGCCTTGTCGCCTTCCATGTTCTTTTTTATCATCTTTTCGGCAATGGAAAGTGCAAAGCTGCTCACCTCGTTGCGGAACTGCAATTCCGACTCCTTGCGCGCTTGCTCTATGGCAAGTTTGGCAGCGTCCATTACTTTCTTGGCCTCTTCCTGGGCGGCCGTCTTGGCCTCCTCGATGATTTGGCTCTTCATCTTGGCTGCGTCACGCAATATGTCGGCTTGTTGCTTTTGGGCTTCAGCAACATACTTTTGGGCCTCGACCTTGGCGTTGTCTAATTGCTCCTTGGCATTCTTGGCATAAAGCACACCCTTGTCAATCATGTCGCCTCGTTCTTCAAGGCTCTTGATGATATAGGGCCATGCAAACTTTGCCAATATGAAAAACAGGATGGCAAAGAAGACAAACATCCAAAACACCAAGCCCAATTCGGGCGTGAACAGTTCCATCTATCGCGAGTTATTAGAGGAACAATGAAAGGATACAAACAATCACAGCAAACAGTGCAACACCTTCAACGAGGGCTGCGATTACAATCATGTTGCTGCGGATGTCGCCGGTAGATTCTGGTTGACGGGCAATTGCTTCCATTGCCGATGCGCCGATTTTACCGATACCGATACCTGCTCCGATTGCTGCTACTGCGGCGCCGATGCAAGCGCCAAGACCAACCAATCCTTCCAACGCTAAAATCATTCCTAACATAGTTATAAGTTTTTTAAGTTAATGTTTTTATTTTCTTTTTTTGTTTTGTTCGGGTTCCCTTCTTGGCAAAATGTTTCTACACCGCGGGAATCCTGTTTTAACTATTTTTATTTTGCCTCGGTCACTGCTTCCTCATGTTCGCCACCTGCCTGTGCAAGCGATATGAACAGCGTTGAAAGCATCGTGAACACATAGGCCTGGATGAAGCTCACAAGCGTGTCAATCAACAGCATGAACACCGAGAACAGCATCGACACGACCGTCGTGACTCCACCTATTGCAAGACCGCCTATTGCGGTAAATATGAATATCAACAATGTCAATACTATCACTATCATGTGGCCACCCATCATGTTGGCAAACAGACGCACCGTGAGTGCCGCAGGCTTGGTGAATATGCCGAACAGCTCGATTACGGGCATCATCGGCACAGGCACCTTGAGCCACCAAGGCACATCGGGCCAAAATATGTCTTTCCAATAATGCTTGGTGCCAAACAGGTTGGTCAACAAGAAAGTGAATATCGACAATACCAGCGTGACGGCAAGGTTGCCAGTCAGGTTGGCACCGCCAGGGAATATCACTATCAGCCCCAGCAAGTTCATCGTGAGGATAAAAAAGAACACGGTGAGCAGGTAGGGGGCAAATTTCTTTGCTTTCGCACCGAGCGTGGGCTTGATTACACCATCATAGATGTAAGCCACTGTCACCTCGAATGCGCCCAACCCCTTGCGCGGAGCTTTCATTCCATTGCGTTTGTACCACCCTACAAGCCAAAATGCCATCAGGGCCACCACAAGCGCCGATATTATCAAGGCTGCGACGTTCTTGGTTATCGACAGGTCGAGCGGACGGTATTGAACCATGCCGCCATTGCCATCGGGACGCTCGCCAACGACCTTGCCGTTGTAATCGCCACCTTCGGCAATCTTGAACCCCTCGTATTCACCTCCGTGCATGAGCCTTGAAGAGCTGAACAGATGCCAACCACCCTCGTAGTCGCGCACAATCACCGGCAATGGGATGCGATGCGAATGCGAGAACGGCACTTCCCAGCCATAACCGTCGCCAAGGTGTTCGAAGATAATCTCCTTGGGATTGATTGCGCTCGCCCCGCCCTCCTCGGCCTCCTGCGCTGCCGCAATGGGCGCGCTGGCGGCGAAGAACAGCATCACGAGCGACAATATGGTTAGTACCTTCTTCATAGTTCAAAGCATGGAATTAATATATGCACACCGACACAACATTGTTGTTGATATCCGCAATACCGCCCTTGATGTCGCGCGATTCCTTCTCGCCGTTGACCGCCCCATACAAGAGTTTGCCCGCGGCAAGTGCCGAAATCATCGCGGCGTGGTGGTCGAGCACCGTAAACAAGCCTTTCACGCCTGGCATGGTCACAGCTTCTACTTCGCCCGTGTATTCCACCTTCTCAGCCGATATTATCTTCAGTGTCATAATAATCGTGTTTGTTAATTGGTTAACTCATATATAGCATGAAGAGTTTACCCAACCTCGGCAAGCAACTTCTTACCTTTCTCGATGGCCTCGTCAATCGTTCCCACGTTGAGGAATGCCTGTTCGGGGTATTCGTCCACTTCTCCGTTGAGTATCATCTTGAAGCCGCGTATGGTTTCGCTAAGCGGCACCATTACGCCAGGAAGCCCGGTGAACTGCTCGGCCACGAAGAATGGCTGCGAGAGGAAACGCTGGGCACGACGGGCACGTGCTACCACGAGCTTGTCGTCGTCGGACAATTCATCAACGCCCAAGATTGCGATGATGTCTTGCAATTCATTATACTTCTGCAACAACTGTTTTACAGCCTGCGCCACTTGGTAATGTTCCTCGCCGATGACGTGCGGGTCGAGGATACGCGAAGTGGAGTCGAGCGGGTCAACAGCCGGATAAATGCCAAGCTCGGCAATCTTACGGCTAAGCACCGTGGTCGCATCGAGGAAGCTGAATGTTGTCGCAGGTGCGGGGTCGGTCAAGTCGTCGGCCGGCACATAGATTGCCTGTACCGATGTGATGCTACCCTGCTTGGTCGATGTGATACGTTCTTGCAGCGCACCCATCTCCGATGCCAGCGTAGGCTGGTAACCTACTGCCGAAGGCATGCGGCCCAACAATGCCGAAACCTCCGAGCCGGCCTGTGTGAAGCGGAAAATGTTATCGATGAAAAGCAGAATTTCCTTTCCACCACCATCCTGGTCGCGGAATTGCTCGGCTACTGACAACCCCGCAAGCCCCACACGCAAACGTGCGCCCGGCGGCTCGTTCATCTGGCCGAACACAAGCGTCGCCTGCGATGAATTGACCTCGTTCATGTCAACGTCGCCAAGGTTCCATTCGCCTTTTTCAAGACCTTCCTTGAACTTGTCGCCATACTTTATAACTCCGCTTTCAATCATCTCGCGCAGCAGGTCGTTGCCCTCACGGGTACGCTCCCCAACGCCGGTGAACACCGAAAAACCATTGTGGCCGTGCGCAATGTTGTGAATCATCTCCATGATGAGCACAGTCTTTCCTACTCCCGCGCCACCAAACAAACCGATTTTACCGCCCTTGGAATAGGGTTCGAGCAAGTCAATAACCTTGATACCCGTGTAGAGTATCTCGCTGGAAATCGACAAGTCGGCAAATTCCGGAGCAGGTTGGTGTATTGGGCGGCGGGCCTCACCCGTCAAGGGTGCAAGGTGGTCGATAGGGTTGCCCATTACGTTTAATAAGCGACCCTTGACCTGGCTACCTGTGGGTACCGAGAGCGACGAACCAGTGTCGTCCACCTTCATCCCTCTTTGTAATCCGTCGGTACTGTCCATAGCTACACAGCGGGCAGTGTCCTCCCCTATGTGCTGTTCAATTTCAAGCAACAAGTCGCTGCCATCGTCACGTTTCACTTTGAGTGCCGTGTAGATGGGTGGAACGTTGTTGCCTTCGCCTTCAAAGGTAACGTCCACCACAGGACCTATTACTTGCGCTATTTTTCCACAATATCCGCTCATAAGTAATTAATTTAGGTCTTAAATTTAATCTCTCTATAATTTATTAAAGGTTAGGTATTTCTCTTTTTTTAGAAATGCAGCCCGTAAACTACCAACAGCGTCATCAGCACAAGGTTGAACAAGCCTATCGGCATGAGGTATTTCCACTCAAGTGCCAGCAACTGGTCGATGCGCACACGCGGGAACGACCACTTGAACCAAATGATGATAAATGAGATAAAGAATGCCTTGCCCAAGAACCACACAACCGACGGGATATAGTCCATCACCATGTTGAACCCATCCCATCCAGGAATGTGCAACGGCATCCACCCTCCAAGGAACATAAGCGACGCTATACCCGAAACGATAAACAGGTTGAGGTACTCGGCAAGGTAGAAGAAGCCGAAGTGGATACCCGAATATTCGGTGTGATAACCGGCAGTCAACTCATGTTCGGCCTCGGGAAGGTCAAACGGGCCACGGTTGGTTTCGCCCGTAGCTGCTATGAGGTAGATAATAAATGCGATAACCGCAGAAATATGCCCCTTGAACAGGAACCAGCCGTCGGCTTGAGCTGCAACCAGCTCGCTCACCGACATAGTGCCAGCAAGCACCACAATCGTCATGATTGACAAGCCCACCGACAATTCATAGCTTATCATCTGTGCCCCGCTTCGCATTGCACCTATAAGGGTGTACTTGTTGTTACTCGACCAGCCGGCAAGCAAGATGCCCAACACGCCAAGCGACGAAGCGGCAATCATGAAGAACACACCTATGTTGAAGTCGATGACTTGCAACCCATTTCCCCATGGCAATACTGAAAAACTTACTACCGAAGCGATTATCACCAAGTAGGGTGCGAGGGCAAACAGGAAGCGGTCGATATTTTCAAGACGAATAAGCTCCTTGATGAGAATCTTGAACATATCGGCAAACACCTGCAAAATTCCCCACGGGCCGACACGCATCGGGCCGAGGCGGCATTGGAACCAAGCACACAACTTGCGTTCATAGAAAATATAGAATATCGCCAACAAAGCATAGACCAACAATAGTACCACGCCAATTATGACACATTCAATCACTGTGGCTGCCCACGAAGGCATCACGCTCTCCAACAGATTGTCAAACCATGTTGTTATTGAACCAAAGTCGAACATAATAATATCTTGTGCGTTTTAATTTCGTGAATAATATTGTTAACGGTCAATGTCGGGAATTACATAATCGAGCGACGCCGTGATGGTAATCAAGTCGGCAATTTTGTAACCGCTGCAAGCCTTATCGACCGACCCTACTATGTTCAAGCAAGGACTGTTGAAGTGCATACGGTAAGGCGATTTTTCACCCGTACTTTCGATATACACGCCAAATGCGCCACGGCTTGCTTCGACCTGCTGGAACCAACTGCCGACAGGCAACTTGATAATCTTGGGCACTTTCGGTGCAATGTATTCGTTGCCGGGCTCTTTCTCAAGCAAGTCGCACAATTGTTCGAGCAATTTGACGCACTGCTCAATCTCGCGCATTCTCACCATATAACGTGCGAAGCTGTCGCCTGCCGTTTCGGTGATTTCCTCGAAGTCGAGTTCATTATATATCGAGTATGGGGCAGTCTTGCGCACATCGCAATGCCAGCCGGTAGCACGTCCCGACGGGCCTGTCACAGAGTAGCTGATAGCATCCTCCTTGGTAAGGACTCCGACACCCTTGGTACGGTTTTGAGCTATGACGTTGCCAGTGAATAATTTGTGATATTCTTTCAACGCAGCCGGCATCTTGCCGCAAATTGCACGCACATCCTTGATGAAGTCGGGATGGACATCGGCAACGACACCACCTATCACATTGTAGTGCAACGACATGCGTGCGCCACAAGTCTTTTCAAATATGTCGAGTATTTCTTCACGCTCGCGGAAGCCATAGAAGAATGCAGTCGTCGCTCCCATATCCATCGTCATACAGCCGTATGACAGCAAGTGCGACGAAAGGCGCATCAATTCGTCCATCATCACACGGATAATCTTGGCGCGGCGCGGCACTTCGATGCCCAATGCCTTTTCAATGCAAAGGCACAAGCAATGGCGGTTTTGGTGAGCCGACATGTAGTCCATACGGTCGGTGAACATCAGCGTCTGCGGATAGGTCTTCGACTCGCACAGCTTTTCGATGCCTCGGTGTATATAACCGCACATCGGGTCCACTTTCAGCACAGTTTCGCCGTCGATGCTTGCGCGCAAACGCATTACACCGTGTGTCGAAGGGTGCTGCGGACCGAAGTTTACCACATATTCCTCATCGGCAAACACTTTACCGTCGATTTTCTTTACCGTTCCGTCGGCCTCCTCCACATAGGTGGCAGTAGCGTCTTCATCGGGTTCTTGTCCAAGCCGCACGGGATTCAATTCCGGATTGGCATCATAATCCTTGCGCAATGGATACCCTACCCAGTCGGTACGCAGGAACAGTCGGCGCATATCGGGGTGACCGATGAAAATTATGCCGTATAAGTCATACACTTCTCTCTCATGGAACAGTGCCACTTTCCACAAGTCGCTAACACTGTGCAACATGGGATGCTCACGGTCGGTAGTGGCGACTTTCACCATCAGGTGCTGCTGGGTCTTGGTCGAGGTGAAATAGTATATGCACCCCATCGACTCTTTCCAGTCGCAACCGAATATGCCCACGAGATAATCAAATCCCAAATCAGCATTTTCTTTCAACTGCGTGGCGAGTCCATGCCACTGCTTGTCATCGACCGTCACACGCAATTCTTCGCCCTGCTCAAATGTCGCCGTAGGGCAAAGCTGGCTGATTGTTTCTTGTATATTTGCCATTATATATAATGTGTATATATTTCGTTATACTCTTTAATCCTTTTTATTGCAATTGCTGGCCAACGTCGTCACTTCATCGACTCGGCTTTCTCAGGATGCTCCGACAAGAAATCCTGCAACTTTTCCTGACGGTTCACGCCGCCGAAAAAGCGTTCCACCTTAATCTTGCGTTGCAATTGCATCAACCCATAAAACATGGCTTCGGGACGCGGCGGGCAACCTGGAATGTACACATCGATAGGTATAATCTTGTCAACACCCTCCACTACGCAATACGAGCCTTTGAACGGGCCACCCGATACCGCACAGCCTCCACAGGCTATGGCATACTTGGGTTCGGCAAGCTGCTCCCACAGGCGCACCAGCGCAGGAGCCATGCGGTGAACAATCGTGCCTTGCACCATTATATAATCGGCTTGGCGGGCCGAGTTACGAGCAACTTCAAAACCGAAACGAGCCATGTCGTGGCGACCTGCGCCGAGGTGCATGAACTCGATGGCGCAGCAGCTGGTGCCGAAGCACAATGGCCACAACGAGTTGGCACGACCCCAGTTGATGAGCTTGTCAAACTGCCCCACAACCACGTTTGCGCCGCTGGCGTTGAGCTCTTCTACAAGTTTATCAATATATTCGTTATCCTTGAAGTCTTCACGCTTCATGTCCTTTATCTTCACTTCCATTGCAAAGCTCCTTTCCGCCAAGCGTATGCAAGGCCCAAAATCAATACTACCAAAAATACCAATACGCTCAATAATCCGTTAGGGCCAAGGCTGCGGCAAACTGCAGCCCACGGGAAGAGGAAGACGGTCTCCACGTCGAACATGAGGAACAAGATTGCAAACAGGTAATAACCCACCTTGAATTGCACCATGCTTTCGCCACGCGTTTCAACGCCACATTCATACGGCTCGCCCTTTTGCAATGAGAATGAACGTGGCGAAATCAACCGCGCTATTATTAATGCCGCGGCGACAAGCCCTATTCCTGTCAACAGTGCTACGACCATCAACGTCGTGCTTTGAATCCCGAATACTGATAATTCCATATTATATATTACTTTCAATATTTATATTTCACATTAGTATATGCTCGCCATTGAAAAAGAAAAAGATGAGCCACATTTTGCATCACTCCTCGTGAATGATACAACCGTTACTGCCCATCTCGTCAATTCCCTTTACTGCAAATTCATGCGCCCTTTCTCGCGGCATGTCTTGAATATACCAATGCCCATGTCGCTTGCGGCATGTAATGGATAATGATATGTCGTTCCTTTCTCGCACAGGCATAAGCAATTTAAGCATATTTTAACAATCTATCACGCAAAAAGCCGCATTTAGCAACGCCACATCGAGCAATTACTAACGCCGCATTTTTTGATTTGCAAATATACTAATGTTTTTCTATTTACCCGAGAAATACGAACCTTAATATTTGTCAATTTTTCATGTTCAATATGCCATATCACCACAAACTACAACCAAACACCACAACATCGAAATTCCATGCAAAAACAACGAAATACAATGTGTCATTGACCCAACCGGTCTATTACATACGACACAACAGCAAACAAGGCCAACAAAGACACGAAAATTCCAACAACAATAAACGCATGCCACGCGCCACCATGCGATGCGGCCACACGACGTTTTGCCACCAAATGCGACCCGCCATCAGATGCCGCGACCTCGTCGTCATGCTGCACGTCGGTTATATGAACCAAGCATTCGCAACGCCCGCAGCCACCGACTGTGGCATAGGCAAGCCGCTGCAACTTTTCCTCATCACCGATAGCCCCGTCGCCCAAAAGTCCGGTTATATCGTCATCGGCCATTATGCCAGCACGGCCCTTGCTTAGATATATATAGTCACCCGGACGCAAGTCTGTCAAGTTCTTAGGCGACACGTCACTGAAATGTGCTTTGCCCACATTGCCGAGCGACGACCTCTCCATCACTTCATGCGAACGATACATTATACCTTGGCCGGGCCTGACGAGCATCACCTGTGCCCCTCCAGTCGAGGCCACGAAACAGCCGCCACGGTGCAACAATGCGACAGCGAGCGACACATCACCGCCGCACAAGCTGCCGTCAGGCGCATTGCTGCCATCAACCACGCCCACCGAATCAAGTACGTCGCCAGCCGAATGCAATGCCTCTTCAAACACCTCTCGGTCAAACGGTTTGTCGGTATCGAAGCCTGCGCTCATCGTGTCGCACACGGCATGATACACAGCCCTTGTAGCCACTTCGTCAACCCCACGGCAATCCTTTACGTCACACACGGCAAATATGCGGCAGTCCTCTCCAGCCTTGTCTGGTGAAGGGTAAACACAACCGCTGCTGCCATCAATAGCCGCTATGCCGCAATTCGACAAAGGTGTGCCAATCTTAAACTTCATAGTCAATACGAGGGTTGAATAAATAGGCTTTACATTACAGACGCTGCAATCCAACGAAAAAAAGCAAATCACAATAACACAGCCGCACACATACCGCATACCAGCCGATTACCATAAAACAAGAACAGCTAACCTTCCCTTCTGATAGCCGAGCGCAACAATTTGCTTTATTTAAAAAAATTAGGGCTGCCTTCTTATGCAAGGTAGCCTTAAATTTCAATCTTTTCTGTGGGCGTTGACGGATTCGAACCGCCGACCCTCTGCTTGTAAGGCAGATGCTCTGAACCAGCTGAGCTAAACGCC
>CALUMJ010000051.1 GCA_944321715.1 uncultured Muribaculaceae bacterium | reverse complement strand
TGCTCTTCGGAATAAATCCTGCCATTGCACCTGATAGCCTCTTTCTTTGTCAAAAGGCTCTCTATCATTTCTTTGGTAAAGCCGATGGCATTCCATTCTCAACATCTCCTTGAGCATCGGAAACCACTTGAAAGCCTTTTCAAGCAGGGTATTCAGTCGTGATATTTCCCTGTCAGTTCATTTGGTGCTATCCATGCAGGGCGGCGAGTAGGCGGTCGGCTGCGCGGTCGGCATTTCCGTCCTCTTCGGCCAGCAGTGAAACGAATTTGCTGCCTATGATGCACCCGGCGGCATACCGTGCGGCGGCATCGAATGTCTGGCGGTTGGAGATGCCGAAACCTATCATGCGCGGGTTGCGAAGGCGCATCGCCTCGATGCGGCCGAAGTAGGCTTGTTTCTGTTTGTCGAAATCGCGCTGTGCGCCGGTGACGGCAGCCGACGAAACCATGTAGATGAAGCCGTCGGTGTACCGGTCGATGAGGCGTATGCGCTCGTCGCTGGTTTCAGGAGTAATGAGCATCACCATTTTCAGCCCGTAGCGTTCGGCTATGGGGCGGAAATTTTGCAGGTACTCGGCAAATGGCAGGTCGGGGATAATGGCACCGTCGATGCCACATTCCCGGCATGAGCGGCAGAAGTCCTCGAAGCCGTATTGCATGATGGGGTTGAGGTAGCCCATCAGCAGCAGCGGAATGTGCACGTCGTCGCGTATTCCCTTTAAATGGGCGAACAGCTTGCGCAGCGTCATTCCATTTCGCAGGGCGCGGGTGGCGGCAGCTTGGATGACAGGGCCGTCGGCCATGGGGTCGCTGAATGGAATGCCTATTTCCACCATGTCAACACCTTTCTGCTGGAGGGTGCGTATGGTGGTGGCAACGCTGTCGGGCGTTGGGTCGCCGGCACAGAAGTAAATTGAGAGAATGTCGTTTTGCTTGGTGGCGAATAGTTGGTCGATTCGGTTCATAAGCGATAGGGTTTTCAGAAACTGTTTCTTAAATGTGAATAGATAGTTTTTTGCGGAGCTGCGTCATGAAATAGCCCAGCGCGGCGGCATCTTTCAATCCCGGCCGTGTCTCAAAACCGCTGTTCAGGTCTATACCAGCCCAGCGTGGGTGGGCAAATGCTGCCAGTGTATCAACGCTTTCGGGGCGCAAGCCTCCGCTCAGCAAGAAAGGTATTGAGCCCTGGTAGTGGTGTAGCAGCTGCCAGTCGAACATGCGCCCCGAGCCTCCATGCCCGGCACACGGCGTGTCGAACAAGAAAAAATCGCACGCGTCGGCATATTCGGTCGTGGTATTCAGTTCGTCGGCATGATTCAGGGCAAACGCCTTGATTACTGCCAGCCCTTCCATTTGCAACGTGCGGCAAAGTGAAGGCGGTTCCGAGCCATGCAATTGCACGCCTTGTAGCCCGAGTTCGTCGGCCCGCTGCATAATGTCGTCATAACAGGCATTGACAAACACGCCGATGCGCTTTGCCCGTTGGGGCAGGTAGGACGGGGCGGAAGGCACGAAGCGTGGCGAGCGGTTGTAGCAGATGAAGCCTATCCAGTCGGCTCCACACTGCTCTACTTGGCGGATATTTTCGGCTTCGGTCATGCCGCATACTTTTACAATCATGGTTGTTGAATGGCTTGGACAAAGTGAGCTAATGCCTGTTCGGGGGCGGATGTTTTCATGAAAGTTTCGCCGATTAGGAAACCACGGTAACCTATTTCGCGAAGGCTGGCTATGATTGCAGGGGGTGTGATGCCGCTCTCCGACACCGCCAAGCGGTCATTAGGCAAGCTGGCTGCCAAGCTTAACGAGCATTTCACATCGGTGTGGAATGTGCCTAAACAGTGGTTGTTAACGCCAAGCATGTCGATGTCGTCGTTCAGATGGCTCAGTTCTGCCTCGTTGTGTATTTCGAGCAGGGTTTCCAGCCGCAGGTCGTGTGCTATGTGTGCCAGTTCCTTGCACTCCTGTGGGGTGAGTATGGCGGCGATTAGCAGCACGGCATCGGCTCCCGATAGTTTGGCCTGATATAGTTGGTAGGGGTTGACGACGAAATCTTTCCGCAGTATGGGCAGGCATGTGGTAGGACGTGCGGCCACGATGTCGGCCAGGCTTCCGCCAAAGAACGTTTCATCGGTCAGTATTGAGAGGGCTGTCGCTCCGGCTCGTTCGTAACCCGCAGGAATATGCGAGGCATCGGCATCGGCCTTTATCCAGCCTTTGGAAGGCGAACGGCGTTTGAACTCGGCAATAATACCCGTTGTCGATGCTGCCAGTGCCTTGCTCATGCTGATGCATGGGGCGGGATTGCCCAAGCGGGCTTCGAGCGTGGCCGCGGGAATGGCTTCCATCAAGCGTTGCACTTCCTGCCGTTTGTGGTTCACGATTGTTTGTAGAATATCGGATGTTTGCATAGTTTCAACTGTTCAATTCTATGAATTTTTTCAATGTAGCCAGAGCCTTGCCGCTTTCGAGCGATTCGCGGGCTATGCCCACGCACGACTCGATGTCGCGCATCGGGTCGATGGCTTGGATGGCAAATGAGGCATTGATTAGCACGCAGTCGGTTTGGGCGCGGGTGGCGCGGTTTCCCAGCACTTGGTCGAAAATGCGGGCGGCTTCTTGCGGGGTAGTGCCGCCATATAATTCTTCGCGGCGCGCCACCGAGAAACCCGGCTCTGCCGGACGGTAAATGGTTTCGTAACGGTTGGTCATCACCTTGAATTCGTCGGTCAGCGAAACGAGCCGGGTCAACTCGAAGGCTGCGTGCAGGGCTTCGTCGTCGTTAATGGCCAGCACCGTGGCGCGATGCCGTGCGGCAAGGTTGGCGTGCATGGGGCCTATGCCGGGATAGTCCAGTCCGGCCGAGATTGAGTAGGGTTCCAGTATTTGCCCGTCTTCGTCTTGCAGCAGCATGGTCTTGGCTCCGTGTATTATGCCGGGCCTCCCGAGTTGTATTGTCGCGGCCGACAGTCCGCTGCCTATACCCTTGCCACCAGCTTCGGCCAGCACGATTTTTATCCGCTCGTCGTCGATGTAATGGTAGAGGGTTCCTGCTGCGTTGCTTCCGCCTCCCACACATGCACGAGATAGTCGGGGTAGTCGCGTCCTTCGTGCCCGAGAAGTTGTTCCTTGATTTCTTCGCTGATGACCGACTGCAGTCGTGCCACCATGTCGGGGTAGGGGTGCGGCCCTACGGTCGAGCCGATGACGTAGTAGGTGTCTTCGGGATGGCAGCACCAGTCGCGAATTGCCTCGTTGGTGGCATCTTTCAGCGTCATGTTGCCCGAGGTTACGGCGCGCACCTCGGCTTCTAACATTTTCATGCGCTCCACGTTGACGTGCTGCCGCTCCACGTCGGTGCTGCCCATGTAAACCACGCACTCCATGCCCATCAGTGCGCACACCGTAGCTGTAGCCACCCCATGCTGTCCGGCACCGGTTTCGGCAATGATGCGCCGCTTGCCCATGTGCTGCGCCAGCAACACTTGGCCTATGGCGTTGTTAATCTTGTGCGCGCCAGTGTGGTTCAGGTCTTCGCGCTTCAAGTATATGCGGCAGCCATATTTGCTTGAGAGTCGTTGGGCAAGATATAGTGGTGAGGGGCGGCCTACATAGTCGTGCAACAGAACTTTGAATTTGCGCCTAAAGTCGTCGCTTTCCAGCACTTTCAGGTAATTTTCTTTCAGCTCTTCCACGCAACGGTGGAGTATTTCGGGGATATAGGCTCCACCATATTGCCCGTAATATCCATCTCGGTTTACTTGATAACTTTCCATGATGAAAATTGTGTGTGTTAAAGTGGTTTGTAGTTGCGAATGGGGTGAAAAACAAAGAAGGCCGCCGTAAAGTACGACAGCCTTCTTCCTTTGCCCTATTCTGTTTTTGGTAATATGCGCACGACTGGTTTCCTTTACGAACTATGGAGTTGCAAAGGGCGCCACCAGAAGCGTATATTTGCCATTGTATTTGACATGATTTATGTTGTTATTGTTTCATATTCGCTGCAAATGCAGGTATAAAAATGATAAATGCAAACGAAACTGTCGTTTTTTTGTAAAAATGGGTGCAAATGTTTCATCTGATATGCCGTTTGTGCAGTGGGTGCTATGCCGCATCCCGATGACCTGCGGTTCTCAGTAGTCCTTGAGCTTGCGGGCGTAGTTGCCGAAGTAGAAAGAATATGACGAGATGCGGTCGTTCCATGAGTCGCCCGAGCCGATGCACTTGATGTCCTTGAGGTTGTCGTGCATGTGTAAAAGTGCATATTCCGTAATTTTATAGCTATTTACCGTAGCTCAGTGTCGCCTTGAGGCTCATTCAAAGCAGCAATGAGGGGAAGTCAAAGAGGGGTTTAATGCAATTGTTTCGTTATGGTATTTTCATTAAATTTGCAATGATTACCAATTGAAAATATCATTAACATGAATTGCAGGATTGTTGCTGGCGTTTTAAGTCTTGGCATGGGTGGCTTGATTGCCACACAAGCCCAGCAGACTAAGCCAAATGTAGTGTTTATTCTTGCCGACGATTTGGGGTATGGCGACCTCGGTTGTTACGGACAGGAAAAGTTCGACACACCCAATATCGACCAATTGGCACAAGAAGGTATGCGCTTCACGCAGTGTTACTCGGGTACTACGGTAAGCGCGCCATCGCGTTCGTGCCTGTTGACGGGGATGCACAGTGGCCACACATATATCCGTGGCAACATAGAACTTGAGCCTGAAGGGCAATTTCCATTGCCGGCCGATGCCCACACGTTGTTCCACACATTCAAGGAGGCAGGCTATGCTACTGCGGCATTCGGCAAGTGGGGATTGGGGTTTGTGGGAACTACCGGCGACCCCAAGGCACAAGGGTGCGACACATTCTATGGCTACAATTGCCAGCTGCTCGCCCACAGTTATTATCCCGACCACCTGTGGGATAACGACCAGCGTGTGGAGCTTGACGACAATGTGCCTAACGTGCAATATGGGCGAGGGTCGTATGCTCCCGACCTGATACACCGCCGGGCATTGGAATTCCTTGACAGCATGGATAGCGACCAGCCATTTTTTATGTGGTATCCCACGACGTTGCCACATGCCGAACTAATCGTGCCAGAAGACAGCATAATCGAGCGTTACCGTGGCAAATTCCCCGAAGTGGCTTACAGTGGCGCCGAACCCGGTAGTGCAACTTTCCGCAAAGGTGGCTACTGCACGCAGTTGTACCCGCACGCTACGTTTGCGGCAATGGTGACACGGCTCGACGTGTATGTGGGGCAGATAGTGGCGAAGTTGAAAGAGCGGGGGCTTTACGACAATACCATAATAATTTTTGCCAGCGACAACGGCCCTCACTTGGAGGGTGGCGCTGACCCCGATTTTTTCAATAGCAACGGCATATATCGCGGCTACAAGCGCGACCTTTACGAAGGTGGCATCCGTGTGCCTATGATAGTGGCTTGGCCGGGGCATGTGCAAGCTGGCACGGCTACCGATTTTATGTGTGCATTCTGGGATTTGATGCCGACGATGAGGCAGATTGTAAACCCGCGAGCCAAGCAACCAGTCAACGAGGACGGCATAAGTCTGTTGCCGTTGCTCACGGGCAGGAAAGGGCAGCAGGAACACGATTACCTGTATTTTGAATTTCAAGAGATGAACGGGCGACAGGCCGTGCGTAAGGGGCAATGGAAATTGCTGCATATAGACGTGCGAAAGAATCCGCATTACGAATTGTATAACATCGCCGCCGACCCGTCGGAACGCCACAATGTGATAGACCTCCACCCCGAGATTGCGCAGGAATTAAAGGCTATCATGCAATCGGCCCGCATCGATAATCCCGATTTCCCATTGTTTTGACTAAAAAATACCTATACATGAACTACAAACTTATTTTAACCGCAGTGGCGGCCATGCTTTCGGCTGCTGCCACTCATGCCGAGCAACTGGAGCCGCAATTGCCCTACTGGCAAGATGTGCAGGTGGTGTCGGTAAACAAGGAACAGCCACGGTCGGCATTCATGACCTATCCCGACCGGACTTCGGCATTGACAATGAAATATGAAAGCAGCGAGTATTACCGGCTGCTTAATGGTGTGTGGAAATTCTATTATGTAGATGGCTACAAGCAATTACCTGCCAACATAACCGCTGCCGACTGTGATGTGACCACCTGGCACGATATAAATGTGCCGGGCAACTGGGAGGTGCAGGGATTCGGAGTACCTATTTATGTAAACCTCAACTATGAGTTCTGCCCGAGCAATCCTCAACCGCCGTTGTTGCCCGAGGCGAATCCGGTGGGTGTTTACCGCCGCGACATTGAAATACCCGAAAATTGGCTCGACCGTGACATATATTTGCACATAGCTGGTGCAAAGTCGGGAGTGTATGTGTATATCAACGGCAAGGAGGTGGGGTATAACGAGGACTCGAAAAGCCCTGCCGAATATTTAATTAACGACTATGTGAATGCCGGAAAGAATGTGTTGACGCTTAAAATATTCCGCTGGAGCACGGGGTCGTATCTCGAATGCCAAGACATGTGGCGCATCAGTGGCATAGAGCGCGATGTGTTCTTGTATTCGCAGCCGCGTGCCGCCATACAAGACTTCCGTGTGAAATCGACGCTCGACGACAGTTACCGCAATGGCATTTTCGCGCTCGAAGTGGACTTGCGCAACCGCCGCAATGCGGCTGCCGACCTTACGGCATCATACGAGATAATCGACAGCAATGGCGGCACGGTTGCATCCGGCGAAACAACCCTTGCCGTTGCTGGCGGCTCGACGGAAGAGGTGAGGTTTGACCGCACGATTGCCGATGTGCAGACTTGGTCGTCGGAGCATCCCAATTTGTACACATTGTTGATAACGCTGAAGGAAGATGGCCGTGTCACAGAGGTTGTTCCCTACCATTTAGGCTTCAGGCGCATAGAAATCCGCCCAGTCGAGCAGTTGGCTGGTAATGGCAAGCCCTACGTGCTGCTTTTTGTCAACGGTCAACCCATCAAGCTCAAAGGTGTCAATATCCACGAGCATAACCCTGCCACGGGACATTATGTGACAGAGGAACTGATGCGCAAGGATTTTGAATTGATGAAGCAAAACAATATCAATACCGTGCGCCTTGCCCATTATCCTCAAAGCCGCCGCTTCTATGAATTGTGCGACGAGTATGGGCTATATGTATATGACGAGGCAAATATCGAAAGCCACGGAATGCGCTACGACCTGCGGCGTGGTGGCACACTCGGCAACAATCCCGAATGGCTGAAGCCGCACATGGAGCGCACCATCAACATGTATGAGCGTAACAAGAATTACCCGTGTGTCACTTTTTGGTCGCTCGGAAACGAGGCTGGCAATGGGTATAACTTCTACAATACCTACCTTTGGCTCAAAGAGGCCGACAAGGACTGGATGGCTCGTCCGGTGAATTATGAACGCGCTTTGTGGGAATGGAATACCGACATGTATGTGCCGCAATACCCCAATGCCGGTTGGCTCGAAGAGATTGGTGCATCGGGGAGCGACCGCCCTGTGGCACCGTCGGAATATGCCCATGCCATGGGTAATTCAACAGGCAGCCTTAGCGACCAGTGGAATGCCATATACAAGTATCCCAACTTGCAAGGCGGGTATATATGGGACTGGGTTGACCAGGGGCTTGACAAGGTGGATGCCAACGGAAAGCATTTTTATGCCTATGGTGGCGATTACGGCAAGGATATGCCCAGTGATGGCAACTTTGTGTGCAACGGTATCGTGCTGCCCGACCGCACACCGCACCCTGCCATGGCCGAGGTGAAACATGCCTACCAGAATGTGTGCGTCGAGCCTGTTGACTTGGCTGCTGGCAAGTTTGTGGTGAAAAACCGCTTTTATTTCACCAATTTGAAGAAGTATATGATGATATACGATGTGACCGACGGCAACAAGATTCTGCGCAGTGGCAAGGTGTCGCTCGACATCGAGCCGCAGCAGTCGCGGCAATTCAGTGTGCCTGTCGATAAGTGCAAGCCCAAGGCTGGCACCGAGTATTTTGTCGATTTTTACTTCTATGCTGTCGAGCCTGAACCCGGGGTACCGGCTGGGCATGAAATAGCCCGTGAGCAGTTCCGCTTGCCCATCGAGCCGTTGCCTGTCGAGGTAAAGACTCGTGGCAAGGAGCTTGAGGTCGAGGCTGTTGGCGACGAATTGGTGGCTCGTTCGGGCAGCGTGGATTTTGTATTCAACAAGGCTACAGGGCTTGTGACTTCCTATAAAGTCGGTGGTGTGGAATATTTCCACGATGGATTTGGCTTGCAGCCAAACTTCTGGCGTGCGCCCAACGATAACGACTATGGCAACGGCGCACCTAAACGCTTGCAGGTGTGGAAACTGTCGAGCAGCAACTTCAATGTTGTCGAGGCGACAATTGCCAAGGATGGCGACGATGCTGTGATTAAGGCCGATTATCTGCTGCCAGCCGGCAACCTGTATCGCCTTACCTACCGAGTGCACCCGTCGGGAGCGGTGAAAGTGGATGTGGTGTTCACTTCTACCGAGATGAGCGAAACCGAAATCGAGGTGTCGGAGGCCACGCGGCTTGCCACATTCTCGCCACGCAGCAAGGAAGCTCGCGAGAATGCGGCACGGCTTGAAGTGCCGCGCATAGGTGTGCGTTTCCGTTTGCCAGCTGCCATGAACCAGCTTGAATACATGGGTCGCGGCCCCGAGGAAAATTATGCCGACCGTAAGACAGGTACTTTCATAGGCATATACGAAAGCACTGCCGACGAGCAATATTTCCCCTACGTCAGGCCGCAAGAAAATGGCCACCACACCGACACACGTTGGCTCTCGCTAAGCCCAAAGAAAGGCAAAGGGTTGACTGTGCTTGCCGACTCGTTGGTGGAATTTAATGCGTTGCGTAATTCGGTCGAAGATTTCGACAGCGAAGAGGCTCGCCATCTGCCATACCAGTGGCCAAATATGTCGCCCGAACAGGTCGCCAATCACGACGAAGCCGAGGCTAAAGATGTGTTGCGGCGCATGCACCATGCGTCCGACATTGTGCCGCGCGATTTCGTGGAGGTGTGCATCGACCTGAAGCAACAGGGTGTGGGAGGATATGACAGTTGGGGAGCGCGCCCCGAGCCTTACAGCACCATTCCTGCCAACCGCGAATATCGTTGGGGATTCACATTGATTCCCGAATAAGAAAATAATGCGAGGCGTGTCAAAGATGGTGATGTATCACAATTTCGACACGCCTCTTTTTTTCATTGATATGTTATGAACGATTTGAAATATATAGTTTCGCATTTTACTACTTGCGGCACTGTTGACGGGGTCGCGCCGTTGGGCGCAGGGCTGATAAATGATTCCTACCGGGTGACGACCGCGGAGCACGTCAGCCCCGATTATGTGCTGCAACGCATCAACCGTGAGATTTTCACCGACATAGACATGCTGCAAGGCAACATTGAAGCTGTCACGAGGCACATACGTGGCAAGCTCGAAGCGGCTCATGTGGACGACATCGACCGCAAAGTGTTGCACTTCTTGCCAGTGTGTGACGGCACGAAAACCTATTGGCGCGACGATGATGGCAATTACTGGCGCATGATGGTGTTCATCCCACGGGCCAAGACATATTCCACCGTCAATCCGCAGTATTCCTACCATGCAGGAGCGGCGTTTGGTAATTTCGAGGCGATGCTTGCCGATATTCCCGACACGCTTGGTGAAACAATCCCTAATTTCCACAACATGGAATTCCGCTTGCAGCAGTTGCACGAGGCTGTTGCCAATGATGTGTGTGGACGTGTTGCCGAGGTGCGGTATTACTTGGACGAGATTGAACGCCGTGCCAGCTATATGTGCCGTGCCGAGCAGTTGCATCGTGAGGGTGTATTGCCACGGCGTGTGTGCCACTGCGACACCAAGGTTGACAATATGATGTTTGACGAGCAGGGGCGTGTGCTGTGCGTGATTGACCTTGACACGGTGATGCCATCGTTTGTGTTCTCGGATTACGGCGACTTCTTGCGCACGGCAGGCAATACCGGGCGTGAAGATGACCCCGACATGGAAAATGTGAATTTCGACATGGAAATCTTCGAGGCATTCACCCGTGGCTATTTGGAGTCGGCACGGCATTTCTTGCTGCCAGTCGAAATCGGCAATTTGCCATACGCAGCAGCCCTGTTTCCCTATATGCAATGCGTGCGTTTCCTTGCCGACTATATCAATGGCGATACTTATTATAAAATACAATATCCGATGCACAACTTGGTGCGGACACGTGCGCAATTCAAGTTGTTGCAAAGTGTGGAGCAGCATCACGACGATATGCGGCACATAATCGACCGCCTTATACGATAAAAATTGCGTAGATTTGCAGAGAAAAAACTTGACTTGACATGGCTCGACGAGGAACAGTATTGGTTATAGACGACAATCGCAACATACTTGTTGCGCTCAAATATCTGCTGAACGACTATTTTGCCAAGGTGTTGACAGTGGGCGACCCCGAGCTCCTGCCATCGTTGCTGCAACAAGAGCAGGTGGATGTGGCATTGCTCGACATGAATTTCTCGCCAGGTCTTAACAATGGCAACGAAGGGCTTTATTGGCTGCGCCGGGTGAAGCGGCTCAGGCCGCAAGTGCAAGTGGTGTTGTTCACTGCCTACGCCGATATTTCGCTTGCCGTGGCTGGCATGAAAGACGGGGCATTCGACTTTGTTGTGAAGCCGTGGGATAACGCCAAGCTCGTACAAACCTTGCTCGATGCCTACTGTGTGGCGACGGGTGGAAAGCGGCGTGAAACAAGGCAGCAGACAGTTGTGCATGGCGGTGAATCCATGTATTGGGGGAAGTCGCCGGCAATGCAGCAAATAAAGTCGATTGTGGAGCGCATAAGCGACACCGATGCCAATGTGCTGATTACCGGCGAAAACGGAACGGGCAAGGATATGCTTGCCATGGAAATTCATCGCTTGTCGGGGCGCAACGGCCGCCCGATGGTGGTGGCCGACATGGGAGCAGTGACCGAAACACTTTTCGAGAGCGAGCTGTTCGGTCATGTCAAAGGCGCGTTTACAGGGGCATACGCCGACCGCATGGGGCGTTTCGAGGCTGCCGAGGGTGGAACACTGTTCCTTGACGAAATAGGCAATTTGCCCTATCATCTGCAATCGAAGTTATTGACAGCCTTGCAGAAACGAACCTTCGTGAAAGTCGGCAGCAATATCGAGCAAAAGATGAATGTGCGACTGATATGTGCCACCAACCGTGACCTCGGTGAGATGGTGCGCAAGGGCGAGTTCCGCGAAGACCTGCTTTACCGCATCAACACCATCCACCTGCACTTGCCACCGTTGCGCGAGCGGCCCGACGACATCAATGCATTTGCCGATATGTTTATCGGCAGGTATAGCCGGCAGTACGGGCGTGGCGAAGCTGGCTTGTCGGTCGGTGCGCGGCAAGCGATGCTCGGGTATTCGTGGCCGGGAAATATCAGGGAATTGCAGCACGCCATTGAAAGGGCCGTAATCTTGTCGGACAGTGGCGGCGAGGTCGAGGCGTTGCAAATCACTCCGGGCAAGAGTCCAGCACCGCAATCGCCACGGCAAGGCACTGTGGTACCGCTCGACGAGATGGAACGCAGCATGGTACAGATGGCCATAGAAAAGAATGATGGCAACTTGTCGGCGGCAGCAGCACAATTAGGTATAACGCGGCAGACGCTTTACAACAAGATGAAACGCTATGGGCTTTAATGCAGTGTTGTCGCTCGTGGTGCGTGTGTTGTCGCTCGGTGGTGGTGCCGTGCTTCTCACTGGTGGCATCTTGCAGTGGGGTGCATGGGCTGTGGTGTGTGGCTGCTTGCTTGTCGCTGTGGGTGTCGTGCAAGCCATGAGGGCGCAAATGTCGCTGCGCAACAATAGCCGATTGATGCTCGAAGCCGTGAGTAACGACGATTTCTCGTTCCGCTTGCATGGTAAGTGGCTCTCGCCCGACGAAAGCATCATTCAAGACACATTGAACCGCTTTGGCCGCATGATGGGCAAGCAAAAGGTGCTGTCGGAGCAGCGCGAACAGTTCTTCGGGCTAATCCTTGCCAATGTGCATAGCGGCGTGGTGGTGATTGATGGCGGCGGAAGGGTTGTACAGGCCAATGCCGCGGCATCGGCAATGCTGCACTTGCCTGCAATTGTGTCGTTGCAGCAGCTTGCAAGGTTTGGCAACGATATACCTTTGATACTCGAAAGGTTGAAGGGTGGCGAGCAAGCGCAGGTGGAGTTCAACACGGCTGCCGGCGACGTGCATCTGCTTGTGAAAGCTTCGGAAATGACGCTTGGCGGAGAAACGTTGAGGATATTTATCATGAACGATATAAAAAACGAACTCGAAGCCAAGGAACTTGACACGTGGATAAAGATGTCGAGGGTGCTGACGCATGAAATCATGAACTCGGTGGCTCCCATCGTGTCGCTGAGCCGGACATTCCTTGAACGCGGTGACGTGAAGAATAGCGGCATTTACGAGGGAGTGAAGGCCATTCATGAAACATCGTCGGGGCTGATGGCGTTTGTCAACAACTATCGTGTAGCATCGACATTACAGAAACCAGCCCCCGAGCCGTTTTACCTTGCCGAAATCGTGCGGCAGGTCGAAAAGCTCGGGATTGTCGCGGACAACATAAATTTTTCTTGCAAGATTGACCCTGAGGACTTGATAATATATGCCGACCCCAACCTGATAAGGCAGGTGTTGATAAATATCGTGAAAAATGCCGTCCAAGCCATAGGGAATGCCGACGGGCACATACAAGTGAAGGCATGGGTTGCTGCCGATGAGCATATAATGGTATATGTTAGCAACGACGGCCCGGCAATCCCACGCAGTGTCGCCGATGAAATCTTCACGCCGTTTTTCACTACCAAGAAAGATGGCAACGGCATAGGGCTGTCGTTGTCGAGGCAAATCATGAAGCAGAGTGGCGGCAGCATCGAGTTGCTTGATACCGGCACAGGCGGTTGGCCGGTGACTTTCCTCCTCACGTTTGATTGACGGTGTAAAAAATTTTTACGTCAGTGTCTAAAATTTTTACACTCGGTGTTCTGTGTTATTTCTGCATTTAATTGTGTATTAGAGTGTTATCTGTTTGGCTCGATATTTGGTATATTATGAGGTGAAATTATATATCGAGCAAATGAATATAAACAAGATTAAATACACTACAGTAATAGCGCTGATAGTCGCTTCGGCTGGTGATGCCGGGGCGCAGCAAGTGTGGAGCGTTGACAGTTGCATGGAATATGCCGTTGAGCATAACCGCACAGTGAGGCAACGGGTTTATGAGGTGGACAATTATAAAATCGACCGATTGACCGCGATTGGCAATTTCCTGCCGGGAATCAGTGCTTCGTCGAGTTTGCAATATAACTGGGGGCGTTCAATCGACCCGGAAACAAACACCTACAACAGCATCTCGACATTCAACAACTCCTATACGCTACAGGCTTCGCTCACGGTGTTCAACGGTGGCAACATTATCAACCAACTGCGCAAGTCAAAGGCTGCACAACTGATGGGCAAAGCCGCCTTGCAGGAGGAACGCGACAACACTGCGCTCGAAACGTTTCAGGCATATATCGATGCACTGTATTACTATGGTTCGGTGAGGCTTGCGCGTGAAAAGCTCGCCGAGAGCAGTGAATTGCTGCGGCTGACGCGGCGGCAAGAGGAACTCGGGCTTAAAGGAATGGCCGACGTGGCACAGGTCGAGGCGCAATATGCCTCGGACGACTACACGCTCACCAACCAGACAAACCTGTATGAGTCGGCAATGCTCACGCTCAAGCAGCAGATGAATTACCCCATCGATGCACCATTGCAGTTAGACACGGTATTGCTCGACATGCCGGCTGTTGACCTTGCCATGCTGCCTGGCGACACACAGCAGGAGGTGCTCAGTACTGCGCTCATGTCGAATCCTACGTTGTTGCAGTCGCATTACAGCAGCGAGGTTTCTCGTTTTGATATGAAGAAATCGTGGGCCAATGTCATGCCCACGATCTCGGTGTATGCCGGCATCAGTTCATCATATTACAAAGAATTGGGAGCACACACGTATGCCGATTATTGGACGCAGATGAAAAACAACTTCGGGCAGTATGTGGGCATGAGCATCAGCATTCCGCTATTCAGCGGTTTCGAGCGTGTAAACTCGGTGCGCAAGGCTCGCAACAGCTACCGCATAGCCCAGGAACAATATGAAGCCCAAAAGGAAGAGTTGCAGAAACTTGTGGCACAGGCTGTGCTCGACCGCAACGGTTTCCTGAAAGAGAGCATACAGATGGAAAAGAAAGTCAAGTCCGATGCAGTGGCATACGCCGTGACGCGGCGCAAGTTTGAAGAGGGGCTTATGACTTCGCTCGACGTGCAGACCAGTGCCTCGACGTTGCTCGAAAGCCGTGTGGGACTGTTGCGCAGCAAGTTATCATTTGTGTTAAAATGTCGTCTTGTGGATTATTACAAAGGGAAAAAAATAATAAAGAAAAACAATGGATATACAGATTGAGAAAAAAACAGGATTGCAACGACGCCACATAGCATATATTGCCGTGGGGGTGTTGGTGGTGGCAGTTGTATGCTGGGCTGTGTTTGGTGGGCGCACTTCATCGGCGCGTGTCAGTGCTGCGGCAATAAGCATAGCCGATGTCACGTATGGCGAGTTTAACGACTTCATACGCCTCAATGGGCAGGTGAAGCCAATTTCGGTGGTGCAAATCAGCCCCGAGGAGGGCGGCATTGTGCGCGAGAAGGTGGTTGACGAGGGAGCTTTCGTGAAAAAGGGCGACGTGATATTGCGTTTGAGCAATTCCAACCTCGACTTGCAAATACTCAACGCCGAGTCGGAGCTGGCCGAGAAGCAAAACCTGCTGCGCAATACGCAGGTGACAATGCAGCAAGACAAGCTCAACAACGAAACCGAAAAGGTGCAGCTCGAAATCGACACGCAGCGCAAGCGGCGCACCTACGAGCAGTACAAGCAGCTTTATGATGAGCAACTGATTAGCCGTGAGGAATATTTGCAAGCGCAGGAAGATTACGAGTTGGCAATGAAAAAACACTCGTTGATTACCGAGCGGCTTGTGCAAGACTCCATCTACCGCACCATACAGATGGTGCAGATGGAGGAGAACCTCGACAATATGCGCCAAAACGTGTTGCTCATAAGGGAGCGCAAGAGCAAGCTCGATGTGAAAGCCACTATCGACGGCGAGCTTGGGTTGCTCGACGTGGAATTGGGGCAAAACATCTTGGCCGGGCAGATGGTGGGCCAAATCAACGACCTGTCGGGCGAGAAAATCGAGGCTTACATCGACGAGCATTACATCGACCGTGTGTCGAACGGGCTTCCGGCGGCACTCGACAGGCAAGGGAGCCGCTTCGACCTGCGCGTGCGCAAGATTTATCCCGAGGTTCGCGACGGGCGTTTCCGCACCGACTTAGTGTTTGTGGGTGAGAAGCCCGACAATGTACGCATCGGGCAGACCTATTACATCGACTTGCAATTGGGTGAGCCGACCGAGAGTGTGCTTATTCCAAAGGGTACTTTTTTCCAAACTACTGGCGGCCGATGGATTTTTGTGGTTGACAAGGATGGGCACAAGGCCTACCGCCGCAACATACGCATAGGGCGGCAGAATCCGCAATATTACGAAGTGCTCGAAGGACTTGAAAAGGGCGAGCGTGTCATAGTTTCGGGTTATGAGAGCTATAAAGACAATGACGTGTTAATTATTGAATGATATGAAAGGGTTTAAGACTTATTTTACGTTTCTTGGGCGCAACAAGCTGTTCACGTTCATCAACGTGGCAGGGCTGACGGTGTCGTTCATGTTTATCCTGCTCCTTGCCGACATGGTTACACGGCAACTGACGGTTGACAGCCACGTGAAAGATGCCGACCGCATATATGTGTTTGCGACAAGCGGCGGCGTGTGGGGGCATTACCAATTGGGCTTGAAATTCCAAGACCGCTATCCCGAAATCGAGGATTGGTGTGCATACGGCGATTGCCACCAGTTGCCATACGAGATGGAAAATGGCAATGAAACGCTGGTAGCCACATCGTTTGTGAAGAAGAATTTCCTGGAATTCTTCTCCTACGACCTTATTGAAGGAAATCCCGAGGAAGCCCTTGTGTCGAACAATAATATCGTGGTGACGCGTTCGGCGGCGTTAAAGCTGTTTGGCACGGAACACGTCATGGGCATGAGTGTGAATACGGCAATCGGGCAGTTTGTGGTCAATGGCATTATAGACGACATCGACAATTCGATTTTCCCGTCGGAAATAGAGATTTTCATGCCAATAGAGAATTACAAGTATTATAACCGAGGTGCCGACATCGACGACACTCACCTTGGCAATGCTGGCAGTGCAGTAGTGTTTTTCAAGATGGCGAAAGGGTTTGACCCTGCAACACGCGCCGACGACATGACGAGCTTTGCAAGGGAGTTTTGGTGGATTTTCCAATATAATAAAAACACCAAAGTTAACATGATACCTATGCGTGATTTCTATTTCTCGGAAATCGGTATGTTCAATTATCTCAACCGGTATGACTTCACCAAGGTAATCATGTTCATGATAGCCGGCATCATCATATTGTTGATGGCAGTGTCGAACTATGTGAGCATGAGCGTGGCGCAGACTGGCTACCGTGCCAAGGAGATGGCTACACGCCGCTTGCTCGGGTCGTCGCGCGGCAGCATCTTCTGGCGCATGATAATGGAATCGCTGTTGTTGACTGTCGTTGCGTTTGCCATAGGCCTGTTGCTGGCACGGCTGGTCGAGCCATACGCAATGGACCTGCTCGGCGTGGAACTCGATGTGGTGGGCGACTTCACGTGGCTCACGGCATTGTGCTGGACTGCGTTTGTGCTGTTGCTCTCGTTCGCTTCGGGCTTTGTGCCGGCATCGGTGTTGTCGGGCTACAATCCGCTCGACGTGGTGAAAGGCACTTTCCGCCGCAAGACCAAGATGGTGTAC
This sequence comes from uncultured Muribaculaceae bacterium, assembly GCA_944321715.1. GTDB lineage: Bacteria > Bacteroidota > Bacteroidia > Bacteroidales > Muribaculaceae > Avimuribaculum. Next base: position 3,912 of record CALUMJ010000051.1, on the reverse strand, counting down.
TTGCGGGTGCTGAACGTGGTGCAGAGTGGCATGACAATCACGTTGCTGGCATGTTCCATCTATTTCGGCTTGCAAATTCATGGGGTGCTCACGGCTCCGCTCGGCTATGATTATGGCGATGTGCTGGTGTATAACCGCACCACTAACAACAGTCTTGACGCATTCTGCGACGAAGTGAAGAAGCTGCCGTTTGTCACGAATGTGTCGCTCACTTGCGGCACGCCCGACAACGGTGGCAACAACAACACTATGAAAGTGACATCGGGCGATTCGTCGGTGGTGTTCAGCTTCCAGACGTTCGTGTGCGACTCGGCATTCCTCAAAATTTTCAACATCAAGTTGAACGAGAGCCGCAAGTTGGCAAGCAGCGATAATGCGTGGTATATCAGCGACAAAGCCCTTGCCGATTACAAGCGGCTCGGGTATGGAACCGACAGGTTTGTTGCCGATGGCCGTCATGCCAATTTTGACATTGCCGGCACGTTCAAGGATTTTAAGATACGCTCGATGCTGAGCAAGGAAACACATCCGTTGAGGATACAGTTGCTGCCGTCCGACAGCATAAAATATCCGTGGCAAGTGCTTGTGGAAGTGAATGGCGGCGATTTGGCCTCGCACAAGCAGCAGATTGATGATATGTACCTGAGCATGACACATTCGCCGATGTTGGTTTCGGAGTGGTATGCCGACCAAGTGCGCGACACCTACCGCGACGTGATTAATATGAACCAGATAGTGTTCATATTCACTTGCGTGGCACTGCTTGTGTCGCTGCTGGGGCTTATAGCCATGAACATTTACATGATTTCGCAGCGCAAGCGTGACATAGCCGTGCGCAAGGTGTTCGGCTCCACTGCTGCTGGCGAACAGCGGCGGCTCATGCGCTTCTCGTTGCAGTCGATTGTCATCGGGCTGGTATTCGCCATTCCGCTGTCGGTGATTGGAATGAGGAAAATCTATGAATTCGTTCCGTTCGGTAGCTTGAGCCGCTGGTGGGTACCGCTTGCCGCATTCGCCATAGTGGCTGTGGTGTCGCTTGTGTCGGTATATTTCATAAGCCGTAACGCAACCAACGAGAACCCCATAAACAATATCAAAACAGAATAGAATAATAACACATTGAATATGATAAAGATTGAAAACTTGAGCAAGGTGTTTCGTACATCAGAAGTCGAAACTATAGCTCTCAACGATGTCAGCTTGGAAATAGCCGACAAGGAATTTGTGTCAATCATGGGCCCATCGGGCTGCGGAAAATCCACGTTGCTTAATATCCTCGGGTTGCTCGATAACCCCACATCGGGGCATTACTACTTGAGCGGCAAGGATGTGGGCGGCTTGAAGGAGCGTGAACGCACCAATGTGCGCAAGGGGAACATAGGCTTTGTTTTCCAGAGCTTCAACTTGATTGACGAACTAAATGTCGTCGAGAACGTCGAGCTGCCGTTGACCTACCTGCACATATCTGCTCGGGAGCGCAAGCAGCGCGTGGCCGACATATTGTCGCGCATGGGCATCAGCCACCGTGCCAAGCACTATCCGCAGCAATTGTCGGGCGGGCAGCAGCAACGCGTGGCAATAGCCCGCGCCGTGGTGTCGAATCCCGAACTGATTCTTGCCGACGAGCCGACGGGCAACTTGGACTCGAAAAACGGCAAGGAGGTGATGCAATTGCTGTCCGACCTTAACAGCAGCGGCACTACCATAGTGATGGTGACGCACAGTCAGCGCGATGCAGGGTATGCGAGCCGGATAATCAACCTGTTTGACGGGCAGATTGTGTCGTCGATTTCCGAGATGTAAGGCATCGCCTAAGCGGATTTTCATGATTGTTTGAGGAATTGTTGTTTATGGCAGTGGTGCGTGGCCGTTTCGTTTGCGGCCGCTCCCCACTGCTCTTTTCCATGCCTTGTACCATTCCATCAGCTATATCACATATATCGGAGAAATGTGTTATTTTTGTAATCAGATTAAAACAAGCATATATGTGCCAGCAAATAAAGTTAAGTATTAAAAATTTCGGACCAATCAAAGAAGGGTCGTTCTTGATTGATAAATACACTGTTCTGATAGGTGGGCAAGGTACTGGCAAAAGCACGGTTGCCAAACTGTTCTCCCTTTTCACGTGGTTGGAGAAGGCACTCGTTCGCCGTATCTACACTGGCAAGCAACTACAGCAAGGAAATTTCAAGAATAAAAATTTCAACGAGTATCATCGCATCGCCAACTACTACCGTGCAGAAACCGAGCTGGAATATGATGGTGTACACTATCAATTTGTATATGCAAATGAGAAATTGAAGGTAATCCCGAAAGATAAGCAAGGAGTAGAAGTTGTGAAAGTAATGTATATTCCTGCCGAGCGGAATATATTGAGCGCAGTGGATAAACCTTCAAGCATAAAAGGTTTGCCCGAGCCTCTGTCTGCTTTTTTGGAAGAATTGGAGCAAAGCAAATTGAAACTAAAAACGATGACGCTGCCCTTGCACACTGGTGTGCGTTTTGAGTATGACCGGCTGAATGATATCAGTTGGGTCGTCGGAACAGATTATAAAGTTAGGCTGACAGAAGCATCGAGTGGCTACCAGTCATTGGTGCCGATGTGCTTGGTGACCGCTTGCTTGTCGGATATGGTTGCCGATACGGCCAAAAGCGACTTGAATGTTTCAGACAAGATGAAACTCCAAAAAGAGGTAAATGAAGTCATGGCCAACAGCCGGTTGAGCGAAGATGTCAAAAATGCGATGCTTCAAAATATCTCGGCTCGTTTCAAGTATTCGGGTTTTGTCAATGTAGTGGAGGAGATGGAACAGAATCTCTATCCCCTTTCGCAGAAAGATGTGCTTTATTTCCTTCTTTCGCAGTGCAATAAGATGGAGGCTAACCGCTTGATGCTCACTACGCATAGCCCATATATATTGAATTATCTGGCTTTGTCAACCAAGGCTCATGCCTTGTGGCAAATCATGCCCCACGGTAGCAAGACACTGAGAATGCGGCTGGCCGAAATCGTGCCGGAGATTGCGTGTGTGGATATTGAAAAATTGACTGTCTATGAACTTTCGGAAGATGGAACTTCTCGCAGGTTGAAGCATATAGGTGACATCCCGACTGATGATAATTTCCTGAACAACCTGCTTGGCGAAACTAACGACTGGTTTAATGATTTATTGGATTTGGAGGAGCAATGCCAAGCATAAATTACTTTCATCCGTCATATAAGCGCGAAGAGCCGAGAACTGATGCAAAATTTGGTATCGGCGATGATGGTAAGTTGGCTTTCACGACCTTTGATGAGGAAAAAACTGTGGTCGAGGTACGGAATGAAGCTCGCCGTTCTGTGCAGTTTACGCCGATTGACCATAATGTGGTTGTGATGGAGAATGGCAACGAACGCAGCCAGTGCGATGGAATGCTGCATATTCCTGCAACGAGGGAATTGATTTTTGTGGAAATGAAAACTGGCGAGCGGAAGTGGGTTACCGAGGCTGTGGAGCAGTTGGAAAGCACGATTAATCATTTTGCAGCTAATCACGTGGTAACCGATTTCAAAAAGCGGAGTGCCTATGCGGCGAATAATCGCTATCCTTATTTCCAATCGTCCAAGATGGAAATGTGCGAGGCGTTCCGTGCTCGCACCAAGTTCAGGCTGAATATTACCAACCGCATTGTCATCAAGTAAAACCCCGACCGCAACAGCCTGTTTGCACACCACTTTTTGCCCGTTTCCTCAATTCTCGTAAATCTGTATAAGGAATATACCTCTTTGAAATTAACAGAGTTAGAAGAATTACCTCGTTTTGGGGTAATGAGTTGGCAACCGTCCTAATTGCCGTAGTCTGCATCGCTTTGCTTGTTCGGGAAACTCTTAACAATGCAAATATACGAATATAATACGAGATAATCTTGAAA
>CALUMJ010000050.1 GCA_944321715.1 uncultured Muribaculaceae bacterium | reverse complement strand
TTGATACACCCTCGTTACTGCCACATTTACAGCATATTACGGTTGTATTCGAGCTGTCATCGAGCCGCCATGATATGACGGCTCTACAACAAAGTAAATGTATATGCTATTTTGATGCACCCTCCTTGCGACGTGGGTATATTGTCATTTCGTCACACCCCCAAATTAGCCTATGTAATGCGAACTGCTACAGGGTAAAGTGGGATAGGTCCGGAGATTTCTGTTACTTGGGATAAACGGCGTGCTTGGCGGCGAGCAGGGTGTTGCGCATGAGCGAGCAAATGGTCATCGGGCCGACGCCTCCGGGTACGGGCGTGATGTAGGAGCAGAGCGGTGCCACGTTGTCAAAATCGACATCGCCGCGCAACTTCCAGCCGCTTTTGGTGACGGTGGAAGGCACACGCGTCGTGCCCACGTCGATAATTACTGCGCCGGGCTTGACCATGTCGGCGGTAACGAAGCCGGGTTGGCCGAGTGCGGCTATGATTATGTCGGCATTGCGGCAAGTTTCGGCAATATCCTTAGAAGCACTGTGGCACACCGTCACGGTGGCATTGCCCGGATAGGCCTTTTGCATCATGAGCGTGGCCACCGGCTTGCCCACGATGTTGCTACGGCCCAGCACCACGCAGTTGGCTCCGCGTGTTGGAATTTCGTAGCGGCGCAGCAGCTCAATGATGCCGGCGGGGGTTGCCGACAGGTAGCAAGGCAGCCCGATTGACATGCGGCCGACGTTGATGGGGTGGAAACCGTCCACGTCTTTGCGGTAATCGATGGCTTCGATTACTTTTTGTTCGCTTATGTGCGAAGGCAGTGGAAGCTGCACGATGAATCCGTCGATGTCGTCATCGGCATTGAGCCGGGCTATGGTTTCGAGCAGCTTTGCTTCGGTAACATCGTCCTCGAAGCGGATTAGCGTGGACTTGAAGCCGCATTGTTCGCAGGCTTTCACTTTATGAGCCACGTAGGTTTCACTTCCTCCGTCGTGTCCTACCAATATGGCAGCCAAGTGGGGCTGTTTGCCTCCGCGAGCCACTATTTCGTTGACCTCTTCTGCGATTTCTTGCTTGATTTGAGCAGCGATTGCTTTCCCGTCGATAAGTGTCATAATTGTTGGTTGTAAGTGTGAATGTTATTGGCAAAATTAAGGAATTTTGCCGACAATAGCAATTGTTGCATTCATGGTAGCACACACAGAGGGCATAAAAAATGTGCGGCACCACGCAATAGGTGATGCCGCACACATTATGATGATGTTATGACAAACGATTTTTTATTTCTTCGAGGTTGCCACGCTGGCTGCTTTCTTTTCTTGCTTGTTGCTGATGACGAATGCAAGCGGTGCTGCGATGAACAACGATGCAAACGTACCGATGACGATACCGATTACCATAGCGAATGTGAAGCTGCGGATAGTTTCGCCACCGAGGATAAAGATTACAATCAGCACGAGCAACGAGCTAAGACCTGTAACCAATGTACGCGACAAGGTGCTGTTGAGCGAGTTGTTGAACAGCGTGAATGCGTCTTGCTTGGGGTAGAGGGCGCGATATTCACGCACACGGTCAAACACAACCACCGTGTCGTTTACCTGGTAACCAATTACCGTCAATATTGCGGCAATGAAGTTCTGGTCGATTTCCATCTCGAATGGGAACAAGCCGTAGAGCGTGTAGATGCCCACAACAGCGTAGGCCGTGAATGCCACGGCGGCCAGTGCGCCCAACGAGAAGGCGATGTTGCGGAATCGCAACAAGATGTACAGTGCCATTGCGATGAGTGAGAAGAACACTGCCCACGAAGCGTCGCGCGTCATGTCGGCTGCGATTGACGGTCCCACTTTTTCGCTCGATACTACGCCGATAGTTTCGTTTGAAACGCTGAAGTCGTCGTATGACATGTCGCCGATTTCGGGTTTCAAGCCCTTGTAGAGAATGTCCATGATTTCGTCATCGACGGTTTCGCTGTCATCGTCAATCTTGTAGTTGGTAGAGATACGTACCTTGGTGTTGTTGTCGATGGTGATGACACTTACCGATGCGTCGGGGAAGAGCGGTTCGAGCTGTTCCTGTATGTCGGCTGTGCTGACTTCATGGTCGAATTGTACCACATAGTTGCGGCCACCCGAGAAATCGATGCCCGGGCTGAGCTGGCGTACACCGAGCAGCACAGCAAATGCAACGATAATCACACCGAAGATTATGAAACCCTTGTTGCGGTTACCCATGAAGTTGATGTTGGTGCTGACAAGTGCCTTGAGGCTCAATGCAGTGGTATAGGTGACATTCTTGAAACCGCCACGTTTCATGATGGCTTCGATAATCACGCGTGTCACATATATTGCCGTGAAGAACGAGCATACAAGACCGATGATGAGCGTGGTAGCAAAACCTTTGATAGGACCTGTACCGTTAACGAGCAGGATTATACCTGTAATGATTGAAGTGAGGTTGGAGTCGAAGATTGCCGAGAATGCGTTTTTGTAACCATCGGCAACAGCGGCTTTCAGGTTCTTGCCGTTGCGAAGCTCTTCCTTGGTGCGCTCATATATAAGCACATTGGCATCGACCGACATTGCAAGCGAAAGCACGATACCGGCGATACCCGGCAAGGTGAGCACTGCATGGAACGAGGCAAGAATACCAAGTGTGAAGAAGAGGTTGAGCAAGATGCCGACGTTTGCCACCATGCCAGGGCCGAAACCATACATGGCAACAAGGAATACCATCAGGATAATCAAAGCTACGATGAATGAAATCATACCGGCTTCGATAGCTTCCTGGCCGAGTGACGGGCCGATTACGCTCTCGCTGACGATGTTGACTTTTGCCACCATCTTACCGCTCTTGAGAACGTTGGCAAGGTCGGCAGCTTCTTCAACAGTGAATGAGCCGGTGATTTGCGAATTGCCGCCTTCAATCACGCTGTTTACGTTGGGGTATGAGTAAACGTTGTCGTCAAGCACAATGGCAATCGAGCGGTTAAGGTTTTGCTCGGTGATGCGAGCCCAGCGGCGTGCGCCCTCGTCGTTCATCTTCATCGACACCACGTTGCCTTGCAATTGTTCGTAACTGCTCGAGGCATCGGTGATGACGCTACCGTCGAGTGCCGGCTTGCCTTGCGTGGTCTTCAGTGCAATGAGGTCGTAATACAATCCTTTGTCGTCGATAGGCTTCACTGTCCAGCACGCTTTAAGGTTTGTTGGCAAGTAACGTCCGGCGATGTGTGAGTGCATCAGACGGTTCACGGCAGCAGTGTCGAGCACATTGACACAACCGATAATCGGGCCGCCTACACGGCCAGTGTTCCAGCCGAGCAGTTGGGCAACAGGTTTCGATGTCTTGGTGGTGTCGGCTGCATTGGCTGCGTCCACTTCTTGTGCGAATTGAACCAACGACTGTTGCAGTTCTTGCATTGTATAGGTTTCGTAGAACTCCAAGTTGGCTGTTCCTTGAAGCAGCTTGCGCATACGTTCAGGTTCTTTTACACCAGGCATTTCGAGTTGGATGCGGCCGGTGCTTTCGAGTTCCTGAATGTTTGGCGAAACAACGCCGAAACGGTCGATACGTGTAGCCAGCACATTGCGAGAATTGCGCACCATTGCTTTCACTTCGTCTTCAAGGAGCGATTGCACGTGTTCGTTAGAGTCGCCCGGCTTCACATTTTCCATGTTGCGGAATATCTGAGCCAAGCTGCCTTCGGGGGCGATACGTTTGTATTCGGTGCAGAATGCTGCTACATAGTCCTTGTCGTTGCGGTGCAACGAGTCGGTCAATGCGATGGCTTGGTTGAATTTCGGGTCGGGGTTTTCGTTAGATAACGCTCTAAGTATGTCGGGCACAGATATTTGTAGTGTCACGTTCATACCGCCTTTGAGGTCAAGCCCCAATCCGACTTCCATTTCACGAGCTTGCTGGAAGGTGTAGTATCCAAGAAATACTTTTTCCTTCTCGATAGAGTCAAGGTATGCATTATAATACGTCTTGTAGGTGTCGTTTGCCATGTCGGTTGTCCCGGCTTGGGCGGCTGCATATTCGGCAGCCTTGCCCTCATGATGCCTTGTGACAAACGTGAATGACAAGTAGAACGCACATACAAGGAACAGTAATACTGTCAATACCTTAATAAAACCTTTACTTTGCATGTGTTGTTGTTAGTTAATTATTATTTTTTTGTAAAAATTTATTCCGCACATTTTCAGCTTGCAAATATACAACAAAACATCGAAATTTTTAATGCGAGTCTTAGAAACTGTTTTGAATTTTTACAGAAAAAATTTTGAGAGAAGTTCTTTGTTCATGTTTTGAGCGGCTTTTCGGACGTTCCCGATTGTTTTTTTCGACGTTTAGCGAGCTAAACTTACTCAAAAAATAATCAAAATCGCCTCGAAATCCATCGTAACCCATCGAGCAAAAAAGCAAAACAGGTTCTTAAAAATTATCTTCGGGGTGGCATTTGGGCTGTGGGTTGGCGTTGCCCCTTGGGTTGGCGCGACAACGTGTAAACGAGTGCCACGACAGCGGCAAGCAACAATATGGAAATGGTAGCCATGACGGGTATGGCGGCTTTTTGCCAAAATGTCGGGCCGATGAAGTATATATCCTCGATGCGGAAGTTGGCTGGCAATTTGCCGCTTTTGAGTGTTCGGGCAAGGTGGGCAGCCTCGGCAGGGGATAGACCGGATATTTGCGCATGACCGCCTTCTATCGGGCAATTTACGTATGGCACAGAGTATGCTTTTGAGTCAACGACAATGGCGATTTGTCGCCCGATGTTCATCTTGGTGATGCGCAACCAGCGCTTTGCACCCTCGTTGTCCATGGATAAAGACACAACGTCGCTTTGGGCTAATTGCTCGTAACTGTTCGTGGCGTCAGTTATGACGTTGCCATCGAGCACGGGAGCGCCTTTAAGTGCAATGAGGTCGAGGCATGAATCTTCGTATAGCGCAGGGTGTGCGGTCCAGCACGTTTTGAGGTCGGGAGGCAGCAACCGTTTGGCTGCCTCAGAGTTGAAGATGCTGTTTACTGCGGCGGTGTCGGCTACGCGGGCGGTGGCTATGGTGGCATCGTTGTGCGTGTACACTCTGTGCCACCCAAGCAGCGTGGCAATGGCGGCAGTGTCGCCGCCGGCGATTTCGGCGGCAAGCTGCTGCAGCGGTGCTTCTATTTCAAGTAGTCGGTAGGTCTCGTAAAATTCGAGCGTGCTTCCTGGCTGCATCGACTTTTTCAGCCAGTAAATTGACGGTGCGCCATATATTTCGAGCTCGATACGGCCGTCGCGTTTGACCTGTGAGCGGCCGATGCTTGCACCTATGATGTTGATGCGGTTTTCTATCACGGAGTATGAGTTCTGCACCATCAGGGCGGTTTCCTCTTTGGTGAGCGATTGCGCTATGGTGTCGGGAATGGTTATTTGCAGTGTCATGCCGATGTTAATGCCGGCCGTGGGACTCATTTTGCGGGCTTGCCCGACGGTGACTATTCCGAGCAGTGCCTTGTTGTTGTTCGAGTCGATGTAGGCGTCGTAATATGCCTGGTATGTTGCGTTTCCGGCATCGGCGGTACCCGACATAGCGGTAGCGTATTCGGCGGCTTTGTCGTCGTAGTGCTTTGTGGCGAGCCATAGCGACAGGACGTATGTGCTGGCTACGAGCAGCATAATAGAGAGTATCAGCAAGACAGTTGTGAGGCTGTGGGTATTGGTTTTCATGAGTGTAAAAAGGTGTGGAGTATATGCTGTAATTTAAAAGAATACGGTTGCCCAATGTATAGTGGCGAGGTCCGCCGTGGGCAACCGTCTAATGTTGGTTAGTAAATGTGTTATTCAAATTCGATAAGCGGTTCACCTGTGCCGATTACTTGGCCAGGAGTTACGAGTATTCGTTTTACAGTACCGGCAAACTCGGCTTCGATTTCGTTTTGCATTTTCATCGCTTCATACATCAGCAATGAGTCGCCTTTTTTGATTGTGTCGCCCGGTTTCACATACACTTCAATAACAGTTCCACCCATTGGTGCGTCGAGTGTCGGACCTGTGATTGGTTCGGCATCTGTCGTTTCTTCGGCCACATCGGTGGTTTTTTCTGCCGGTTTGTGGGCGGCATATTCCTCGTTGCGGCGCTTGGTAAGGAATGGCTTTGCGACGTTTGGCAATAATTCGAGCAACAAGTATTCCTCGTCATTTGTAGCCAGTTTCACGCCTCCACAGTCGTCAAGCACAGGATTTTCGGGGTAAGCGTATGAATTTACATTGTAAGGCACTTCCTCGCTGCTGCCAGTTATGAGGCGGCGGAAGTCGGGGTCGATGGCAACAGGTGTGTGGCCATATTCACCACGGACGAGCGAAATGAATTGGTTCGACTTCGTTGTATAGTCGGGTTTGCCCTTTTGGCGGTCGAGCGCAAGGCTCACGGCTTGAGAGCCCACGATTTGGCTTGTCGGTGTAACCAATGGAACCAAACCTGCGTCGCGGCGCACCTTGGGTATTAATTTCATTGCATCTTCAAGCACGTCTTCGGCATGGAGCTGCTTGAGTTGTGCCACCATGTTGGAGTACATTCCACCGGGAACTTCGGCGTTCTTCACGATTTCGTTTGGCTTTGGGAAGTTGAAATATGCTTCGATGGCATGGCAGGCATCGAGGAGTGCGGCCTCGTCGTTGGCATGTGCTGCAGCTATTGCTTTGTCGAACAGGCTGTCCACATCGGCTGGCAGCTTGTCGTTGAGTGGGTCGAAGTCGATTGGGAACGACTTTTGCAAGTCGAAGTCTTTCAGGCTCTTGCGCACCTCTTTCAATGCTGTGCGTATTTTGCCCACGGCTTCCATGTTAACTTCAACTTCTACTCCCAACTTTTTGGCGAAAATGTATATCAGTTCCAGAGCCGGAGCGGCCGAACCGCCACCGAAATACCATATATTGGTGTCGAGTATGTCAACGCCATGTATGATTGCCATCAGCGACGATGCCAGCCCGTAGCCTGGGGTGCAGTGTGTGTGGAAATCGACAGGCACGCCGACGGCGGCTTTCAATTTGGGCATCAAGCTGGCTACACGTGCGGGGTTGACAAGGCCCGCCATGTCTTTCAGCGTGATGATTTTTGCGCCCATTTGCTCATAGCCGCGAGCTTTCTCGATGAAATATTCATCGGTGAAAATCTGTTCGTGCTTCTTCCCCTTGCCAAGCAGCTTGCTGAAGAAGCCGCTTGAATGCTTCTCGTCGTCTTTGGGGTCAACCGTATAGCATACTGCGCCGTCGGGAATGCCGCCAAGGCGGTTGATAATCTCTACCGATTCACGCACGTTGTCAAGGTCGTTGAGCGCGTCGAATATGCGCATCACGTTGAGCCCGTCGGCAATGGCGTTCTTGTAGAAGCCCTCAATGACAGGGGTAGGGTATGGAACATAGCCAAACAGGTTGCGGCCGCGCGACAACGCCGTGAGCAACGACTTGCCTTGCATGCGGGCACTTATTGACTTCAACCGCGTCCATGGCGATTCGTCCAAGTAGCGCATCACCGAGTCGGGCACAGCCCCGCCCCATACTTCAATGGCATAAAAACCAGCCTCCTCATAGAAAGGGAGCAACGTGTCGATGCTCGCCTGGCTCATGCGCGTGGCAAATAGCGATTGTTGCCCGTCGCGCATAGTGAGGTCTCTAATCTTTAATTTTTTCGTCATTTCTTAATAAGTTTTATGGGCCGATATTGCACTGCGCTTTTGGCCGCAACAGCAATTTCACCCTATATTTGTTGCAAATATAGTGCGACACCTCTTAAAAAACAAATTTACAATGGCTCATTCCATTCGCCAGTGGCGTAAAAAATTCATTGCTTTAGGTGAAATCTGCCGAAATGTAGTCTTTCTCGGAAAAATGTGTGTTAAATGTTGTGAAAGTGATGGCATGGGTATTGCAGATTGGAAAATAGTGCGTACATTTGCACTCGCAAAACGGCCCATTAGCTCAACTGAATAGAGTATCTGACTACGGATCAGAAGGTTACAGGTTTGAATCCTGTATGGGTCACAGAGTGAACGAGAAAGCTGATGCTTCCTCGTTCATTTTTTATATAACAAAATGCCTCGTCGGCAGTGTCGAAAAACTTGGGCTGCTCACTGTGTTCCACAACAAAATAGCCACCCCCGAGAATGCGTCTTGGCTAAGAAACTGTTCTGAATTTTTACAGATAATTATATGAGAGGTCCTTTGTTTGTGTTTTGACCGTCTTTTCGGCCGTTTTTTAATGTTTTTTCGACGTTTAGTTCACTAAATTTACTCAAGAAACAATCACAACCGACTCGAAAATCCATCACAAACCATTGTACAAAAAGCAAAACAGTTTTTAAATTTAAACGGACTTATTGTAATTTTTCTTTTTTCATGGTTAAAGAAGCATGTAGCTGGCAATGTAATGTGCAAATAAAGTGCTATATTTGCAGAAATACTATAAACCATTAAACAAACTAAAACAAACTCTCATGAAAAAAAGACTTATGTTGCTGCTGGCCTGCATTGTGTCGATGATGGCGGTGGCAACGGCTCAAGAAGCGGTGCCGCAGGTGATACCGGCATTGCAAAGTTGGAAAGCTAAGAAAGGCACACTGGTAATGTCGCAACAGGGCAGGATTGTGCTTGATGAGTCGGCTCCTGCCGAACTGAAAGATGCCGCCGGATTGCTTGCTGCCGACTTGGAAGAAATGTTTGGCTACAAGTATGAAGTGGTACAAGGTAAGCCGTCGAAAAACGATGTTTACATAACATTGAGTGACAAAGACAAAGAACATGGTAACGAGGCATATCGCATGACCATCGACAAACAGGTGAAAATTGCAGCACCAACGGTTACTGGTGCATTCTGGGGAACCCGCACGTTGTTGCAGATGATGTATAACCAGCCCGACGGTTTGCAAAAAGGCGAAACGCTCGACTATCCCGAATACCGTAACCGCGGTTTCATGCTCGATGTGGGACGCAAATTCTTCACTCTCGACTACTTGAAAAAGACTGTGAAGACGATGGCTTTCTACAAGATGAATTTGCTCCAGATACACCTCAATGACAATGCTTTTGTAGAGGATTTCGATAACGATTGGAACAAGACCTACTCGGCATTCCGCCTTGAGAGCGAAACGTTCCCCGGCCTGACCGCACTTGACGGTTCGTACAGCAAGGATGAATTTCGTGATTTCCAGAAGATGGCAATGCGCTATGGTATAACAGTTGTGCCAGAGATTGACGTTCCGGCACACTCGCTTGCCTTCACGCAGTTCAACCCGACGCTTGCCGCCGACAAGAAGGAATATGGCATGGACCATCTCGACTTGTACAAGAAAGAGGTGTATGAATTCCTTGATGCTCTGTTTGCCGAATACCTTAGCGGCGACGACCCTGTGTTTGTCGGCCCATACGTTAACATCGGTACCGACGAATATGACTTGAACGAAGGTGAGCAGTTCAGGGTGTTCTCGAATTATTATATCGACTATATCACTAAGTTTGGCAAGCGTCCGCGCATTTGGGGCAGCCTGAACATGATGAAGGGCAAGACCGAGGTTGACCTCACCAAGTGTGACGTGAACGCATGGAACTTCGGCTGGATGGGTGCCGACACTGTGTTGAAACAGGGCGGAACGGCTATCAACCTGTGTGACCAGCATCTGTATATAGTGCCTGGAGTACACAGTTACTATCACGATTTCCTTGACATCGAATGGCTCTATGAAAAGTGGAAACCCAATCAAATGGAGCAGGGCAATGAATGGGATAAGGATAATCCACGCTTCCTCGGCGTGATGTTTGCTCTGTGGAACGACCATGCCAAGAATGGCATAAGCCAGCAAGATGCTTACTACCGTACATTCCCGGCTATGCAAGTGGTGTCGGAACGTTTATGGAAAGGAAACAATTCGGTCAATGTGCCATATAAACAGTTTGAGGCGTTGTGCAACGTGATGCCCGAAGCTCCTGGGGTGAATGTTCTTGCACGCATAGATGGCACTGTGAATGTCACAGAACCGGGGAAAGTTGTAAAACTTGACGGCAAGACAGCGTGCAGTACCGAAGTCGCAGCCGCTGGGTATCCCTACAGTGTGGAATTTGAAATTCGCGCTGACAAGGAAGGACAAACGCGTAGTGCCATATTGTTCCAAGACGATTATTCCAAGTTCCTCACTAATTGGGGCGGAACGGGCAAGCTGGCGTTTGAGCGCGACGGTTATGTAAATGTGTTCCATGCCTACAGCCTCCCTGCCGAAACGTGGGTGAAGGTGCGCATAGAGGGCGACCATGAGTCAACTTCGCTTTATATCAACGATAAGCTTGTTGAACGCCTTGATATTATCGAAAATGACGTGTATAACAAGCGTTGGGACCGCATCGACCCGTTCTGGTATTACCAGACACTCGTGTTCCCGTTGCAGCAAATAGGTGACGAGCATATTGGATTCAAAGGCCAAGTGCGTAACGTTGTTGCCACGGGCAAGTAATTGAAGCCCCCTCCCGACCTCCCCCCGAAGGGGGGGGAGGCCAATAGCCCCTCACCCCCCCCCATTGTAGAGCCGTCATATCATGGCGGCTCGGTGACAGCCAAAGAGGCTGTCTGTAATCGAGGGTGTGCTGAATTAGAAAAATACGGCTTCGGAGATGCCGCACCTTTGTTACTATACGTGTGCGGTATCTTCGAAGCCGCTTAGTGTATATATCAGTCTTTTCGCAGGTTGCGTTATTGCGGCAACGCGATAATCTTTGGGGGCTGTCATTGAGCCGCCATGGTATGGCGGCTCTACATTTTTTTTCACTGCTTTTTTGTTGGGAATGGTGATTATTTGTTAACTTTGTGTTACTGCCTGTCGGGTGCGGCTTGGCGGCGGTTTACCATCAGAAAACTTTACGTTATGAAAACTTACAACAAGGCTTTGCTCCCGGGGACAATGTTGCGGGGCAAGAAGCGCGACTACCGCATCGACCGAGTGCTCGGGCAGGGGACATTTGGCATCACCTACCTTGCCTATACCAAGGTGACTGTTGACGGCGACTTGGGCAAGTTGCAGCCCGAGATACCTGTTGCCGTGAAGGAATTTTTCATGGGCGACATCAACGGGCGCGAGGGTAGCACGGTCACCACGGGCGGCAGCGGGGAACTGTTTGACAAGTACCGCCACAAGTTTGCCCGCGAGTCGGCCAATCTTGCCAATCTCAATCATGCCAACATTGTGAAAGTGGTGGAAACGTTCGAGGCCAACGGCACGAGCTACTATGTGATGGAGTATTGCGGCGGCGGTAGCCTCGATACCCGCATTGCCGAGTGTGGCGGCTTGCCGCAGGGCGAGGCGTTGCGGTATTTCGGGCAGATAGCCTCGGCGTTGTCGTATATGCACAGCCGGCGTATGCTGCACTTGGATCTGAAGCCGGGCAATGTGATGTTGCGCACGGGCGGTGAGGCGGTGCTGATTGATTTCGGGCTGTCGAAGCAGTTTACCGATGACGGTGAACCCGAGTCGAGCACCACCATCGGTGGCGGAACGCCGGGATATGCCTCGCTTGAACAGGCCAACTATAACGAAGATGACAGCGAAAGCAAGCTACCAGTGACGATGGACGTGTATTCGCTCGGTGCGACGCTCTACAAGATGCTCACGGGCAAGCGTCCGCCAGTGGCATCGGATGTGCTTGCACGTTTCCCCGAGCAGCCGCTGCGCGACCATGGTGTTAGCGACAATGTGATAGCCGCCATTCGCCACGCCATGCAGCCCATTCCTGCCAACCGCTACCAGTCGGTAGCTGCCTTTGCCGCCGCGCTCGATTGCGCTTCTGAGGCTACCGAGGCAGTTGACCGAGAGGAAGAACCCGAAGTGGTGCTGGTTGACGATGGTCGGCAACCTGTAGCCGAGCCGCAGCCACATACTCCAGCCGCAGAACCTGCCCGTGCCAATCAGGAGCAGCATGAATACCCTGAGCCAGAACCTGAGCCCGAACAGCCACGTCGCAAGTGGCTGCCGTGGGTGGTAGGCGTGGCAGTAGCCGCAATAGCCTTTGTGGCAGTGATGCTGCTGCAGCCAAAGCCGCAACCAGCCATTGAAGTTCCCGAGGACTTGATAACAGCAGTGACGCAGAGCGACACCGTGTCGGCCGATGAGCAGCCAGTGCAGCAGGTGGCGCAGCAACCACAAAAGCCAGAGCCACAGCAGACTCAACAGCAGCCAGTGCAACAACAGCCCGTAGAGCAACCACAGCCAACGAGACCCGAGCCGCAGCAGCCTGTGCAACAGCCACAGCGACCTGTGCAACAGCCACAGCGACCTGTGCAACAACAGCCAGAGCCCGAGCCGACACCGACTCCAGAACCCGAGCGTCCGCAGCACAACCTGCCTGATATAGCGATGGTGTATGTGTCGGGCGGCACGTTCACTATGGGAGCGACTTCGGAGCAGGGCAGTGACGCGTATGATAGGGAGAAGCTGGCACATAGCGTGACGCTTAGTGGGTACTATATAGGCAAGTATGAAGTAACGCAGGAGTTGTGGAAAGCAGTGATGGGAAGCAACCCGAGCTATTACAAGGGTGACAACCTGCCAGTGGAGCAAGTAAGCTGGAACGACGTACAGGAGTTCCTGTGGAAGCTGAATGCGATGACAGGGAAGCGATACCGTTTGCCGACTGAGGCGGAGTGGGAGTTTGCCGCCCGCGGGGGTAACAGCAGCCGCGGCTACAAGTACAGTGGCGGCAACAGCCTTGGCAGTGTGGCGTGGTACTATGATAACAGTGGCAGCCGCACCCATGCCGTAGGGACTAAGTCGCCCAACGAGCTTGGGATATATGATATGAGCGGGAATGTATTGGAATGGTGTCAGGACTGGTACAATAGCAGTTACTATGGGAGTTTGCCACTAACCAACCCCCAAGGCCCTAACAGTGGGTTGCACCGCGTGTACCGGGGTGGTAGCTGGGGCAACGACGCCTGGACCTGTCGGGTGTCGATTCGGACCTACACGACCCCTGACAGCCGCGACCGCTACCTCGGCTTCCGCCTCGCCCTGTAGCTCAACCATTGTTGAATATGAATGCACGATACTGGATGGGTCGTTGCGCCTGATACGGAGTGATTGAACAGATCTTTTCTTCCTGTTTGGCTGTTTGGGTCAACAAAACCTGTGGGATGTGTTCCTGCAATATGAAGCGAGTCTTAGTAGCCCGAGTTGGGTCGAAAAGCCTCGCTTTTTTTAGCCCCCTCCCGACCTCCCCCCGAAGGGGGAGGCCAACAGCTCCCCAGCCCCATGTAGAGCCGTCATATCATGGCGGCTCGGTGACTGCCACCGTGGATAATCGCGTTGTTGCGGTAACGAGCTGGGTGGCGGGTATTGCATTGTGGCTGTTATCGAGGGTGTATCAAAATGGATAAATGCGGGCAACTTTACTTACAAAATGTAAGTTACAGTGATTGCACTATGAATTTAGCTCAAATTGGCTATTGAAAATTTTGACAGAATGGATGTTATAGCGACACAGCCATTATATTGGTTAATACAGCTATAAGCCCCGGAGGGGCTGCACCATGCTTAACCGACTGGTGGAGTGAGCGACAGCGAACGCAACCTGCGGGAAAACAGATATATCCACTAAGCGGCTTCGGAGATGCCGCACTAAAGTAGCAACAAAGTACGGCATCTCCGAAGCCGTATTCACGGGGGACAAATACCGCAGGTTTCGTTCGCTGTCGCTCACTCCACCAGTCGGTTAAGCATGGTTTTGCCCTTCCAGGCAATTTTACATCGTCAAATGAAGTTGTACTTATAAATTGTAAGTAAAGTTGCCGCATTTATCCATTTTGATACACCCGCATAAGATAGGCTGCGACTCGGAAGAAAAAATCAAATGAATTTGTTTTTTCTTCTCTCGCCTTGCACTATCTTTGCATTGCGAAGACAAATTAGTGGCATGGTGGAAAAACAGAATAAATTTATAGCGTTCGTTAAGCGTCATCCCATCATCTTCAACTTGATTATGGTGGTAGTGGCTTTTTTCGCAGTGTGCTATGTGGCGCTGTTCGGACTTGACATATTCACCGAGCATGGCAAGACTGAGGTTGTTCCCGATGTGAGGAATTTGCCAGCTGCCGAGGCCGTCAGGGTGCTGCACAATGCAGGGTTTAATTGCGAAGTGACCGACTCGCTGTATAACGACTGTTACAACCTTGGGGCGGTGGTGGAGCAGTCGCCCAAAGCTGGTGCCGAGGTGAAGTCGCACCGCACCATATATGTGACGGTTAATTATTCATCGCCACGCACAATAATGTTGCCTAATCTCACCGATTATTCCGAGCGGCAAGGGTTATCGATGCTGCAAGGATTGGGTTTCGGCAGTGTTAATGTGGAATATGTCACGTCGCCTTACCGAGGGCTGATATTGGAAATGCTTGTGGACGGACGGCAAATGGAACCTGGTACGAGGGTGCTTCCGTCGGTGTCGATAACGCTTCGTGTGGGTGACGGAAATGAATTGCCCGACTCGACTTCTATGGACGATTTTATCGACCCTTATGCTGTCGATAGTGTCGATATTTTCCTGTGAATAATATGCCAAAGGAAATGAAGGAAATTGACGACGAGTTGGAAGAGGGTGGTGTTGTACCCGATTTTGTCGATGGCGACCGTGAATTGTGGGAGCATTACCGTTTCGTGGCCGACAAAGGGCAGGAATTGTTGAGGGTTGACAAGTTTCTTGTGGCTCGTATATCGGGCACATCGCGCAACCGTGTGCAGCAGGCTGCCGATGCCGGGTGCATAATAGTCAATGGCAAGGCCGTGAAGTCAAACTATCGCGTGAAACCATTAGACGTGGTGAGTATCGTGATGGACCGCCCGCGTTATGAAAATGAAATTATACCCGAAGATATACCGTTAGACATTGTGTATGAAGATGCTGACCTGCTTGTAGTGAACAAGCCGGCGGGGTTAGTGGTCCATCCGGGGCATGGAAATTACTCGGGTACGCTTGTCAATGCTCTTGCCTACCATTTCAAGGACAATCCCGACTATGATGTCAACGACCCGCGCATGGGGCTTGTGCACCGCATCGATAAGGACACGTCGGGCTTGTTGGTCATAGCCAAGACGCCCGATGCCAAGACGGCACTCGGAAAGCAATTTTTCAACAAGACAACCAAACGGCAATACACGGCGGTGGTGTGGGGCGAAATGCGTGAAAGCGACGGAACGATTGAAGGGAATATCGGGCGTAACCCTAAAGACCGCTTGCAGATGGCCGTATTCCCCGATGGGTCGGATGGCAAACATGCAGTGACGCATTTCCATACGCTCGAAAATCTTGCACATGTGGCTGTGGTGCGTTGCCAGCTCGAAACTGGGCGTACTCACCAGATACGTGTGCACATGAAGTACATAGGGCATCCATTGTTCAACGATGCCCGGTATGGTGGCGATGTCGTGTTGCGCGGAAACAATTCGGGAAAGTATATTCAGTTTGTGCGCAATTGTTTTGATATATGTCCACGTCAGGCACTCCATGCCAAAACGCTCGGGTTCGTTCACCCTCGTACTGGCGAGCAGATGGACTTCGACAGCAAAATCCCGCACGACATGCAAGCATTGATAGAGAAGTGGCGGGCATTTGCGGCTTCAATTAAGTGACAATTAGGGAACATGTGCTGTGCGCAACCGGTGTGTGGCGCATGAACATGATAATATAATCACAATAGCATTTATATGAAAGCATCTAATTTTGTAGCGGCATCGTTAATAGCATTGAGCATCGCTGTTTTCGGCAGTTGTGGCGTGACTTCGCAAGTGAGCAAGTTCACGTCGTCGGATATAGAGCTTGGAATGAACCGTAGCGAGTTTGTCGGGAAGTATGGCAAGCCTAATAATCAGGAAATGTCATACACGCCGAAGGGCGATAAGGAGGAAGTGTTGTATTATAAGGAATCCTTGTACAATGGGGGATTGTGGTATTCGGTGACGACTGCCTTTGTATTTGTCGATTCCCGCCTTGTAAGGCAAGAAATCGTCAACGAGGAACGCATATCTGCCGACTGCGATGACCATAAGAAATAGTTGTTTAATAACTGGCTAAGTGCGGTCGGCTACCAGCGGGCGTGGTAGGTTAATTGCGCGTTTTTGCACAAGTAAAGATTATTTTAGTCTAAACTGTTTGCATTGTGTGGAATAATGCGTAAATTTGCACACTAAAAAGGATTTTAGGCAATCTCGAAATTATGAAGCAAGTATTATTGATGTCGATGCTTTCGCTCATGTTGCTTACCAGTTGCGGCGAGTATAACAAAGTGTTGAAGAGCAACGATTACAGCTACAAATATGAGTATGCAAAGAAAGCATTCGAACAGAAAAAATATGGGCAGGTGACGACGATACTTACCGACTTGGTCACGGTGTTCAAGGGAACCGACAAGGCCGAAGAATCGCTTTATTTGCTTGCCTTGGCATATTATGAGAACCAAGACTACACAAGCGCGGGCTCGTATTTCAAGACTTATTATACACATTATCCCAAGGGACAGTATGCCGAGTTGGCTCGCTATTATGCCGGTTATGGCTATTACCTCGACTCGCCCGATTCGCAGCTCGACCAGACCGACACTTACAAGGCAATAGAGGAATTACAGTCGTTCCTCGACTATTTCCCAAAGAGCGACAAGGTATCGATTGCACAAAATGCCATTTTTGAGCTTCAAGACAAGTTGGTGTATAAGGAGTTGCAGAATGCACAGTTATATTACAATCTTGGCAATTATCTTGGCAACAACTATGAGTCGGCCGTGATAGTGGCACGCAATGCAATCAAGGACTATCCTTATAGCAAATATAAAGAACAGCTCGAATTGCTTATATTGAAGGCTCGATACCAGGAGGCATCGCAAAGCGTGGACGAAAAAAAGGTTGACCGTTTCCGCACGGTGATTGACGAGTATTTCTCGTTTATCAATAATTACCCTGAGAGCGAGAACCGCAAGGAGGCCGACAATATATATGCCATTGCGAGCCGTTATGTGAAAGAATAATCAAGAATAAAACAACTCTTCATTATATACAATAAAAATGATGGATTACAAGAAAACCAACGCACCGCTAAGCACGATAACGCGCGACATGATTAAATTGTCGGAAGATACCGGCAATGTGTATGAAACCGTATGTATCATTGCAAAGCGTGCCAACCAGATTTCGATGGAAATGAAGCAGGACTTGGAAAAGAAGCTACAGGAATTTGCATCGATGAACGACAATTTGGAAGAAATCTCGGAAAACCGCGAACAAATAGAGATTTCGCGTTACTATGAGAAGTTGCCAAAGCCGACGCTTATTGCTGCTCAGGAGTATATCGAACATAAGCTCGTTTTCCGCAATCCAGTTAAAGAAAAAGACAAAATAGACTCTTAAAAAAAAACTCCTTCGAGGGTGGTGAGAGAATCACTGTGTGAAGTGATGTGCCGTGTCTGCCATGTGGCAGGTGCGGCACATCGCTTTATGTATGTCGCGTATATAAAAGTGATTTTGTGGCAAGATGTTTGTCTGTTGCCAGTTTGGCTCATTTGCATTAACCCGAATGATGGCGTGCCGAGATGTGTATTTGCGCGATTTTGTGTGGCGCGGCTCGTGCGTCTGCTACGCTATCAGGTACATATTTTGTTTATATGCAGTCGGTTAATGGTGCATAGGACATACAGGTGCACGGGCGTGCGTTCCTGAGAACTGGGTGGCAGCCCATTTCCGGCACACCATTTTTGCCAAAATTGTCAACCAATTTGCTTGACAATAGAATAAAATAGTTTTTGGAGTTCAATGTCCAATTTGGGGCAAAGGTGATATTTTTTAGGGCAAAGTGGATAACAATTGAATGATAAATGTGTACTTTTGCAACTTGAATAGCTGAAAGGAAAGAATAATGTAAACAATATACACGAAATGACATCAACAACATTAAATCAACCTACGCTGAGAGATTCAGCGGCCATGCGTTGGATAGTGCTTCTATTCCTCGCATTTGCAATGTTTTGTTCCTACATCTTCATGGACATTCTTTCGCCCATCAAGGATTTGATGCAATCGACACGTGGATGGGATTCCACTGCATTTGGCACGATGCAGGGGTCTGAAACGTTCCTCAACGTGTTTGTATTCTTTTTGATTTTTGCCGGTATAATCCTCGACAAGATGGGCGTGCGCTTTACGGCAGTTTTGTCTGGAGCGGTCATGCTGGTCGGTGCTACCATCAATTGGTATGCAGTGACAGAGATGTTCCAAGGGACGGCTCTTGAACAATGGTTTACCGACAATCTTAATTATATCCCGGGTTTTGACGAATTAGGAATATCGCCATTTTATAAAGGAATGCCGGCATCGGCCAAGTTCTCGGCCGTAGGTTTCATGATATTCGGTTGCGGTGTCGAGATGGCCGGCATAACTGTGTCGCGCGGTATCGTCAAGTGGTTTAAAGGTCGCGAGATGGCGCTTGCCATGGGGTCGGAAATGGCGTTGGCGCGTCTGGGCGTGGCAACGTGCATGATATTTTCGCCCATGTTTGCGCGTCTGGGCGGCGACATCGACGTGTCGCGTTCGGTGGCGTTTGGCGTGGTGCTGCTCATGATAGCATTGATAATGTTTATCGTGTACTTTTTCATGGATAAGAAACTCGATGCACAAACCGGCGAGGCCGAAGAAAAAGACGACCCGTTCAAAATCAGCGATATAGGCTCAATTCTCACGAGCAGCGGTTTCTGGCTTGTGGCATTGTTGTGCGTGCTGTATTATTCGGCAATTTTCCCGTTCCAAAAGTATGCCGTCAATATGCTTCAATGCAACCTTGAATTTGAAAAAGTTTCTGCCGACTCGTTCTGGGCAACCAATACCGTTACAGTCATACAGTATATGATAATGCTCGTTGTGGCAGCCGCCTCGTTTGCCAGCAATTTTGTCAAGAAGGCAAGTTTGAAATATGGCTCGCTTGCGCTTGCAGTGGTGGCGTTGGTGGTGTTCTGTTACATGGGCTACATGCGCCAGAGTGCCGAAACAGTCTTTGCCGTATTCCCATTGCTCGCAGTAGGCATAACGCCCATACTCGGTAACTATGTTGACCACAAGGGCAAGGCAGCATCAATGCTCGTGCTTGGCTCGCTGCTCCTTATCTTCTGCCACTTGACGTTTGCGTTTGTCCTGCCCATGTTCAGTGGCAATGCCGTGGGCGGCGTGATAGTTGCATACGTGACAATCCTTGTGCTTGGAGCAAGTTTCTCGCTCGTTCCTGCGTCGCTGTGGCCCAGTGTTCCAAAGTTGGTCGATGCTAAAATCATTGGTAGTGCCTACGCATTGATTTTCTGGATACAAAACATAGGTTTGTGGCTGTTCCCGTTGCTGATTGGCAAGGTGCTCGACAAGACCAACCCGCAACTTGCGGCCGATGTGGCCAATGGCGTAATCACAGCCGAGGAAGCAGCAGTGTCGTATGACTACACGGCTCCACTTGTGATGCTTGCGTGCCTTGGCGTGGCTGCTTTGGTGCTTGGCTTAGTGCTTAAAGTGGTTGACCGCAAGAAAGGCCTTGGGCTTGAAGAACCCAATGTCAAGGAATGATGAAAGATGGTGACGCTCACACGTTGTGGCTCTTTCATTTAAAGCGGCATCGTGGAGGAGATGCGCCAAAATGCAATTTTTGTTGTAGAGGGTGTATCAAAATTGGCAGTACCCACCTCGTAGGGACGCACGGCTCGTGCGTCCGTGTGTTGCAAGGCACTGTTAACCATTTGTAAGTTAGTAGAATATACAACTGGTTGCGTAACGGACGCACGGGCCGTGCATCCCTACAAAATTACGCGAATCTGCATTTTGATACACCCTCGATGTCAGCACGATAGCGATTGCAATATGCTGTAATTTAGACAGTAACGAGCCGCCATGATATGACGGCTCTACACAATGGTACGCCAGTAATTGCTGATAATATTAGACATTGCTATCTGCTGTCCTCTAATAGCTTTCGCATGGGTTAAATGAAATCGCCGTAAAAATTACGTCGAAAAAAAGCGGAAGCTATTGTTTTTTTGCAAAAAGGTTGTTAACTTTGCACTCGCAATTGCGAAAGAGCAATGGAAAGATGCCGGAGTGGCCGAACGGGGCGGTCTCGAAAACCGTTATACAGGTAACTGTATCCAGGGTTCGAATCCCTGTCTTTCCGCCACTAAGAGCAAGAGTTGTCGCATATAGATACAACTCTTGCTCTTTTTTGTCTTTTTGTTTGTGTGGTGCAGGTGGGTTGGAAGCATGAGTTTAGCGGAGTTCTTTATGGCCTTTAGTGTGGCGGCGATTGCCGTTTGCGGCGCATTTCTCTGAACATTGTTGTTGTCAAACGATTTTTAATCCTATGATTGATATTATCAACGTCAGGATAAACATTATCCGCAGGAATGGAGTTTTCTCGTGGAAGCATACGATTCCAAGCATCACAGTTCCCGCTGCTCCGATGTCAGTCCACACGGGGTAGGCTGTGCCTATGGGCAATGATTGCACGGCGATGGCGAGCAGCCATATTGTGTCGGGCGGGTCAATGTGAAACCATTTTCAGCCCGATAATCGACACTATCAGTGTGGTGATGAAGAACAGCCTGAGGAACGATGCCGGCTCGTGGAAAAACACGATTCCGAGCACGACAGTTCCCACGGCACCGATGCCGGTCCACACGGGGTAGGCAGTGCCGATGGGCAGGGTCTGCACTGCCTTGGCTAGCAGGACCATGCTAAGTGCGAGGCAGACAAGAAACCCTGCGCCCCAAAGATACCATTCGGTTCCCGACACCTCTTTCATCTTGCCCAAACAAAAAGCAAAGCCAGATTCAAAGAATCCGGCAACAATCAGAATAATCCAGTTCATACGGCTTTCTTATCTTTTGTAATATGTATGTCGCAGACAAAGTTACAACTTTTTTCCGGTATCAGTCCGCGTGGGCGTGAAATTTTTTTGTGCCGAATTGTGCGCTTGGCATTTGGAGATTTAGAAATTTGTAGTAACTTTGCAGTGCAAAAAGAGAGAATGAGGGGCGTTTAGCTCAGCTGGTTCAGAGCATCTGCCTTACAAGCAGAGGGTCGGCGGTTCGAATCCGTCAACGCCCA
>CALUMJ010000049.1 GCA_944321715.1 uncultured Muribaculaceae bacterium | reverse complement strand
GTGTTGCGATGCAGATGTGCATCGCAGCCGTGTCGTAGTGACATTTTGGCAACATTTTTGATAATGCAGGTTTATTGATAGAATTAAAGCAGACTATGGCAACAAAAGATAATAAACAAGAAGAGCAATCGACCAAACACCAGGAAAAAGAAGAAAAGGTGCAGGCCGAGGAGGCGCAATGTGCCGATAACGGCGCAGAGGCCGAAGCAGAAGAAAGCAAGGAAGAGGACAATCAGGGCGAGCAGATAGAAAAGCTCCAGAAGGAACTTGAAGATTCAAAGAAGGAGTATCTGTTCTTGATGGCCGAATTTGATAATTTCAGGAAAAGAACCTTAAAGGAAAAATCCGAAATAATCAAGAACGGTGCCGAAAATGCTATGCGTGACTTGCTGCCTGTAATCGACGACTTGGAGCGCGCAATGAAGGCAATGGACGAGAATAGCGAGATTGATAGCCTGAAGAAAGGAGTGGACTTGATTTACAGCAAGTTCATGAAATATCTTGAGCATAATGGCGTCAAGCCCATTGAAAGCACAGGCAAAGATTTCGACACCGAGTTGCACGAGGCTGTCACTATGTTCCCGGCGGCCGACGAATCGCAAAAAGGGAAAATTGTTGATACCGTGCAGACGGGGTACATGCTTAACGACAAGGTATTGCGCCATGCCAAAGTGGTAGTGGGGCAATGATTGCGACGCTGTATTTTATAGGTAATAGATAACACAGGTTTTGTAGAAGGCGATAATGGAGAAAAGAGATTACTACGAAGTGCTGGGAGTGTCGAAGAATGTGACACCCGACGAGCTGAAGAAGGCTTACCGCAAATTGGCTATGCAATACCACCCCGACCGGCAAGAAGGCAAGAGCGACGCCGAGAAGAAGGCGGCCGAGGAGAAATTTAAAGAAGCGGCCGAAGCTTATTCGGTATTGAGCGACCCCGACAAACGGGCACGTTACGACCAGTTTGGCCATAGTATGGGCAACATGGGCGGTGGTGGCTCCAGCGGCGGAGGAATGTCGATGGAAGACATTTTCTCGCAGTTTGGCGATATTTTCGGCGGTTTTGGCGGTTTTGGCGGATTCGGTGGCGGAAGCAGCCGTCCTCGTCAGAATAGAGGAAGTGACTTGCGCGTGCGTGTGAAAGTCACGCTCCGTGATGTGGCGCATGGTGTCGAAAAAAAGATTAAAATTCCTCGCTACGTGCCTTGTTCGGCTTGTCACGGTACAGGAGCAAAAAATGGGTCGGCTTTCACCACTTGTTCGACCTGCCACGGTACAGGAACGGTGCAGCAAGTCAAGCAGACCATACTTGGCACGATGCGTACACAGAGCGTATGCCCGACTTGCGGCGGCGAAGGACGCATTATCCAAGACCGTTGCTCGGCTTGTGGCGGTGAGGGAATTGTGCGCCAAGACGATGTTGTAACTGTCAACATTCCTGCCGGAGTGGCCGAGGGCATGACGTTGAGCATGCGCGGCAAGGGCAATGCGGCGCGTCATGGCGGTGTACCGGGCGACCTGCTCATATTGATAGAGGAGGAGAAAGATGCCGAATTGATGCGTGATGAGAACGACCTCATTTACAACCTTATGCTTGACATCCCGACAGCCGTGTTCGGCGGTAAGGTGGAAGTACCCACCATCGACGGCAAGGCTCGATTGACAATAGAGCCGGGAACGCAGCCGGGCAAAATCCTGCGCCTGCGTGGCAAGGGATTGCCGTCGCCCAACGGCTATGGCAATGGCGACATGCTTGTGAACGTGATGGTTTACATACCCGAAACACTCACTGCCGACGAACGTGCGGCATTTGAGAAACTTAAAGGCAAGCCTAATATAGTGCCTAACGAAAGCTCCAAGAAGCGCATATTCAGCCGTTTGCGCCACTTGTTTGATTAATCGCTGATGATACAAACCGATAAATGCACAGGGTGGAGGAAAAAAGAAATTTCCTTCACCCTGTTTCGGTTTTAATAAATGTGTTTTTCATGGTATAGGCATCGCTGTCCATGTCGATGCGAGGTAGTTTTTCATGGTAAGTTGTTATGAATTGAGAATAAACAATCATGTTAACCCTAAAAATCCAATTTTATTACAATTCCATTATGCAAAATTAGGTGCCATGTGTGCTGTATTGTTGCACATATATGTTAAATTGTTTTTTCGCGGCGGCCATGCTTGCGGCGGCTGTTATATTGAATATTTGCTGCAAACAAAAAGTGTAGCTAATTTTGCACAACGAAAAAGCATAAAGAAGTGGAAGATTACCTGAACCAACTCAATGAGCAGCAACGAGCGGCCGTGCAATACTTGGGCGGCCCGCAGCTTGTCATAGCCGGCGCAGGGTCGGGCAAGACGCGTGTGCTCACCTACAAGATTGTTCACTTGCTTGCCAACGGTTATGCCCCTTACCGCATAATGGCATTGACATTCACCAACAAGGCTGCACGTGAAATGAAAGAACGCATTGCGCAATTGGTTGACAGCAGCACTGCCGGACAGTTGTGGATGGGTACGTTCCACTCGATTTTCTCACGCATATTGCGCCTGAATGCCGACCGCATAGGCTTCAACCGCAATTTCACCATATATGACACTACCGACTCGAAGTCGCTCATCAAGGCGATTATACGCGACATGGGGCTTGACGAGAAGGTGTATGTGGCCGGCGACATACAGTCGCACATCTCAAAGGTGAAAAACTGCCTGATTTCGCCTGCCGATTATGCCGCCGACAGCGACTTGCTCAATGCCGACCGCCGTTCGCGGCGACCTGCAATTTGCGAGATATACCGCGCATATTGCGACCGTTGCCACATATCCGGTGCTATGGACTTTGACGATTTGTTGTTCTACACCAATAGGTTGCTCCGCGACAATCCCGATGTGTTGATGCGGTATCGCGAGTTTTTCCAATATGTGCTTGTCGATGAGTACCAAGACACCAACTTTGCACAGCACCTCATAGTGTCGCAGCTCACGGGCGACAAAGGGAATTTGTGCGTGGTAGGCGATGATGCACAGAGTATTTACTCGTTTCGAGGTGCCAATATTTCCAACATCATCAATATGGGGCGGAACTATGAAAACTTGCGCATCTTCAAGCTCGAACAGAATTACCGCTCGACACAGAACATACTTGACGCGGCAAATAGCCTCATCGAGAAAAATACCGAGCAGATAAGGAAGCACATCTTCTCGGACAACAGCCGTGGCAGCAAGGTGCGTGTCATCGAGGCTTATTCCGACTTTGAGGAAAGTTATATCGTAGCCAATCAAATAATAACGCTGCGTGCCGTTCAGGGCGACAGTTACGACGAGTTTGCCGTGCTTTACCGCACTAATGCCCAGTCGCGCGTGCTTGAGGAGGCATTGCGCAAGCGCAACATACCCTACCGCATATACGGAGGACAATCGTTCTACCAGCGCAAGGAAATCAAGGACGCAATATCATATTTCCGTCTTGCAATCAATCCCGACGATGATGAGGCTTTGAGGCGCATAATCAATTATCCGGCGAGGGGAATAGGAGAAACCACTTTGCGCAAACTCATTAAGGCTTCAATCGGCGGGCATACGAGCATCTGGGGGGTGCTGCAAGACTTGGAGGCACACGAGGTGGATATAAATGCAGGCACCCGGCGCAAACTTGAGGCTTTCCGCGACATGGTGCGGCACTTTATCGATTTCAACAATGAAACCAATCCCACAGCAAGCGAGCTGGGGCGCGAGATAATAAAAGATACACGGCTATTGGCGGTAATTGAAAGTGACAACACGCCCGAAAACATCAGCCGCAAGGAGAATCTCACCGAATTGCTCAACAGCCTCGATGATTTTGTGCGCACCAAGGAGGAAGAAGAAAACAGCGACGATATGTCGATGTCGGACTTCCTTGCCGAGGTATCGTTGCTCACCGACCAAGACCGTGATGACGACGAAGATAGCGAGGCACATGTGACGCTCATGACTGTGCATGCTGCCAAGGGGCTTGAATTTAAGAATGTGATTATAGTGGGTGTCGAGGAAAACTTGTTCCCATCGTCGATGAGTTGCGACTCAATTGCCGGAGTGGAAGAGGAGCGGCGGCTGCTGTATGTGGCCATAACTCGTGCCAAGGCGACTTGCACCATCACATACGCCCGTTCGCGCTATCGCAACGGACAGACACAGACCTGCACGGCAAGCCGTTTTATCAAGGATATTGACCCGCGGTATCTGTCGGTGTCGGCGTCATCGTCATCGCCATCGTTCTCGACACCTATGGGAGAGGGGCGCCCGCAATTCACGTGGGATGGCAACCGCTTGTCGGCGATGCCCGCACGTCGCGAAAGTAATGTCAAGGTTGAGCCGCGCAATAGCTTTATTGGCCGCCAAAGTTCGGTCACAGTTGCGTCGTCGGCCACGGGTAACGGAGATTTCACGCTCCACGATGCGGCCGAGTTGCAGCCCGGAATGGAAATTGAGCATTCGCGTTTCGGGCATGGAGTCATAGCAAGCATTGAGGCTGGAGGTGCGTCCGATGCCAAGATTACTGTCGGTTTTGGTGATGTAGGACAAAAAACATTAATATTGAAATTTGCACGATTTAAAATATTGAAATGAGCAAGTATGTTGATTTGAATGGCTATCCGACGCCTTATTATATTGTATATGAAGAGCGGTTGCGCGCCAATCTCGACTTGATAACACAGGTTGCCCGTGATGCCGGAGTGAAAATAATAATGGCGTTCAAGGCCAATGCGCTGTGGCGCACATTTGGCGTGATGAGGGAATATGGTGTGGAGTCAACGGCAAGTTCGCTTAACGAAATGAAGCTTGCCAACGAAGAGCTTGGTGTGCTTGCACACACATATTGTCCTGCCTACACGCCAGTCACCATCGGGCAATACCTTGCCGGAAGTTCGCACATCACGTTTAATAGCATCTCGCAGTACCTTCGTTTCAAAGATGATGTGGAACGATTTAATTCACATGATGGCAACCACCGTGTGAGTTGCGGGTTGCGTGTCAACCCCATGTGTTCGGTCATATCCACCGATATTTATAATCCGTGTTGCCCGGGGTCGCGTTTTGGCGTTACTGCCGATGAAATCGAAGACTTGCCCGACGGCATCGAAGGATTTCATTTTCATGCCTTGTGTGAGTCGTCGTCGCACGATTTGGAGCAAGTGCTTGAAGCGTTTGAACAGCAGTTCGGGCGGTTCTTGCCACGGTTGAAGTGGGTGAACATGGGCGGCGGCCACTTGATGACACGCAAGGGCTACGACACGGCGCACCTTGTAGGGTTGTTGCGTGGATTTAAGCAGCGTCACCCTGGCATCGATGTTGTGCTTGAACCGGGCAGTGCATTCACGTGGCGCACTGGCGACCTCATAGCATCGGTTGTCGATGTGGTGGAAAATAGTGGCATAAAGACTGCAATCGTCGATGTGTCGTTTGCCTGCCACATGCCCGATTGCCTTGAAATGCCCTATAAACCCACCATCACCGAAGCACTCGGTGACGATGCAAGCGGCGAGGCAGTCTTCACCTGTCGCATGGGGGGCAATTCGTGCCTTAGCGGTGATTTTGTGGGTGACTGGAATTTTGCTGCCCCATTGAAGGCTGGCGACCGCTTGACATTCGAGGACATGAACCATTATACCACGGTAAAAACCAATATGTTCAATGGAATACAGCACCCGTCGATACTTTATGTGCATTGCGACGGACGTGTGGAGGTGTTGCGTGAATTCACATACGCCGACTATAAGTCGCGAATGTCGTGACATGCTCTTATATGCAACTATTAAAAAACTTCGGTGCATGGCATACTGAAAACAGTGTGGCCGACGTTATTTATGAGAGAATTTGTTGCGAATGAATTTCCCATTGAAAAAATACATGCTTGCCGTGTTGCTGCTGTGCTTTGTGGCAATGGCGGCCGTGGCCGACAATGTGAAACTGTCGGGGCGTGTCACCGATGGCGCCAATGCCCCGGTGGAATTTGCCACCGTGCGCATTGGCGGTACTGCTATAGGCACGACCACTGGGCTGGACGGGCGGTATAGCCTGACTGTGGCGCAGGCCGACACGATTACTGTCATTTTCAGTTGCATGGGCTACACCGAGGTGACTCGCCGCTTAGCAAATGCCGAGGGTGAGGTGACAATAGATGTGAAACTGCTCAAGAAGACGCTTGAGCTTGAAGGGCTTGAAATTACCGAGTATAAGCGGCAGACGGGGCAGATGCAGACAATCGACGTCGGTGCGGCTCGCATCAATCCCGACGCGAGCGGCGGCAGCATAGAGTCGTTGTTGTCAACGATGGCCGGAGTGAGCCAAAAGAATGAGATGAGTTCGCAATACATGGTGCGTGGCGGCTCGTATGACGAGAATAGTGTGTATATCAACGGTATAGAGATATATCGACCGCAATTAATAAGTTCGGGTCAGCAGGAGGGATTGAGCATTATCAATCCCGACCTTGTGGGGCAGGTTGAATTTTCGACTGGTGGTTTCAGTGCCGAGTATGGCGACAAGATGTCATCGACACTCGACATCACCTATCGCCAGCCCGAAGCATTTGAAGGTGCTGTGTCGGCAAGCCTTATGGGCGGAAGCATTGCCATAGGGCAGGGAAGTGGTCGCTTCTCGCAGTTGCATGGTTTCCGCTACAAGCGCAATTCCTCGATGCTCGGCTCGCTTGAGTCGAAAGGCGAGTATGACCCGCAATATTTTGATTATCAGACCAACTTGAATTTCAAAATCAACGACAAGCTGAAAATGTCGTTTCTCGGCAATATTTCCATAAACGATTATCGTTTTACCCCCGAAACACGCCAAACCAACTTCGGCACGATGGATAACGCGCGCTCGTTCACCGTGTATTTCGACGGGCAGGAGAAAGACCGTTTTGAAACATATTTCGGCGCACTGTCGCTGAATTACAGGTTGTCGCGTGGAACCGATTTCACGCTGCTTGCATCGGGTTACCTGACCAACGAATTGGTGACGTATGACATTCATGGCGAGTATTGGCTCGACGAGGCTGGCACGAGCGACAACGGTGGCGGCGAGGCGGTAGGCGGCGAATTGGGTGTGGGAATGTATCACGAACATGCCCGGAATAGATTGAAAACTAGCGTGTTTGCCTTTTCGTTGAAGGGCAACACATCGGTCAACAACAATAATATAAGCTATGGCATCACCTACCAGCACGAAAATATTCACGACCGCACACGTGAATGGGAACAGCGCGACTCGGCAGGGTATTCGTTGCCGCACACAGGTACCGGGGTGAACATGGTGTACAACCTCACTTCGCGTCACGATATTTCGTCAAATCGCTTGTCGTTTTTTGCACAAGATGCTTTCCGCATGGAGAGCGCGGCAGGATATTTCACTTTCAATGGCGGAGTGCGTTTCACCTACTGGGATTTCAACAAGGAGTTCCTCGTAAGCCCCCGGGCAAGCGTGGGTTTCGTGCCGGCTCGCAACGAGCGCATTGCATTGCGCTTTGCCACAGGACTTTATTACCAAGCACCGTTTTACAAGGAATATCGCATGGAGCAGACCGACGAGCGTGGCAATACCAATATCGTGCTGAACCGCGACATCAAGTCGCAGCGCAGTGTGCACTTGATTTTTGGCGGCGACTACACGTTCCGTGCCATGAACCGTCCTTTCCGCCTATCGGCTGAGCTGTATTATAAAAACTTGTCGAACCTCATTCCCTACGAACTCGACAACCTGAAAATGGTGTATTCGGGCGTGAACAGCTCGAAAGGTTACGTGGCAGGGATTGACATGAAATTTTTCGGACAGTTTGTCGAAGGCACTGATTCATGGATAAGCCTTTCGTTGATGAAAACGCAGGAAGACCTTAACGGCGTGAAAGTGCCTCGACCCACCGACCAGCGTTACAGTGTGGCCATCTTTTTCACCGACTATTTTCCCAAATTTCCCAAAATGAAATTCAGCCTCCGTGGCATATATTCCGACGGGTTGCCTACCACGGCTCCCCGCTCGACACGCGATGTGGCCTATTTCCGCACTCCGGCCTATAAGCGCATCGACATAGGTATTTCATACCAGCTCATCGGCGGCGAGTCGCGCCCCACTACCGGCGTGTTGCGTTACCTGAAGGACGCATGGATTGGTGTCGATGTGTTCAACTTGCTCGATATATCCAATGTGAGCAGCTACTACTGGGTGACAGATGTCAACGACATACAGTATGCCGTGCCTAATTACCTCACTCGCCGCCAGTTCAATGTGCGGCTGTCATTGTCGTTCTAACATATATAGTTCAAGATTGCTCCACTGCCTGTCGTTTGAATGTGGTGCGAATCGGTCGTAAATTCCATGTCTTGGCAGCGGTAAATTTCGATACCAGCTATCGAAACATCCGTTAACAAAGCCTTTCATGGCAACACTGTCAGGCCTACTTTTGCAGCGTGATTAATGAATAGTAAAACTTATGAACAATCATTCTGTAATAATTTGGGTTGCCGTGACGGTGGCTGTGCCATTGTTCCTTGTGGCAAAAGCTTTGTGGCAATTGTGGAGAGTTAACGGTTTCAGGTTGAACCGCCTTTTTGAACTTGGCAAGGAGAAGGAGATTTTCTACGTTCCGGGCGACGATTATTTTAACAATGACGAAGATGAATATATGTCGTGACGGCATGGAGCATGAAACAGCATCGCCGACCATCGAGGAGATAGGAAAATTCTTTGCCGATTATGCAGCTTGCCTGCTTGGTTGTGGAGCCACGTGCATACGCATCGAGAAGAACATAGGGCGCATGGCCGAAACATTGGGAGTGGAGGCCGATATGACAATCTTGCCGTCACACATATTGATGACAGTCAATAGCAAGGATGGCCTGGCTACGTGGAGTACAAACCACCGTATGCACCACACTGGCATAGACTACTGTATCAACACAAAATTGAGTCGCTTGAGCTGGGCTATGGCCGATGGCAAAATAGGGTTTCGCGAAGCCGTGGCCGAGGCGAAGCGCATTGTCGGCGAGCAGCCTGCTCCGGAGTGGGTGGTATTGTTGCTGGCATCGGCGGCCAACACCTCGTTTTGCCGCCTGTTCGGCGGCGACGGCGAGTCGATGTTGCTGGTGTTCCTTGCCACGATGGTAGGCTACAGGCTTAAGCAAGTGATGCTTGCCGCCAAGGTCGATGTGAGGGTGGTATTTCTGTGTTCGGCATTCTGCTCGTCGGTAATCAGCGCCGGCGGCCACCTGTTCGGCTGGGGCAGCACACCCGAGGTGGCGTTGGGTACGAGTGTACTCTATCTCATTCCCGGGATTGTTTATATTAATTCGGTCAGCGACATGCTCGACGGCCATTATGTGTGTGCTTATAGCCGGTTTATGAACGCAGCTATGCTCACGGCCTGCTTGTCGTTGGGCTTGTGTGCAGGTATTTTACTTTTAGGTTTGAGCTTATGAACGATATGCTGTTGAATATTTTCCAAGATGGCTTCTTTGCCGCCATTGCCGCCGTGGGGTTTGCCAGCATCAGCCACCCGCCGCGCAATGCCTATGCTTGGTGTGCCGTCATTGCCGCCGTTGGCCATGCAGTGCGCTATGTGCTGACCACGTTGCTGGCCGTACATATCATTGCAGCCAGCACCTTGGCTGCGTTTACAATCGGGTTGCTGGCAGTGTATGCCGCACCACGAGCCAAGTGTCCTGCCGAAACATGCCTTTTCCCGGCCTTGTTGCCCATGATTCCGGGCATGTATGCCTACCGCACGGTAGAGGGATTGTTGCTGTGCCTTTACCACAGCGAGGAAGCTGCTTTCATGCACAATATTTATATGCTGGCATATAATGGATTTACGTGTGCATTTATAGTGCTGGGCATGGTGCTTGGCGCGACTATTCCCATCTACCTGTTCAAAAAAATATCTTTTCGGGCTACGAGATAAGACAGAAAGTGTAATTTTGCAGGTCAATTGATTATAAACGGAAGAAAAACAGTAACAACGACATGGAATTAAGGCAATTGAGGTATTTTGTAGAGGCCGCCAAGACGCTCAACTTCTCGGAGGCTGCCAAGACGCTATGTATCACGCAGAGCACGCTTTCGCAGCAAATACGCCAATTGGAACAGGAATTAGATGCGCAATTGTTTGAACGAAACAGCCATGCTGTGACCTTGACCGAGGTGGGCAACACGCTTCTGCCGCACGCACAACGCACATTGTGCGAGGCTGAAACCTGCCGTGACAGGGTACGCGACTTGCAACAAATGTTGACCGGTGAATTGAATATAGGTGTCACTTTCACGTTCAGCCCGATACTGACCGAAACACTGATAGATTTCATGAAGCAGTATCCACATGTCAAGCTCAATATTTTCTACAAGCCCATGTCGGAATTGATGGATATGCTGCGCAGCCGATTGGTCGATTTTGTCCTCGCATTCAAGCCTACCACTCGCGATGATGAGATAGAGTCGCATGTGTTGTTTGACAACCATCTGGCGGCCATCGTGCGTTGCGAGCATCCACTTGCTTCGCGGCGCAAGGTGACGCTCGACGAGCTTGCCAAGTATGAGATAGCTCTGCCGGCACAGGGGTTACAGGCTCGTAACGCTTTCAACAGCATAACGGCATATACTGCACTGACAGGTTTTCGTGTGCGCATTGAGCTTAACGAGGTGAACATATTGTTGAAACTAATTCGCCAAAGCCAGCTGGTGACCATATTGAGCGAGGCCACCATATATAGCGAGCAGGGTGTCAAGGCTATACCGATTGACTTCCCGGGCAATGAAATGGAAGGGTGTGTGCATGTCCTCAGGGATGGCTACCGCAAGCACTCGTCGCTGAAGTTCATCAGGATGCTCAGCGAGTCGAATGCAGTGCGTGCGCGCCGTCGTGAATGGCTTGTGTAAAGGCTTGGGACAGCGTCTGCAGAATTTTATGGTAATGCTGTATATAAGTGGCATCGGCCTGTGTGGGGCTATCCCCTGCACGGGCCGATGTCAGTGTTTATGTGAAGTTGTACAGAGCCGATTTTTTATTTGTTGAGCTCGGCCATGAATTCATGAGCCGAACCGTCGAGGATTTGCATCATGCTTGAGAAGTCCTCGATTGTGGTGTGTATTGATGGTTCAAATTCATAGCTCACCCACACCGAGTCGTTATCCATCATGGTGCATTTCACTATGTACTTGTTGCTGTTTATTGTATTGCAGCTTTCGAGGATTTTCATCTTGTCATAACCGTTCACGTTCCACATCATGAACACTTGCAGGAACGTAGAGTCGTTTTTCGGGGCGAGATAGGTTGTACCTTGGTATTTGAACGAGATGAAGTTACCTTCGTCTTTATACCTGTAACCTTCTTCCTGAAGGTAATTAGCAAAATAGTCAAAGCCTGTCATAGTTTTTTTCTTCTTAGGTTGTTAATGATTATTGTTAGTTGTTGAACTCGAAATATAGCATCATGGTATGTTATGTTGCTATTCCTCTTGCTCGTCAATGGCAAAGTTAGGAAAATTAATGAAAATGTCAAGCGTAAAGCATGACAATTTTCGAGCCACGTGCGGCAAATGCTGCAATTTGTGCGAAATTAGGTGTGGGGCTTGCCGCATTCGTCTATTATTGCTATTTTTGAGAGCAATTAAAAAATCGACGATGTGAAAAATTTTTCAAGGATTGTGTCGTGCTTGGTGGTGCTGGCTATGGCATTGCTGGCACAGATGGAGGCAAGGGTGGCATACGTTATTCCTGTTGACCGTGAGATAGGTTCTACCTCGTGGCGCATCATGAAAAGCGGCATGGAACGTGCTGCCGAACAAGGCGCCGATGTGATAATATTGCACATCAACACATACGGAGGGGCTGTCGATGCCGCCGACTCCATGCGCACACGCATTCTCAACAGCCCCATTCCGGTGGTCGCTTTTATCGATAACACTGCGGCTTCGGCTGGTGCATTGATTTCCATCGCTTGCGATAGCATCTATATGCGTCCGGGCAGCAGCATCGGGGCGGCGACGGTTGTCGATGGCAGTGGCGAGGTGCTGCCCGACAAGTACCAGTCGTTCATGCGCTCGATGATGCGTGCCACGGACGAGAGCCACGGCAAGCATCGGTTGATAGACGGCGATGGCGACACGGTGGAGGTGTGGAGGCGCGACCCGTTAATCGCCGAGGCTATGGTTGACCCACGCACTGTGGTGGCGAGCGTCGGCGACGACTCGACAAGGGTGTTGTCGTTCACAGTCGATGAGGCAATAGCTGCCCGGTATTGCGAGGGTAAGGCCGAAAGCGTCGATGAGATAGTTACGGCCCGGCTGGGGCTTGGCGAAGATTGCCAGATAAGCGAATATGCCCCCACAACGATGGACACGCTCGTCGGGTTCTTGTCGAATCCCGCATTTCAGGCGTTGTTGATAATGTTTATCATAGGCGGCATATACTTTGAATTGCAGACACCGGGACTCGGAATGCCATCGTTGGTGGCATTGCTGGCTGCCGCACTTTATTTTGCCCCATTGTATATCGAGGGGCTTGCGGCAGGCTGGGAAATCTTGGCTTTTGCCATAGGTGTGGTGTTGCTCTTGCTTGAGATTTTTGTCATACCAGGTTTCGGTGTCGCCGGCATATTAGGCATATTGCTCACGTTGTCGTCGTTGGTGATGGCGATGCTTGGCAATGACGATTTTGATTTTGGAATGATAACCATGGGTAGCGTTATGGATGCAGTGTTGGTTGTGCTGGTGGGATTGCTGCTCGGTGTGGCGATTGTGATATATATCACCCACAAGATAGGCACAAAAGGAATCATGCGCCATTCGGCTCTTGTCAAGGAACAGCGTCTTGAGGAGGGCTATATAGGTGTTCCTCCCGAACTTGCCCGTTTCGTGGGCAGCGAGGGAGAAGCCCACACCGTGCTGCGCCCCGGCGGCAAGGTACGCATAGGCGGCGAAGTGTTCGATGCCGTTTCGACAGGCGGGTTTATCGATGCCGGGGCAAAGGTGAAGATAGTGAAGTATGAAAATGCGCAGCTCTATGTGGAGCCTGCCGAATGAAACAAATCTATAGAACTTTACGAAACGATATGAAATTTATAGGAATAATACCGTCGCGGTATGCCTCTACGCGTTTTCCGGGCAAACCGTTGGCTCGGATTGGCTCAATGACGATGGTCGAGCGCGTGTGGCGGCAGGTGAGGCGTGTACTCGACGACGTGTGGGTCGCTACCGACGACAGTCGCATATTTGATGCCGTGAAGGAGTTTGGCGGCAACGTGGTGATGACTTCGGCCGAGCATCGCAGCGGAACCGACCGTTGCCGTGAGGCATACGACCTGATAGGCGGCGGGCAGGATGTGGTGGTCAACATTCAGGGCGACGAGCCATTTATCGAGCCGCGCCAGTTGGAGGCTATTATGAAATGTTTCGACGACGCGTCCACCGATATTGCCACGCTTGTGCGCCCGTTTGCTCCCAATGGCAGTTTTCAGCAACTTGCCGACCCCAACACGCCCAAGGTGGTGGTTGACGAGCAGATGAATGCCATATACTTTTCACGGTCGGTGATTCCATATTTGAGGAACGTGCCCACCGAGCAGTGGCCGTCGCATCATGGGTATTATACCCACGTGGGCATGTATGCCTACCGTGCGCAGGTGCTTGGCGAAATCACGCGTCTGCCGCAGTCGAGCCTGGAACTTGCCGAGTCGCTCGAACAATTGCGCTGGTTGCAGAATGGTTACCGCATCAAAGTGGGCGTGACCGATTGCCGCTCAATAGGCATTGATACTCCGCAAGACCTTGAAAATGCCATCAAATTGCTTTGTGCCGATGAATAAGCAGCGACCTGCCATATATCCGTTCAAGGAGTTCAGCATAGATTATCCCGAGCCTATAATCATGCCCAACGGCGTGAGGCTATATGTCGCCGCTGGTGGGGAGCAGGATGTGAACAGGGTTGACATAATCCATCGTGGCGGCACGTTTGAGGCTGTGCCGCACAGGCTTGTCGCGCAATTTGCCGTTTCGCAGTTGTCGCAAGGCACGGTGGGGCGGTCGTCACAGGATATTGCCGAGTGCTTGGATTACAACGGCGCATGGAAGAGCGGACGGGTGTCGCACCACCACACTATAATGTCGCTAAACTCGCT
Organism: uncultured Muribaculaceae bacterium; assembly: GCA_944321715.1. Taxonomy (GTDB): domain Bacteria; phylum Bacteroidota; class Bacteroidia; order Bacteroidales; family Muribaculaceae; genus Avimuribaculum. Next base: position 7,523 of record CALUMJ010000049.1, on the reverse strand, counting down.
AAACCGCTGTTTCGACAAGACGTTGCCAGTGTTGCGCGACATGATTTTCGACCCGGTTTTCCCCGAACGTGAGTTGGAGGTTTTCCGCAATCGCAGCCTTAGCTCGTTTCGCATTTCGCGACAACGGGTGAAATACATGGCCGGGGTGGAAATGGCACGCATATTTTTCAATAACGAATATCCGCAGGCTTGCCCTGTGACCGATGACGAGATACTGGCTATCGACACCGAATTGTTGCGGCAATTCCATCGCAAGTTTTACCATGCAGCCAACCGCATGGTTGTCTTGTCGGGCGGCGTGTCGCAGCGCGAAATCGACATGGTGGTTGAGGCGTTTGGGCATGATGCCGCCACCGAGGCTGCCACTCCATGCGCAGTGGTGAGTTATGAACACTCGGGTTGCCACTTCTCTCTCGTCGAGATGAAGAATACCGTGCAGTCGGCAATCATCATGCAGTTGCCAGCAGTCAAGCGTACTCATCCCGACTATTTCAATTTGTGCATTCTTGTCACTGCGCTTGGCGGATATTTCGGAGCAAGGCTCATGAACAACTTGCGTGAGGACAAGGGTTATACCTATGGCATATATGCTTCGCTTCTTGGTACCCACGAAACCGGATATGTGAGCATAAGCACCGAGTGTGACTGTGCCTATACCGAGGCGGTTATAGCCGAGGTTAAAAAGGAGCTTGAACTGTTGTGCAACAGCCCGATTCCTCAGCACGAATTGGAAATAGTGAAGTCAAGCATGTTGAGCGACTTGTCGAAGAACAACGACACGCCATTCAACATGGCAAGCAATGTGGGCGCAATGGAGATGTATGGCATCTATCCCGAATATTTCAACGACCAGATTGCCGCCATTCGTGCCGCTACCCCCGAGGTGCTGCTCGATGTTGCCCGTCGTTATTTAATAATCGACAATCTCTACACGGTAGTCGCCGGGCGCATGAAGTGACTGTGTGCCTTCACCTGATTTTCAACGCTCCGGCTGTGGAACGGCTGCGCAAGGCGGCACCCACTACCTCGTTGGTGATGATGTAAAGCCCTATGGCGCGTGTCATGAGTATGTCGTCGTGCCTTCCAGCCATCGCGCCATATCCGCCCTGAGGCTTGCGTTCAAACCACGACATCTCGTTGACGGCCTCGATGGAGCGTTCCACATACAGGCCGTCGCGAACCTGCCGCATGAGTTCGTTTATTACCGACGACTTTGTCGAAACATTGGTGTGGAAGCCTATGCGGCCGCCTGGCCGGCGGTATAGGTTGGGATAGCAGTGCGACAGAATGTTGAGTATGTATGTGCCGCCGTCGTCGGTGTACTCGGTTTCGAGCGTGTTGCTCTCTACCACCAGCAGCGCATGGCGGTACCATAGGGCTATTTGTGCCGCTTTCCATGCAAGCAGGTCGTGATAGGTGTGCCCGCGCCATTGTGCAACAACCTCGGGCAGCCCGTCGAAGTTACAAGCGTCGATAACCGTTATTACCGAAAAATCGGCTTTGTCGCTCAGCCCGCCGATGTCAACCACTGCCACATAGTGTTTCAGTGCCTGTGCGGCGGCCATATCGGGAACGTTCCACACTTCGAGCTGTCCGCCGGGCATCACCACTGGGTGCAAGTTGTGCAGCGACAATTGCCCCGATACGGCATCGCCGCTGATTTCGCCGCGCCATAGGGGAGGACGGCAACCGAGGCGGAGGCTGTCGAGGTGTGAAGGGTCGAATATCGAGCACGACGTGGTGGCGAACGCTTCGATGTCGTTGCTCGGGTACTCGGCTTTCATCAATGCGTGTGACGAGTATTCCTTGCGCTTGCGGTGGTACCAGTTAATCATTTCAAGTGTCAGCCCCTCGTCGGTCCACAGGCGGCGTTCATAGTCGTCCAAGCTCTGCCACAAAGCCCATGCGTCGCCCACGGGGTAACGGTAGATTTCTATTTCGTGCCAAGGCACAAACACCGGCACTTTGTCGCTGTTGCCGGCCTTTGCCCTCAGCCACTCGCCGTGGAAGTAGTTGCCCGTTCCGTTGGCCGTGCTTTCCATCACGATTACTGTGTAGGGCGCAAGTGCCACCGAACCGCACACCGAGCGCACAAGGTTATCGGGCGAGTGTTGCGCCGAAGTGCGCCAAAATGCAACTTCGGTGAGGTGAGCCATTGCAATGTCGAAACCGCGTATGGCCTCCTGGCTTTCTGCCGACCCTATTGCCACAAGGCAGCCGCGCCCGTTGATGATGTTGACGTTGCGGCTTTTTTCGTATGGGGCAAACCGTGGCTTGCAGTCTTCGTTCCACAGTGCGGCAGGGTAGCAGTCGAGCAGGCGTGAGTACATGCCCTTGATTGCCGCGGCTGTGTCTTTGAAATGTCCGCAGATGAGGCTGTTCCAGTTGCGGCGAAGCACTATTTGTATCCATGCCATGTAGATTTGTACCAATGTCGAGCCTCCCCACTGCCTTGCTTTGAGCATTATGAGGCGAATGGGCTGCCCGGCAAGTCGCATACTTTCAAGAATGGCAGCGACGCGGCGTTGCGGCGCGTTAAGCACGAACGGCACCATGCGGGCAGTGACCTTGTCCTTGATGCTGACGCACATTGCGCACCAAAATTCAAAATCGTGCTTGATGCGGCATTGCACGTGGCTCGTCCAGTCCATGGCATTTTGGAATTCATTGTCGGTTACCATCGATACAGGCACGAGCATGGTGCCACGCCCCTGCACTGTGCATTCCACACGCTTGCCGTAGCACCCTATGCCAGCTATGGGGTCGTAGGCATGGCATAACCTGTTGTTGCGCAATGTGTTCTCGGCTATGAGCCGCTCGGCAGTCCATTCTTCGGAGGTGTTTTGCATGGGATTAGTGTAATGTGTGGCACAAAGTTACCGCACACTCGCTGCCGATTGCTAATCTAAAGATATAAGTTGTGACAGGGCGCACACAGGGCTTGCAGTCAGCCTATTATGGTGGCAACGATATGTCGTGGCGATGCTTCGTCGCGAAATTCGCACAGGTATATTCCCTGCCATGTGCCAAGGTTGAGGCGGTGGCCTGTGATGGGTATGGTCAGCGACACGCCAGTGAGCGTCGATTTGGCATGGGCCGGCATGTCGTCCAATCCTTCGAGCGTGTGCATGTAATAAGGTTCGCCCTCGGGTGCAAACCTGTCGAGCAGTTGGTCGAGGTCGTGGCGCACGTCGGGGTCGGCATTTTCGTTGATGGTCAGCCCACAGCTGGTGTGTTTCACAAAAAGGTGCAACAGTCCGCATTCGGGCAACTCTGGCAAATGCTTCAGCACCTCGCCCGTCACAAGGTGGCAGCCACGCCGATGGCCACGAAGCACAAATTCCACTTGCGAAACCATAGTCCTAATATGTTTTCAACTCGGTGTAGAGGCGTTGCAACGGCAACCCCATGACGTTGTAAAAGCTTCCGTTGATGCTACGCACGCCTATGTAGCCAATCCATTCCTGTATGCCGTATGCACCGGCCTTGTCTAATGGGGCGAAATTGGCGATGTAGTAATCAATCTCCTCGTCGGTGAGCTGGGCAAATTCTACCTCGGTCACTGCGCTGAACGACGATTGCCGCGTGGCGGTGGTTATGGTCACACCTGTGACAACGTGGTGCGTGTTGCCCGACAGGCGGCGAAGCATATTGGCCGCATCGGCAGCATCGTGAGGCTTACCCATCACTTCTCCATCGACGATTACAACGGTGTCGGCAGTGATTACCAATTGGTTGCCGTCGATAATTTTCTTGTAGGCTTCGGCTTTGCCAAGCGAAATGGCTTCGGCTATTTTCATGACTGGCGTACAGTCAGGGAATGTTTCGTCGATGCCGTCGATTACGTAAGGCTTGAAGTTGATTCCAAGGTCGCCGAGCAACGTGCGGCGGCGTGGCGAGTTGCTGGCAAGCACCACGTCATATTTTTGTAGGTTCTCAAGTGGTTTCATATATATGGTGTTTTGTCGTTGAGGATAAAGAGGTTTGTCACCAGCCGAAAGCGTGGCTGTCGCTCATCCATAGCCCTTGTGCTTTAAGCACTTGCTCGATTACGTCGCGTCCGCAGCCATATCCGCCCATGCACGGCGATATGTAGCGTGCCGCGGCTTTGGCTTCGGGGGCGGCATCGGCAGGGGCTACGGGCAGTCCGACGAGCTGCATTGCCTCGATGTCGGGGATGTCGTCGCCAAGGTAGGCAACCTGTTCGGGTCGCAAGTCGTGGTGTTGCATCCATTCTTGCAGTATTGGCACTTTCAGCGATGCGCCGAGGTAAATGTCGTCAACCCCCAATCCGGCAAACCTGGCACGCACGCCCTCGCTGCGTCCGCCCGTGATTATAGAGAATTTGAAGCCCCGCTTCACGGCGAGTTGTATGGCATACCCGTCTTTAATATTGACCATGCGCAATGGTTCTCCGCTGATGTGCATGGGGATTACCGACGGCGACAGCACGCCGTCCACGTCGCAGGCAAATGCCCGTATGAGTTTCAGGTCATAGTCGATTTTGCTCATGTCGTTTCATTATGTTTGCTGATAAGATGTGGTATATTGCCCGTGTGTCGTTGTCGAGCATAGCTTCGTGCGACTGCATCACGTGGTGGTCGTGGCGCATGGCAGGGCCGGTTTGTGACTCGGCTGGTGTGAGCTGCCTCAGCTTGTCGATGGTGGTGGAGATGAGCGGCAGCATCACGTCGAATGGCAGCCCTGCACGTTGAAGCACGTCGCTGGCGATGGTCCATAGGTGGTTGGCAAAGTTGCAGGCAAACACTGCGGCGATGTGCAGCTGTCGGCGTTGCTCGCTCGATGCGTGCAGCACGTTGTGCGACAGCCGCCGTGCCAGCGTTTCAATCTGCTTGGTGACTTCTTCGCTGTTGCCTTCGATGAAAAGCGGTACTTCGATGAAATCGGTTGCCACTTGTTTTGAAAACGACTGCATGGGATATAAGACTCCATGGCGGCTGTGCGAGCCGTCGAATACCTCCATAGGAATGCTGCCCGACGTGTGCAGCCATAGCGCGCCGTTGTCGGGAACGGCCCGGGCAACGTCGTATATTGCGTCGTCCTTGACCGAGATTATGTATATGTCGGCATCGGCAATGATTTCGGCGAGGTTGTCGGTGGCGTCTGCATCGACCATGCCGGCAAGTTCGTTAGCGTGGAGCATGGTGTGGCTATATACTTGCGCTACATCTATACCTGCTTTGTGCAGGGAACGTGCCAAGTTGGTTGCCACATTTCCGGCTCCGATTAGCACCACTTTCATTCCTGTGGCCTCCATTTGCCTATGTGAACGCGTTCCCATAGCAGTTTTTCGGGGTTGAATGGCTTGCGCTCCTCGTCGCGGTGGCCAAGTGTGACGATGCACAGCACCGGTATGTATGGAGGAATGTCTAGCAAGGCTCTCACATAGTCTTCGGCAGGTTCGCCGTCGCCCGAGTATCGGTTGCGAATCTGTATCCAGCAGCTACCGAGGCCTAAGTCTTCGGCTTGCAGCTGCATGAATGTGGCTGCGATTGCCGCGTCTTCAATCCACACGTCGCTCACGGCCGGGTCGGCACATACCACTATCGCCAAGCTGCATTTGCCGATTGGAGCTGCGCCTTGCTCCTTGCAGTAGCTTAGGAGTTCGAGTTTCTTGCGGTCTTCGACGGTGACAAACTGCCACGGCTGCGACCGCTTCGACGACGGGGCCATCAGTGCGGCCTCCAATATGAGTTGAACATCGTCGGGCGATATTTCCTCGGAGGTGTATCGCCTTATGCTGCGTCGATGTACTATGAGTTCATGAAAATTGTCCATGTCGCAATTTCTGTTTTGAAATATACAAAAGTAGCAATATATCATTTTAGGCTACTGAAAAAAATTATTAATTTTGCAAATGGTTAAAGGGGATTGAATCAGTGTTTAAATTTTGCTAAAAAGAGCCAGCCCCGGCCTGTGTGGCAAAATTTTTGGTTATATATAGGTAAAATGATGAGAAATGCAATAAAGATAGTATTAGGTTTGTCGGTGTTTATGGTTATGCAGGGCAGCATGTTGGCACAAAAACGCCTTGTTGACCAAGTGAAGCAGGATGTCAACAATATGTCGCTGACTGTTGACAACTATAAGGATGCAATCAACAAAATCGAGCCGGCTCTGTCGAATGACGAAACCAAAGATGATGCCGAGGCGTGGTACACGGCAGGTGACTTGAATTTCAAACTATATGACAAGTGTGTTGACTTGAAGTCGATTGGCCAAAGTGTTGATGAAAATCTCATGTACTCGGCGTTGCTCATCGGCTACGACAAGATGATGCAGGCATTGAAGCTTGATTCTGTTCCCGAGCTTGACAAGAAAGGAAATCCGAAGTTTGGCAAGGATGGCAAGCCGAAGGTGAAGACCAAGTTCTCGAAGAAGATTATAGAAACGCTCTTCAAGCATTTTGATGATTACCGCTTTGCCGGAAGTGTGTTTTATGTCAATCAGAAGAATTATGCCAGTGCCTATCGTGCATGGGAGGTTTATACAACGATGCCGTTTACAGGATATGCGAAACGTGGCAAATTCAATGCCGACGACAGCTCAATCGGGAAATATTGCTACATGAAAGGCGTGGCGGCAAAGATGAACGACGATAACGCCCGGGCTCTCGACTCGTTTTTGCGAGCAATCGAGCTTGGGTATGATTCCAAGGAAGTGTTTGATTTTGCCATAAGTTGTGCCGAAACATCGGGTAACGGTGATGTGTTGGTGGCATTGGTGCGCAGCGCCTACGAGCATTATGGCAAAGAAGACCAGAAATATATCACGTTTCTAATAAATTATGCCATTACCAACAAGAATTACGAGGTGGCGACACAGGTAATCGACATGGCTATAGCCGAATATCCCAACAATGCTGAATATTACGACCTTAAAGGTGTGCTTGTCGAGAGCCAGACTGGGAGTATCGAAAATTCATACGAATATTTCAAAAAGTGCCTTGAAATCGACCCCGAACATGTCAATGGCAATTTCGATATGGGAAGGTATTACTACAACCTGGCTTTGCAGACCGAGAAAAATCCCGATGCTACTTCGGAGCAAATCACGGCCCAGTTTGCCAAGGCTAAGCCATATCTTGAAAAGGCTTACAGTGCCAATCCTTCAAACTCGGCAGCCAAAGATGCGCTGAAAAACATATATTACCACTTGGGTGATGCCGAGAAGTTTGAGCAGCTTGAGCATCAGTAGCCGCAAGGGTGGAAAAAAACTTCAGGCGTGACGCATGGCACCTATGGTGCTTGCATCACGCCTGAATGTTGTGTGAAGGTAGCGTGTGCGTTACTTTATCCTTTTGTAACCATATACGGCCAAGTCGCCAAGTTCCTCCTCGATGCGCAGCAGCTGGTTGTATTTGGCCATGCGGTCGGAGCGGCTCATCGAGCCAGTCTTGATTTGCCCGCTATTGGTGGCTACTGCAATGTCGGCAATCGTGGCATCTTCGGTTTCGCCCGAGCGGTGCGATGTCACAGTGGTGTAGCCGTGACGGTGTGCCA
>CALUMJ010000048.1 GCA_944321715.1 uncultured Muribaculaceae bacterium | reverse complement strand
CTTGTCGATGCCCATGCCGAAAGCATTGGTGGCAACGATTATGCGGGTCTGCCCCAGTTTCCACTTGTTTTGGCGGTCCGATTTGTCGTCGTTGTCAAGTCCGGCATGGTAGAAGTCGGCAGGAATGCCGTTTCTGGTTAATTCTTCGGCAATTTGCTTTGACCGTGCGCGGCTTCTCACATACACAATTCCCGAGCCAGGCACTTTTTTCAGTATGGTGGTGAGTTGTGCCACTTTGTCGTCGGTTTTCCTCACCACATACACCAAGTTGCCGCGGGCAAAGCTTTTTGCAAACACTTTCCCGTCCTTGAACTCCAACTTGTCCATTATGTCGCGCACCACATCGGGCGTGGCAGTTGCTGTCAGTGCCAGCACAGGCACTTCGGGGAACACTTCGCGCAGCTTGGCTATGTTGAGGAACGATGGCCTGAAGTCGTAACCCCATTGCGAGATGCAATGGGCCTCGTCAACCACAATCAACCTCACAGGCATGAAGCGCAGCTTGTCGATAAACATTTCCGAAGCGATGCGCTCGGGCGAGATGTACAGGAATTTGTAGCTGCCATACACGCACTTGTCGAGCGTCCGCCGCGTTTCGCCGAGTGTCAGCCCCGAGTGTACGTAGGTCGCTTTTATTCCCTTGCCCACGAGGTTGTCAACCTGGTCTTTCATGAGCGAGATGATGGGGGTGACAACGATTGCCATTCCGTCGCGAGCCATTGTAGGTACTTGGAATGTGATAGACTTTCCGCCACCCGTGGGCAGAAGCCCCAGAGTGTCGTTACCCTCCATCACCGAAGTGATGATTTCTTCTTGTAGCTCCCTGAAGCTGTTGTAGCCCCAGTATTTTTCCAGGGTTTCGTGTATGCCCATTGCTTAGCAACAGTTTCTTATCGGACGGTTTCGGCAGGCTTGATTTCTTTCACGAAAAGCTGTATCGACGAGCCGCCTTTGTGGCGGTTTTCCTCGATGGTGTAGCATATATCGAATGGCTGCCCCGACTTGATGTATTCAAACATGTCGGCCTGGCCGAAAGCGATACCGTTCATCACGCAATTAGACGAGCTGTCGATAAGTTCGAGTTTTATATGCTCCAAGTTGCGGCCCACCAATTTGCTCGTGCCGTAATCCCTCACATTGCGGCTGGCAAAAATGGGGCGTTGGTTGCCCGGGCCGAATGGGTTGAGCAGGTGCAAATAGTGCAGCAGGTCGGGTGTGATGTCGTTAAACGATATTTCGCAATCAATCGAGATGGTCTGGGTCAATTGCTCGGGCGTTATGTTTTCGGCTACATACTTTTCAAAGCGGCGTGTGAACTCGGGAATGTTCTCCTCTTTGAGCGACAGTCCCACGGCATAGGTGTGGCCGCCGAAGTTTTCGAGCAGGTCGCGGGTTGAGTCGATGGCGCGGTAAATGTCAAATCCCCTTACTGAGCGCGACGAGCCTGTGGCAAGCCCGTTGGCGAGCGTGAGTACGACGGCGGGCTTGTAATACAACTCGGTGAGGCGCGATGCTACGATGCCTATTATGCCTTTGTGCCACCCCTTGTTGTAGATGACTATTGTGCGCTTGTTCGACGTGTTTTCGCCGCGTTTCTCAAGTATGGCATTAGCCTCGTCGGTGATGCGCTTGTCGAGCTCCTTGCGGTCGCGGTTGTATTGGTCGATGTTTTTTGCGCGCCGGTAGGCATCGGCGGCATCTTTCGACACGAGCAGCTCGACGGCCTCGATGCCCGACTGCATGCGGCCCGAGGCGTTGATGCGCGGCCCGATTTTGAATATCACGTCGCTGATGGTGATTTCCTTGTTGGCAAGCCCGCATATCTTTATGATGCTGCGCAGGCCCATGTTGGGATTGGAATTGATGCGCTTCAGCCCGTAATATGCCAATATGCGGTTTTCACCGATTATTGGCACGATGTCGGCGGCGATGCTCACAGCCACCAAGTCGAGCAGGCTGTCGAGTTCAAACATGTTGGCCAGCCCGTTGCTTATGGCGAATGCCTGCATGAACTTGAATCCCACACCGCAGCCCGAGAGGTGCTTGAACGGGTAGGGGTTGCCATCGAGCTTGGGGTTGAGTATGGCTGCCGCATCGGGCAGCACCTCGTCGGGCACATGGTGGTCGCAGATGATGAAGTCGATACCCTTGGTCTTGGCATAACGAATTTCCTCGACCGCCTTTATGCCGCAGTCGAGCACGATGATGAGCGACACGCCTATGCTTGCTGCGTAGTCGATGCTCTTGTTGGAAATGCCATATCCCTCCTCATAGCGTGTGGGGATATAGTATTCCACATTGGAATAATAATTTTGCAGGTACCTGTAAACCAAAGCGACCGACGTGGTACCATCGACGTCGTAGTCGCCGTAAATCAAGATTTTCTCTTTAGCCCCCATGGCCCGGTTGAGCCTGTTTACAGCCTTATCCATGTCTTGCATCAAGAACGGGTCGTGCAAGTCGGACATCGAGGGATTGAGGAACCGTTCAGCTTCCTCGTGTGACTTTATCCCTCGCAGCACGAGTAGTCGGCTTATGGGGTAGCACCCACGTAGGTGCGTCGCCAAGTCGGCCGCTATGGATGATTGTTCGGATGTAAAGGGTAAGTAATTCCATTTACTTATCATTTATGTTGTTTTTTATTTTTTCAGCATTTGGGGGATATGACAAGATGTGTAAGTGGAATTACTGCATGACGATGTGGAAAAAATAGTCGCATTGTCCTCTCGTAATGGCTCTTGCCTGTGCATTCCCTTTGGTAGCCTACATGACACTTGCACCTCTTCCGCAGCCATGCTTGCGGGGCGCATAGTGAAAAATGCCGCCTTGTCATGTGCCGCAACTGTAGCACAAATGGCGTGATAGCAAGGCGTTTGGCTGCATTACTGGCACGCATCGCCGACGGTTGGTCGTGACGGGCGTGAAATAACCGAAGCCCTGCCTGTATAATTTGTTACGCAAATATACGCAGAGTTTCTGTATTTAGCTACCAAAGACTCTAATTTTATTTTAGAAAAAAATATATAAAGTGTTAATGCCGCAGTGCCTGTTGCAATGTGGCAGCATTGATGGCCGATGTCGCTGTTCGTTACTCGCCTTGCGTCACGTGTATGTCCATTTGCGGATACGGGAAGCTCAGGCCATTCTTGGGGAATTCCTTGTAAATCTTCTCGTTGACATCATAGAGTACGCCCCAGTAAAATTCCGAACGCGTCCATGCTCTGATAGTTACCACTATGCTGCTGTCGGCGAGCGCCGATAGGCTCACTGTGGGCGAGCAATCGACTTTAGGTATTTTTGCATTGATTTTTTCGGCTTGTTCCTCGCGCCATTTTTCAACTTCGGCTTTCAGCTTGGGCTTTCGGCCAAACATGCGCTTGAAGAGCGACTTTTTCTCTTTCGTGTCTTGCTGTTCGGTCTTTTCCTCTTCGTTGCCGGGGGCTATTTCATTGGCGGCTTGGCGCATCTCCTTGTCGTCCTCGCGGTATTTTCTCACCACTCGGCTGTCGGCACCCAGTATTTCGAGTGCCACTCGGCGCGCCACATCAACGTCGTCGCCGTAGGCGATGGAAATATCCCAGCTCACGCGGCGGTATTCCTCTTTTGAATAATTGTTGATTGTGCCGGTCGATAGGCCGCCATTAGGAATGATGATTGACTTGTTGTCGGGGGTGTTAAGCACGGTGTTGAATATCTGTATTTCCTTTACCGTGCCTTGGTAGTTGCCAAACTCTATGTAGTCGCCGATTTTGTAGGGCTTGATGAAGAGGATAAGCACGCCACCGGCAAAGTTTTGCAGCGTTCCGCTCAGTGCCATACCAATTGCGACGCCGGCCGAAGCGAAAATGGCTATAAACGAGCTGGTTTCGATGCCGAGAATGCCGATGATTGACACAATCAGCACAAACAGCAATGTGATTTTCACCACGCTAAGCACAAATGTCGTGAGCGACTTGTCGAAATTGTGCTTGAGCATGATTGCCTTGATGATGGTGTGGATTTTGTTGATTATTAGTTTTCCGATGTAGAAAACAATTATGGCAATCAATATGCGCATACCCAAATCGACGGCTCCATCGACAAGGCGTTGTACAATTTCGTCGAACGAGAGTGACGACAGCACCGACTCGGTGTGCTTGATTTCTGCGCTTATGGAATCGGCGACCTCTTTATTGGCCGTTTGAGCGAATGCCATTATTTGGTTTAGCAACATAGTCTAATATATAGTTGTTATATTATTAGTGATTAAAATGTTATTGGTTCAATTGTTCATTGTCAATTGTCAATTGAGAACCTTGTTATACCAGTCGAGCGTGGTGTAATATTGTTCGTTTGCGATTGAGGCAGTTCCCAATACGTAGGTCGATAAGCCCGAGTAGTTGTCGGGGTCTATGTCGATTGACAGGAATTTAGAGGTTGCAGCCTTGTAGGGTACTAATTGGCTGGTGAGCTGGTATAGCTCGGTCGCTTGCTGCTCCGAAGCCAGCAGTGAGGTGTATTGCAGGAAATCGAAGTATGTATGGCGGCTGGCGCGGTTGTAGCATTGCAATTGGTCGGTATCGACGCTTTCCACGCTTGTGGTGGCATGGATTTGCTGGCACAAGTCGGCTACTTGTTCGAGCATCGAGCAGTCGATGAGTGCGATTGTTGCATAGCTGGCTCGCGATGCGTAGTAGTCATACATGTTTTGGCATGCGCCAACAAGGTCGGGTGTTTCCTCGAAGAAGCATGGTATGTTTTCGTCGTATGGCATTCCGAGCGATAATGTTTCGGTAGGGCTCGCTATGTAATAGTCGGCTTTGTCGCGCAGCTGGTAGGCTATTTCTATGCTGCCCATATAGCACGCGTCGGCATATATGAAGTTGAACACTCCGTCGGGGATTGCTTCGGCGAGGTCGGTGATTGACATCTGTTGCCCGTTGTCATCGGCAAAATCGGCTGGGTTCACTACAGTTTGTCCGCTAAGTTTTGACGCACTTTCTAGTGTGCGCACCCAGCCAGTCGCATGCGACCACAATATGAGGCCGTAGCTCTCGGCAGGAGCGAGCGTTCGGATGTCGGAGATTACTTCCGACATTCGTTCGACAGTGGCCGAATTTATGTCGGACGAATATGTTTTTATTGGTGTCATCATGCCTGCTCCATTCACCGAAGTGATTTCATACAGTGTAGGTTCGGCATCGTAATTGGTTTCGTAAACCAGCAAGTGGCATCCCTCGCCATCGACAGCTGCCATGCCCTGCATCATTTCTTCGATGTCGTCGGCTGCGTTGTCCGATAACGAATTGGTTGCAACCATGTAAACCAGCACGGTACGCGAAGTGCCGTCGGGCTCGATGGGCGGCTCGTTGTTGTCGCTGCACGATGCCGCTGCGAGCAGCATAATCGTGCCAATCAATATTGCATAAAGTCTCATATCCTTCAAAAAAGTTTTCAAAATTAGTAAAATATCAATAAAGTTGCAACGCAAAATTGCAATATGGGATAATTTTGCAATGACAAAAAGAATTGAACGACGATGAGAGCATTGATATTTGCCGCCGTGTTGCTTATAGCCTCCACGGCGAGGGCCACGGTGGAGGATTACTACACGCTGGTCGATTCGGCCGAGTTTTACATAGGTGCGCACGAATGGGCACGGGCCGAGGAATTCATACAGAAAGCGTTGCGCAACGAGCCCGACAACCAAAACACGTCGCTGTTGCTGTCCAACTTGGCAACAGTCCAGCGGTACCAGGGCAAGAATCGTGAGGCGTTGAAAAACTACAATGTGGCACTGTTCATGACCCCTAATTCGGTGACGTTGCTTAAAAATCGAGCATCGCTATTCCTCGACATGGACAGCACCGAACGCGCATACGCCGATTACAACCGTGTGCTTGAAATTGATGGATATGACATCGAAGCATTGTATAACCGTGGAATGCTGTCGCTCGATAAGAAGATGATGGAGGATAGCAAAGCCGACTTTCAGAAAATCAAGGATATAAGCCCCAATTCATATTTCGCCTATAACGGCTTTGCCATCTGGTATAAAGCCAACGGAAACTATGCCAAGGCTATTGAGAACTATGGCGTGATTATCAAGGAGCGTCCGTCGGTCAATGCCTTGGCCAACAGGGCGGAATGCTTTTTGGAGTTGAAGCAGTTCAACAATGCCGAAGCCGACATACGCAACGCCCTGACTACTGACCCTCGCAACGGTTACTTGTATCTGTTGCGAGCCAAATTGAACCGGTTGCGGTTTGAGACCGATGCCGCCCAGCGCGACGTGGAACTGGCCAAGGAGTATGGCGTGGACGATGCCGTGGTCAAGGCATTCTTAGGCTTGGAGGATTGAGCTGAATGGAATGACGGCTTGCCGTGTCTTGGGTTGTTGACGAAATGACGATACTCCCATGTCGCATAGGAGGGTGAGCCGTAGTTAGCACCTATCCCGGTTCACAGGGGGCGAAATAGCAAATACATTTATTTTGTTGTAGAGCCGTCATACCATGGTGGCTCGTTACTGCCAGAATTACAGCATATTGCAACCGCAATCGGGATGCCATCGAGCCGCTATGGTATGACGGCTCTACAACAAATATAATGTAATTGCATCTTGGCACACCTTCCCCACAGTCTATCATGTGGGTTAAATGAAATAACCATGAAGGTAGGGAGTTTAAAATGTTAAAATTCTTGATTGTGCAGGGAAAGTGTAGTAGCTTTGCGGCGAATATTTGCTAATGCCGACTAATGCCGACGAAAAAACGATTAAAATCATGAAAATAAAACATTATGGTTTAATGTTTCTTATGCTTGCGGCCGTATTGATGGCCACGGGCTGTGACGACGGCTTTGCCGATGAACCTATCGGCGAGGTCAAGAATGCCTTGACGGTCGAGGAGGCCGAGGCTTATTTCGAGCAGGCAATGGCGCAGGAGCCTGTCACACGCAGTGCAGGGAGCAAGGCTCTTATCCCCGACGACTTCACGCCCGAGTGGTCGAAGAGCGTAAGCACGAGCTACGGCAACGTGTCGTGCCTCAATGTTCCGGTGAGTTCATTCACTGGTTACAAGGCCCGTTACATGCAGGGCAAGGAGAGAATTGTGAACATAGCTCAAAAGCTGGTGGTGTTCAAGAACACCGACACTGGCGAGAAAGCCCAATTCCTGTTGACGCTGCTCCCTTGCTACGGGTATGTGAATGCGCACAAGGGCGAGGACATAGCCGGGCTGTTCGTGCAGGGCGGCACGAAAAGCGGCTTTTCGGGCCTGGCGTTGTACATCTCGCCCGAATCGGGAATCGTGTATGGCGTGTCGTCGTTTGTCAACGGACACCGCACCGGCACGGCCACATGCTCAAGCGACAAGGCCACCAAGCAACAGTTGACCGTGTTGGTGCGGCGCGCGAGCTTTTGCCAGTTTTTTGCCACACGGGCGGGCATGGAAGATTTCGGCTGGGATTACAACATGGGAGTCGAAGTGGAGGATGGCAATATGTTGCCCGAAGTAATCGTCACACCACCGGGAGGAATGCCATACGTCGAGAACGACCCGTTCAACCAATGGCTCTTTGACAATTTTAACGACCCTGAAGACCCACCAGGCGTTGACCGCAACGAAAACGACAACAATTGCGGCTACTGCCCGGGTGACGGCTACGGCCATTGCATCGGTGGCGGCGGAACGTCCACCTCGGACGGCGGCAACCAGCAAGGTGGTAAATACAAAACAATAAAATTGAAATATGATGTTTCATTGTATCCCGGGTATAAGTCTGGACAATGTAAAAAAATCGCTGATAAAATAACCCGGCAGATATTGGGAGTTCCCGATGATTACTATATCGGTGATGTCGCCAATAGAATAGATTTGTGTCTGGAGGACAAAAATCACACAAAGTTGAATGTCGTTGACGACCCTCAAAAAGTAATCGCCATAATTGCAAAGCATTTGGAGGCGGGCTGCCCGATTGTGGCTGGTGTCAATCATACTTTGAATTATGGAATTAAAAATGAAAATAACGCAACAGACCATTTTATCGTAATCAATGGGATGGATTATGATGAAGATGGTAGGCTGTATTTCAATTATATTGAAACAGGACGCTCAAAAGAGCAAGCAAATGCGGCTTGTGCGGACTCTGTACGGTTATATTACTATCCTTCAGGAGATACGACAACGAATATACTACCTGGTATGATTTCTGGAGAAAGTTATAAACCAGGGAGAAATTATGTTCTAACTGAAATAAGACCATATTTAAAATGAAAAGATTATGAAGAAATTTTGTTTATTTATCTTGCTGTCGCTTTGTTTTGCGACAATTCATGCAGGATTTGATTTGCGGACAGCAATTCCGCTTGTCGAAACAAAGACTTTGCCATTAGATTTCAGTAAGAAATTGGCTTTTAGAGCTGACCACCATTTGGATAACCCCAATAACGTCATCCCTGACAAAATATATGAGAACTTCCAACTGACTGAATATTCCAATGCGAGAAATTGTGTGGATGCAGGGTTGGACTTATGCTTTAAGTGTAAGCTCGGCAGCGACCTCTACTTGTGTTTTATTTGTGTGGGAGGGGTAATGGAGCCAGCTACATACGTGCTCACGAGCGTGAACTCCAATTACAAGGTAGTGCAATCGTTGGAAGTGGGCGTTACGTATGCAAGGGAATATATAAAGCAATTCAGGATTACGGACAACAGGGAAGTTTATGTTTACCGACTTGTTCCGACTTCCACGGCATCAATACCTTTAGGAGCAAAATCGGTGGAGGCATACGTGACAGAAACGGTTTACACCATCGACATGGCAGGGCAGTTCATATTGAAAACCCCGGAGAAGCGTGTTTCCAACACACGCACATTCTCAAGCGATGAGCTTGAGAACGGCACATTCGACTTGTGGGAGCTGCAATGACAGTACGGCTCTTTCATTTAACCATGCGATGGTCCATTGGAGGGGCGGCGAAGCCGTCCAATTTCCTGTAACCGGCGGTGACAAGCCCCAAAGGGGCGCAGGAACCGTCGGTGCAACACTCTGGCCAGTAGGGCCTCCTTGGAGGTCCAACGTGCCACATTTTGCCATCCATGCTGTTTTTGCGCAGGGTTCCGTTCGACCTCTTCGAGGCCGTTCTATAGGGTAAGCCGTAACCGACGGTTCCTGCGCCCCGCTGGGGCTTGTCACCGCCGGTTACAGGAAATTGGACGGCTTCGCCGCCCCAGTGCCGCCTTAAATGAAAGAGCCGTGTTATGACGGCCATATTTTAAATGATACAGTTATGAAAAAAATTTGTTTATTGATTTTGCTGTCGCTTTGTTTTGCGACGGTTAGTGCAGGATTTGACTTGCAGACAGCAATATCCGTTATTGGTAAAGGTAAATTACCTTTTGATTTCACTAAGGAAGGTGGCCTCTATGATAGTTACCATTTGAACAATCCCAATAACGTTATTCCTGACAAAATATATGAAAATTTCCAGTTGACCGAATATTTTAATGCGAGGGACAACATTGACACGGGACTGGACTTGTGCAGTAAGTTCACCCTTGGCAGCGACCTTTATTTGTGCCTTATTCGTGTGGGAGGAATCATTGAACCGGCTACATACGTGCTCACGAGCGTGAACTCTAATTATAAGGTTGTGCAATCGTTAGAAGTGGGTGTTACGTATGCAAGGAAATGTATAAAGCAGTTCAGGATAACGGATAACAGGGAGGTGTATGTTTACCGACTTGTCCCGACATCCACGGAATCAATACCTTTAGGAGCTAAGTCGGTGGAGGCCTACGTTACCGAAACTGTCTATACAATCGACAGTGTTGGACAGTTCATATTGAAAACTCCGGAGAAGCGTGTTTCCAGCACTCGCACATTCTCAAGCGATGAGCTTGAGAACGGCACATTCGACTTGTGGGAACTGCAATGACAATCGCTGAATGAACTTGCAAGCACATACACCGAGGCTGCCGCGGGTGTCGGGCGTCGACATCGCCGCGGCAGCTTTCGTGCTGTGGCTGCTGGCCGATGATTTGCTGCTGCAAGACAGGGAATTTGAGCCGTTTGCCTATCTTCGGTTAATTGCAGTGGTGCTGTGCTACATCGGGATGAGGTTGCTGCGATGCCGTATAGTGGCGGCATTGGGTGCGGTGGCGGTGTGGACTGTCGTCGAGGTCGTTGTGGCACTGTTGCAACGCTGGGGCGTTGTAGCGAGCAACCACCTTTTGTATGGCATGACAGGCACATTCGGCAATCCCGGGCCGTTGGGTGGCTTCGTGGCGATGGGCACAGTGGTGCTTGCAGGGTTGACGGCTGCAATGCGCAGCAAGGCGGCGGTTGCCGTGTCGGCGGTGCTAACGTGCTTGGCCGCCGTGGTGCTTGTGTGTACCGACTCGCGGACAGGGTGGCTCGCCGCTGCTGCGGGGATTATTTTCTTGTTTGGTGGGCGCATTTCAAGACTATGGGGCAGGATTCCAGTGTGGTGCAAATGCGTTGCAGTGGCGGTGTTGGTGGGTGCGCTTGTGGCGGCTTACTTTTATAAAGAAAAGTCGGCAAACGGGCGCATACTGATATGGCGCACGACAATCGACATGATAGCCGACAGCCCCTTGACGGGGCATGGCAGCGGCAGCCTTACCGAGCAATACATGTATTACCAAGCCAAGTATTTCAAAGCGAACCCCGATTCGCCGCTTGCGAGCCGTGCAGGAGTGGTTGACCGGTCGTTCAACGACCTGTTGCGGACGTGGAGCGAGGGCGGATTGGTGGCTTTGCTAATAGTGTTTTTTATCCTGTGCCGCATAGATTGGAGGGCACGAGGGTGGACGCATATAGTCAATGCTGCAATGTTGAGCATGGCCGTGTTCGCCATGTTTTCCTATCCGTCTTATTTGTTGCAATTCCAGCTTGCATTTGCCGCATTGCTCGCTTGCGCCGCAAGTGACAGGCAGGAAGACGGCAAAGGCAAAACAGTGGTTGCCGCACTGGCATTGGCGGCGAGTGTCGGCACATTGGCATATTGCCGATGCCGCATTGTCGAAGCCGATGCACAGCTGAAACAAATGCTCGCCGGACATGGTGTCATTGATGCAAATGCCAGTGAAACGATTTACAACACGCCACGACTGCTATCGACACTTGCCACGTATGCGGCAATGCGCGGCGATGTGGAAATATTGGAACGTGCGGCACAGAAATCGCCATCGCCCGACCTGCTTTGCAACCTTGCGGTATGGAGTGCGGCTGAAGGCGACACAGCCAAGGCCGAAAAGTGGCTGCAAACGGCACACTACATGATACCCTGCAAGATAAGGCCACAATATGAGTTGTACCGGCTGTACGCGGCCAAGGGCGACACGGCGATGGCGAGAACGGTTGTTAAAAAACTGATGAGTAGCGGCATTGAAGCGAAAAGCAGTGCCGCACTGCGAATGACAGGGGAGATGAAACGGTTTTACAAAAATACCATGGAATGACGCGGTTGACATGTTTGATATTTGCATTGTTGCTGTTGTCGTGCAGCCGCTATCCGGGCGAAGTGGAAAGTGCATTGCAACAAGCCGGCACAAACCGCGACAGCCTCGTGGCTGTGCTTGAACATTACCGGGGTGGTGAACCGTTGAAGTATAAGGCGGCATGTTTCCTCATAGCCAACATGCCATACCACGGCAGCAGCCACAGCATAGAAGTGCCAGCGCAATATGGAGAATATTTTGCCCGGGTTGATTCAATCTTGGAAGCCGACCCCGATGCGGTACACGATAACGACTTGAAGCATGCACTTGCCTTGCAATATGGACAGTTGCCCGAAGTGCTGACACATGGTGGCAGTAACGATTTGCAATCGGTCACCCCATCTTATCTGATTACGTGTATCGACGAGGCTTTCGAACAGTGGGAGCAATCTCCATTACTCAAGTCGCTCGATTTTGATGAGTTCAAGGAATATGTGTTGCCCTATCGCACAGTAAGCGAACCGTTGCCACCAGCTAAAAGCGACTTGTGGCGGAAAATGTACGACCAACTCTCGGCAGCCGGGATGGAAAACATTCGCAACCCCATCGAACAGTACAAGCAACGAGCCATCGCACAGAAAGAGATGAACCGTTATGTCGAAGCCAAGGCGCACGTAGGCATTTACGACATATATTTGCCGCTTTTCGTAGCCGACTGCAGCAATCTGTCGGCAACCACGTGCAACATATTCCGAGCATGTGGCATTCCTGCGACTTTTGAGTTCACGCCCCAGTGGACCGACCGCAGTAACCGCCACTTTTGGTGTGCGTCGCCCGATTCGTCGGGGTATTTCCACCCATACACCCCTCCGTATAACAACATGGACGAGGATTGGGCGACAAGCCTGAGGTATGCGGGCAAGGTATATCGTGCGACGTTCGGGACACAAGAGAATTCGCCCTATTTCATGAAACGCATAGGCGAGGTAGTTCCTGAAATTTTCGCTTCACCTTGCTTGATGGATGTTACCGACAACTACCATGAGTGTGCCGATGTGGAGTTGCCAGTGCCGCCGCATTTGACCGTTGGCAACCTTGCTTATCTGGCATATTTCAATGTGCATAGTGGTTTGAACCCTGTCGCTTGGGGCGTGGTAGATGATTGGTCGCATACTGTGAAGTACGCAAAAGTGCCATTGAATATGCTTTTCTTCCCGGTGTATATGATGCCCGATGGAAGTCTCGAAAAGTTTTCACCGCCATTCGTGGTCAAGAGTGAGGGTAATGGGTATATCATTGATACCATTTCGTGCAACCATGCAATGCCAATATCAATACACCTGTTGCGTAAATTTCCGCATAAGCCCCACCTTGTGAAATATCGCGAAAATCTCAAAGGGGCAATGGTGCTGGCTTCGAACCGTGAACACGGGGCGTATGACACATTGTTTGTAATCCCCGATGCTCCACAGCCATGCTGGCAACGCTACACATTCGCCAATAGGCGAAGTTATCGTTATTACAAGATTGTGACGGCCGATGGCAGACCTATTGAAATTGCCGAATATGAATGGCTATGCGATGCACAAGATGCAAGAGGGCGCGAGCCGAGCCAATTGCCGATTTTTGATGCAGGGGCGGAAATAGACAGCGGCAAGTACCGAAAAATCGAGGGTGCGGCATTGGAATCGGGGCCATTGTTCCGTTATTCGGTTGACGGCAACCTCGACACATACGTGGAATCTCCATGGGTGGGAATGCGCTTTGAAACGCCGGTGAACATTACCGGGTTGCAAATATACCCTCGCAATGCACGAAACGGCATTGAGCCGGGCAATACCTACCAGTTGTCTTTCTACGACTGCAGCAAGTGGGTAGAGCATTCGACTGTCGTGGCAACGGCAAATTTCATCGACGTTCATGGTGTGCCAAGTGGCACGGTGTACTTGCTGCGCAACTTGAGTTCAGGGAAAGAGGAATTGCCATTTTTCTACATTGAAGGCAAGCAAGTGTTTCTGAGCGAGATGGCTCTGCAAGGGCAATAACAATGGCTTCACCGCTTGTGCCATCACATTTTGCATTCTTTGTCCATTGTTGAAAAGGAATAGCTGTGCAAAAGCGTGGTTCAAAAAATGAGCGCATAATTTTGTCGTTTCTGAGAGAATTTTCTATTTTTGTGGTATGATTTCGGTGTTGGAACATATTGAATATCTCGTGTCGCGGCATGACTGCGTTGTCGTGCCGGGCTTTGGCGCATTTGTCGTGCAATACAGCCCGTCGCGTTGCGAAGCTGGCGGCAGCGAGTGGCGATGCCCCGGCCGCCAAGTGTCGTTCAATGCCGACATTGTGCATAACGACGGTCTGTTGGTCGGCTCGGTGGTGCGCAAGGAGCGTTGCTCGTATGACGAAGCTGCCGACATGGTTCGCGACAACGTTGCGGCATATCGCAAGCAACTTGACGAAGACGGCGAATTGTCGTTTGGCAAGCTGGGCATCTTCAAACTGCAAAACGGGAATGTGGTGTTTGCCCCATATCCAAGCGACGGAATGGCCGGTGAGTTTTTCGGGCTTGAGTCGTTCTCGATGCTGCCATTGTCGGCATTAGACGGCGATGAGTACCGTGTCGAGCATGGCACTGGCTGGAAATTCACAATCGACAAGGGCTTCATGAAGATTGCGGCGTCGATTGTTGTGTTGCTTGTGTTGTCGTTTGCGCTATCGACACCAATCACCAACAACCGGAAACAAGATTATGCAAGCATGGGTAGCCTGCGCTTGTCGGACGACGGTGGGGCTTTCCCCATAATATCGCAAGTGCGCGAACTCGCCATCATGCAGCCCCCTGCCGACAATGACAGCATGGTGGTAAAGGGTTACCGAAGCATGGGAACGCCGCTGGAGCAAGAGTCATTGGCCGACGACAGCCACTATTACCTGATAGTGTGTTCGGTGCTGTCGCAGTCCGAAGCCGACAAGTTTATAGCACACCAGCATAAAGATTATGATTTCAAAGTATTGTCGAAAAAAGGAAAATATAGGGTATATGTAGCCACTGGTAATTCGGTGAAAGAGTTGATGAAGCTGAAATATGCTATAGCCGACGATTATCCCGATGCGTGGGTACATTATAGCCGGTAACTAAGAAGATGTGTAGAAACTTTCTGGTGAAAAAAGAAAAGTTGGTGCGCAGCTTCTTTTTATTTTGTTTTTTTTGACGGTGTGGCAAAGATTGATTAATTTCGCCTTGTTGAAAAATGTATATACATAATTAATGTATGGTAAAGTTGGCGACACTTCACTTGCAAAAGGGGAGGGTTTGCCCGATGCTTTTTGCAACTGACATCTAAACAAGAATGAAAAATATTATTTAACGTAATTATTATGGGTAAAGAAAAAAAATTCTTGACTTGTGATGGAAATCAGGCCGCAGCACATGTGAGCTATATGTTCACCGAGGTGGCAGCGATTTATCCTATCACGCCGTCTTCGACCATGGCCGAGCACATCGACGAATGGGCTGCAGCCGGGCGAAAGAACATTTTCGGTGAAACAGTGTGCGTTCAGGAAATGCAATCCGAGGGCGGTGCAGCCGGTGCCGTGCATGGCTCATTGCAGGCCGGAGCATTGACCACGACCTACACTGCTTCGCAAGGATTGTTGCTCATGATACCTAACATGTACAAGATTGCAGGTGAATTGCTGCCATGCGTGTTCCACGTGTCGGCCCGCACACTTGCTTCGCATGCTCTGTGTATCTTTGGCGACCACCAAGACGTTATGTCAACCCGCCAGACGGGCTTTGCGATGCTTTGCGAAGGTTCGGTACAAGAGGTTATGGACCTTGCCGGCGTGGCCCACTTGGCTACAATCAAGTCGCGCGTGCCGTTTGTCAACTTCTTCGACGGTTTCCGCACTTCTCACGAAATCCAGAAGATTGAAGCTCTCGATAATGACGACCTTGCACCGCTGATTGACCAAGAGGCTCTGGCCGAGTTCCGCCACAGGGCAATGAACCCCGACAAGCCTGTAACCCGCGGTACGGCCGAGAACCCCGACGTGTTCTTCCAGCACCGTGAGTCGAGCAACGAGTATTACAATGCTGTTCCTGCCATTGTGGAGGAATACATGAACAAGATAGCCGAAATCACTGGCCGCAAATACGGCTTGTTTGACTATTACGGCGCACCCGATGCCGACCGTGTAATCATCGCCATGGGCTCGGCTACCGAGGCTATCCGTGAAACTATCGACTACCTCACCGAGAAAGGTGAGAAGGTGGGTATGGTAGCCGTGCACTTGTATCGCCCGTTCAGCGCAAAGCATTTCCTTGCCGCAGTTCCGGCATCGGCAAAGCGCATCGCCGTGCTTGACCGCACCAAAGAACCGGGAGCAACCGGCGAACCTCTCTACCTCGACGTAAAGGATTGCTTCTATGGCGTGGAAAACGCTCCTGTAATCGTGGGCGGACGCTACGGCCTCGGCTCGAAAGACACCACACCGGCTCAAATACTTGCCGTGTATGAAAACTTGGCAGCACCGATGCCAAAGAACCAGTTCACAATAGGCATTGTTGACGATGTTACATTCACATCGCTTCCGCAGAAAGAGGAAATAGCACTTGGCGCAAAAGGCATGTTCCAAGCCAAGTTCTACGGACTCGGTGCCGATGGTACTGTGGGCGCAAACAAAAACTCGGTTAAGATTATCGGCGACAACACCGACAAGTATTGCCAGGCATACTTCTCGTATGACTCGAAGAAGTCGGGCGGCTTCACTTGCTCGCACTTGCGCTTCGGCGATGAGCCTATCCATTCTACCTACTTGGTAACGACACCTAATTTTGTCGCTTGCCACGTACAGGCCTACTTGCACATGTATGATGTGACTCGCGGCTTGCAAAAGAATGGTACATTCCTGCTCAACACCATCTGGGAAGGCGACGAACTGGTAAAGAACTTGCCCAACAAGGTTAAGAAATACTTTGCCGACAACAATATTAAAGTTTATTACATCAACGCAACCAAGATAGCACAGGAAATTGGCCTTGGCAACCGCACCAACACCATCCTGCAATCGGCATTCTTCCGCATAACAGGCGTTATCCCTGTTGACCTTGCAGTAGAACAGATGAAGAAATTCATCGTCAAGTCGTATGGCAAGAAGGGCGAAGATGTCGTTAACAAGAACTATGCAGCTGTTGACCGCGGTGGCGAATACAAGGAACTCGCCGTTGACCCGGCATGGTCGAACCTCGAAATCGAGGCACCTGTCGATGACGACGTACCGGCAGTTATTAGCAACCTTGTAAGGCCAATCAATGCACAAGATGGCGACTTGCTGCCAGTTTCGGCATTTGTCGCTAACCCCGACGGTACTTGGGAACCCGGTAGCGCAAAATATGAAAAGCGCGGCGTTTCGACATTCGTTCCTGAATGGAATCCCGAGAACTGTATTCAATGTAACAAGTGCGCTTACGTTTGTCCTCACGCAGCAATCCGTCCGTTTGTATTCACTGCCGACGAACTTGCCGGCTCGCCGTTCAAAGAGGGCGAAACAATACCGGCCATCGGCAAGATGTTTGCAGGAATGCAATTTGCACAGGTGGTTGACGACCTCGACTGCCTCGGTTGCGGCAACTGTGCCGATGTATGTCCGGGCAAGAAGGGCAACAAGGCTCTCGTGATGAAGCCGCTTGAAGGCGAAACAGGCAACCAAGTTAAGTGGGATTACTGCGTTGCCAACGTGTCGAGCAAGCAACACCTCGTTGACGTGAAGGCCAATGTGAAGAACTCGCAGTTTGCCACTCCGTTGTTTGAATTCTCTGGCGCATGCTCGGGTTGCGGCGAAACTCCTTACGTGAAGTTGATTTCGCAACTTTTCGGCGACCGTGAAATAGTTTCAAATGCTACTGGCTGTAGCTCTATTTACTCGGGTTCGGTTCCATCAACTCCTTACACTACCAACGAAAAGGGGCATGGACCAGCATGGGCCAACTCGCTGTTTGAAGACTTCTGCGAATTTGGCATGGGTATGTATCTTGCATACGACAAGATGCGCGCTCGCCTCGTAAACAAGGTGCAAGAAGCAATTGCTTGCGATTGCACTACCGACGAAGTGAAAGCATTGCTCGCCGAATGGCTTGAAAACAAGGAAGATGCCGAGAAGAGCCGTGACCTTGCCGACAAGATTGCTGCCGCTATCGAGGGGTGTGACAATCCGATTTGCAAGCAAATCAAGGAACTCGAACATTACTTGGTAAAACGTTCTCACTGGATTATCGGTGGTGACGGTGCTTCATACGATATAGGTTTCGGTGGACTTGACCACGTGCTTGCTTCGGGCAAGAATGTGAACGTGCTTGTTCTCGACACCGAAGTATATTCCAATACTGGCGGACAGGCATCAAAGGCTACTCCGCTTGGCGCAATAGCCAAGTTTGCCGCTTCGGGCAAGCGTGTGCGCAAGAAAGACCTTGGCTTGATTGCTTCGACATACGGCTATGTATATTGCGCCCAAATCGCTATGGGTGCCGACAACGCACAAGCATTGAAAGCTATCAGGGAAGCCGAGGCATACGATGGCCCGTCAATCATCATCGCATACGCTCCGTGTATCAACCACGGCTTGAAGGCTGGCATGGGCAAGGCTCAAGCCGAAGAAGCCAAAGCCGTAGAATGTGGTTACTGGCACTTGTGGCGTTACAACCCCGACTTGGAGAAGGAAGGCAAGAACCCATTCACGCTCGACAGTAAAGAGCCTAACTGGGATAACTTTGAAACATTCCTCAAGGGCGAGGTACGTTACGCATCGGTAATGAAGCAATATCCGACCGAAGCTGAGGAACTGTTTGCCGAAGCCAAGAAAAATGCACAATGGCGTTACAACAACTATCGTCGCTTGGCTCGCCAGCAATGGGGACAAGACCCTGACGAAGTTAAGTAAATGGCAACATTTCAATAAGTTAAACTTTGTTTTTGGGCAGGGTGTCAAAACGCCCTGCCTTTTTTATGTTATAACGGGAAAAATGAGAGAAGAGGTTTT
This sequence comes from uncultured Muribaculaceae bacterium, assembly GCA_944321715.1. Lineage (GTDB taxonomy): Bacteria > Bacteroidota > Bacteroidia > Bacteroidales > Muribaculaceae > Avimuribaculum. The sequence goes on along the minus strand of CALUMJ010000048.1, from coordinate 3,849 downwards.
TCGGTTCAAGCAATTCTCGGTACGCAACAGCCTGGCGGCAATGAAAGTGGGCACCGACGGTGTGCTGCTTGGCGCATGGTGCTCGGTCGATGGAGCTTCGAGGATTTTGGATGTCGGCACAGGCACCGGCCTTATAGCCTTGATGGTTGCACAGCGCAACCACACGGCAATTATCGATGCTATCGACATCGACCAGGTGGCGTGCGACGAGGCTGCGCTGAACGTTGCCGGCTCGCCTTGGCATGGGCGGATAAATGTAACTTGTTGCGACTTTATGGAATATTCCGGCTGCGGAGTGGGGTATGACCTTGTAGTGTCGAATCCTCCATATTTTGACAACGGGCTGCTGCCTCCCGACCAAGGGCGTAGGCTTGCGCGACATTGCGGAACGCTCACTTACGCCAGTTTGATAGGCCGTGCGGCACAGATGCTCTCGCCGCATGGGAGAGTGTGCATCGTCACTCCGGCCGACGCTGCCGCTAATGTTGCTGCCGCAGTTGACGGCTGTGGTTTGCATGTTAATCGCCGCACCCTGGTTCGCCCGAAACCGAGTAGCAGCGTGAAGCGCATATTGTGGGAAATGTCGGCGAGCGATGCCGCATTGCGCGAAGATGAACTTGTGATTGAGAGCGAGGTGCATCACGATTACACGCAGCAGTATGTGGCATTGACGAAAGATTTTTACTTGAAAATGTGATTTTATTGTCAAATTCATTACCTTTGCAGTTAGCAAAAAATGTTCATGGCCAAGCAGGCTGTGTCGGAATGCGTTCCTACAACATTACACCAAATTCCATTTTGATACAGCCGTCACATTGGTATCATGCCACAGATTGCGGACAACTCAAGACATAAACCTATGATGAAGTATATCGGAGCCCATGTGAGCGTTGAGGGCGGGGTAGATAATGCGCCTACCAATGCACAAAATATAGGAGCGCGGAGCTTTGCGTTGTTCACTCGTAACCCATCGCGGTGGAAATCGTCGCCACTAAAGCCTGCGGCAGTGGAGCGGTTCAAGCAGAATTGTGAGCAATGTGGGTTCTCGCCCGATTTCATACTACCGCACGACAGTTATCTGATTAACCTCGGACATCCCGATGCCGACAAGCTGCAAGTGTCGCGTGACGCTTTTCTCGACGAGTTCAGGCGTTGTGAGGAATTGGGATTAAAGTTGCTCAATTTTCATCCAGGCAGCCACCTGAATGGTATGCCGCTCGATGCTTGCCTCGACCGCATAGCCGAGTCGATAAATATTACACTTGACCAAACCACTGGTGTGACAGCTGTAATAGAAAACACGGCAGGGCAGGGAACGAATGTGGGTTTCAAGTTTGAACATTTGGCACATATAATCGACAAGGTCGAAGACAAGTCGCGCGTGGGTGTGTGCATCGACACTTGCCACGCTTTTGCTGCCGGGTATGATTTTACCTCGCGCGAAGCCTACGAATCGGTATGGAAAGAGTTTGAAGCAACGGTCGGGTTCAACTACCTGCGAGCCATGCACCTCAACGACACCAAGAAAGGCCTTGCTTCGCGAGTCGATAGGCACGAGTCGCTCGGTAAAGGGATGCTCGGTGCTGGCTTCTTCGAGATGCTGATGGCCGACGACCGTTTCGATGGCATACCGTTGGTGCTTGAAACGCCTGTAATCGAGCTATGGCCCGAAGAAATTAGTTGGCTTAACAAATTGGCAGAAAAAAAAATAACGACCTAAAATACACTTATTTGCATGAAAACTTTACCTAACTTGAGTTTTGGGAAACTATGGAATATTAGTTTCGGTTTTTTCGGCGTACAGATAGCGTATGCCCTACAAAGTGCAAATATCAGCCGCATCTTTTCAACATTGGGGGCTGACCCGCACGATTTGAGCTACTTTTGGATTTTGCCGCCGTTGATGGGCATTGTCGTGCAACCGATTATAGGAGTGCTTAGCGACAAGACGTGGTGCCGCTTCGGCCGCCGTATCCCCTACCTGTTCATCGGGGCATTGGTTGCTGTCATTGTCATGTGTCTGTTGCCCAATGCCGGGAGTTTCGGTATGACAGTGTCGGTGGCCATGGTTTTCGGCCTCATATCGCTCATGTTGCTCGACACTTCAATCAACGTGGCCATGCAACCTTTCAAAATGATGGTTGGCGACATGGTGAATGAGAAGCAAAAAGGGCTTGCATATTCAATACAGAGCTTCTTGTGCAACGCAGGTAGCTTGGTAGGCTATTTATTCCCATTCATATTTACATTGGTCGGTATAAACAATATCGCACCTGCTGGTACGATTCCCGATTCGGTGATTTATTCGTTCTACATCGGTGCTGTTATCCTCATACTTTGTGTGATTTATACTACAGTGAAAGTGAAGGAAATTCCACCTAAAGACTATGCTGAGTATCATGGTATAACCGCCGAGGCCGAAACCGAGAAAGTGAATGTGTTCAAGCTGCTGGTGAAAGCTCCGAAGGCTTTCTGGACTGTCGGGCTGGTGCAATTCTTCTGCTGGGCAGCTTTCATGTTCATGTGGACTTATACCGCCGGTAGCATTGCCAGCAATGTGTTTGATGCACCGGCTGCTGCATCGGGTTCGGGATTTGTTCTCGATGTAAAGTCGCCCGAGTATCAGGCTGCCGGCAACTGGGTGGGTGTGTTGTTTGCGGTTCAGGCCGTTGGGTCGGTCATTTGGGCTGCAGTGCTTCCGCGTTTCAAGAATCGTAAGTTTTCCTATGTAATCAGTTTGTTGCTGGGAGGCATAGGCTTCATGTCGGTGTATTTCATTCACGACCAATATTTGCTGTTCATCTCGTTCCTTCTCATAGGTTGTGCATGGGCTGCAATGCTTGCGCTGCCGTTTACTATACTCACCAATGCGTTGTCGGGAGGTCACATGGGTACGTACCTTGGTTTGTTCAATGGTACTATATGTGTGCCGCAGATTGTGGCTGCCGTGGTTGGTGGTTGGATATTGAGCGCATTTACCGTTGAAGGGTCGGTGCCGCCCGAGGTGAATATGCTCTTCGTTGCTGGAGCATTGCTCGTGGTGGGAGCTATATGTGTTGGCATCATAAAAGAAACTTCGGGAACGAAGGAGGCCATGAAGCAATAACGATACAACACATATATCGGCTAATAAAACAGTTGTTACGGGAAAAGCTGCCGCTTGAGGCTCGTTGCCATGCGGCTATGCTTTTCCCGTAACAACTGTTTATTTCATCGGCTTGCGGAATGTTTTAATCGGATTACCTCGTAACAGTGTGTTGTGGTTGTTCCAGTTGTCGCGCTCGCTCTTTTGGGCCTCGGCTTGTCGCCAGAGCGAAAGTTTTATTGCAAGCCGTTCACCGGCAAGTTTCTTGTTTTGCTGTTGTGAGCGGCGGTTCGATGCTGTCACGCTGATTCCCGTCGGGAGGTGCGTTGCCCTGACCGCCGATTCGGTCTTGTTGACGTGTTGCCCACCGGGTCCTGAGGCTCGAAATGTTTCATAACGTATTTCGTTTTTGCTTAGACTGTTGATGCTTGGAAAGGTAATTGGTGATACCCCTACAAACCAATTTTTACGTCCGTGGTTTGGCCGGAATGTGCTTTGTGCCGTCCATTGTATTGTTCCGCACCATTGGTTGGCAAAGTTGGCTGCTTGCTCTCCGTCCAATTTCATTATTGCCGACGACCATGTGCCGTCGTCCGGCCCATCATTGTAGTCTATAATTTCGGCGTTGATGCTTTGTCGGTGTGCGTCGTCGAGCATTTCTCGTGCGACCAGCACCACTACGCGGCAACATTCAACGGGGCCGCGGCCCGATGTTATTTGCAGATATATTTCATTCATAATTATTTGTCGTTCATTCTTACAAT
>CALUMJ010000047.1 GCA_944321715.1 uncultured Muribaculaceae bacterium | reverse complement strand
CGGCTCGTGCGTCCGCTGCGCCAATAGGTATATATTGGGTTGAATCATAGCGATTTAATAGCACATTGCAGCACGCGGACGCACGAGCCGTGCGTCCCTACGAACCAGATTGATGCTAATTTTGATACAGCCCCGATGACGGCCTGATTGCGATATGCTGTGAATGTGGCATTTCACATTTATTATTATATATTGTGTACAAATTTTCAACCGAAATTACAACGTTTAAGCAATCACAAAAATGTTAACTTTTGCAACAGCGTTGTGGGCATATCGGTATTATACCATAATTTTGCCCCAAAAATTATCAGCCCTATTTTAAATCAAATTCAAACTCAAACAAAATGAGAATTTTTAGTAACCACCTTTGGACATTTACAGCGACCTTGTCAACTATTATGTTGTTAATGGTTTGTCAATCGTGCAAAGAAGATGAAACAACGGTGTGGGACGACCTGTGCGGCATTTACAGCAACTACGAAGGTGAGGCCGACGCCAACCTCACTGTCACATACAATGGGCAACAGGCCATCAACAAGGAAGTGTATATTGAAACCATTGAATTGTCGAGCCTTGAAGAAGCATATAACAATCTACTATACAATATCACACTTAGGAATATCACAAGCATCGACAACCTGACTTTCCGTAATATAAGAGTGACACATGGCGATAATTTTGACAGTTATTTCAGTGGCGACACCATCATAAATGGCAAAGAAATAAGTTTCGATGCAGCCCTAACCCTCACAATGGGAGGGTCGGGGAACATTTCGCCTGGAGGACGAGCTCTATCTTCGATGGTACTCGATGTTACCGAAACTGCAATACAATAAATGACTATTCAAAACAGCAAGGCGGTGTGCGCATGACCACAAAAGTGGCGCACCGCCTTTTTTAATAACGCATAATCAAAAACGAAGGATGAAAAGATTGTTTTTAGGCGGCGTGGCACTTTGCTTGATGCTCACGTCGTGCTATTCCGAGATTGATTTTGGCGAACTAATGCCCGAACCTGTGGCGGTGATTAACGCCATTGCATCGCCCGACACCGTGGTAATCGCAAGCATCAGCCGAACATACTCGATTGGCGAGAACACCAACGAACTGTATGTGAAAGATGCCGACGTGAGAATGACTATCAACGGCAACCACAGCGAGCAATTGACCATGGTGGAATACGACACCATCTCGTCGGGCTACACGCCGATGCACGTGGTGGCCTACGTTTCGACCTACCGCCCGCAGCCCGGCGACCACATTGAAATTAAGGCCTCGACCCCTTACGGCGAGTCGCGATGCAGCGATGTGGTGCCGAACCCAGTAGGCATATCGGGTGTGAAAACTACACTGGCTGCTGGTAACGACGACAACATAGCATGGGGCAACGACGGGTCGTACATAACAACGAAAACCTACGATGCCACCTACCATGTGCAATTCCACGACCCGGCAGGGGTGGCAAACTATTACCTCGTAAACGTAACGTCGGACTACTACCTGTACACCACGGGGGTATATGTCGATTACATCGACCCGCTGTTTGAAATGCAGAACCAAGACATCACCAACATAGGCAGCGACAACCTGCTGCGCAACGGCTGGGGGTGGACTTTCAGCGACGAAACCATCGACGGCATGGACTACTCGCTGTCGCTGAAAGAAACAGGGCTGTCGCTCGGCGGCGATGATAGCGACCCCGCGCGCCTCCACCGCCGCATCAGGTTATATTCGTTGTCGGAAAATTACTACAGATACCTGCGCAGCGTGCTCAAGGACGAGCAACGTGAAGAGTCGTCGCTTGGCGACATCGGCATACTCGAACCTGTGACAATCTTCTCGAACGTCGAGGGCGGAACAGGGATATTCGGCTCGGCCTGCGTGTCGGAATGGGAGTTTTATATCGACCGAGAGGAGGTAACACATGAATAATCACACACTCGCAGCAATGGCATTGATTGCCGCCTCATCGGCAATCGCAAACGCCGACAACCTGCCAGCCGACAGCACCGACTTCCTGGACCACGGAGTGGTATTGCCCGAAGTCGAGGCAATCGGCAACGCCAACAACCGCTCAAACTCCACTTCGCTCGATGCCGGAATGGTGCAACTTGATACCGAACAGCTGTTTAACTTGCCGACAATGACAGGCGAGCCCGACATAATACGCGCATTCGCGCTGCAACCAGGCGTGTCGGAGGGCGTGGAAGGGTTCTCGGGGCTATATGTGCGCGGAGGCACCAACGACCAGAACCTGATTTTGCTCAACGGCGTACCACTCTACCAAATCAGCCACCTCGGAGGGTTGTTCTCGTCGTTCAATGTCGAGGTTGTCGATAACGCCACCTTCTACAAGTCGTCGTTCCCTGCCATGTATGGAGGGCGGCTTTCGAGCGTGGTTGACATCACCACACGCAAGCCCGACTTCAACGAATACCACGGAGCCGCCACACTCGGGCTCACCGCCGGAATGCTGCACCTCACCGGGCCGATTGTCAAGGGGCGCACGGCATTCGACGTGTCGGTGCGTCGCTCGTGGTTCGACGTGCTGTCGGCACCAGCACTTGCCATCATCAATGCCACGAAAAAAGACGACGGTGAAAAGACCATCGCCCGATATGCGTTCACCGACATCAACGCCCGCATCGACCATCGCATTGACAGCCGCAACACGCTGCACGTCGATTTCTACTGGGGCAACGACTTGCTCAAATTTGGCAGCAAGGATTTCGACCCCGACGACGAAGACAACAACTTCGAGCAAGACGTTGACAAGCTGCGATGGGGCAACACGCTTGTCGCCGCATCGTGGAACCACACATACAACGACCGGCTCAAATCGACCATTACGGCGGCGTTCACACGCTACAAATCGACCTACGACAAAGAGTCGATTGACCAAACCCCTGACGAGCGCGAAGAGTCGAACCGTACCGACCGCAACCGCATCGACGACATCTCGCTATTCGCCCGCTGGCAATACAGCCGTAGCAATTACGACCTGCGCTACGGGGCATTCTACACCCACCATTGCTTCCTGCCGTCGTCAGTGGAATACACTGTCGATAAGCCCGGGGCATCAATCAGCAGCGCATACACCGACTACTACATACGTGCTAACGAAGCCGGAGCATACGCCGACTTTGCATGGGAACCTACCGCCTGGCTCGGCATCGACGCAGGATTGCGCGTCGCCACCTACGGCATATACGACAAGTGGCACACATCGGTCGAGCCGCGATTCCTCGCCCGATTCACATTGATGCCCGGGCTGAGCTTCAAAGCCAACTACTCCCGCATGAGCCAATTGGTGCAGCAGGTGAGCGACAGCTATGCCAACCTGCCCACCGACAACTGGATGCCAGTGGGCAAAGGCGAGGACTTGCTCACGAGCGACCAAGTGGGCGGCGGACTGTACTACGACACTCCCGACAATACATATTCGCTCTCGGTCGAGGGCTACTACAAGTGGCTCGATGGTGTTGCCGAGGTCAACGAGGACTATTCCTACAGCCTTGACAAGATGCAAAACATCGAGTATGGCCGCGGAAATGCCTACGGCGGCGAAATCACCCTGTCGCGCAACGTGGGGCGGCTCACTGGCAGCGCAAGCTACGGGCTGATGTGGGCCAACCGCAAAATCCCCGGCATAAACGGAGGCAGATGGTATCCTGCAAAGTTCGACAACCGCCACAAGGTGAATATAACGCTCAATTACAAAGTCAACGACCGCATCGAGCTAAATGCATCGTGGACATTCGCCACAGGCAACCGCATGACAGTGCCTGTGGGATTGTACCAAACCATGCAAGATGCCGACCTGCCGGTAGCGATAGCTCCGCACCCCAACGAAGGCATGTACCAGGGGCTTGGCAACAACTACTACACGCAGCGCAACAACGTGCGCCTGCCAGCCTACCACCGTTTAGACATCAGCGCATCGTTCACACGCCAGCACGGTAACGGGCGCAAGGGCGTGTGGCGAGTAGGGCTGTATAACGCCTATTGCCACATGAACCCCATGACGGTGCGCCGCCGCGAGTGGTACTACGGCAGCAACGCCACCCGCCCCTGGGATATGTATTACGAAACATTCTCAATTTTCCCCATCATCCCCAACGTTTCCTACACCTACTACTTCTGACAACACTATACGGCCATGCGGCAGTACCAAAATTGGGGGTGCATCAAAATGCAGATTTGCGCAATTTTGTAGGGACGCACGGCTCGTGCGTCCGCTGCGCAATCAGGTGCATATTCTACTAACTTACAAATGGTTAAAAAGGCATTGTGGCACACGGACGCACGAGCCGTGCGTTCCTACGAACCAAGTTGATGCAATTTTGATGCACCCCCATTTAGGACACGGCAACGTAATCGCCTGTGTGAAATTTCTATTAAGGGCTTCGCAAAGTCGCAGATTGTTTGTAATTTCGCATTATAATCAACCGTATGCGATATATATGTATTAAGTTGCGTATATGGCTGATATTCAAAAACGTTGAATTATGGTTTACAAATACGATTATCTTGTCATCGGCTCGGGCATTGCCGGGATGAGCTTTGCCCTGAAAGTTGCCGAAACAGGGAGGGTGGCACTAATCTGCAAAACTTCCCTTGAAGAAGCCAATACGTTCCTTGCTCAGGGCGGCGTGGCTTCAGTGACTAACACCTTGGTTGACAATTTCGAGAAGCACATTCGCGACACCATGATTGCGGGCGACTGGCTCAGCGACCCTGCCGCGGTGGAGAAAGTGGTGCGCGAGGCACCATCGCAAATCAAGCAACTCATCAGCTGGGGCGTTGACTTCGACAAGAACGATAAGGGGGAATTTGACTTGCACCGTGAGGGCGGACACTCCGAATTCCGCATTCTCCACCACAAAGACAACACTGGCGCAGAAATCCAAGACAGCCTAATCAGGGCGTTGAAATTCCATCCGAACATCGACGTTTTTGAGAACCGTTTTGCCGTGGAAATCTGCACCCAGCACCACTTGGGGAAAATCGTCACACGCCGCACTCCCGACATAACTTGCTACGGTGCATACATACTGAATTGCGCCACGGGCGAGGTTGACACTTTCTTGTCGAAAGTGACATTGATGGCGACCGGCGGCATCGGTGCCGTTTACCGCAACACCACCAACCCGCTCGTTGCCACTGGCGACGGCATCGCCATGGTGTACCGAGCCAAGGGTACTGTGAAAGACATGGAATTTGTACAATTCCACCCCACGGCACTCTACCACCCAGGCGACCGCCCGGCATTCCTCATCACCGAGGCAATGCGCGGATATGGGGCAGTATTGCGTACTCGCGACGGCAAAGAATTCATGCAAAAGTATGACCCGCGCTTGTCGCTCGCACCGCGCGACATCGTGGCTCGTGCCATCGACAACGAGATGAAGACTCGCGGCGACGACTTTGTGTACTTGGACGTGACGCACAAAGACCCCGAACAGACCAAGGAACACTTCCCCAACATATACCAAAAGTGCCTGAGTTTGGGCATCGACATCACAAAAGACTACATACCAGTGGCTCCTGCCGCCCATTACCTGTGCGGCGGTATCAAGGTCGATACCAACGCCTGCTCGTCGATTCAGCGGCTATATGCAGTCGGCGAATGCTCATGCACCGGTCTGCACGGTGGCAACCGCTTGGCCTCCAACTCACTCATCGAGGCAGTTGTGTATGCCGATGCCGCCGCCAAGCACAGCATGGCCAACATCGAACACTACACATTCCGCGAGGATATTCCCGAATGGGACGACCACGGCACACAACACCCCGAGGAAATGGTGCTTATCACACAAAGCGCCAAGGAAGTGGGCGAAATCATGAGTACCTACGTGGGCATCGTCCGCAGCGACTTGCGCCTGAAACGCGCTTGGAACCGCTTGGACATACTGTATGAGGAAACCGAAGCTCTATTCAAGTCGAGCAAGGTGTCGCGCGACATCTGCGAATTGCGAAACATCATCAACGTGGGCTACCTCATCATGCGTCAGGCTATGGAACGCAAGGAATCGCGCGGATTGCACTACACCATAGACTATCCACCAGTAAAGCGCGAAATCAAGGGGTTTGAAGAATGAAATACCGCGATGAAATAGACAAATGCTACGGAGTGGCAGGAATGGCACTCGGGCTGTCGTTGTTCAATGCCGATGACAAGTTCACCGGCATTACAATCGACGGCGAGGACGGGTTTGACTGCATCGGATTCACGCCCGAGTATTACCTGTTTTACAACCCTTCGTTGCCTGCAAAGACCTCATGGCACAATATGCTCAACAATTTCCACTTGTCAATGGCACTCACCATGGCCGACGGAATATGCCGGCACGTGATGCGCGACCACAAGGAAGTGGATTACAGCCTCAAGCACCGTCTTTACAAGATTTCGTGCGACGAGGGCAAAGAGCTGTGCCAGCTCGAAGCCGACGAGATTGAAAAGGTGTTTAACGAGTATTTCTCTTACCTCTCCGACGTGTTCAACAACAAGACGGTGAGGCGAGTAGTGAAGTCGATTCGCGACGAGTTGATTAATTCCCGCTCAATCGCACGGCTCGACTTGCTCGAAATGCTCGCACCGCTGCGCCATTAATACAATATGAAAATCGCACTCATCAACCGCAGCGACTCGACCGGCGGGGCGGCAGTCGTCACATACAGGCTAATGCAAGCTCTGCGGGCCGAAGGTGCCGACGCACGTATGCTCGTGCTTGAAAAGCTCACCGACGACCCGCATGTAATATCCTACGCTAACCCAATTGCCGACAAGTATAATTTCATTGCCGAGCGATGGAACATATTCCTGCACAACGGGTTCTCACGCGCCAACCTGTTCAAGGCCGACATAGCCAACCACGGGCGCAACCTTGCCCGCCACAAATGGGTAAAAGAAGCCGATGTGCTGATGCTAAACTGGATTAATCAGGGGGCATTGTCGTTGCATGCAATCGAGCGGCTATGCTCGATGGGCAAGCCCGTAATATGGACAATGCACGACATGTGGCCATTCACTGGCGTGTGCCACCATGCACTGTCGTGCGGCGAATACAAGCACGTGTGCCGCGGCTGCCAGTTCATGGGCGGCATGAAAGCCGACCTTTCCACAACAGTGCAAGCCCAAAAGAGCAAGCTATATGCCCGCCACCCCGACTTGCAGTTTGTGGCCGTGAGCAACTGGCTTGCACAGCGTGGCCGCGAAAGCCGACTGCTGCACAACATGCCGCTGACTGTCATTCCCAACGCCATCGATGCCGACGCATTCAGCTGCGGGCGGCAACAAAATGGAGATTTGGGCATTGCCGCCGACAAGAAAGTAATCGTGATGGGTGCCGCACGGCTCGACGATACCATCAAGGGGTTTGACCTGCTTATCGACGCCACCCAGCACTTGCACAGCACTCGCCCCGAACTCGCCGAACGGTTACACTTGGTGCTTTTCGGCAATATCCGTGACAATTCATTGCTCGACAAGCTCGGGTTGACCCACACCCACATTGGCTCGGTAAAAGGCACAAAGGCCCTTGCAAACATCTACACTCAGGCCGACGTGGTGCTGTCAACCTCGCGGTTTGAAACCCTGCCCGGCACATTGGTCGAAGGGATGGCCTGCGGTTGCATTCCAGTCGCATTCGATTCGGGAGGGCAAAGCGACATAATCGACCACCTCACAACAGGCTATTTGGCACCCGAGGTCGAACCCGAAGCCATTGCCGACGGCATAGCGTGGGCGGCCAATGCCACTATCGACCGCCAAATGCTGCACGACACCGTTGCCCACAAATTCGCCGCTCCCATCGTCGCCCGCCGCTACCTCCAACTTTGCAATAACCTATTGAACGAAAAATAACATTCCATACATTACGCACAATATGCAGACAGTATTGTTTCACGAAACTATTTTTGGACCCATCCACAGCCGCCGCCTTGGCACCTCGCTGGGGGTGAACCTCATGCCCACCGATGGCAAGGTATGTTCGTTTGACTGCCTTTACTGCGAGGCAGGCTATAATGCCCAAGGAACAGGCAAGAGTGGCATTCCACGGCGCGAGCAGGTGAAAAAACAGCTCTCGGCAAAGCTCCGGCAGCTCACCGAGGAAGGTGTCAAGATTGACGTAATAACATTCTCGGGCAATGGCGAACCCACATTGCACCCCGAGTTCAAGGCAATAGTGCACGACGTAATCACACTGCGCAACCATTATTTCCCCGAGGCAAAAGTGTGCGTCCTGAGCAACGCCACTATGGCCAGCCGCCCACATGTAGCCGAAGCCCTGAAGATGGTTGACCGAAACATACTCAAACTCGACTCGGCAATCTACGGCACATTCAAGCGGCTCAACCGCCCCGTTTCGCCCAATGTGTTGCCCGAAGGAATAATTGAAGACCTCAAGCAATTCGGCGGACAGTGCATAGTACAGACGATGATGACACGCGGCCAGCACGATGGCGAAACCATCGACAACACCACCGACGAGGAAATAGATGCCCTCATCGCAGCCTACAAGGAAATAGAGCCGCAAGAGGTCATGCTTTACACCATCGACCGCCAGACACCCGAACAGAGCTTGCAGAAAATCTCGCCCGACGAGCTTGCCAGCATAGCAGCCCGCATCGAAGCCGCCGGCATCAAGGTGCAAGTAAATTCATGACCCCGGCCTACCGCGTATGGCTCCTACCAGCAGCCCGTGGATAAATATTTTCGGTAAATCTATGATTATTAGCTATAAATTTCGTATGTTTGCACTCAGAACTGTTTGAACTTATATATGGAATTTTTTATTATTCTGTTATTATTAGTCCTAAACGGCATTTTTGCCATGTATGAAATAGCCCTTGTGTCGTCGAGCAAGATACGATTAGAGGCAATGGCCGAAAAAGGGAGCAAAAAAGCAAGAAGGGTAATAAAACAACGAGAAGAACCCGAAAAATTTTTATCTACAATACAGATTGGAATCACGCTGATTGGCATCGTATCGGGTGCATACGGAGGCACAAGCATCGCCGACGACCTGATACCACTGTTTTCGATGATTCCGGGCATTACGCCAGTTTATGCCGGGCATTTGGCCTTGATTACGGTAGTTGCCATCATCACTTATCTGTCGCTTATCATTGGAGAGCTTGTACCTAAGTCAATCGCCCTTTCCGACCCCGAGCGTTATGCCGCCCGTCTGAGTGGGTTGATGCAGTGCATATCGATTATAGCCTTCCCGTTTGTAAAGCTGCTAAGCGTTTCCACAAAGCTCACCAACAAGATGATGGGCATGAAACCCGAAGAGCGGCAAATGACACAGGACGAGCTGAAAATGATACTCAACCAAAGCTCGGAGCAAGGCGTAATCGACCAAGAGGAGAACGAGATGTTGCGTGATGTGTTCCGATTCTCCGACAAGCGAGCCAACGACCTCATGACACCACGGCACGACGTGATTGCGATGCACGTCAGCGACACACCCGAGGAGGTACTCGAAACCATCAAGCAAGAACACTTCAGCAAATACCTGCTCGTGGAAGAAGACCTTGACCAAATAGTGGGCGTGGTGTCGGTGAAAGACATAATTCTGATGATGGGTAGCGGCGAGAGGTTCGACCTGCGCCAAATCGCCCAGCCAGCCCAGTTAGTGCCAGAGAGCCTGTCGGCCAAAAAAGTGCTTGAAATCTTCAAGCAGACAAAAAACAAATTCGGTGTAGTAATCAACGAGTTTGGCAACACCGAGGGCATCATCACGCTGCACGACCTGTCGGAAAGCATATTCGGCGACATATACGAGGAAAATGAAGTGGCTGAGGAGGAAATAGTGGAACGGCAAGACGGCTCGCTGCTCGTTGACGGCTCAATGAACCTTGAAGACTTCATGGACACGATGGGCATCACCGACTTCGACGACCTTAAAGAGGAAGATTTCACCACGCTCAGCGGCATGGCAATGTTCCTCATTGGCGGTGTGCCAAAAGCCGGCGACAAATTCACATACCAAAACTTAGACTTTGAAATCATGGACACCGACCACGGCCGTGTTGACAAGTTGCTCGTCATAAAGAACAATCGTGACGACAACGACAACAACGATGCCTCATCGTCGGCCTCCGACTCACAATCAGAATAACACCTACAAAACGAGTACATAAGCTAAAACAGCAAGCGCCACAGCAATAGGAGCCATACATTCGCTATGACTAAGGGCGGCTTCGCCGTCCTAACCTTGCGCTATAGCAATTTGTTGTAGGGGGGTGTATCAAAATTGGCATGACCCACCTTGTAGGGACGCACGGCCCGTGCGTCCGAGTGCCGCAAGACCCGATTAACCATCTGTAAATTAATATAATATGCGTCTAATTGCGCAGCGGACGCACGAGCCGTGCGTCCCTACGAAATCGCTTAAATCCACATTTTGATACACCCTCGATGACAACTCGAATGCAACCGTAATATACTGTAAATGTGATAGTAACGAGGCCATGGCATGACGGCTCTACACAACAGTTTACCAGTAATCGCTGGTTGTTTCTATATATTGCTATTTTGATATACCCCCTCGTTTCCCACTACAATGCAAACGCTTGTTACCTAATTACTGTATGCACAAATGAGCCGCGGCATGCCACGGCTCTCCAATAAATGTATGTGGGTGTAATTTTGATTCATACCCACCACCATATAACCCATATATGTTAATCAATGTGGCGAGGTACTCAAGCGTTCAAGTGCCGCAACTTCTTGCTTATATTTGGCAATCTGCTGCTCTACATCTCGTTTTTGAAAATAGATGTTGACCAATGCGCCAGCATCGCCCAAAGTCTTACCTATTTGTGGCGAATTTTTGAAAATTTGATACAAATAATGCTTACTCACCTTGTCCAAGCCTGGAATTTGCTCAATCGCACCGATTAATTCATCGGTAATGTCGGCAATTTCATTCTCGATTGGGGCATCGGTGACATTCATGCATCGGCGCAACCGTTCTTGCGCCTTCTCAAAGGCTTTATCTACAAAAGGTTCGGCCATGGGCGGAATATCCACCTGCTTGCGGAATACTTGTTGCATCTGGTCAACAATATCAACCGTGTTGTATCTAAGTTCACCGTCTAATGCTGCCAAAACGTCTTCCCACATTTCGAGGGTGTTCCTTTTGCGTTCGAGCATTTGCTGCGTGTCCGTGGCCTTGTCACCAACCTGCACCAATGATGGCGAAGATTGCAAACAGCCAACAAACACACGGTTGACGGCCACACCGTTTTCTACCGTGCATTGCGTCACAATGCGGCAGTCATACCCCTTTTTGAGCAATTTGGCAACCTCGGCTTGTGATGGCACATTCTGATTGCAAAAGTCCACAAAATCGGCTTGGCTGAGTGGTTTCTGTATATCCATCACATTTTCGGTATATGCGCTTGCGGTATGCTCACCAGCTCTGTTCCGTTCATCGAGTAAAGCTTGCAATCGGGCAATTTCGGCTTCTGTGTCGGATATTTGCTGCTCAAGGCGTTCAATGGTGTGGCTATTGTCGGCATAAACCTGCGCCACGACAAATACCATCAACAATATTACATGCAAATGCCTCGCCATGTTTTATTGCAACAAATTTTCAAGCCTACGTTTCTCTGCTTCCAAATCTCTCAATCGCTCCCTCAAGGCTGCTATTTGTTCTTGTGAATCATCATCAGGTTGACTTTGATTTTGCACTTCTTGCAACTGCTGTTGCACATTAGCAATCTCAAGATTCACACTAAAAAGATATGATTGCCTTATGTAATTATTATAATTACGCTTAAACTCTGCCTCTTGAGCTGCAGTTTCCGGCTTCAGGTTATTATCCCTTAACCACTGGTTATAACTTTCTTGAGCGAACATCACCGATGTGAACGACATCACTGCTACCATAATTGAAATAATCTTCTTTTTCATAATCTCGTGTTATTTAGTAATTAATCAAATATGTCACCAACTCTGTAACCGATTGAAATTCCCAATGCGTAACCCTTGTATGGTGAGTGCCTGTGCCACCCATAGCGATATTCGCCATAAGCACCGATGACCATCTGCGGTATGGGGCAATAGTCAACTCTGGCACCGACATATCCCGTTACCTCCCATTTACGGTCATAAATTTTGGTAAAGTCACACAAGCTCCACGAAGGCCCCATGTAAAAGTATTCGCCTACCGGGATCGTAAATCGTGTCGGGCCAACCAAGGCAAGCAATACTGCCCACTTGTTCTGGTCCCTAAGTGTAGTATATTCGTATGAACTTTTATACCTCCTGTAGGCTTGCTCCATACTTATGCCATAGTATTGGGAAATCTGTTTTACTTTCTTAATCATCTTGCTATTATTTATGGCAATGCCAGTACCCGCCAAAAAGGAAAGCGGACTAATATTAATGAAGTCGCGGCCAAACTGAGCATTTATCATAAAGCTCGTACCGACATTATTGACAGTCTCAATCTCAATATTGACCGTGTTGACACATCGGTCGCGCATGTGAAAATACTTGTAGCCACCCGAGAACGTAAGCCATTGCGCACTCGCACTAACCGAAACCAGCAGCATAAAAATACCCAGAACAAATTTAAGATGTTTCATAATACTTTTAATTTAGATTCTAAGTAAAAGTACGCCTACCAACCTACTTATCAAACAATTAACCGTGAAACATCTGAAACAAACCGTGAATATTTTCAACAGTTCAAAAACAATTATTTTGGTTATTCATACATGCTGTATTAACTTTGTAATGGCGAAGAGAAATGCGCCATTTACTTGACAGTTAACTATCCCACAGACTGAAATCTGGTAAATTTCAAAACACAATGGGCATAGCTACATAACTGCTTGTAACAGTATGTGATTTCGCACCACAGCTCGCAATATGTGTGCTGCGGTGGCTGCATACCGTGCAAGTGTGGAGCGGTGTTTATTGTGTTTGGGCATTACCAGGGCCTCAGTCTGATAAACTCTTTTACCTCCACACTTTTATTATGAAAGGACTGAAACACGATGTGCACATCGGGCGACTAATAGACTATATGCTCGAAAAACGAGGACTGACGTATGCGCAATTTGCCAGATTGCTGCACTGCGACCGCACCACGGTCTATTATCTCGTGCGCAGCAAGAGCATCGATACCGACCGGTTACTGCGCATTTCTCAAATTCTCGACCACGACTTCCTGCAATATTACTACATAGAAAACAATTCGCACCGACTAACTGTGGAGCTTCCGCAAGAAAAAATCGAACAAATAAATTCCAGCAAAATAACTTCTATAACAATAGAAATCAAAACCCAGAAATAACTTGATTGGTAAAGCATTGGGCTGCTCCAATATAAAACTTGGCATCGAACATCGCGCATTATGTTGTCAAGCAGAAAAATGATTTTCCGAAAAGGTGCGAACAAATACGACAGGAATGCACGGCCCTTGTATTCTTTTTTATAATATTGTGATAATCAAGAAATTAAAAGAGGGTGTATCAAAATGCCATTGCATTTTGATACACCCTCCTACGCAATTGCGGTATTTTTACATTTTGATGCGCTACCCACTGAAGGCTCGCAAGGAGCGAGGGTCAGCGAAGCTTCAGGGCACGGGCGAGGCCGAAATATGAAACGGTGACACCCACATAGTAGCCCTTGACCGAAGGGTTGTGCTCGTTATATACGGCATGTGCCACGTAGGGCGTGATGCGCAACGACGAGGTGAGCTGTTCGCGGCGGCCAAACCAGAAGTCATCGTGGCTGCGAGCCGTGTGCAACTTTATGTCGAAGTCGATGCCGGCCATCCAGTTCACGTCGTGGAACTTGCGCGTTTCGGTGCCAGTCACGCGGCTTACGTAGTCGCCAGTTTCCTCGTCTAACGACCATTCAAGGAATGTGGCATTCCACTTATATTTTCCCCAAAACAGTCCGAAGTGCGGTGTCATCGAGAACCTATGTGTCTTCACCACGCTGTAGCCGAGCGAAACTGTAATGTCGATGAACGAAGCATTGTTGTCGAGCACATCGACCGCCGGACGACCATCGGGGTCAAACTCGCCATACACATTGCGGTTGTTAAGGCCCGGCTGGCCATACGACACCGTAGCTTGCAATTGCAAACGGCGATACGAGCCTATCAACCCGGCATTGAATGTGAAATTGCCATCAAACGTGTCGCTGATGTCGCCAATGGGAAATATGCCGCCAAGCCCCACCGACAGGCCGTAACCCCAGTTGCTGGGTACCGATTGCGGCGACTCTGGAACAGGCATTTGTTCCAAATTCTTCTGCGTGAAATATTCCCACGCCACTACTTTGCTGTCGTTAGTTCCATAGTCGGTTTCACGGTCGATGTCGGCAAGTTGGTCGAGATAAACATTACGATAGTAGGTCAACCGCTCTTTCACCTGCTCGTCGTCCATTCCCATCACTATGTCGTTCTGCAACCGGCGGCGCATCACTTCGAGCGCATCAAATTGCAACTGGTGATAGCGCAACCGTGCAGGGGTCGCAATCACAGTATCGGTAACGTATGACTGCAACTTGACCATATAGGCGTATGCAAAATACATTCGTCCGTTCCCGAGGTCCTCTTTTTTCACATCGAGTGTGCATTCAAATGCCGACACGGGCGCATTTTTCTCACTCGGAGTTACACCCTTGAAGTCGGCCCATGTAATATCGCCATCGCTCCACATTTTCACCTCCATGCCTCCCCAGTCGGCGGCAAAGGTCATCAATGGTAGCAACAGTGCCAATATCATCAATGTTTTTTTCATATACTTTTCATCATTAGTCGGTTATACTAATCATTAGTCGGTTTGTTGGAGAAAATCATTCCAGGCCTTCGAGAATGCGCTTCAGCACCACTTGTGCCGAAATCTCGCGGTTGGCAGCCTCGGGGATGACAATCGAGCGTTCGCTTTCAATCACATCGTCGGTCACAATCATGTTGCGGCGCACTGGCAGGCAGTGCATGAACCGAGCATTGTTGGTGAGTGCCATTTTCTCGGTCGTGATAGTCCAGCTACGGTCGGTCGATAACACTTTGCCATAGTTGGGGTCGGCGTATGCCGACCAGTTCTTGGCATATACAAAGTCGGCACCAGCCAAAGCCTTGTCTTGGTCATATTCTATGGTGGCTCCTTGCGTGAACTCGCTCGACAGCTCGTAGCCATGTGGATGCGTGATTACGAAGTCATAGCCAGCAGCGTTCATCCATTGCGCAAACGAGTTTGGCACTGCTTGTGGCAGAGCCTTGGGGTGTGGTGCCCACGTCAGCACCACGCGCGGACGTTCCACAGTCTTGTATTCTTCGATAGTGATGA
The DNA here is from genome assembly GCA_944321715.1 of uncultured Muribaculaceae bacterium. Classification (GTDB taxonomy): domain Bacteria; phylum Bacteroidota; class Bacteroidia; order Bacteroidales; family Muribaculaceae; genus Avimuribaculum. Next base: position 7,028 of record CALUMJ010000047.1, on the reverse strand, counting down.
GGTCGGCAAAGCTTTGCAACGGGTGAACAGTAGCCGTTTCCATGGCAAACACCGGCCGGCCAGAGTATTTCACAAACTGGTTGAAAATTTTTTCTTCGTAATCGTCCTGCTTGTTTTCAAACCGCGCAAACGAGCGCACGCCTATCACATCGCAATAGCACCCCATCACCGGAATGGCCTCTAACAGGTGTTCGGGCTTGTCACCATCCATTATCACGCCCCGCTCGGTTTCGAGCTTCCATGCACCTTGATTTACATCGAGGACTATCACGTTCATTCCGAGGTTCATAGCAGCTTTTTGTGTGCTGAGGCGTGTACGCAGCGACGAGTTGAAGAAAATCATCAACAGCGTCTTGTCTTGCCCGAGGTGTTTGTAGGCAAAACGGTCGGCTTTCACTTGCATTGCCTCACGCACGGCTTCCTTAAGGTCGCCAATATCTGTCACAGATTTGAAGTGTCTCATGTCGTTATCTTTTTAATTGGATTACTTTTCAAGTTGCAAGTTAGTAATTTTCGGCGGTTACTGCGTGAAAAACGTCACAAAATAACTATTTTTCCCCAAATATATACCCACCGCCCCATTCACTATGGTACAATCTCCGCAGATATTTTCCTATTTTTGACATAAAACTTGGATATACCACCCAAACCGAGTCGAAACCTGCGACCATTACGATTTTTATTCGTATCTTTGGTTAGTATTTAATCATTTAATAATTTCCCACGCACATGTTGACAACTACAATCATACTCGTCGTTGCCGTGGCACTATTCGTGTCGGGCAAGCTGCGTTCCGATGTTGTCGCGCTATGCGCGCTCATAAGTTTGTTAATTTGCCATATCCTCACGCCCGAGGAGGCTCTGTCGGGGTTCTCCAACTCGGTAGTAATCATGATGGCGGGACTGTTTGTAGTCGGCGGTGGAATCGTGCAGACTGGGCTTGCCAAGATGCTTAGCTCCAAGTTGCTCAAGCTTGCCGGCAATAGCGAATTGAAACTGTTCCTGCTCATCATGCTTGCAACGGCTGGCATCGGCGCATTTGTGAGCAATACAGGCACGGTGGCACTCATGCTGCCCATAGTGGTGAGCATGGCGGCAAGTGCCGGGGGAAGCTCGCGCCGGCTGTTGATGCCTATGGCATTTGCCAGCAGCATGGGCGGAATGATGACGCTAATCGGTACGCCACCCAACCTTGTAATCCAGAATGCCCTCACATCGGCCGGATACGACGAACTATCGTTTTTCTCATTCCTGCCTGTGGGCCTGGTATGCCTTGCAGTGGGCATAATAGTCCTGCTCCCGCTTACCAAATTATACCTATCGAGCAAGCGTAAAGACGAGGACAATACCCCGACGGGCAAATCGCTCGGGCAATTGGTGAAAGAGTATGGGCTGGCCTCCAACCTGTTCCGTCTGCGTGTGCCGGCAGGGTCGTCAACCGTGGGGCAGACAATCGCAAGCCTCGACGTTTACCGCCGATATGGACTGAACATACTCGAAGTGCGCCGCAGCACATCGTCGCACCACCGTTTCTTGAAGACTGTCACACAAGAACTCGTGTCGCCCGACACCGTGCTAAATGCCAACGACGTGCTTTACATATCGGGTGAGGCCGAACCTGTCACACGATTCTCGAATGAGTGTGCCCTCGAAATGATGGACGGACATACCACCGAGGAAGCTGCAACGACCACCGACAAGAAACTTGCATTCTACGACATCGGCATCGCCGAAATATTGATTACCCCAAACTCGGGTATCATCAACCAAATGATAAAAGAGGTTGGATTCCGCGACAAGTATAATGTGAACGTGCTTGGAATACGCCGCAAGAAAGACTACATACTCAACGACCTCGGTCGCCAGAGCCTGCACGGTGGCGATGTGCTATTAGTGCAGGGAACTTGGAAAGACATCGGACGCATCAGCAAGGAAACAGCCGACTGGGTGGTTATGGGGCAGCCGTTAGAAGAGGCCGCCAAAGTGACGCTCGACTACAAAGCTCCCGTCGCAGCAGCCATCATGGTGGCAATGGTGGCAATGATGGTGTTTGATTTTATTCCCGTCGAACCAGTCACTGCCGTGATGATTGCCGGTGTGCTGATGGTGCTGACTGGTTGCTTCCACAACGTCGAAGCGGCCTACAAGACGATCAACTGGGAAACCATAGTGCTGTTTGCTGCCATGCTGCCCATGTCGCTGGCATTGGAGAAAACCGGCACGTCGGAATTTATTTCGGGGTCGCTCGTCAGCGGGCTTGGCGATTTCGGCCCGTTCGCCCTCATGGCCGGGGTGTATTTCACCACATCGTTGATGACAATGTTCATAAGCAACACCGTCACGGCGGTGCTTATGGCTCCCATCGCATTGCAAAGTGCCTTGCAAATCGGTGTAAGCCCGGTACCGTTCCTCTTTGCAGTCACCGTCGCCGCCAGCATGTGTTTCGCATCGCCATTCTCCACGCCGCCCAACGCACTTGTCATGCGTGCCGGCCAATACACCTTCATGGACTACGTTAAAGTGGGCTTGCCGTTGCAGCTCATCATGGGCATCGTGATGGTATTCGCCCTCCCGCTGCTCTTCCCATTCTGACATCCCTCCAAAGCAAACAACATATAAGACACAATGGACGATAACATATCATTGGCACCACAGAGAAACAACGAGGAACATCTGTTCGCACAAATCAAGCAGATGCTCGACAATGCGCGCAGACAAATAGCCCGCACGGTAAATTCCGCGACAGTGGAAGCATACTGGCAGGTGGGACGGTATATTGTGGAATACGAACAAGCCGGAAATGTGAAAGCCGAGTATGGGAAAGGGGTAATGCGCAACCTGTCCAAACGACTGATACGCGAATATGGTGGCGGATTTACCCTTACTAACCTCAAGATAATGAGGAAGTTTTACTTATGTTACCCAAAAGGTCACGCAGTGCGTGACTTTTTGACATGGACGCATTGGCGGACATTGCTCACCGTGCAAGATGAAACTGTTCGCAATTACTACATCAATGAATGCGTGGCAGGGAATTGGAGTACGCGGCAGCTGGAGCGGCAAATCAACACGATGTACTACGAACGTATGTTGGCAAGTCGCAACAAGGATGCTGTAAGAGCTGAAATACAGACCTCCGCGCCAAAAGCGTTGGAACCTCGTGAAATCATCCGCGACCCATTTATCTTGGAGTTCCTGGGCATCAAGCAAGGAGAACATTTCCTTGAAGGCGACTTGGAACAGATGCTAATCAGCAAGTTGCAGCATTTCCTGTTGGAATTAGGGCGCGGCTACAGCTTCGTGGCGCGGCAGAAACGCATCACGCTCGGCGGGCAGCATTTCTACATCGACCTCGTGTTTTATAATATGTTGGCTCGCTGTTACGTATTGATTGACCTTAAAATAGATGCCCTGACCCACCAAGACCTTGGGCAAATGCAAATGTACGTGAACTATTATACACGCAATCTGATGAACCCCGGCGACAATCCACCTGTGGGCATCGTTCTTTGCGCCGAAAAGAACGACGCAGTGGTGGAATACACATTGCCACAAGACGAGAAGCAGATTTTTGCAGCAAAGTATATGACATATTTACCAACGAAAGAGGAATTGAAACAGCTACTGTATGGCGATGAGGATTAACTCAAATCTAATGTTGGGTTTAAATTATTCTGGCGAGATGGAATACCGTGTTGTAACAACTTACCAAGATTTGCACAATGCGGTGACGAAGTGACAAAACCGGTACAAAACGCCTGTCAGTTTTTTGCGCAGGACAGAATTGTGGCATATATTTGCATCTGAATATGGATAATTATAAGCGAATTGTTATAAAAATTGGCAGCAACGTGCTGTCGCGAGGCGACGGCACGCTCGACATCACTCGCATGTCGGCACTCGTTGACCAAGTGGCACTGCTGCACAAGCGTGGCATCGAAGTCATAATGGTGTCGTCGGGCGCAGTGGCATCGGGGCGCAGCGTGATGCGTGGAAGCAAGTCGATGCGGTCGCACCTTGATGCCGTTTCGCAGCGGCAACTGTTTTCGGCCGTAGGGCAAGCCAAGCTCATCAACCGTTATTACGAATTGTTCCGCGAGCATGGCATCGTGTGCGGGCAAGTGCTCACCACCAAGGAAGATTTCTCGACCCGCCACCAATACCTCAACCAAAAGCATTGCATGGAAGTGATGCTCGACAACGGCGTGATTCCCATCGTGAACGAAAACGACACAATATCAGTAACCGAGCTGATGTTTACCGACAACGACGAGCTGTCGGGCCTCATCGCCTCGATGATGAGCGCACAGGCATTAATCTTGCTGAGCAACGTCGATGGTGTATATGACGGCGACCCGGCCAACCCGGCATCGCACGTAATCAAGGAAATTGCCCCCGACGAGAAAGAAACGGCCGATGCCGAAGCGTTCATCTGCCAGTCGCATTCGTCGCTCGGACGCGGCGGCATGGGGTCGAAATTCAACACCGCCCGCCGCGCTGCCGCCGAAGGCATAGCCGTGTACATCGCCAACGGCAAGCGCGATGCCATATTGCCATTAATTATCGACGGCGACACGCAAGTGCCACGCACGCTTTTCGCCCCGTCGCAACGCCCAGTGTCGGGCGTGAAAAAGTGGATAGCCCACAGCGACAGCTTCGCCAAGGGCGAGCTGCACGTCAACCAAGGCGCATACGAGGCTCTGACCTCCACACGTGCCGCAAGCCTACTGCCTGTGGGGGTGACAAGGGTCGTGGGCGAATTTGAAAAAGACGACATCGTGAAAATCGTTTCGCCACAAGGCTCGACATTCGCATTGGGGCGTATATGCTGCGACAGTTCCACTGCCGCCACACAAGCCGGACGACAGGGTAGCCGCCCGCTCATTCATTACAACTACCTATATATCGAAAGGGAAAACAATGGTTAAAGACACTCTTATCGCCGCACGTGAAGCCTCGCGGCGGCTCAATGTGGTGCAGCCGCAAGAAATCGACAACTTGCTGCTGCGGCTCGCCGACAACACCGTAGCCCGCACCGACGAAATACTCGCAGCCAACCAAGCCGACCTTGAACGCATGGACCGCGATAACCCACGATATGACCGTCTGCTGCTGAATGCAGCGCGCATCGCCGACATCGCCGACGGCATACGCAACGTGGCCGCACTGCCGTCGCCCACGGGCATCACTCTTGCCCAATGGACGCAGCCCAACGGTATGCGCATCAGCAAAGTGTCGGTTCCGTTCGGGGTTATCGGCGTGATTTACGAAGCAAGGCCAAACGTCACACTCGATGTGACGGCACTTTGCCTGAAAAGCGGCAGCGCAGTGGTGCTGAAAGGGGGCAGCGATGCGCAGCATTCCAACGAAGCCATCACTCGCATCATCGGCGACACACTTGCACAGTGCAGTTTCCCGGTGGCGGCCGTGACGCTGCTGCCACCGTCGCACGAGGCCACTGCCGAGATGCTTGGCAGCACCGGACTTATCGACCTGATTATTCCTCGTGGCGGCAAAAATCTCATAAACTTTGTGCGCGACACATCACGAGTGCCTGTGATTGAAACCGGAGCCGGCGTGTGCAGCTGCTATTTCCACAGCAGCGGCGACACGGCCAAGGGGCGCAACATCATTTTCAATGCCAAGACGCGCCGTGTGAGCGTGTGCAACGCACTCGACGTGCTGCTCATCGACCGCAGCCGGCTTGCCGACTTGCCGGCACTCGTCGAGCCGCTTGCGAGCAAAAATGTGGTGTTGCGAGCCGATGACGAGGCTTTCGCTGTCATAGATGGACGCTACCCGTTGCTCCAGCACGCCACCGACGACGACCGGGGCCGTGAATACATGGACTACAAGATGGCCGTCGCCACCGTTGCCGACATCGACGAGGCACTTGCCTACATAGCCCAATACTCATCGCGGCACAGCGAGAGCATCGTTGCCGAAGACCCAGAAGCTTGCCGACGGTTCTCCCTCGAAGTGGATGCCGCCTGCGTTTATACCAACCTGCCGACATCGTTCACCGACGGCGGACAATTCGGCTTCGGTGCCGAAATAGGCATTTCCACACAGAAGCTCCATGCCCGAGGCCCGATGGGGTTGCGCGAAATCACCACCTACAAGTATATCATAGAGGGTGACGGCCAAACTCGAAATCCCTGAAAAACCTTGTTTTTCTTGATTTTATTCCTTATCTTAGCAACAGATTATGGGGATGTGCCGAAATGGTGATGCAATTGGTTTGTAGTGACGCACGACTCGTGCGGCAGTGTGCTGCAGATACTAAGCGAGCAGATACTACAAACCGGGAACATCGCAATCATGCCACACCCTCTGCACAAATTATTACTAACATTAAAAACCACTAATTATTATGGCAAAAGAACTGAAAGGTACCAAGACCGAAGCCAACTTGTGGACTGCGTTTGCCGGTGAATCGCAGGCACGAAACAAATACACCTACTATGCCTCGAAGGCAAAAAAAGATGGTTATGTGCAAATAGCCGCACTGTTTGAAGAAACTGCAGCCAACGAAAAAGAGCACGCCAAGATCTGGTTCAAGCTGCTCCACGGCGGTGATATACCTTCGACCGCCGAAAACCTGCTCGATGCCGCCGAAGGCGAAAACTACGAGTGGACCGACATGTATGCCAAGATGGCCGTGGAAGCCCGCGAAGAAGGCTTCAACGACATCGCCGCCCTGTTTGAAGGCGTTGCAAAAATCGAAAAAGAACACGAGGAACGCTACCGCAAGCTACTCAAAAACGTTGAAGAAGGCACTGTATTCTCGAAGGACGGCGACACCATCTGGCAATGCTCTAACTGCGGCCACATCGTCATCGGCAAGAAAGCCCCGATGCTCTGCCCCGTGTGCAAGCACCCACAAGCCTACTTCCAAATCAAGGCCGAAAACTACTAATCCAATACATTTATAGTAGCCCCTATTAGCACAGAGGGTGTATCAAATTGAGGAATATTTGATGCGCCCTCTTTCCATTTTATTTGGGGCGTAAAATTTTTCAAGCGGC
>CALUMJ010000046.1 GCA_944321715.1 uncultured Muribaculaceae bacterium | reverse complement strand
ATGGAAGGTAAAATGTGGCACGTTGGACCTCCAGGGAGGCCCTGCTGGTCAGGGTGTTACACGCCGCCGGTTCCTGCGCCCACTTCGGGGCTTGTCACCGGCGGTTACTGAAAGTTGGACGGCTCCGCCGCCCTCCAATGTCCCTTAAATGAAAGAGCCGTATATTTGCTGCCTTGTAGGGGGGGTACCGAAATAGCAACCTATTAGTATATTTTTGTAGAGCCGTGGCGCGCCGCGGCTCGTTACTATCACATTTACAACATATTACGGTTGCATTCGAACTGACATCGAGCCACCATGATATGACGGCTCTACAACAAAGTAAATGTATTTGCTATTTTGATACACCCTCTACATCGAACAGGCATTCCAGCCTGTTTATCCCGTTTTTGCGGAGAAGTGTTTATTATTGACGTGCTTGTTTCAGGGCATGGGCGGCGGCTACGGCATAGAGCGCGGCTGTTTCGGTGCGTAGGCGGCTGTTGCCGAATGTCACTGGCACAAATCCATGTTCGATGGCGAGCTTTACTTCCTCGGGGCTGAAATCGCCCTCGGGGCCAATCATCACCACTACGTCCTCGCCGGGGCGATAACATGCCTCGAACTGCCTCCGTTCGGTCGCCTCGTCGCAATATGCTATGTAACGCTGCGGCGGCAGCGACTCGTCGGCAATCACACGGGCAATCGCAGTCATCTCGTCTAATTGCGGCATTGCCGCTTTTAACGACTGCTTCATCGCCGAAACCAGTATTTTGCGCAATCGCTCGGTTTTTAGCTCCTTGCGTTCGGAATGGCGGCACAACAGCGGCGTGATGCGGTCGATGCCCATCTCGGTGGCTTTCTCGGCCATCCATTCCATGCGGTCGAGGTTCTTGGTGGGAGCAACCGCCACAGTGATGGTTCCGTGCCAATGGTTAGGCACGGCAATGTGCCTGACAATTTCCACTCCGCACTTCTTGCTGTGGGCGAGCGATATGCGGCACCCATACAGGTTGCCGCGCCCGTCCACCACTTCCACTTCGTCGCCCTCGGCGAGCCGCAGCACACGCACTGCATGTGCCGACTCGGCCTCGGGCAAGAGCAATGTTTCTGTTATATCAGGGGCATAAAATCGATGCATGGCTATCTTTTAATAGGTTCGGTAGGCACTGGTGCCTTATTTTCTTTAAAGACCCACATGAACAATATTGCAACCACCAATGCGTAAGCAGCAAATATCAGCCACGACGTACTCCACCCTTCAAGTTGCAAATGCACGTCGCTCTGCGAATACACAAAATGGTCAATAACGGCCTGAGCCGACAATGTTCCGATTGTCGCCCCGATACCATTAGTCATCACCATGAACAAGCCCTGCGCACTTGAGCGGATTGAAGGGTCGGTTTCCTTATCAACAAACAACGCTCCCGACACATTAAAGAAATCGAATGCCACGCCATACACTATCATCGACAGTATAAACATCCACACACCGCTGCCCGGGTCGCCGAGTCCGAAAAGCCCGAAGCGCAACACCCATGCACACATTGCAATGAGCATCACTATCTTTATCCCAAAACGTTTCAAGAAAAATGGAATGAGCAATATGCACAACGTTTCGCTCATTTGCGACAGTGAAATCAGGGCATTGGCATGATTGGCACCAAACGTATCGGCAAACTCGGCAACATCTTTAAACGTCGTTATGAATGGATTGGCATAGCCATTGGTGATTTGCAACGACACGCCAAGCAACATGCTGAATATGAAGAACGTCGCCATACGGCGGTTTTTAAACAACGTGAATGCTTTCAGTCCCAGCGCTTCGACTATACCGCCATTGCTTTGGCCTTTGCTTACAGGACAATCGGGCAACGTAAGAGAATACAGGCACAACACGATGCTTAATGCTCCCGACACGAGAAATTGTGCATAATTATACTGGAAACCCGTAACATCGACAAACAACATCGAGCAGATGAACCCGATTGTGCCGAAAATCCTGATTGGAGGAAAGTCCTTGACAGTATCAAGCCCTACCTTGGTCAAGCCCGAAAAAGCCACCGAATTGGCAAGTCCTATCGTGGGCATGAAAAATGCCACACTCAATGTATATAGCGTGAACAATATACCGAAATTCACATCCATGCCCGACGACATTGCATACCACCCTGCCGCGCCCATCGATACTCCGGCTATCAGATGGCACAAACTCAGCACTTTCTGTGCTGGCAACAGACGGTCGGCAACAATGCCCACCAATGCAGGCATAAACAGCGACACAAAACCTTGCACGGCATAAAACAGACCTATCTTCCCTGCAAGATTTACCCCTACAAGGTAACTGCCCATCGATGTCAAATATGCTCCCCAAACGGCAAATTCGAGGAAATTCATCAGTATTAGTCTTATCTTCAATTTCAGCATATTCCTTAAGTTTTAATTCATGAATGTTTATGTTGTATAGGTTATTGTTACTCTATTTCGGTGCGCTTTTTCTCTATCGCTTTCTTTACTTCGGCGGCCATTTCGTATTCTTCACGTTCGACATACGACTGCATCAATTTTTCAAGCCGCTCAACCGACATGTGACTGTAAACATCGTTCTCATCATCGGCGTTGGCGGCATCTTCGTCGCCTCCGGCATTCCCACTTCCCACGACGAAGCCCGTTTTCTCAAGTATTTCGCGCGTGGTATAAATAGGCGCATTGGTACGCAATGCCAGCGCAATGGCATCGGAGGTACGCGAGTCGAGTACGACCGAGGTCGTGCCGTTGTCAAACGTCAGTTCCGACATGAACACTCCGTCGTCAAACTTGTTGATGAATACCTCCTCAAGTTGTATGCCGAAAGCGTGCGCCATGCTCACAAACAGGTCGTGCGGCATGGGCCTCGGCGGAATTATTCCTTCGAGCCTCACCGCAATGGCTTGAGCCTCGGCAATGCCCACAATGATGGGTATGCGGTAGTCACCACCTACCTCGCCAAGCACCAGCGCATACGCTCCAGGCTGAACTTGGCTGTAAGTGATGCCTGATACTTCGAGTTTCACACGTTCCACTTCGTCCATACTGCATTTCCTCCATTGATTCAATCATCGTTGTTCACTTTCTGCCCTGTGATGATGCCACTGCCGTAGCACAAGTGCGCATCGGGGCTGTATATGACTGCAAATTGTCCGGGTGCAATCCCTTGAACCTTCTTTTCCGACTCTATGACATATTCCATGCCGCCAAGGTGGGTCAACCGTGCCTTTACAAACTCTGGCGAATGCCGGTTTTTGAACATAATATCCACTGCTCCGGTTACCCCTTCCCACGGATTGCCCGAGATAAAGTGCATTTCGTCTATGTGAATGGTACGTCCATATTGCTTTTCGTTGCCATATCCGTTGCTGACGTATATGGTGTTGTCGGCGACATTCTTTTTCACCACATACCACGGTCCTCCACTAAGGCCCAACCCCTTGCGTTGGCCTATGGTGTGGAACCAGTAGCCACGATGCTCGCCTATCTTGCGGCCAGTTTCTATCTCGATTATGCTGCCCTTTTTCTCGCCAAGGTGGCGGCGAATGAAGTCGTTATAATTTATTTTCCCAAGGAAGCATATTCCTTGGCTATCCTTGCGGTAGGCATTGGGCATCTTTGTTTCTACGGCTATGCGGCGCACCTCGCTCTTGGGTAACCCTCCTATCGGGAACATCAGGTGCAACAGCTGCTCATAACTGATTTGAGCAAGGAAGTCGGTCTGGTCTTTCACAGGGTCAACCGCTGTGGCAAGGTATTTCACGCCATCGACAAAATCGGTAGTGGCATAATGCCCAGTGGCAGTCATGTCGAATTCATGCCCCCAACGTTGTTCGAAATACCCAAATTTTATCATCTTGTTACACATCATGTCGGGATTGGGCGTCAATCCGGCTTTCACTGTACGCAAGGCGTACTCCATGACATTATCCCAATACTCCTGATGCAACGACACCACCTCAAGCGGCAGGCCGTAGCGTGCTGCAATGAGCTGGCACATTTCTATATCTTCTTCGGCCGAGCAATCGCCTTCGTCGTTGTCCATGCCTATCCTGATGTAAAACAAGTGCAAATCATGCCCCTCCTCCTTCAGCTTATGCACAACCACGGCACTATCGACGCCGCCCGATACCAATACTGCAATCTTCATTTTCACAAAAAAATTGTCACACTTTTTCTAATTCGTCCTCGGCTTGCTTGTCGGGCCCAATCAACTTGATGGCTATCAAGTAATCGAGCGATACCTTACCAGGTCCGGCAAGCAACATATACACAAATATGCCGATAAACAAAATCGGCACATAACCTGGCTGCGTGCTGAACAGCATTTCTGGCGGCACGCTAACGACGCTGGTCAATATATATCTCTCGGCCACTATCATCGCCACAAGCGGAGGCAAAACCGCCAAGCGCGAGAATAATCCTAATATTATAAGTGTTGAACACACTATCTCGATGGCTATTACCAAGCCCAGCGAAACATCGCCAGGCATTCCCATCACCCCTACCATGTCGCCGGCAATGTCATCGAAATATGCCCATTGCCTGATGCCGAACTGCATGAACATAACACCGGTGAACAGCCTCAGGAACAACCTCGAAAGGTTGCCGTAGGTGTGCCCGACACTATACAACAACATTTTTTTCACGAATGACGGAACCATCTTATCTTCACTTTAATTCAACAATTGCTTTATGCCATCGGCACTGATATTCTTGTCGAGTATGACCTTGTTGGCATCAAGTATGTAAACACTCGGCTGTATGCGCAAGTCATATTTGTCGGCAACTTCGTCATTGGCACCAATTATCCATTTATCGCTGTCGGTACGGGCTTTTTGCGCCCACTCGTCACTGTATTTTTCCATATACACGCACACAAATACCACCTCGCCATTGTCAATCATTTTGTTGAGGTTGACATCGGTGCTTAACCGCAACCGTGCTATCGAGCAGTCGCCACACTCGCTGTCGTTAAAAAACAGGAACACCATCTTTGCATCGATGTCCCACAGCTTCACTTTGCTGCCATCGACAAGCCGCAACTCAAAATTCATCGCCTTTCGGCCCATCATGCTGTTTTGCAACAACTCAAGCTGATATTTATAGCGTGCTTTCTCCTCTTTTTTCAGCATATTGTTTTCAACCACGCACTCAAGGAACGGTATATACACCTCGTCGCTCCAATATTCGGCACTTGGGCTGTAAAGCGAGCGTTCAGCCACTTCGGCTATCAGCATGAAATTTGCTTTATTCGACTCGGCCTTGCGCATAATCTCCTTGATATTCGACACCACTATTGTCTTGTGGGCATATTTGAAAAATGTCACATAATCGCGGAACGTGGCTTCAAACACTCCTACATCCCTGATGGGAGCCGAAAAATCATAATTTTCCCAGAAGTGCTGAACCAAATAATTTGTGCGGTTCTCCAACGAAACAATTGTGTCGGGCACTACAGGATAGTCAAAAAGCCGCTCGCCAGCGGCACCCGGTTCTTCGCCGACAGTATCCTGCGCGATTGCCTGACACGACAATAACAAAATAGCAAAAAAACTTAATACTCCTTTTATTACATTCATCATATTAGTTGATAAAAAAATACTTTAAGAAACTGTTTTGAAATTTTACAGAAATAGTTTTATAATGAGTTCTTTGTTCATGTTTTGAGCGTCTTTTCGGCCGTTTTTGATTATTTTCTTCGACGTTTAGCTCGCTAAACTTACTCAAAAAACAATCAAAACCGCCTCGAAAATCCATCTCAAACCATTGAACAAAAATTTCAAAACAGTTTCTAAGCAATAGAAAATATCATTTGCCAAGGTAAAAGTAAGCTATTATATTTGATTAACCAATTCCACAACCGACAAAAACTGCACTCTTCAACATTTTTAACCCAAGAAAACTCTACAATAGACAACTCAAAAACAAAGCAGCCGTAGCCACATTAGTGCACCACGGCTGCTTTAATGTTGTCGGAATGTAGGTTATCGGGCAAGGATTTGCTCGAAGTAGTTACGAACATCGTTCCAATGATAATACGGGAAGATGTCGGTTTCAAGCCTGATGGAAGTTTCTCGTTCGTTGTGCAAGAATTTCACTATTATATCATCGTGATTCTTCTTGTTGCGGAAAAATACAATCTGCACATTGCCAGCCATTGGTGAAATTTCATAAGTCGAAAAATGTTTGTAAAACTCTGCCGGGTCCCAAACCGACGCATAACATCCTTCCAAGCCGAGCAATCCAGTAAATGGAATGAGGTTACCGTCATGCCCGAAACGCAGCGTAGCACCAGTCTTGCCGCTTGCAATTACGGCATCGGCCGACTCGACAACATTTCGCAACAACGGTTTGGCATTATCGAGCAACATGCCATTACTACCAGGATAGTTGCTATCGCCAACATAGAAGCGGTAATTGAAACACTGGTAGAGGTCAAACAACTCTTGCGGCTCAAACAGGTCGATAAACGACACCTGTGTCTCAATGTCCTGCATTCCGACGGCGAGCCAATAGATGCCCCACATCAGCGTGTGAGGATTCACATTGCGCACCACCCACAGGCTGTCGCTGAACAGAGTCGAAACAAGGCGGTCGCCATGTGTGTGCGATACTTCAAACTTGCGGTACTCTTCCTGCCACGGGCCGTCGGCAGCATTAAACGCATTCGACTCGGGGCTATGGTAGTTCATGTAGTTCATATAGCGATTGCTCGCCTCTCGTGTGATATTGAGTTCGGGATTAAGCTCTTTAAGCCGTTCGCAAAAAGCGTCCATGCTCATGGCACAGCGCATTACAATCGTCGAACGAGCCGAAATGTCAACCTTGCCCTTGAATACCTCGGGATAAGTCTGGAACATACGCTCGGCAATGCCTCGGTGCTGCCTCACGCCAAGAGGCGACAAGTCACCGCCACGCCCTTCAGCCTCGACCCACACTTTCTCTACGCGCCCCAACACGTCCTCGCCAAGCGGCGTGAGCGCACCGGCTTCATGGGCATTACGCAACAGCTCAAGCACCCACCGATAGTCGTTGTCGGAAATAAGATAACGCGAACCGTGGCGGCCATAGTGGCTGATGTAAAATGGTTCGTAACCTTCGGGCGTCGCTGTCTGCTCGACAGTGCTTACCGGATAAGCATAATACACTCCACCGGCCTTGTCCAAGTCGGCAAAAATCTCGTCTTTCGCAGTTTGCGCCGACATCGCTGCCGACACCATAAGCAATGACAATGTAAAACTTAAAATTCTCTTCATAAATATCGTTTTAAGAGGTTTCAAACTAAGAAACAGTTTTGATTTTTACAGTAATAATTTTGTGGAAAGTTCTTTGTTCATGTTTTGAACAAAAAAGCAAAACAGTTTTTAATTAAAATAAAAACAATGCCGGGATATAAGACCGACCTGAAAATCGTCCATATCCCGACACAAAGATAAACCATCAAATGTAAAACCGCTTATTAATAACCATCATTTTGCACAAGCGTAGGGTTGTTGGTCAACTCACTTTCGGGAATTGGGAACAACACATATTTGTCATCTACATCGGCTCCAGTCCGCTCGGCATTCTTCCAATCCCAGTTGTTGCCCTTGGTAAACTTGCCGAAGCGTATGAGGTCGGTGCGGCGCACACATTCCGATGCCAATTCTTTCTGACGTTCAAGCAGGATAAAGTCAAGTGTAAGTTCATTATCGCCAACCTCGCCCGAAACACCAGTGCTGGCAGCCGATGTGTACTTCCCCGACATGTAGGCACGGTTGCGCACTTCATTGACGTATGCGAGGGCATCGGCACGGCTGCCGTGGTTGGCACCACGCAGCACAGCCTCGGCAGCCATCAAGTAGGCATCGGCAGTGCGGAACATTGGCCAGTCAATCGATGTATAGGTATCGCCGCCGGCGCAAATCTCATCATCTTTTGTCACATTACGCCATTTGATATATCCATAGCCGCATGTGAACGTGCTGGTCATTTCCAAGTTGGAATCCCACGTTTCTTTTGTCTGGTTGGGTAGCGCGGTCATGAACTGGGCACGTTTGTCATTTTTACCGTCGCCCCAAGTATCGTTGACATCAAATTCCACATCGGCGGCATCGAATGCGTCCACAAGTGTGGTCTTGGAACGCACGTTGCCCCACCCTTTTGTGCCTATGCCTGTATTGTAATAGCTATCCATTTCACCGTTTACGAAGGCTTTCACATAAAAATTCGTTCCAGTCGAACTTTGCGCACGGTTGCCATCCTGCACAAGTGGCCAAATGATTTCGCTGCACGTTTCGTTATCGGCAAGGAATATGTGGCGGTAATCGCTTGCAAGTGGATAGACACCGCAATCTATGACCTTCTTTGCATAATCATAACAATCATTGTAGCGGTTCTCGCCAATCCATGTTTCGGCATTGAGGTATATTCTCGACAGCAGGAACCAAGCGGCAGCCTCATCGACTCGGGCATATTCATTCTGCCCTACGGCCTTAAGAATATCGTCGGTTTCACCGCTTTCGCCCAATATGGCCTTCAATTCACTTTCGGCATATTCAAACACCTCCTTACGTGTAACTTGCACAGGCACATCTTTCACGCCCACATTCTCGTCGATAATTGGCACATTGCCAAACAGGTCGCACAACATCGAGTAGCAATAGGCACGGATAAACCGGGCTTCGGCGCGGTAATTGAGGTAGTCGCCGCTCATCTCGTCCCACACTCCGCGGTCTTGCATCTTTTCGGGGGTACACTCGCGCAAAAACTCGTTGCAATAAGCGATTGACATATATAACCGCTGGTAGGTCCATGTCACCACCGATGTCGTTGCATCCCAGTTAAGGTTAAGACAGTTGCGCAAACCGTTAGACGACGATGGCATTAAAAAATTGTCGGTGTCAAGTTCCTGCAAATAAAACAGCAAGCGAGTATATCCCGAATAGCCTTCGTTGGCACCTTCAAGGTCGCCATCGCCGCCGTCGCCGCCCTGCTGGCCGGTCAAGATTAACGATGCGTAGCACTTGGCCAAAACGCCCAAGTATCCTTCGCGCGAGCTATAAACATTTTCCGACACAAGGCTATTATCGTCAAGCGGCATTGTGTCAAGGTCGCCGATACACGATGTGGCAAACACCAGGCAACCCATTGCAAGCATCAATATATATTTTTTCATTGTTTTCATCTTCGGTCAAGAATTTATTAGAATGTGAGATTTACACCAAATGTATAAGAACGTGGACGAGGATAAACTTCGCGGTCGATACCGTCGGTCAACTCAGGGTCTAAGCCCGAATAGCCAGTGATAGTAGCAATGTTCGACACCGAGAAGGTCAAGCGCAAGCGGCTGCTGTCGTTCCACAATCTGTTGAATGTGTAACCCAGCGTCACGTTGTCGAAGCGGAAGAATGAGCCATTCTCAAGCCATATATCGGAATACAATTGTTGCGATTGGAAGCCCACGTCGCGTGTACGCTTCAAAATGTTGGAGTAGCTGCCTTGGTCGCTATACACCGATTGCACATATTGGTCGGCGGCAACATAGTTATATACATAATTGCCAAACGAGCCGTGGCCGCTGAGCGACAAATCCCAATTTTTCCATGTCACACGTGTGTTGAAGCCCATGTATGAAGTCGGCAGCGCACTCTTGCCGGCATAACGAGTTTCGGTGCTTGATACCGAGCCGTCGGGCTGAACATATTGCCCTTCAATAGGCTTGCCATTCTCGTCATACGCTTGCTTGCACAGGTAGAACGTGTATGGACGCTCATCGACCATGAACACCTGCACATACTTGCCAGTACCCGATATTGCGCCAGTCTGCACGAAGTTTTGCCCGGTATCAATCATGTTCAACTTGGTAATCTTCGAGTCGTTCCATGTATAGTTCAAGCCTATAGTCCATTCCCAGTCATTGGTGCGGACAGGCACTGCATTGATGGCAAATTCCACACCTTCGTTTTCCATCTTACCTATGTTAGTAGTAAGCACCGACGAATAGTTCGTACCCGAAGTCACATTAATAGTGTTCAGCAAGTCCTTGGTAAATCGCTTGTAATAATCAATCGAGCCATAGATGCGGTTGCCAAGGAAACCATAATCGATGCCGACGTTCCAGGTTGTGGTAGTTTCCCACTTGATGTCGCTGTCATAACCGTTAGGACGGTAGGTGTTGTACCATGTGTTGCCAAACAGATAAGACGACTCGGGATAAGACACAGTGAACGTGGTCATGTAGGGATAGTCGTTGAGAATATCTTGCTGACCGGTAACGCCATAGCCAAGGCGCAATTTCAGGTCGGACAACACATCTTGCTCCTGCATGAAATCTTCTTGGATTAAACGCCATGCAAGTGCCACAGAAGGGAATATGCCCCAACGGTTGCCCGAAGCGAAACGCGACGATGCATCAGAGCGCAACGTTGCCGTAATGAGGTAACGGTCGTCATAGCTGTAATTCACACGTCCGTAGAACGAGAGCAAGTAATATTCCGTTTCATAGTGAGTGTCACTCTGGAGTTCATTGCCTCGTGGGTCGTCGTATGAAAGATTGTATTTTTTCCAGAAATGTTGCCAACCATAACCCACCATTGCTCCAAATGTGTGCTTGCCGCCAAATGTCTTGTCGTAATTGGCAAAAGCGTCGAGCAACAAGTTACGCTTGTTTTGCACACCACGTTGCATAAGCCCTGTGCCATCCTTCTGGTTTTCGGTGTACATCGTGCCGGCAAGGTCAGGCACATCTTTGTTGTATTTGCTTTCAAGCACGTCATAACCGAGGTTAACGTTCAATTTCAAGTCTTCAAGTCCATGCACTTTATAAGCAATTGCCGCACTACCGATTGAACGTACAATCTTGTTGCGCTGGTCGGTCAACTCAAGCTGTGCCACAGGGTTGTTGGTCTGAATGGCCATCGGCGAACCGTCGCTCGAAGTCCATATAAAGTAACCAAGTCCGGGGTCGGTCGAAGCCGTCGGGCTGCCTGTCTTAACAGGGCGGGTAGGGTCATACCGCAATGCTGCTCCCACAACCGAGTTGTCAACCATCTTGTTGTTTTCATACGACACCTTCACATTCAAATTGGCCGTGAGGTGGTCATCGAAAAACGACGGAGCTATATTGCCACCGAACGAAAAACGTTGATAATTGTTAGTTTCAATAATACCATCTTGGTTAGTATATCCCAACGATACCCTGAAAGGTGCTTTCATAGGCTTCACTTTCCCTGCCACCGATATGTTCTGTTCCGTGCCGAAGGCCGCACGATATATCTCGTCTTGCCAATCGGTGTCGGCAATGCCGAATTGCGGGTCGTCGGGAACACCGGTCACTGTGGGTACAAATTCCTTGAACTCCTCGGCCGAAAGCACTTCCAACCGGTCGGCCGTGGTGCTTACCGAGTAACTGCTCGTGTAGCTTACCGACAGACGGTCGCCGCCTTTCTTGGTAGTAATCACAATCACACCATTCGAGGCTCGTGAACCATAAATTGCCGTCGCCGAGGCGTCTTTCAGCACTGTGAACGTTTCAATATCGTCGGGATTGAGCGACCCGATAATGTTGGACGCTCCCTCAATCGTGGAGTTGTCCACAGGCACACCATCAATCACAATCAACGGGTCGTTGCTCGCCGAGAGCGATGCACCACTTCGAATGCGTATCGTGGCTCCAGTGCCAGGTGCACCCGAACCAGTTACAACATTCACACCGGCAACCTTGCCCACAAGGGCATCTTGTGCCGTCACACGATTACCTTTGTTGAACTCGTCGGGTTTAACTGCAATAACCGAACCTGTAGCGTCAGATTTCTTTACACTGCCATAACCTATTACAACCACTTCGTCGAGATTTTGAACATTCTCCCGCATCACCAAACCGCTCTGTAGCTCAGGCGAATTAGCTGGAACTTCTCGTGTTTCGCAACCGACATACGAAATCACTAAAACCGAGTTTTCATCGGCATTCACAGTGAAACGTCCATCAAAGTCTGTGGCCGTGCCTGTTGTAGTTCCTTTTACAAGTACCGATGCGCCGATTACCGGTTCGTGGTTGCTATCGACAACACGACCACTCACCTGCATTTGCGCATAAACTTCAAGGTTCAATACCATAGCCATGGCTATAAGCAGCACCTTGAACAATCCAAATTTAAATAATCTCATGAATCAATCAGGTTTTTGTTAATATATATGAATGATTAAATAAGCGTCATCGTGACACTGCAAAATTATTATGCGCCAATAACAATGATATAACACATTATTGGCGCAAGTAAACTCATTTTGAAACAATAGGTTTAATAACACACTATAAATCAATATATTCCATTTTTGCAAAGCAACTCGATTTGGTAAACTATTTGGCAACTTTTGGGAAGTTTGCACTTGCGTCTTTGACCGATTTTCAGCTCGAAAAACGCATCTCAAGACACCGCATGGACACACGCCGATTTTTCACAAATTCACATTTGTGTTATAAAAATATGTTATAGAACATAAAATGATTGTGACTCTATTTTACAGGTTCTGCACAGCTTCTACAAACATTTCTTTGCTTACCGCTGCCCGATTCCTCACTTTGTTACGATAATTATATACCGTCTGCGGTGAATAATGCAAGAAACTCGCTATTTTAGTGCTATCATTGATACCGAGCCTTACCAATGCGTATATGCGCAATTCGGTGTTCAACGTACCTGCTTCTTTGGGTACAATCTCGGCACCCGGTTGCAATAGCCGGTTGAAATCTTCAACAAATGTCGGGAACAGTTCAAGAAATATCTTGTCAAACCTCCGCAAAAAGTCTTTTAACGCCTCATCGGCAACTGGACGGGCAAGAATGGTTTTAATATCGGAAATCTGGCCGCCCTTCAATTTGCGGGCGAGAGAAATGCGAAACTTGTCCATCTCGTCGATATACTCTGTGCAGATTTTAAATAAATAGGCAATATATGTTTCTTTAATCCTGTTTGATTCACCCAAACGGCTATTGGCTACCGACAAGTTTTCATTCAACACTGTCAACTCTTTGTTTTTGGCATCCAAGCTGAGCTGCATCGCCGACAACTTGCGGTTGCGACGGCGCAATTTCACCATTATCAGCGCAAGGCATAGCAGCAAAACCGACACCACCACATCAAACAATATGCTCTGCCGACGTTCGCGCTCCTGCATCTGCGTGTAGGCGTCGAGTATTATGGGCATACACTGCGAAACTTGTATCAGTCGGCTACGTGCATTACCGCTCATTATGTCTTTCATGGCACAAGTTATATATCGGTAGGCTCGTTCCGAGTCGCCCTCCTCGTTAAGTAGCAAGGCGAGGTCTTGAAGCGATGTATAGGTTTTAACGCAATTACGCTTGTCGATTATTGCCGCCATCGCAAGGTAATACATCTCGGCCTCGGTGTTGCCTTTTATCTTGTATAAGCCCGAGAGTGTACACCAAAATGTAGCATTATGCTCAACAGCCGACCAGTTGGCGCGCATGAAGTCGGTCATTACCTTCAGTGCCTCATCATACTTGCCTTGTTCTTTCAACAATTCACTTTGGTTCACGACCTTGCCGGCCATGTCTTTGTTGTCGATTTTCGACATGGCGTCGCGGTAACTATGAAGCAACGCCTCATAATATTCAGCCTCATCGGCATCGCTTTGCTCTTTGTAAATCGACAATGTAATGGAGTGTAACAAATAATAGTAATAGTTGATGTCGCAAACCTCGTCGATAGGCAAACTATGCAAAACAGCCAGTCCATCAACAAAACGTCCAAGCCCCTTCAGCCCGTCAGCTTCATTCATCGTGGCAAGCGACAATGAATCGCTATCGCCCATGCGCTTTGCAACCACTACACGTTGACGGGCATAGTATAAAGCCGAATCGAGCCTGTAACGCCTATACTGGCGGAACATCTCGCCCAAAGCCGAAAACACAGCCTTATCGCCATCGGCCATGGACAGTTTATGCCGGCTCATCGTTATCGAACGCCGCTTGTCGTCTTCGATTGTGGTACGCCCTGCCACAATTTCGTCAAGCACATGTAGCAGCGAATCGGTATTGAACGTGCCGGCTGCATTCAACACATTCACAGTTCCTAAAAACAGAAATACAATCAACCCGACTACACGGGGCATTCTCCCGACAACACGCATCATAATATTATCAAACTTGCTTGCCTGCCACGTAGGCGCGGTCAATAATTGGCGATGTGTAGGCGTATGGGATAAAATCAATCGACGGGATAGGACGAGTAATGAAGAAATTAGCACGTTTCCCCGGCGACAGCGAACCATAATTGTCGCTGCAACCCATTGCATGGGCGGCATTGATGGTGGCGGCATTAATGGCCTCGGATGGCAGAAGTCGCATTTTTATGCACGCAAGTGCAACGACAAATTTCATATCGCCCGACGGCGTAGAACCGGGATTGTAATCGCTCGCAACGGCCACGGCGCACCCTGCATCTATCATTTTTCGCAACGGGGCGTATGGCATGTTAAGGAAAAACGACGTTCCGGGCAATCCTGTGGGCATGGTGTCGGCATCTTGCAACATAGTTATTTCATTGTCGGTGATACGCTCAAGATGGTCAACCGATAGCGCACCATGCTTCAATGCCACTTCCACCCCGCCCGATGCAGCAAGCTCGTCGGCATGTATTTTAGGCCTCATGCCCCATTTTGCTCCAGCTTCGAGAATGCGGGCGGTATCGTCGGGCGTGAAAAAACCTTCGTCGCAAAACACGTCGATATACTCGGCAAGACGTTCGCGCCCCACCTCTGGAATCATTTCATTTATCAGCATATCGACATACTGCGACTTGGTGTAACCGCGCCCGACTGCGTGTGCGCCAAGGAAAGTTGCCACAACGTGCATCGGCACACTCTCTTTTATACGCCTGATGACCCTAAGCATTTTCAACTCGTCGGCAGTGTTAAGTCCATAACCACTCTTGATTTCAACGCAACCAGTTCCTTTTGCCATTATCTCAAGTGCACGCTGAATCGATTGCTCATACAGTTCCTGCTCCGACAACGTGTGCAACAAATCAGCCGAATTGAGTATGCCTCCTCCGCGGCGTGCGATTTCGGCATAACTCAATCCACGAATTTTATCAACAAACTCGCCTTCGCGGCTGCCAGCATACACTATATGGGTATGGGGGTCGCACCACGACGGCAGCACCATCCCGCCTCGGGCATCAACCACCTCATCGGCACAAATCCCATCGCCTTGCAATTCATCCATATTGCCAAACGATGCAACCACGCCATCTTCGACAAGCAGGTAGGCATCGTCAATCATATCGACGTGCGACATTTCGCCTCCGCACAACTTAGGCTTGCCGCTGAGGTCGCACACGAGTGCGGCAATATTTGTCACAATCAGTCGCATAACACACCCTCGTTTTGCTTTATGAAATCAATAGAATGCTGTATGTGAGGATACATCACCTCGTCGTTGACAATAAATGGCACCGCCTTGCGATATTCCCTGTACACAGCTTCGATGCGCTCCGACGAATGCAACGGCCGCCTGAAATCCAATGCTTGAGCTGCGTTGAACAGTTCTATGGCAAGCACACGCTCGGTGTTCAGCACCACCTTGTACAGCTTAATTGCTGCATTTGCCCCCATACTCACGTGGTCTTCCTGCCCTTGGCTCGAAGGGATGCTATCGACCGACGACGGTGTACACAGGCTCTTGTTAAGGCTCACAATCGATGCCGCCGTGTATTGCGTTATCATAAAGCCGCTGTTCACGCCGGGATTGGCTACAAGGAAACTTGGCAAGCCACGCGTTCCCGACACTAATTTGTATATGCGGCGTTCCGAAATGTTGGCAAGTTCGCTCACGGCTATGGCAAGGAAATCCATCGGCAGGGCTATCGGCTCGCCGTGGAAATTGCCTGCCGAGATAATCAAGTCGTCGTCGGGGCACACAGTCGGATTATCGGTTGCCGAGTTTATTTCAGTGTCGATGACCGATGCCACATAGTCAATCGTGTCTTTTGCCGCGCCATGCACCTGCGGAATACAACGGAACGAATACGGGTCTTGCACATACGACTTGGGCTTCTCCATGATTTCGCTCCCTTCAAGCCACTTGCGTATGGCAGCAGCCGTCACCAACTGCCCGTTGTGAGGACGTACACGATGCACCGCCTCGGTGAACGGTTCGACAAGTCCGCAATAGGCATCGAGCGACATGGCCGATATGGCATCGGCCCAGCGGCTCAGGCGGCGGCTCTCAAGCAATGCCCACACGGCAAACGCACTCATGTTCTGCGTTCCGTTGAGCAATGCCAACCCCTCTTTCGACCCTAACTGGATAGGTTTCCAACCCTTGCGGCGCAACACGTCGGCTCCACTCATCACTTTGCCACGGTATTCCACCTCGCCAAGCCCCACAAGCGGCAACGACAAGTGCGCAAGCGGCACCAAGTCGCCCGACGCACCTAACGACCCTTGCATATACACCACGGGTAGCACATCGTTGTTGAAAAAATCAATGAGCCGCTCGACGGTGTCGAGCTTGCAGCCCGAATAGCCATAACTCAACGACTGCACCTTGAGCAGCAACATGATTTTCACTATTTCGCCAGGAACGCGGTCGCCTGTGCCACAAGCATGCGACATCATCAGGTTGATTTGCAACTGTGCAAGATGGTCGCCAACTATCGACACGTTGCACAACGACCCAAACCCCGTAGTGACACCATAAATAGGAGCCCGGTTCTCGGCAATTTTCTTGTCCAAGTATTCACGGCACTTGACGATGCGGTTGCGGGCATCATCGCTAAGCTCTATTTTATACCCCTTGCGCACAATCTCTCCAATCCGTTCGATAGTTAGATGTTCCGCCGATATTTTATGTATCATAATATGTTAATGTGTTATGTTTGTTTCAAAAAATAATAATTACGCATACCAGCCCTCATGAGGAGCCATAATCATCAGTATCAATAATTACCCAATGTCCGCCTTTCGCACCTCCGACACGCTTAATTATGCCTTTGCCGCGCAACTGCCCTATAATCTTCTTCACGCCGCTTTCAGACAATCCGATGACTTCATGCAATTCTCTGATAGATATTAATGGATTATGACGCATTGCCTCAATAATTTTCTGGTCACTTTTCTGGCTACTTTCCTGGCTACTTTTCTGTATTTCTCGTAAAGCCGACAACATGCACCGTAGCATAAACGCAACAAAAGCAGTGCTTTGCCCTTCTTTATCACTTTGCACTATGGCATCATAATAATCCTGCTGATGTTCTTTAACAATTGTTTCCACAGGAACCCATGCAAAAATCGGATTCCATTGCATCAGCATCAACGTCTGCCACATACGCCCAATACGTCCATTCCCGTCAATAAATGGATGGATAAATTCAAGTTCGTAATGGAATATGCAACTTTTAATGAGCGGGTGCAATTTAGACGTTTTAGCCCATAACATCAATTCAGACATCAAAGTAGGCACACGCATAGCAGAAGGGGCCAAATGAATGCACTTTTGTCCCTCAAACACCCCTACTCCACCTGTCCTATAACATCCACTTTCAGCAACCAGGCCAGATGTCATGAGGCGATGTACCCTCAATAAGTCGGCTTCGTTATATGGGTTTAATTCAAAAAGCAGATTATAAGCATCTATGGCATTCTTAACTTCCTTTATTTCGACAGGTGCGCCAAGCACCCTTTTCCCTTCGATTATATCGGTAACTTGTTCTAATGAAAGTGAATTGTTTTCAATTGCCAATGAAGACTGTATGGTCTTAATACGATTTTGCCTGCGGAGTTTTGGTGTCGGCAAATTATTAACATTTGCCGACAAATGTCCTATAATCTCGGCAATTTCTATAACAAGGTTTGTTATTTCATTTGTTACCGTAAATGGAGGCGAGTATGTCGAAACACCAGATTTTTCCATAGACCATCCTTGCTTTTTTGTCAACACGCTATACTACTATGTTTTCTATCAATGAATCATCCACAAGGTTGGGCATGGTCACTTTCAAGTCGGGGCATTGCTGCATGGCACGCTCGATGGCACGCATCGACCCGTCGTTGCGGGCCCAGCTGCGGCGGGCTATGCCGTTGTTGACATCCCAGAATAGCATTTCGCGTATGTGACGTTCGCTGTCGGCCGAGCCATCGACAACCATGCCAAATCCGCCATTGATTACTTCACCCCAGCCTACGCCGCCGCCGTTGTGCAGCGACACCCAAGTGGCTCCACGGAACGAGTCGCCTATGACATTCTGCACGGCCATGTCGGCACACAGTTGCGAACCGTCATATATGTTGCTCGTTTCGCGGAAAGGCGAGTCGGTTCCCGACACATCGTGGTGGTCGCGCCCAAGCACCACTGGCGCGCTCAATCGGCCATCGGCAACAGCTCGGTTGAATGCGAGGGCTATTTTGGTACGTCCCTCGGCATCGGCATATAGAATGCGCGCTTGCGACCCTACCACCAAGTGGTTGCGGCCAGCCTCACGAATCCAGTGTATGTTGTCGTCGAGTTGCCCCTTAATCTCGTCAGGCGCAGTAGCACGTATTTCTTCAAGCACTTCGGTAGCAAGGCGGTCGGTAAGAGCCAAGTCTTCGGGTTTACCCGAAGTACATACCCAACGGAACGGCCCGAATCCATAATCAAAGAACATCGGGCACATTATGTCCTGCACGTATGACGGATAACGGCAACCGTTCCCATCGACGGCCATGATGTCGGCTCCGGCACGCTGCGATTGCAGCAAAAATGCATTGCCATAGTCAAAGAAATACATGCCTCGGGCTGTTAGTTTATTGATAGCCGCCACCTGCCGCCGCAACGATGCCTCCACTGCTTCCTTGAAGCGTGCAGGGTCGTCGGCCATCATGCGTTTCGATTCCTCGAATGTCAGCCCGACGGGATAATATCCGCCAGCCCAAGGGTTGTGGAGCGATGTTTGGTCACTGCCAAGGTCAACGGTGATTCCATCATCGGCAAGCCGCTCCCACAAGTCAACTACATTCCCAACATATGCAAGCGAAACCGTCCTGCGTTCGGCTACTGCAACCTTCACAACTGGCAGCAATTCATCTAAGTTGTCGTGAAGCTCGTCAACCCACCCTTGGTCGTAACGCTTCTGTGCCGCCTGCGGGTTGATTTCGGCAACTACGCTCACTACCCCTGCGATATTTCCTGCCTTGGGCTGTGCACCCGACATTCCGCCAAGCCCCGACGACACAAACAGCATACCGCGTATGTCGTTACGCCCAGGATAGTCGGCAAGTTTTTTACGCGCGGCATTAAGCACCGTTATGGTAGTGCCATGCACGATGCCCTGAGGGCCTATATACATATACGAACCTGCCGTCATCTGCCCGTATTGGCTCACGCCGAGGGCGTTAAGGCGTTCCCAGTCATCGGGTTTTGAATAATTGGGGATTACCATGCCGTTGGTGACTACGACACGAGGAGCGTCGCGATGCGACGGGAAAAGCCCCAGCGGATGCCCCGAGTACATCACAAGTGTCTGCTCGTCGGTCATTTCGCTGAGATATTTCATTGTAAGCAGATACTGCGCCCAGTTTTGGAATGCAGCACCGTTGCCTCCATACACAATCAATTCGTGCGGATGCTGCGCCACGGCCGGGTCTAAGTTGTTCTGTATCATCAGCATGATTGCGGCAGCTTGCTTGCTGCGGTGCGGGTACTCGTCAATTGGCCGGGCATACATCTTGTATCTCGGGCGGAAACGGTACATATATATGCGCCCGTATTTCGCCAACTCGTCGGCAAATTCAGGTGCCAACGTTGCATGCAGCTTGGCAGGAAAATAACGCAGGGCGTTGCGCAGGGCGAGCCGTTTCTCATCGGCTGTGAGTATATCTTTGCGTCGCGGAGCATGGTTCACCGTTTCGTCGTATGGCTGCGGTTGTGGCAATTCGTCGGGAATGCCTGCTCGTATCTGTTGCGAAAATTCTTCTTGTGTCATATCGTCGTTTCATTTAATTTTTTCGTTCACTATTCTCAATACTTCGGCTTCGGCCTCGATTGCCCCGGCAGCGAGGCGGTCGGCTTCGGCGACAAGCTCGGCAGCACGAGCCTTGTCGGCAAGTCCGGCGGCATTAATCTTCACATTCAATGCCGCACCAAGCACGGCACTGCGGGCGGCAAGCGCACCCACTCCGGCATCCGACACGCTGGCAGGATTTCCCTCGGTGGCCATAGCACGGCATATCTCGAACGCCTTGCAAGCCTGTCGCATCGTTTCAAGCGGCACCTGTGCTGCCACAAGCGTAGCCTGCTCTATGGCCTCGGCGCGCAACCGTTTCTCTTCATCATTACCTTTCGGCATCGACAAGGCATTCATTATGCCATTAAACGCCTCGGTGTCGGCATCGACAAGGTGCAACAACTTGCTTTGCAATTCAATGCCCCTCTCGGCCCATTGGCCAAACTCATCCCAACGGTCGTCCCAGCCAGCTTTGTGTGCCGACAGGTTGGCAACCATCGTGGCAAGCGACGCACCAAGTGCGCCCATATACGCAGCCACCGACCCTCCGCCCGGTGCTGGCGATTCTCGGGCTGTTTCGTCGGCAAATCCTTTCACAGTCATTGCCGTCAAACGTTTAACTTCAGCACACTCGGCATCGAGCAGGTATTCTATCACCTTTTCTTGCACATTGAATGGGCGCAAATCATCAAGCCCCATCGACTTGACCGCAATCTTTATAATATCCTCCTTGGGAATACCCGTTGAACGTTGTTGAAGCCGCAAATAGTGTTTGCCTGCATCGACGAGTACACGTTCGGGAACAAGCCCGACAATCTCGGTACCAGTCACTCGCAAGCCACGCAAGGCGGCGCAACGGCACACCTCGTCAAATGCCTTGTGCAACGGAGTGACATTGATGTTGGTTATATTCATCGACACTTGGGCAATCCCATATTCCTCGATATACCACCCGATTGCCTTGGTGGCTTTCAACGTGCCAGGGCGCATGATTTTGTTCCCATTGGCATCTGTTTTGATTTTTCCCGTGATAGGATTCCCTTCTCGTTCTGGACGGCCCTTCTCTCTCACATCAAAGGCCACGGCATTGGCTCGCCGCGTGGAAGTGGTGTTTAGGTTAAAATTGACTGCTATAAGGAAATCGCGTGCGCCCACCACCGTACAGCCTGTCCGGGCAATGCGTTCGTCCATCGGGCGCGCGCCGAAGTCGGGCGCCTCGGCAGGGTCGGCGAGCCGCTCACCTATCGCTTCATATTCACCCTTGCGACACACGGCAAGGTTTCGACGTTCGGGGCTGAAAGCCGCAGCTTCGTAGCAATAGCACGGTATGGCAAGTTCTGTGGCGATGCGTTCGGCAAGCCGTCGCGCTATCTCGGCACACTCTTCGAGCGTGATTCCGCTCACAGGCACAATAGGCAGCACGTCGGTAGCCCCTATGCGTGGGTGCGCACCGTGGTGATGCCTCATGTCAATCACCTCGCCCGCCTTTGCCACAGCCCTGAACGCAGCCTCGGCCACAGCCTGCGGACTGCCAACAAATGTCACCACAGTGCGGTTGGTCGCTTCGCCTGGGTCCACATCGAGCAACCGCACGCCATCAACCGCCTCTATTTCATCGGTTATTTGTTTTATAACTTTTTTGTCGCGCCCCTCGCTGAAATTGGGAACGCACTCCACAATCTGCCTTTCCATATCTTGCAATATTCAGTTTTTATTCAAAGATAGTGCAAGGCGAGCGAAGAAAAAAGCAAATTCATTTGTTTTTTCTTCCAAGCCGCAGACAAATCCTTATAGAAAGGTATATCAAAATTGTAAATACATTTACTTTGTTGTAAAGCCGTCATATCATGGCGGCCCTATGACCGCTCGATTGCGGACGCAATATACTGTAATTCAGGTAGTAACAAGCCGCCATGGTATCACAATTGTCTGCCTGTAATTGCTGATTGCTTCAGACATTGCCATTTTGATACCCCCCAACCCATGAACCGCAAAATTCATGCGGCGGGGCTTTGCGGTGCGCTTGGTTTTCGCTAATTTTGCAATATATTTCACATGCAGAAGCCCAACAATGGGCTATGTGGGTGAATATGAATTACATAATGGAAAAGCGTTTACTTGACGCTTGATTCTTAGCTATCTGAAATGTGGCAATTTCAAAACTCTGTCAAGAATGAAGCAACAGTAGATGCCTATGTGGATATGTACACATACTGACAGTTTCCGGCAAACGCCTCACTATGCGTGTGGGCGATAAGCCGGAAACAGATGTTGCGCACATATATCAGGCGTGGGCTTCTGCGTTGCTCGTTCTACGGAGTTGGGCGATGCCACATGCCCTGATAGCGGAACGGGCGACCAGCAAAATAGCCCTCGCTTTTCTTTTTTCCCATGAAGCTAACATTCCCCCTTGGGGCTGGGGTTAACGAATACCCATTGACATGAACTTGACCCTGTTCCAAGAACTCGAAAAGCTGCTACGCATGCACAGCCAATATTGCACCGAAGATGGTGTGTTGCTCAAAAACGCAATTGTCGAGGCGGCTCTCGACTTGCGCCCCGACTTAATCAAGCTGCTGATGTCGCACGACGGGCTGCGGCGCAACTTCTTTACCGAAGTTGACGGCGTGATGGTGTTTGACAAAGTGCGTTTCCAAAAATTCGTGACCAACAAGCGTTTCCTGCCCGACAGTTACACGAGCTTCAAAAACAAAATAGGACTTATGACCGAAGAGCCAATCTCGGCCTGCGTGTACTTCTTCTCCGGGCCGTAACC
>CALUMJ010000045.1 GCA_944321715.1 uncultured Muribaculaceae bacterium | reverse complement strand
AACAAAACCTACGGCACTCGGACGCACGAGCCGTGCGTCCCTACGAACCAGATTGATGCCAATTTTGATACACCCTCTACAACAAATCCTGTGTACCTAATGGCATACGGACGTATGGGCTGTGTGTCACTGCGGCGTTATACTCAATCCCATTTTACAGGGGGATGTGGGTGGCGGTGACGGGGGTGTGGAGGAAGAGGGTGGCCATGCTGCCGAAGCGGGTGGCATTCTCGGTAGTGAGGTAGGTGGCTGTGCCGCCACGGCGGCAGCGGCATTCCATCTCGGGGTGGCGGTGCAGGTAGTCGGCAAGGCTGTCGGCCACGATTGCACCCTGCTCGACGATGGTGATGCCCGGTGGCATGTATTGCCTGATTTTGGGGGCAATCAGCGGGTAGTGGGTGCAGCCGAGTATTACGCTGTCGATGTCGGGGCATTGTGCAAGCAGTGCGTCGGTGTATTTTTTCACGAAATAGTCGGCACCCGGGCCGTCGGCTTCTTGGCTCTCGACGAGCGGCACCCACAGTGGGCATTCCTGCCCGAATGTCATGAACCGTCCGCCATACATCTTTTCTATTTCCATGTCGTAGGAACGGCTTTGGATAGTTCCGGGAGTGCCGAATATACCGATGTTGCCGTTACGGGTGATTTCACCTATTTTCTCCACGGTGGGGCGGATTACGCCCAACACGCGGCGAGTGGGGTCGATGTGTGGCAAGTCGTTTTGCTGGATTGAACGCAATGCCTTGGCCGATGCCGTGTTGCAAGCAAGGATTACCAATTGGCAGCCTTGCGAGAAAAGGTACTTGACTGCTTGTAGCGTGAAACTATACACCACGTCGAACGACCGCACCCCGTAGGGGGCGCGAGCGTTGTCGCCGAGGTACAAGTAGTCGTATTGCGGCAGCCGATGACGGATTTTGTCGAGAATGGTCAACCCGCCATAGCCCGAGTCGAACACGCCGATTGGACCGCAACCATCATTGCCGGGTGATTGCCGTGCAAGGTTATTTCCCATCGGCCTCCAATAAGAACTTTTCCACGTCGAGTGCCGCCTTGCAGCCCATTGCGGCCGCCGTGACGGCTTGCTGGTAGTGTGGGTCGGCAACGTCGCCGGCGGCAAACACCCCCTCGACGCTTGTGGCCTGTCCTGCGCCACGGGTTATGATATACCCGGCCTCGTCGGTTTCCAATTGTCCATTGAGGAATGCCGTGTTGGGCGTGTGGCCGATGGCGAGGAAAAAGCCGTCGATGGCGATGTCAAATGGTTCCTCTTGCGGAGTGCCCTTGTGGCGCACCAAGTGCGCACCAGTGAGCTTGTCGTCGCCTATTAATCCGGCAGTGTTGGTGTTGAAAAGTATTTCGATGTTGGGAGTGTCGAACACACGCTGCTGCATCACCTTCGACGCGCGCAGGTGGTCTTTTCGTACAATCATATATACTTTCGATGCCAATCGGGCGAGGTAGGTGGCCTCCTCGCAGGCCGAGTCACCGCCGCCTACCACGGCAACTACTTTCTGGCGGTAAAAGAATCCGTCGCAAGTGGCGCAAGCCGACACGCCGCGCCCTTGCAAGCGCTTTTCGTCGTCAAGCCCGAGGTACCGGGCCGAAGCACCTGTTGCAACGATTACCGCTTCGGCGGCAATGGAGTCGCCGCCGTCGGTGACAGCCACGAACGGGCGTTGTGCGAGGTCGATTGAAGTGATTGCGCCATTGCGCAAGTCGGCACCGAAACGTGCGGCCTGTTGCCGCAGTTGTTCCATCATTTCATACCCGTCGATACCCTCGGGGTAGCCGGGAAAATTTTCCACCTCGGTGGTAATAGTCAGTTGTCCTCCGGGCATGTTTCCCTCGTAAAGCACTGGGGCGAGGTTGGCACGCGAAGCATAGATTGCCGCCGTGTAGCCTGCCGGCCCCGAGCCTATAATCAAGCATTTGGTAGTTTCCATAATTGTGTCGTGTTGTTATCTTAAATCGACCACTTGTGCGCCAGTCGGCACCTGCTTGGGGTCGTATTTGAATGTGTTTTTGTCAAATTTCTTGCCGGTGGTGTAGTTTTCCACAACCACGGTGTATTGCGAGTTGTCGGCCATGACAAACACGGCTTTCTCGATTTGGTAGCTTGTCGTGCCGACAAACAATTGTATGAGCCTCACATCGCTGTCGGCTGTTTGTGGTATTAGCGAGAGCATATAGTTGCCTTGCTGCGTGGTGACCATCGACACGTCCGAACTATTCTTGAATGCAACGATGGCCGCATACGGGTTAGACATTTGCAGCTCCTCTTGCGTGGGTTCGGTGATGTTCACCTCCTCGGTCATCGACGAGTAGGCCCATTGCGTCTTGCCGTCATACCAGCACTTGAGGTCGGTCGATAGTATGCGGAATTTGTCGCCCTCCATGGCTATTGTGCCGTGGTCGGTGTTCCGGTCGTAAGTCATTGTATAGTCGGCTGTGATGCCTTTGCTGTCGTTGTAGGTGTCTATGACCTGTTGCAGCACTTCGCCGGCAGTTTGAGCCAGCGCTGCGGCATTGGCCAATACGATGTAGAGCAATGTTAAATATATCTTGTTCATGATGCGAGGGTTGTTTTTATTATTGTAGCATACTTTGCAGCTGCGTGGCATCAATCAGCACCTTGCGAGGCTTGCCACCCTGTGCTGGCCCGACGATTCCGGCAGCCTCCATCTGGTCCATGATGCGGCCTGCGCGGTTGTAGCCTATGTTGTAGTGGCGTTGCAGCGACGAAGTCGATGCCGTGTCGCTCGTCACGATGTATTGTGCGATTTCGTCGAACAGCGGGTCGCGGTCGTTGAGGTTCATCGAGCCGCCTTGTTCGTTCGAGCCTCCCTGTTCGTCGGGTTCCGGAACATATTCGGGCAGCTCGTAGGCTTCGTCATATCCCACTTGGCTGCTGATGTAGTCGCAGATGCTTTCCACCTCGGGAGTGTCGATAAATGCGCACTGTATGCGCTCCACCACGCTACCAGCCGCCGAGAATAGCATGTCGCCGCGGCCCACGAGCTGCTCGGCACCAGGACAGTCGAGGATGGTGCGGCTGTCAACCATCTGCACCACCTTGAAAGCGATTCGGCCGGGGAAGTTTGCCTTAATCATGCCGGTGATGACATCGGTCGATGGGCGTTGCGTGGCTATAATCATGTGTATGCCCACGGCGCGGGCTTTCTGCGCAATGCGTGCGATGGGGCGTTCCACCTCCTTGCCGCCTGTCATCACCAAGTCGGCATATTCGTCAACGACAAGCACGATGTAAGGCATGTAGCGATGCCCTTTCTCGGGATTCAGCCTTCGGGCGATGAACTTGGCGTTGTAGTCCTTGATGTTTCGTTCGCCGGCATCGCGCAGCAGCAAGTTGCGGTTCTCCATCTCTTGCACGAGCGAGTTGAGCGTCGCGATGGCTTTCTTTGGTTCGATTACGATGCAGTCGTCCTCGCCCACAAGTTTTGCAAGGTAGTGGTGTTCGAGCTTGGAGTACAGGCTGAATTCTACCATTTTAGGGTCAATCAGCACCAATTTCAATTCCGACGGGTGTTTCTTGTATAGCAGCGACGCAATTATTGCGTTCAATCCCACCGATTTTCCTTGCCCAGTGGCTCCGGCAACGAGCAAGTGCGGCATTTTGGCGAGGTCGGCTATTGCCACGTCGTTGGTGATGGTGCAGCCCAGTGCCATGGGCAGCTCCATCTTGCAGTTCTGGAACTTGGCCGAGCCGAGAATGGTGCGCATATACACCGTTTGCGGGTCTTTGTTGGGTACTTCGATGCCGACGGTGCATTTGCCCGGGATTGGGGCGATGATGCGAATGCCCAGGGCAGCGAGGCTCATCTGTATGTCGTTGCTCAGGTTTTTGATTTTGGCAATGCGCACACCCTCGCACGGCTGTATCTCGAACAGCGAGATAGTTGGCCCTACGCACACGTCGATTTTCTTGATTTGAATGTCATAGTTGGCCAGCGTTTCGGTAATGCGCTTTTTATTGTTTTCCTGTTCCTCGATGTCAACGGTGTTTCTCTTGCTGTCGCCGTCGCGCAGCAAGTCGAGTGGCGGCATCTTGTATTTCGACAGCTCCTTTGTGGGGTCGAATGCGTCGAAACGCTTCTCGTCGCCCTGCTCGATTGGCCCCGACACGGTGATGGTTCCATCTATCTCGTCATGGGCGTCTGCCGTGCCGCTGTCTGGTTGCTCGCTGTCGGCATCTGCGTTGAACGCTGTCGATAATATATCGCTACGGTCATCATTGATGGTTGTGTAAGCGGCAATTCTTTCTTGTGGCTTTTCCTTGTGCTGTTCTTCCTCTTTCTCTTGTTGTTCAAAAGGATTTTCTTCCTCTTCTTGTGTGGTAGTCGAGTGGCTGTCGGCATTAGTGGTGTTTTCCACTTCCTCTACATCTTCTGTTTCTTCCACGTCGTCTTCGGGTTTGGTGCGTTCAGGGATGTATTTCCTGATAGTTGCAAAAATAAAGGCAAGTGTTTTGTAGAATACCAAAACCCACAATACCACGATTAAGATATTTATGAGTATTATACCCGGCACCCCTATGTAGGTCTGTAGCCATTGGTTGCTGTAATACCCCATGTTTCCTCCAATAGGGAAGAATAGCGGGTTGGCATAAAGCGAAACTGCGCCCAGCACCATTATGCAAGCTATTATATTGGCGGCAGTCATCAGCGTGAATTGGAAGAAATGCACCTTTACCGAAATTCTAATAAGGCGAGAGCCTATGACCACGCACCACAGGGCCACTATAAAAGCCGCAAGTCCGATGCCGTCGTAAATCATGGCTTGGGTTATTACTGCGCCCATGATTGCACCTGCATTTTTTATTTTCTGCAATGAGTTTACTTTGGCCATTTCACCCACAGAGTGCGATGTGACTATGCTTTGGTCGGCTGCACCGGAATGCAAGTATGAAATGAATATGACAAACAAGTACACGCCGAGCAATGCCAATATAGCCCCCAAGGCGATGCGAGTGCGTTTGCTATGTAAGAATGATTTCAGATAGTCGAGCAAACCTTCCTTGCTGGTTTGCGAAGCCGCGGTCGCTTGTACCGACTGGGATGGTGTAGCGGTGGTATTTCCGCCAGAGTTGCCCGAGCGGCTGCTTCGGGGCGTTTCGCTGCGCTCCTCGGCGATGGTTTCAGCCGAGGGGTCAATTATGTCGGGGTCGTAAAATTTCCGTGCCACTGTTTATTGTAGAAAAAGTTATGAAAAAAAGTGTGCCGCACTCCACTCGAAGCCGCACAAATCTCATAGCAAAAATACTATATTTCCCCGATACACGCAAAAAAACGTTGTGGCAGCTGTGTGGGCTGCGAGTTGTATGCGTGGGTGAGTCAAAATAGCATCGTAGAGCCGCGGCGCGTCACGGCTCGGTTTTTTGTCATATTGCAAGTGCTTGCCATACAATTGAATACAAACTGCGCAGACGAGCCGCGGCACGCCACGGCTCTACGACAAATGTATATGGTTATAATTTTGATACACCCTCGTGGCTGTGTCTTGCAGATTTTGAATAATTATTTGCAGGGGTGCAAAACTGTTTCTAAATTTGCGCTACTATGAATTATTGCATTGAAACTATACCGCAATTTATGGTCTGCATGCCTGGGTTGCCCGCTTCCAAGAGCATCAGCAACAGGGCGTTGATGGTGAATGCGCTCTCGGGACGGCGTTGCCAGTTGAGCAACTGGGCCCGTTGCGACGACACCAATGTTATGATTACCGCCCTTATCACCGACAAGGACGAAGTGAACGTTGGTGCCGCCGGAACGGCAATGCGCTTTCTCACCGCCTATTTCTCGTTGCAGCAGGGGCGCAAGGTGGTGCTTGACGGCACCGAGCGTATGCGTCAACGCCCCATCAGCCCGCTTGTCGATGCGCTGAATGCCTGTGGCGCCGATATTCGCTACCTGTCGAACAAGGGCTATCCGCCGCTTGCAATACACGGGCGTAGTTACCATTGCGAGCAAGTGGTCATAGATGCCGCCATGAGTTCGCAATTCATCTCGGCAGTGCTGATGATTGCGCCGGTTATCGGCTGCAAGCGCGTGGAATTGAAGGGTAACATCATTTCCCGCCCCTATATCGACATGACATTGGGCATAATGCGCAGTTTCGGCGTGCAGTCGGCGTTTGAGGGCAACGTCATACACATCGACGGCACATACAATCCGCCACGGGAGTTCGCCATCGAGTGCGATTGGTCGGCCGCAAGTTACTGGTTCGAGATACAGGCCTTGGGCGGCGAAATGACGCACGTCGCACTGCTGGGCCTCTCGGACGACAGCTTGCAAGGCGACAAGCGCGTGTGCGACATCTTCAGGCAGTATCTCGGCGTGGACTCAAAGATGTCAGGCACTGTTACCCATCTCATCTACACAGGCATCGACGAGCCGCGTTTCATGGAAATTGATATGGCTGATTGCCCCGACTTGGCGCAGACGGTAGTCGTCACGGCTTGCCTGAAAGGCGTGCCGTTCCACATCACCGGGCTGCAGACGCTGCGCATCAAGGAAACCGACCGCATCGAGGCATTGCGGTCACAGTTGGCCAAATTGGGATATACAATAACGGTCGGCGACGATTGCAGCCTGTCGTATGACGGCAGCCCGTCGGTGTGCCAGTGGAGCAATGTAATCGACACATTCAACGACCACCGCATGGCAATGGCATTTGCCCCGGCCGCGATGGTACATCCAGGGTTGGTGATAGCCGATGCCGGTGTGGTGTCGAAGTCTTATCCCAGCTTCTGGGAACATCTTGCGATATATGGTTTCGGCATAAAGGAGGTGGAGATATGATAGTGTCGCTGTGGATTCTGCTCGCCATGGTGGTAACGGGCATCGTGCTGTATGTCCATCACAGGCTCACTGATAAGGACGACAAGCCTGCCGATGCCATCCAGCAAGAGGTGCAACAACCGGTTGCCGACCGCCCCGAGGGGTGTTGCGGGCAGCACTTGGTGTGCGAAAAAGAATCGTTGCTTGCCGGTGTGAGCAAAGAGATAGTGTATTATGAAGATGAGGAACTCGATGCTTACCGTGGCATGGGGGCCGATGAATATAACGAAGAACAGATTGAGCAATTTCGTGACGTGCTTTACACTTTACGTCCTGAAGAAATCGGGGGGTGGGCGCGTTCGATTCAATTGCGGCAAATAGAATTGCCGTCGGTGGTGCGTGACGAACTGGTGATGCTTGCCGCTGAGGCGCGCGATACGCTCAATCATAACAATAGGGTGGCAAATGCTTGACATATTTAATTATGCTTTTTTCCAAAATGCCCTGTTGGGAGTGTTGTTGGTGGGTATAGCCGCCGCTATGATAGGCACTTACATTGTCACTCGCCGCATGGTGTTTATTACCGGAGGTGTTACACATGCCTGTTTCGGCGGACTCGGGCTTGGATATTACATGGGCATAAATCCCATATTGGCCGCCGGGGTGTTTGCCGTGGCATCGTCGCTCGGCGTGGAATGGATGTCGGCTCGCCAGCATGTGCGCGAAGATTCGGCAATAGCCGTGGTGTGGGCGTTCGGCATGGCCATAGGCACGCTGTTCATATTTCTCACCCCGGGCTATGTTCCCGACCTCAATTCGTTTCTTTTCGGCAATATACTCACCATCAGCCGAGGCGACATCGTGGCGTTTGCAGTTTTCCTTGTGGTACTGCTTGCGTTTTTTGCTCTTTTCTACCGCATTATAGTGGCGTGTGCCTTTGATCGTGATTTTGCCGCCACCAAGCGGTTGCCAGTGCGGGCGGTCAACTGCGTAATGTCGGTAATGGTGGCGTTGTGCGTGGTGTTGACAATAAGGCTCATTGGCATAATGTTGCTAATGACGATGCTCACCATGCCGCAAATGGTCGCCGAGCTGTTTGTGAAGCAATTTGGCAAGATGATGCTGTTGTCGGTGGCCGTGGGTATATTGTGTGCAATAGGTGGGCTTTTTGGAAGCTATATTTTCGGAATTTATTTAGTTAGCGTTCCGGCATCGGTGACAATAGTCCTGCTGTTGATATTGGTATATGTCGTGGCTCGTGTAATCACTTCATTTTCAGTATTAAAAAAATGAGGTGAAAATATTTTGCTGCAAACTGTTGCATAATTGGGAAAAACGGTTTAACTTTGCAGCCGAAAAACAAAGATGGTGAAATTAGCTCAGCTGGTTAGAGCGTCGGATTGTGGTTCCGAAGGTCAAGGGTTCGAAACCCTTATTTCACCCCATAAAATAGAAAAGCTGGACTTTCGTTAGCCCAGCTTTTTTTATTTTAAGGCGTGTCGCCCTCTCATATTGGAGTGGCAGCAGATGCGTTATAACAATAATTAGTGTCAATATTGTGCAGGTGTAAAGGTATTTCCTTAATTTTGCACCTGATTTCTGCAAATTGAAAATTGAAAAGTATTTTAATATATATAGCATCTTTTGTTGTCGTCCTGTGTATTTGCCATAGCTGTAGCACGGCAAAGCAATCGGCAGATGCGACAACGCAAGATTTGCCTACATCGGTTGAGAAATTGCTGGGCGACACGGCGACTGCGGCTCTCGACTCGATAGCGCAACTCGTGGCCGATTCTGTGAAGAGTGCGGCTGCCGATAGCATTATATCGCGGTTGCAAGAGCGTAGGCATACGAGTAACGACACTGTGGCCACGGCGGTTGCCGATTCGCTAAAAACCGCTGTCAATGACTCGACACTTGCTGTCCGTGCCGACACGTCGCGCACGCGGTCGCGGTTTGTAATGACTATGGTTGACCTCGACAATCCTGTCACATTCTCGACCAAGGATTCATTGGTATTCTATGGACGTAACAATGTGTCGATGTA
Organism: uncultured Muribaculaceae bacterium; assembly: GCA_944321715.1. GTDB lineage: Bacteria > Bacteroidota > Bacteroidia > Bacteroidales > Muribaculaceae > Avimuribaculum. The sequence goes on along the minus strand of CALUMJ010000045.1, from coordinate 13,966 downwards.
TGGCGACGGAGATGTCACATACGGCGACATAAACCTGAAGTCGATGCAAATCGACATGAACATGGACAACAGCGAGGTGTATGCGATGGGACGTCCCGACAGCTCGGGCGAAGTCAGCGGGTTGCCTGTGTTTACCGACCGCAGCGGCGAGTATGAATCGAATACGATGCGTTACAATTTCAAGACCAAGAAAGGGTTTATCACCGAGGTGGTGACGCAGCAGGGCGAGGGATACCTGACTGGCGGGCAGACAAAGAAAATGGAAAATGATGAATATTTCATCAAGGAGGGACGTTATACTACCTGCGACAATCATGAACACCCGCACTTCTACTTGCAGCTTACAAAGGCAAAGGTGCGGCCGAAGAAAGACATCGTAATGGGGCCGGCCTACATGGTGCTTGCCGATGTGCCGTTGCCGCTTGCCATTCCGTTCGGTTTTTTCCCGTTCAGCGAAGATTATTCTTCGGGTATAATTATGCCAACGTTCGGCGATGATTACAACCGTGGCTATTACTTGAAAGATGGTGGTTATTATTTTGCCATCAACGATAAAATCGACCTTGCCTTGACAGGTGAAATCTACACCAAGGGGTCGTGGGGATTGGCGGCGCAATCGACCTATAAGAAACGTTACAAGTTCTCGGGAAGTTTCTCGATAAGTTATCTGACGACAATCACGGGCGAGAAAGGGGAGCCCGATTACTCGAAGCAGAACAACTTCAAACTGGCGTGGACGCACTCGCAAGACTCGAAAGCCAATCCAAACATGACATTCTCGGCAAGTGTGAATTTTGCCACCAGCGGTTACAGCCGCAACAACCTCGACGACTATTACAGCAATTCGTTCACAGAAAACACTACCAGTAGCAGCGTGAACATGACGTATAAGTTCCCCAATTCAAAGTGGAGTTTATCGACATCGGCAAACATCTCACAACGTTCGTCCGACTCGACACTTACCGTGTCGTTCCCCAACATCACGCTCACTATGTCGCAGACAGCCCCGTTCAAGCGAAAGAATGCCGTAGGCGGCGAAAAATGGTACGAGAAAATCAAGCTCTCTTATACGGGCGTGTTCCAAAACTCGCTTACTGCCAAGCAGGACGAGTTTTTCCAAAAAAGCCTTATAAAGGACTGGCGTAACGGCATGCGACACACAATCCCTATTTCGGCAACGTTCAATGTGTTTGACTACATCAATGTCACTCCCAGCGTGAACATCAACGACCGCATGTACACCAGCAAGATACGCCAACAATGGGACCCTGCAGCATCGGCAGTGGTGCGTGACACTACATATAGTTTTTATAACATATTTGACTTTAGCGCATCGGTTTCGTTAGATACGAAAATATATGGTTTCTTCAAGCCTTGGAAAATATTTGGCGACAAGGTGCAGATGATACGCCACGTGTTGACTCCGACAGTGACATTTACCGGTGCCCCCGACTTCAGTTCGCCGTTTTGGGGCTACTATGGCACATACGCCTACACCAACCCGACTACTGGCCAGCTTGTCAATACCAAGTATTCTTATTTCTCGCATGGCATATTCGGCAGTGTGAGCGAGGGCAAGACGGGGTCGGTGAGTTTGTCGCTTGCCAATAACTTGGAAATGAAAGTCAAAAGCGATGCCGACAGCACCGGGGTGAAGAAAATATCGCTCATCGAGAATTTCACTGTGAGCCAATCATACAATTTCGCCGCCGACTCGTTGCGCTGGAGCAATATCAACACGTCGTTGTCGCTGCGCCTGATGAAGAATTTCAACCTTAACCTGTCGGCAACGTGGGATGTATATACCTATCAGCTCAACGAATATGGAACTCCGACGCGAGTTAACCGCACACGCTTGCAAGCTGGCAAGGGGTTTGCCAAGTTGTCGAGTACTGGCACATCGTTCTCATATACGCTGAACAACGACACTTTCAAGAAGAAAAAAGACAAAGATGCCGAGCAGACGGAGGAGCCTCCCGAGTCGGTAAACCGGTATAGGAATGAAAACGAAGAGGAGAATAAAGGCGGGCGGACCGAATCGGGCATCGAGATTAATCCCGATGGATATGCCAAGTGGGATTTCCCATGGAGCTTGACGTTGAACTACTCGATTAACTATAGTTATGGCGATTTCAACTACGAGAAGATGGACTACAACGGGCGTATAACACAGAACTTGAGTTTCTCGGGGAATGTGAAGCCTACAAAGAACTGGGCGTTCAATTTCTCGGCAAGCTATAACTTCGATACTGGCAAGCTTGCCTACATGAACTGTTCGATATCGCGCGATTTGCACTGTTTCACCATGTCGGCGAGTTTCGTCCCGGTGGGGCCGTATAAGTCATATAATTTCCACATTGCCGTTAAGTCGTCGCTGTTGAGCGACCTCAAGTATGACAAGCGAAGCAGCTCGTCCACTGGTGTGACATGGTATTGATTGCTTACCTTACAGCAACTTCGTGATTTGTAGCAATGAGGTGACCATGGCATCGGCTGCCGGGTATGCGCCTGGTTCGGCAGGAGCATTGAAATAAATTGTGTGCCATCCGGCATCGTGCGCTCCGCAAATGTCGGTTTCGTAGTTGTCGCCTATCATCACAGTGGATTGTGCCGTTGCATGGCAACGGTCGAGCGCATAGTCGAAAATGCCTCTCAGCGGCTTGGTGATGCCGCAGTCGTCCGATAGCACCACTTGGTGTATGTATTTGTCTAAGCCCGATGATTGCAGTTTGCGTTGTTGCACTCCTTTGAAGCCGTTGCTAAGCACGTTCACATCATATTTTTTGCACAAGTGGGCCAGCATCTCCTCGGCTCCCGGCACGGCAAGCGGTAGGCGCGACAAGTAGTCGAGATACTCGTCGTTCATAGCACAGCTGTCGATGCCTGCGGGGCAGCCAGATTCTTCGAGGGCGTATCTGAATCGTTCGTTGACGAGTATGTCTTTAGATATGCGAGCATGGTGGTATTCGTTCCACAAGTAGCTGTTGATACGATGGTAGTTGGTGTCAAACGTTTCGTAGCTGCAATACCGCCCTATGCCGAATGTGTCAAAGATGTGTCGCAGCGATTGCAGCGAATTGCGTGAAAACCACCAAATGGTGTCGTCAAGGTCAACGAAGACCGTTGTAATATTCTCAAACATATCAATAATAAATCAATAAGGGTGCAATTTCCATTGTCGCAGAATAGGATTCTCACAAACCTAAGGTTTCTTTTTGGATGGTTGCGACAAAATCTTTGAGATTGGTTAAGTTGAATGTATTGGGAATAGCGTAGTATGCTTCTTCCAACTTGTTTCTTGCAGCATTCCAACCTATGCCATCCGTTATCCACACAAATTCGTATCCGTCAATGCTGTTCACTTTTTGCCCCAATTCGGTATAAGAACGGGCGACTTCATTGAGTTTAGAGCCACCGCCGCTGTAAAAATTAACTTCTACAAGATATGTGCTTCTCGGGGTTTGTACAGCAAAGTCAAACACTTTCATGTCAGTTCCTAATGCGTCGGCAACTTTTGTGAAATTGCATGAAGGCACTTGTTGCTGGAACTCAATTCCGGCATTGGTAAAGATATTGGCAACTATGTTTTCAGTAGCATTTCCGCTTCGGTTCTTGCGGGCATGTGTGTCCAGCCCGGTTTCTACTCCGAATACGTAATCTTCCAAGTCCTTTATTTTTGAATTGCGGAAAACATCGGCGAGGCCAGTGCCTTCTAAAAATTCCATCACCCCATCAATGCTTTGGAACAACGAATGTACTAAACGGAAACTACCTTTTTCATCGAAAAATTTTTTAATTTCTTTCTTTCGTGTGGCAATGAGGATATCCATGACATCGAATACCTGTTTATCTCTGTTCCACAATGCCTCGACGGCACTTCGCAGGTCTTCCTTCCCCAATAAGTAATTGAGCATGTTCAAGCTAATCGCGATGTCATCTACATTCTTTGCTATCTTCTTAAAATCGGAGAAGAAAGCCAGTGTGGCGTTGGTTTCTTTTAATTGCGACATGAAGATTGCAAATTCTTCTTTTGTGTGTGCTGGAGTCATAATGCTAATTTTAATTGCGTGGAGGCCATTAATCGTTCTGTCGGTTGCGGCGCATAGTTGCGCACTAATATTTCGGTGAGTTTCCCACGTTTTGCACCATTGGCATTTACGCATCTTGCGGCCCATACCCTGCAGATGTGGTAATCTTCAAACAGTTTGTCAAGGAAATGGTCATTTCCATTATTGCCTAAGCTGTCGGAGTTGCTAAGCATGAACGGAATGCCGACAGCATGAAGCCGGTCGCAAAATTTCTTTAGCCGTATTTGGGCATCATCGTCAAAAGCCTCTTTTGCGTAATCATTGAAATATGAAGTGTTGTTTAACGGACGATAAGGGGGATCAAGGTAAAAAAATGTGTTGCTTGTCGTGTAGTCGAAAGTTTGTTCAAAATCGCCTGTCAAGATAGTTACATTTTGCAAAATACGGCTATCAGCGTGTATGGTATCTGCATCGCATATAAGAGGATGCTTGTAACGTCCACATGGCACATTGAATTTTCCGGCTTTGTTCACACGATATAGACCGTTGAAACATGTGCGGTTAAGAAAAATGAACAGTGCAGAGTTTTCTATCGGATTTGCGCTTTTACTGTTAAAGCGGTTGCGCATAAGCAGGTAGTATTCTTTTTTCGCATCGTCGTCGGTTATATGGTAATATTCTTCCTGAATCGAGTGGAGCGACCTTATTAGTCCGTCGGGATTATCGCGAATGGTGGTGTAGCATGTGGTTAAATCGGGGTTTATGTCATTTATGACGGCATGGGTAATGCTGCGATACGTTTGGAGCAAATGGAACAACATTGCACCCCCTCCTATAAATGGCTCGATATAAGTGACGTTTTCCATCTTGGCAAAATCCATGGGCAGCAAGGGTTCAAGCTGACCGATAAGCTGGCTTTTCCCGCCAACCCATTTGACGAAAGGTTTTGCTTTTATCATTGCACATGAGATATATTGGAAAACAAAGGTACAAAATTACTGTATGATGTTAGGCTTGTCCAGACTTAAAAACTGTTTTTAGTCGATTTTGTCGATTCGCCACCAGCGGTAATCGACGTTGCTATGTGCGTCGTCGAATGTGTCGGTGCGTTCGCGCCGCTTTAACAGCCCTACGACGCGTATTGTCACCGGCAGCACTGCCACCTCATAGGCGGTCTTTATGATGGCTTGGCTCCATATCAGTGTTGCCACTGTTTCCCACGGCAACACTCCGCCAAAGGCTATCGGGAAAAACACGAGCGAGTCGATGCCCTCGCCCAGCAGTGTCGATAATATGGCACGTGCCGAGAAATGCCGCCCGTTGCTTGCCACTTTCATGCGGCTCATCACGTATGCGTTCACCATCGAGCCGCACACGAATGCCACAAAGCTGGCAAGCAATATGCGCGGGGTGCTGCCATAGATGGCCTGCATGGCTTGTTGCCCGTTCCACACGGGGTCGGGTGGAAGCGCGATGGCAAGCTGCACGAGCAGCACCACCACTAAGTTCATGAGAAATCCCAACCAGATTACGAACCGTGCGCGGTTGAAGCCATATACTTCGACAATGCAGTCGTTAATGATATATGAAATGGGAAACACTACAAGTCCGGCAGTAGCCGACAGTGGACCTAATTTCACTACTTTCACTTCGAGCATATTTGCCACGACAAGGAATATGCAAAACAATACAGCCAGCAGTAGGAATGGTATGGTGAATTTTTTGTTCATATATAAGTAGTGTATTTGCAAACTGGCTGCAAAGTTAAGAAACAGTTTTGAATTTTTTGTTCAATGGCTTGAGATGGTTCTCTGAGTAGGTTTAGTAACGTTTTTGAGTTGGATTAGTTGACTATGCCGAAACAAGTCGGCAAGCGACTTGCCGGCAAGAAGATGAAAACGTTTTGGGAAAGTTGGGAAAAATTTACATTTTGCGGTCTAATGACCATCGGGGTTAATATGCCTTGCATGAATTTTGCAAAATCGGCACAAGGCTTTTGAAAAGCGGTCAATATCGACCTAAACAAGTGAGAAACAAAAAATTCTATGAAAAAAAACCAATGACCTTAGCCTATATTTCAAAAAAAAGTGCGATATTTGCACCTACAAATCCGGAAAGGTGGGGTTTGCAGAACGCAAATTTATTGTAAAATAGATAGTTCGGCAGTTTTGCCAGCATCTGTTTTCCACTTTGTTGTGGATATGGGAAATTTTAAATAATTAAAATAACGAATACAATGACTAAAGCAGACATCGTAAACGAGATTGCAAAAACGACCGGCATTGATAAAGCATCGGTATTGGAAACTGTGGAGAAATTTATGGAAACTGTTAAGGACTCCCTCGCCAATAATGAAAATGTTTACTTGCGCGGCTTCGGTAGCTTCATAGTTAAGACACGTTCGCAAAAGACTGCTCGCAACATCTCTAAGGGAACTACGCTGATTATTCCCGAGCATAAAATACCGGCGTTCAAGCCAGCCAAGGTATTCATGGAACAGGTGAAGTGATTTTGTCTGTGACACGTCTATGCCGTTCATTGCTGACGGCGAACCCCAATAATAGCATAATGATAATCAACTTTTAAAATATATACAGATATGCCAAGCGGAAAGAAAAGAAAAGGCCACAAGATGGCTACACACAAACGTAAAAAAAGACTGAGAAAGAACCGTCATAAGAAGAAGTAATAAACAAAAAACGGAATTGTGTGTAATTCACGGCTTTCTAAAACAAGTCTTATAAAGAACAAACAAAATGATGCCCGTCCTACACGCAGGGCGGTGTTGCTTCATTGGGTTTGTTCTTTGTAAATTAATGGCAACCCGTTGGATGCCACATTGAGCCGCACTGATAAGGACGCGCATGGGTAAGGCGGAGGTTCACACGCTTGGTGAGTATGCCATGAGTGACACGTTGCTTTTTGCCGCATAGGCGGCTGGTGCTCCGAATAGGGGGGGAGCATTTATGCCCATTGCCCACACACATTTTTTATTTGCGGATGCGTGCCACGCTATTTTGTGCTACGTTGGCAGGAATGGTGAGGCGAGTCCATCCAGCTCTTTTTAGACCATAATTTGTTTAACACTAAAACACGTAATGAGAAGCGAACTCATCGTTGATGTAACGCCCGATAACATATCTACAGCCTTGACCGAGGACGGACGATTGGTATCCCTGCAAAAAGAGCCGAGGGATGCTTCGTATGCCGTCGGCAATCTTTATGTTGCCAAGGTCAAGAAGTTGATGCCGGGATTGAATGCGGCGTTTGTCAACGTTGGATTTGAGAAAGATGCATTCTTGCACTATCTCGACCTGGGTTCGCAGTTCAAGTCATACCTGCAATTTATCGACGAGGTGCTTGGCGATGACAAACGCCATGTGCCGCAAGTGTCGAAAATGAAATCGTTGCCCGACATCGACAAGCATGGCACGATAACCGATGTGCTTGAAGTGGGCAAGCGGCTGATTGTGCAGATTGCCAAAGAGCCAATATCATCGAAAGGTCCGCGCCTGACGACCGAGATTTCTTTCACTGGGCGGTTTTTGGTGCTAATACCGTTCAGCGACAAAATATCGGTGTCGCAGAAAATCAAGTCGTCGGAAGAAAAGATGAGGCTGCGCAAACTCATCGAAAGTATCAGGCCTAACAACTTCGGTATAATCATACGCACCTCGGCCGAGGGGAAACGCGTGGCAGAATTGAACAATGAGCTTAAGGCATTGATGAAATGCTGGGAAGACAGCATTGCAAAGGCGCAGAACGCCGATGCTCCCGCACTGATATATGAGGAGGAGAGCCGTGCTGTGAGCCTCATTCGCGATATTTTCAGCCCGGCGTTTGAAAGCATACATGTGAATAATGCCGAAATCTTCGACCAAATCCAGCACTATGTGACACTTATAGCTCCCGAAAAAAAGGAGATTGTGAAGCTGTATGCCGAGGATATTCCGATATTTGACCATTTCAATATCACGAAGCAGATTAAGACATCGTTTGGAAAAACGGTGTCGTTCAAGTCGGGTGCCTACATCATTATAGAGAGTACCGAGGCTCTGCATGTGATTGACGTGAACTCGGGGAATCGTTCTAAAAACTCGACTAACCAGGAGAGTAATGCACTCGACGTGAACCTGCGGGCTGCCGACGAGATTGCCAGGCAATTGCGCTTGCGCGACATGGGCGGTATCATAGTAATCGACTTTATCGACATGTTGCAGCCCGACCACAGGCAAGCACTGTATGACCACATGCGTGAGGTGATGGCAAATGACCGTGCCCGTCACAACATTCTGCCACTCAGCAAATTCGGGCTTATGCAGATTACACGCCAGCGTGTGCGCCCGGCTCTCAACATTGCTACTGCCGAGGCTTGCCCGTCGTGTGGCGGTAAAGGCGAGGTGCAGCCGTCTTTGCTGTTTACCGATATGCTGAAAGACAAAATCGATTACCTGATTCACTCGCTCAAGGTATCGAATTTTACCATGTATGTGCATCCGTTTGTTGATGCTTATCTCAAAAAGGGATTTTTATCGGAATACCGTCGCTGGCGCATCGAGTATGGGTTGAAATTCCGCATCTTGCCCGACCAGTCGCTGGCTTACCTGCAATATAAGGTCCTCGACAGTACCAAAAACGAAATAGACCTCAAAGAAGACAAGGACACAAGCACATCGACCAAGAAAGAAACCCGCTCGAAAAACGTCAAGGACGAGTGACGACACGACGCTGCACCCCCTCTGAGCAATGGTTCGCTGCGAGGTTATCAGTGAGCTAAGTCTATACGTGGAGTTTCCCACAATCGCATAACCCCATTTTCATCGGCGTAAATCAATAGCACTGTCAGCCTTTTGGTATGTGCAAAGGCACACTGTTGCGACTTTTCAAGCCCCATGGCCATCATGGCAGTAGCGTATGCGTCGGCTTCGATGCACGTGGGGGCGATGACTGTCACACTCAGCAGGTCGCTTTGTACCGAGTATCCCGTTTTGGGGTCGATGATGTGTGCGACTTTCTGCCCATTCACCACTTTGTAATTGCGGTAGTTGCCCGATGTGGCCATTGCTTGGCCGTCTAATTCATATACTTCGGCTGGCGAGTGCGATACCTCGGCATTCTCTTCTACTGGTGTATCGACCGACACTCTCCAAGGCTTTCCGTGCTGGTTTCTGCCATGTGCCACTATTTCGCCGCCAATCTCCACGATATAGTTCTCTACTCCGTTGCGGGCGAGCATTCGTGCCACTTCGTCGCAGCCATGCCCCTTAGCTATGGCACTGAAGTCGATTTGTATGCGGCTGTCGGCTTTATGTATTCGGTTGGTGCTATCGATGCTCACCTTGTCGAGCCCAACAAATTGCATCACGCTGTCGATTTGCGCCTCACTTGGCAGCTGCGCGCCATTGTCTTGTGTCTTCCACAACTTGACGAGGGGTGCGACGGTGGGGTCGAATGCTCCGTCGGTGGCAAGGTGGATAAGTTTTGATTTCTTGAGGAGCAGTGCCACGGTGGTGTCGGCGATGTCGGTGCTGTTGTTGTTGATGCGGCTCAACGTCGATAGCGGGTTGTACATCGATGCGCTGTAGTCGATGCGGTTTGTTACAAGAATTATTGAATCGTCAAGGTTTTTGTCGCTCTCGTAAGTGATGTTGTAGGTTGTGTGCCACACCACGCCCGAGGTGGTTCGGTATTCTATGGGTTTTCGCACGAGCATGGCTATGACGGCGATTACTGCTGCGATTAATATTATTGCGTATTGTCGTTTGTTTCTCATAAAACCTGTGTTTGCTTCTGTGCAAAGTTACGAAAAACATTGGTAACGTCTTTACGTATGCCGCAAATGGCGCAATGTTACAATAATGTTACAATAATGTTACAATATGGACGGTTTATATGTCGAAATTTCTTTATTGTTGGCTCAAATGTTATAAATTATGTGTTTTGAAGAGTGGCAATGCCCATAAATATTGCGTGAATGCTTTTTTTATCCCGAATTATTGAATATATTTGCCATATCTATTAACACAAAAACTCTTCACCATTATGAACACGTCCTATTTATTTTTAGCAACGGGCTTCGAGGACATAGAAGCCATCGCCACGATTGACGTTCTCCGTCGTGCTGGCATAGAAGTGAAATCAGTATCAATTAATGACACTAAAGATGTTACAAGTGCTCATGGCATAACCATTACTGCCGATGTTCTTTTTGACGAAATCGATTTCTCCGACGCTTTGTGGTTAATCTTGCCGGGCGGGCTGCCTGGTGCCACCAACCTTGCCGATTACAAGCCATTGGTCGAGCTCCTCATCGAACACAACCGTGCCGGACGTAACATTGCCGCCATTTGTGCTTCGCCCGCGGTGGTGCTGGCTCCGTTGGGCATTCTTGATGGACGTGAGGCTGTGTGCTACCCGGGATTTGAAGGCAAGATGCCCAATGCACATAAAGGGTTCACCCCGGTGGTTGCCGATGGCAATGTGATTACGGCCAACGGCCCAGCTTCGGCTGTGCCTTTTGCTTTGAGCATTGTTGCTACGATTAAGGGTGAAGCTACGGCACGAGAAGTTGCCGAGGGCATGTTGTTGTATAATAGCAAGTGCCAAAACTATTATTTTTGACAAGTTCGTTTCAAACACATAAAGCGGCAGCCGTGTGCACACCATGCATGCGGCTGTGTTATATGCATCGACCCATAGTTTTTTATAGATATGAAGACAATCGAAATATTTTTCAGCCCGACAGGCGGCACCCGCAAGGTGTGCGACACGTTGGCTCGGGTAATAAGTGATGTTGCTCCCGATGTGATTGACCTTGCTGCTCCCGGCTGGGAGAGTAGCAAAACCTGTACCGTGGACACCGACAGCGTGGCTGTAATCGCCATGCCGTCGTTTGCCGGGAGGGTGCCATCTTTGGCGGCGGCTCGCTTGGCGCAGGTCAAGGCGGTGACTGGTGCAAGGGCAGTGGTGGTGTGCGTGTATGGCAACCGTGCCTACGACGATACGCTCATTGAGCTTCGCGACCTTGCAGTGCAGTCAGGGTTTGTGGTAGTGGCGGCAGTGGCTGCCATTGCCGAGCATTCGGTGGTGCGCAAGTATGGCGCGGGCCGGCCCGACAGTGAAGATATTGCCACATTGACGGACTTTGCCGAGCAAATCAAATGCAAGTTGCTGCACGGCGATGCCTCTGAACCTCAGGTTCCTGGCAATCGCCCGTATCGCGAGGTCAAGCCGTCGGGAGTTGTGCCGATGCCCACCGATGCATGTACGCAATGCGGCTTATGTGCCAGCCAATGCCCTGCTGGAGCAATCGACAGCGGCGATGTGGCGAAAGTTGACCCGTCGCGGTGCTTCATGTGCATGCGCTGCGTGGCCATCTGCCCGGCCTCGGCTCGCTGCATACCTCCACAAGTGGAGCAGATGCTCGCCGCCCACCTCGCTCCCCTGTGCGCCACCCGCAAGCTCCCCGAGCTGCACCTGTAGCCCCCCTGCCGTGCCTAAATGTGATTTGGTGCAAGAATGGGGCGTAATTGCAGCCACAAGATGGTGTATCAAAATGCAGATTTGCGCAATTTTGTAAGGACGCACGGCTCGTGCGTCCGCTGCGCAATCAGTCGTATATTCTGTTGATTTACAGATGGTTAACAAGACATTGTGGCACACGGACGCACGAGCCGTACGTCCCTACGAACCAAGTTGATGCAATTTTGATACACCCTCGTTACTGCCACAATTACAACGAATTGCGACTACCATCGAGCGGTCATCGGGGGTGTATCAAAGTTGGAATACCGCAGATAAATGTAGAGACACGATTTATCGCGTCTGCTTCGGCTGAATATACAATTATCTGATGTACAGCACAATGAATTGTTGCAATGGCAGACGCGATAAATCGCGTCTCTACAAAAAACACAAAATTTTGGATTTTGATACACCCTCTACATCTGCGGATGTCTTTCCCTGCGGTTCCTACGCCCACTTCGGGGCTTGTCACCGGCGGTTACGTGAAATTGGACGGCTTCGCCGTCCTGCATTGCCGCTTTAAATGAAAAGGTCGTGGATTTTGCGCCCAAATAATCGGGTAAAATTCATGTGGGTACTTATTTGTTGGAATTAATTGTTAATTTTGCAACTTGAATTGAAAATGTTGGTTTTATGAAAGAATTAGCAACAAAATACGACCCCTCGGAAGTCGAGGACAAGTGGTATAAGTATTGGATGGAACACCGTTTGTTCCACTCCGAACCCGACGACCGCGAACCCTACACCATAGTGATTCCGCCGCCAAACGTGACTGGCATATTGCACATGGGCCACATGCTCAACAACACGATACAAGACATTCTCGTGCGCCGCGCCCGTATGCAGGGCAAGAATGCGCTGTGGGTGCCGGGTACCGACCATGCCTCGATTGCTACCGAGGCAAAGGTGGTGAACAAGTTGGCAAACGAGGGCATTAAGAAAACCGACCTGACGCGCGACCAGTTCCTGGAACACGCCTGGGCGTGGACGCGCAAGCATGGCGGCATAATACTTGAGCAGCTGAAGCGGCTCGGCGCATCGTGCGACTGGGAACGCACCGGCTTCACCATGGACGAGAAGCGCAGCCGCAGCGTCATCCGGGTGTTTGTCGATTTGTATAACAAGGGGCTTATATACCGTGGAGTGAGAATGGTGAATTGGGACCCCAAGGCCCTGACTGCACTGTCGGACGAAGAGGTAGTGTATGAGGAGGAACACAGCAAGTTGTATTACTTGAGGTATTATGTAGCCCAAAGCTCTTCTTACGCTGTGGTTGCTACCACACGACCCGAAACCATCATGGGCGACACGGCGATGTGTATCAACCCCAACGACCCCAAAAACCAGTGGTTGCGCGGCAAGCGCGTGATTGTGCCGCTCGTGGGCAGGGAAATCCCTGTCATCGAGGACGAATATGTTGACATTGAGTTTGGTACAGGTTGCTTGAAAGTGACACCCGCCCACGACGTGAACGACTACATGCTCGGCGAAAAGCACAACTTGCCAAGCATCGACATTTTCAACGATGACGGCACGCTGAGCGAGGCTGCCGGGCTGTATGTAGGCATGGACCGATTTGCCGTGCGCGAGCAGATTGTGAAAGACCTCGAAGCCGCAGGATTGCTCGAAAAGGTGGAAGATTACACCAACAAGGTTGGGCACAGCGAACGCACCGATGCCGTAATAGAGCCTAAGCTGTCGATGCAATGGTTCTTGAAGATGGAACACCTTGCCAAACCGGCTCTCGAAGCTGTGGAGTGCGACGATGTGAAGTTCTATCCAGCCAAGTTCAAAAACACCTATCGCTACTGGATGACCAACATTAAGGACTGGTGTATCTCGCGCCAGTTGTGGTGGGGACATCGCATACCTGCCTACTATGTGGAAGTGCCGAGTGCCAATGGCACTAAGCGCGAGTGCATCGTGGCCGAGAGCATGGAAGATGCCCGCCGTCTTGCGGTGGAGAAATTCCCCGTGCTTGCCGGCAGCGATTTTGCCATGACTCAAGACGAGGATTGCTTGGATACGTGGTTCTCTTCGTGGTTGTGGCCCATCTCGCTTTTCGATGGCATACTCGAACCCGGCAACAAGGAATTTAAATATTACTATCCTACCACCGACCTTGTGACAGGCCCCGATATTATATTTTTCTGGGTGGCGCGCATGATAATGGCCGGATATGAATATGGCGGCGACCGCCCGTTCAAGAATGTGTATTTCACCGGTATTGTGCGCGACAAACTCGGGCGCAAGATGTCGAAGACACTTGGCAACTCGCCCGACCCCATCGGGCTTATTGAAAAATATGGTGCCGATGGTGTGCGCATGGGCTTGATGCTTGCAGCACCTGCCGGTAACGACAGATTGTATGACGACTCACTGTGCGAGCACGGTCGAAACTTCAACAACCAGAT
>CALUMJ010000044.1 GCA_944321715.1 uncultured Muribaculaceae bacterium | reverse complement strand
ATATGTCAGAGGAGGATAAAGAAGCTTTGAATGCAGCAGTGGTACAAAAATTGGAAGGGCAACTGGTACAGGTGGTGTCGGTGGACGAAACGGAATATGAGGATTATTTTAACAGTATTAAAATAGAAAACAAATAGCATTATGGCAAAAAAAGTGAAGATTACCAAGGACGGTCAGACGGTCTATCCGGCTACTGTGATGGATGCGGTGGTACATAAGGATTTGAGAGTGGATTCCTCGACGCTCATCGAGGAGGTGAACGTGTCGAAAATCTATCCGACGGGCGGCATTGACGGTACAAATAAATATACACTGGAGACGGCGATTGCGATGATCCCGGCATCGCTGAGGAACGTCGGGATAAAATGTTCGTTTCTGGACGAGGCGGGGGAGCTGGAGACGTGGGAGTATATAGGGAATAGGTTTACAAGTGTAAATAACTGGGCGCGAATAGGAGCCAATCAAAGTGTATTATTTGATGTAAGCGCAGAATTTCCAACAGGAGGAATAGACGGAACTGACAATTACACGATTGAAACGGCCATAAAGAAAGTTCCGAGCACCATCCAATTATATGTGCGGTATTTGACATTTAAAGTTTCGGATACAGAACGCGAATTATGGCAATTCAATGCCATCAGAACGACATCCATTTCCCAATTTATGTCAGTGGATAATTGGTATAAAATGCGAGTAGGAATGTATCATTCTGTGACGTGGGATAATAATGTAAATAGCACACGCTGTGCTGTGCCAAAATATGAAAGGCAGACAGGCATGATTATCAGTTATACCAATGGTGATGATGAACTTGTATATGAACTATACACGGGAAAGCCAAATCTTTCTAATGTAGCAGATTATTACAATAATTTCGTAAAACTATATGTTGCTTCACAGGTAGATGAGAAATTAGCCAAGAATGTAGCCCCCATTTATGTAATAGGGGATTTCGCTAATGCAATTAAAGAACTGTATATTGACAAGTACGAAAGTGAAGCTGTTTATCAGATTAAAAGGCTTGTTTTATCGAGCGGTTACCCTAACGGCTTGATATGGATTAATAAGCAAGGGGATAGCACCAATTATTCTGAGGTAAATAAAAATAATCTTGGTGGTTTGGATGGCGGCATTGTAGAGGTTGCATCAAATGACGGAACTTTCCATGCTTATTTGATTATAGATTGGAGTAAGATTATATATGATAATAACGTAAATATTACTATGGTTATACAAGACGCAGCCAAAGTAATGGAAAACAGCCCTACAATTTATGCCAAGCTAAATATTGAACCCGTAGCAAGTCAAGCCGCATTGGGCGCAGGAATGGAAAGCCGTCTATATAATGAAACCGAAACAACTGTATTTGAGGATTTAGAAGAACAGGCCGGGAATACAGATTATAAATACAATAACATTGGACTTATACATCAAGCTAAAACACAAGAAACATTTAATGCCGTAAGATTGGGTTTAAGACGTAAATCCAGTGATGAGCCAACAACAGGTAGTCTGATAGTAAAACAAGGAACAGCAGTATCAGCAGGTGGTGGAACTATCATTAAACAAATAGATAATTTCTCCACAATCGAATTGCCACAAAGCGGACTTTACGAAATACAATTAGGGAAAGACGTAACGCTGGAAGCAGGAGAATACTTTTGGGTATATTACACAGGGAATAACGTAACAATTAGAGCTTGGGATGTCAACAACGAAGATGGCACCCGTATCGGCATGTACTTTCAAGGAAAGCTTAACACATACCGATATAGTACGGCTATTACATTATTTCAGGGTAAAGGGGATTTGGTTTCACTTAAAGAAAGAGTATCTACCATTGAAGAAGAATTAGGAACGGGAGAAAATGACGGTAAGGTTACTACACCGATGATTACTTTGCCGACAGACTTGTATGTGGTAACAGGCAGGGAACAGACCTTTTATTACAACGAATTTATTTATGGCGTTGAAAGCAACCAAGATAATACCTTGCTTAATTATAACATATCCGCGAGAGTCAGTCCACAGGGCATGGGAAGCAAGTGCCTTATAACAAAAGAGGGATTTACCATTTATACGAAAACACCTGGTGATTATACCATTACGATTTCAATCTTTGACCAATTCAATAACTTGCTTGTTGATAAGGCAACAACACTTCATGTCGTAGATACAACAACCGTATCGGGAAAATCAATCCTTATGCTTGGCGATAGCTGGACGGATATAAACAGCGGTGACAAAGGTTATACAGCGTATGTAGATAAGGCATTAAAGGAAATGGGAATCACGATGAATTTTATCGGAACACGTGATGCAGGCACGAGTGGATTAAAACACGAGGGTATCGGTGGTTACGCTTATACTACGTTTGTAAATGCGCCATCTACTGTTCGATTCAAGTTTTTTGTGGATGAAATGCCCAGCATTTCAAGTGATGACATTTACAGCAATAACGGAAGTACCTACAAACTGTTTGAAAGAGGCAGTAATTATCTTACAATGAGCCGACAGAGTGGAAGCACCGAACCAAGCGGAGACACCCTTACACGTACTTCGGGAACAGGCGATGAAACGATAACATTTACTTCATGGACTGTTGGGGGGAATAACCCGTTATGGAATACTGTAACAAACGAATTGGATTTTACGCACTATAGACAGGATTTATGCGGATTATCCACAAAGTTGGATATATGTAACATCCAATTAGGTGTGAATGATAGTATGGGAAGCGTAAAGACAACCAAGACAGATTGGGAAGAAACATTAAGCGCAGTAACTACGTTGGTAGATGCGATTTTGGCCGACAGCCCGAATTGTAAGATAATTCTCAATCTTGCAGGCTTGGATTGTCCCAGCCCGACAGGATGGGCGTCATTAAATGGATTCCCTTCATCTGACCTAAAAAGAAATTACCAAATAAATAACTATTATCTTCGCACCTACATTAATGAACAGATAGAAGCAAGGGATGATTATAAATCGAATGTATTTATCGGACAATCTGTTATGGGCATTAACCGTTGGTATGGCTACGGCTATGTAGATAACAGATACAGATATTTCAAAATTGAAGGCAGTATGCCGGATGATGATTTGACCAAGCTGAAGAATTTTGACTTCCAACAGAGTAGCGTCTATGTTTACACAAGTGATAGACAAGAGTTCCAAGCTATATTTTATGATGCTCGTGGATATCTTGTATGCAAGAGCCAACAAAAGTTTGCCTCTTGGAATAACCACGAACAGGAATTTGTGAATGCACAATCGGTTCCGCAAGATACCGTGCCAGCGGCAGGAAATTTAACCAAAGGCGGTGGCTCCGCATCAGTTGATTTCCCCGTAGTGCCTTATACGGATTGTTTCATAGAGAACAACAATAGCAAGGAACACTGGTTTATGAATGCAACTCACCCGTATGATTTAGGATATAGGCAGATGGCGTATTGTGTAGCGCACCAGATAGCGGCATTATTAGTTGAATAAAAATCCTATTAAATTTAGAGAGGCTGCTTATATTGGGCAGACTCTATGTTAATTCTTTATTTAATCAAAGATAACGCAACAGGTTCATAAGCTCTTCCTATTTCAGATAATCCTCTATCATAAGGAGGATGTACACCATCTTTTCCATTAGTTCCTACAGTTGTCTTACATTCTTGATATAAATCACATAGAGTAATGTCAGTTAAGTTTCCATAACCATAAATATGGTCCATTAGTGCATATACAGGCACAAGTGTAACAAAATCCTTGTATGGGTCATTATCAAATAATGAAATTAATTCTTCTGCAAGTGATAATATACTATATTTTTTAGGGTTAGAATTATTAGATGTATTTCCGTTATATTGTACAACCTCCCTTCCATATATTTCTATGCCAAACACTATTTTAGTAGTTGGATATTGAGAGTGAAATTTATCAATTATAGTTTTAGCCCTATTTTTAGCAGTTTGAACCGTATCTGAGTCTATTTCTTCATAACTTCCTACTTCATTATATCCCCATTGCATAATAAATATATCCGGGGTTTCAAATCCCCAATAATCAAAATAATATTGGAAATCAAGTTCATCCGTTGCCGGATTCCAGAACGGGTTAAATCTTGCATCGTCAAATGATGTATAGGCGATAGTTTCATCTCCTACTAATGTACTTCCACCCTCGGACGCAGTCTTGGTTATCGTTCCGCTTGCTGGAAAATTTCCGGCTTCTGATTCATCGTCTGTTGCTCCATCCCCATAATTTGGGTCTGCCTTAAATTTGCCCAATTTCAACTTACCGCTATACTTCCCATCGTCACCCATTGTCAGCTTAAATCCTCTGACTACCCAACTGTTATTATTTGAGTCAAGATAGGCTGTGCCCGGATAACCTGTTTTCGGTAATTCCGTTATATTGGAAACAGTTAATATCTTGGCTGCTCCACCATACTCGGTAATAAAACTCATGTTCCCTCCGCTTTGCACTTCGCCCCAAATATCCTCTACATAATTAGGAGAAGATGAGCTACCGATATCAACACGATTAATCATTGTTCCAATGTATTTAACCGTTACATTATGGCTTTCGAGAAGTTTTTTTAATGCTACTTGCCAACCTCCCAAATCTGAAATGCTATCCCCCGTATCGAGTATTTTTACAGTCTTGGCAGAAGATGGTGCTGTTACGGTATTAAATGTAACTTGTAATTCTTGTAATAGCTTTCCGAACTTTCTTAATGTTAATTTATTATCGGAAGATGATTCCTGCGTTGGTGTTCCAGATAACTGCCTATCAAATACCTTTAACCCCGAAGATACATTTGACACCATAAAATCAAAATTTTCATAATTAGGGCATTTAATAGCTTGTTTGAAATACAAGTTGTTTTGCCTGCCTACCATGAAATATAATTTTTTCGGTAATATCAATTTTGCCGGGAAAACTTCTTCGTCTATAAGTTCCCCGACTTCTTCCGGTGTTGTTCCGCTGCCTATGCCTTCGGGTAAACTATCCTCGCTTATAACATAACGGAAATGCTCATATTCGGTTGCTGTTGAACCGTATTCAATTTGCCCCTCCGTTGCGTAATTTGAGGCCAAGAAAGTAGCCCTAATATAAGCCGTGTTACTTTCCAGCGTAACTGTTAAAGTCTGTTTGTTTAGCGTGCCTACAATAAATGTTTTATCCGAATCATATTGGCATAAATAAATCGGACCCGTTCCGAGCGGATGGGCTGTTACTGTTTGCCCTCCCTCTATGGCTATAAAATCAGACGTTACATAAACATCATTATTTACTACTATTCCAGCCTTATTCAGAAAACCGCTAACAACTTTATCCGGGTCAAACAAATTTTTCCCCATTGTTGTTTTAGGTAATTTCTTTTCCATTTCTGTTAGATGCGTATTTGTTTCATCTAACTCGGCTTGTAATTCCTCAAATTTTTGTTCGTTTTCATAATTGTCTGTATATGGTTCGTAAGATGTAGCAGACCCACCTTTTTCAAATTGCGCTGTATCAATCTTAGATGCGTCAATAGAAAGCTTTATATAAGCTGCATTTTCGGGAGAAGTGGTTGCGCCGCTTTTTTCAGCAGTTCCTATTACTTCCAAATTCTCATCAAACCAAACATTACTTGCCCCACCTGTACTGGAATTACTAATGCAATATTGTGTGTTTGGTTCTACTGCTATATAATCAGATAAATAAAATTTATCGTTAGCCCACAAATTTCCACTTTGGTCAATCCAATAGCCCTTAGTCGCTGTTGCCTTATTGAATAAGTTTTTACCTACAGATATTCCTGCATAACTATTGTCGGCTTCTACTTTCGTTAGTTCAAACTTCTGTTCTACCTGTGCAAATCTTTGTTCGTTTTCATGGTTGTCTGTATATGGTTCGTATGAAGTTCCACTACCCCCCAATTCCATTTGGGCTGTGCCAATCGCACTCGTAAGAATAGAAAGACGAATATATTTAGCATTCGAGGGTGTTGTTACCGCTCCACCTTTTGTTGCGCTTAATACATTCAAATCTTTATCATAAATTACATTGTAAGCACCTCCAACACCTGTATTACTAATATAGTATTGCGTACTGGGTTTTATCTCTATATAATTAGATATACAGTAAGACGAATTTTGCGTCAATTTCCCATTAGACGCTAAAAAATAACCGTCTATCTTATTTGATAGATTAATTTTGTTTTTCCCGACACTGGCTTTTCTTTTCCCAGATAATAGAGCTTCATATTCTAAAAACCTTTTGATGCCAACTTTCCCCCATTCTCCGACAGAAGTAAATGTTCCTCCCTGGTACTCCCACGTCTCAACCTGTCCGTCCTCGTCCAAAAACGAACATTTTATCCCGACGGTTTATTGGCATTTGAACAGTGTTCTAACGCAATCCTTTTGCCGTTAAAAATTCGTGAAGAGTGGAGACATGGACACCGTAAACTTTTGACATTTGCACCTTGGTCACCCCGGCGGCCAGCATGGCTTTGATTTGTTTCTCCTTACCATCGAGGATGCGCTTGCCGGGTCCTTTCGGCCTGCCCAGTTTTATGCCCTCGGACTTCTTCCGGGCAAGGGCTTCCCGGGTGCGCTGGCTGATGAGCTTTCGTTCTATCTCGGCACTGATGCCGAAGGCGAAGGCAAGAACCTTGCTGGTAATGTCATCGCCCAGGCGGTAGTTGTCTTTAATCGTCCAGACCTTTGCGCCGATTTCCATGCAGTGATTGAGTACGGACATGATCATGAAGAGGGAGCGGCCAAGGCGGCTGATTTCAGAACAGATGATGATGTCGTCTTTCCGTACGCCCTTCAGCAGTTTGCCCAGACGACGCTTATCCACCTCTTTGGCGCCGCTGATGGTCTCGCTGATCCATTTGTCCACTTGCAGGTTGTTTTCCTGGCAGAATCGTTTGATTTCGTAGCGTTGGTTCTCGACCGTTTGGCGGTCAGTACTCACTCGGATATATCCATAAATCATAGTTCAAATTTTTTAATGTAATTCTTGTTCAGTATAGTTTCACTGTTTTTGTAAGTTGCTAATCTATCAATAATTAAACTATCCCACGATTTTAAAAAATTGTCTTTTGGAATCCCGATACGGTTAATGCCCTATTTTTGAGAAAAAATATTAATCATGGAAATTAAGACAGACAAAATCAAACACTTTTTTGCTTGTTTGGCAGTGGCATTGATGGCTTCATTTATCGAAGCCGTTTGTGGAGCGTCATACCTGTTATCTGTTGTCGCAGGTGTAATTGCAGGCACTGCAATAGGGTTTGGCAAGGAATATGGCGACAAATGCGTACCCGGCAACAAATGGGATTGGTTTGATATTGCAGCCGACGCAGCAGGTGCGATTATTGGCGCGGCTCTCGGCTCCTTGTTTTCGTTAATCAATTAAATGCTGCGTGACATGGGTAACATACAGGGTACATTGGATGTCGCCAAAGGCATTTCAGACTATGGCATAATGATAATTATTTGTGCCATTTTTCTACTGCTTTCGTCCGGGTTGATGGTCGCTTGTTTCCGTTGGTTCAAGTCGGTAATTGAGAGCATCCTTAATGACTATTCCGATAAGCTGACGAACTTGCAGGAGTTGGCAACAAAAAACGGCGAGGCGATGATTGACATTGCCGAAGGGTTGATACCAGAAACGCAACTGCGCATCAAAAGCATTTCGGGCGTTTTCTTTGATTTGGCTGTCGAAAAGGTCTGCCGGATCATCAAGAAGATAAGGGAAGAAAACCATATCGCAGATAAGGATGCAACCAAGGCAAAAATTCATACACTCCTGCATAATCTCTACGAAGACCGCAACAGCCGTTTCGACAATTTCAGATACCGGGGCAAAAGGCTATCTGAGTATTGCAGTCCGGAATGGATAGAATGGGTTGCCAAGGTCGTAGAAAATGAATTGTACAATGAAACCGGGCCGAACAATGGCCGAGCCTATACCAATGTAAAGGCTGTTTACGATAACATTAAACTTGATTTTTATCACAGGATTACCAATCAATTATGACGATGAAAATACTTATCGACAATGGACATGGCATTGACACCAAAGGCAAGCGGTCGCCCGACGGGCGGCTGCTGGAGTGGGAATACACGCGCCGACTGGCCGCCGCGGTGGAGGCACGGCTGCTGACGCAGGGCATCGACGCGAGGCGCATAGTGGAGGAGGATGCGGACGTGCCGCTGCGTGAGCGTTGCCGCCGCGTCAACGAGGTGTGCCGCTCGCACCCGTGGGTGCTGCTTGTGTCGCTGCACTGCAACGCGGCAGGCAACGGCTCTGGGTGGGCAAATGCCCGCGGCTGGGGCGCATACGTGTCGCTCAACGCGAGCGACAACAGCAAGCGTCTCGCCAAAAAGCTAATCGAGGCCGCTGAGCTGTTCGGGCAGAAGGTACGCCGTTATGCTCCCGGGCAACCATGGTGGCCGCAGGACTTGGCGATGTGCCGCGACACCGTATGCCCGGCTGTGCTGACCGAGAACCTCTTCCAAGACAACCGCCAGGACGTTGACTATATGCTGAGCGAGGAGGGTTTCACCGCCCTCGCCGACCTGCATGCGAAAGGCATCACGGACTACATACGAGACTTGTAAACACGATTTGTAAACCAAGGCAGGGAGTTCATTGACATCGCGGGCCGCCATTTACCACTTTTGGGGATATGTGTTAAAAAATATTATGAACAAAAAAATAAAGTATTTGGGTTTTGCCTGTATATTTCTTTCTTTGTAATTTTGCAAAGGAAGAATTACACCTTTGGCTTGCGTTTGTTCCACACTTGATAATGAATAAACCCACCCAAAGGTCTTTTTATTTTTTATGGCTACACGAACACACACATCTTATACAGAAACTCCCATCAGAGTTGCAATATTAATTGACGGAGGGTATTTCATTAAGCGATATAATGCCATGTACAATAAAAGCAGGAAAAAATCGGCAGCAACAATAGCTTCCGACTTATATACTATTTCCCATGCTCACGTTGGAAAGAACAACTATTTATATCGCATTTTTTATTACGACTGCCTTCCTTTGGAAAAACGCATACACAATCCAATTTCCAAGAAATGTATCGATTTCTCAAAAACAGATGAAGCGATATGCCGCAAGGAGATAATAACCGAAATGCGTAAAAAGCGTAAAGTCGCTTTACGTTTAGGAACATTAAAAGAGAGTAAGAGATGGATATTATACGATCATGCTTTACAAAAGTTGTTGAAACATGAAATAACATTTGATGACATTACTGCTGACGATATGTATTATGAACTTCGGCAGAAAGGTATAGATATGAAAATCGGAGTTGATATAGCATCTTTGGCATTAAAAGGTTTCGTAGACAAGATAGTCCTTATTGCGGGAGATTCGGATTTTGTTCCTGCTGCTAAATTGGCAAGACGAGAAGGGATTGATTTTGTGTTAGACCCTATGCACACAGAACATATTGAAAACAGCTTGTATGAACACATAGACGGCCTTAAAAGTATTCCAATGTACTATCAAAAAGAAAAAAAGTAATATTAGAGTTTATACAGAATAAGAAACAGGAATATTGGTTATCAGTACCCTAAAACCTCATTCTATATAATATCTATTGAATATAAAACAAATAGCGGCGGCCCCGGTGTAGAGATTGAGGCTGCCGCTTTTGTTTTGTATAGTGGATATGAAAGGAGACATAAAAGTGTTTTTATTTGCGCTCGCTACGGCCGTTGTCCTGATGTGCGTGCCGTTATTCATTGGGTTGCTGCTCGGGTGGAACGCCCGCGGAGCGGCTGATGGTGGCAGCGCGGTCTATTCCGACACGGTTACGGTGGTCGATACCGTGCGCTACAGTATGCCGGTGCCGGTGGATAGCACCGTGGTGCGGTATGAGACTGTGCGGCTCATGGTGGCCGACACTGCCCGGGTGACAGTTACAGATACCGTAAAGGTGACAGATTCGGTAGCGGTGGTTGTCCCCATCACGCAGCGCGTATACAGTGATAGCCTATACCGGGCATACGTGAGCGGCTACCGTCCGCAGCTTGACAGCATATTTGTCTACCCCCGGACAAACTACATTACAACCACGGTAAAGGAAAAACCTAAGCGTTGGGGCATCGGCCTGCAAGCAGGCTACGGCGTGGGCTGCGGCGGTACCGGGCCCTACGTGGGCATCGGCGTGAACTACAACTTATATAATTTTTGAGTTTGCATATTTTAACGTCATTCGATAAAACTAAATACCTGTATATTTTGATAGTAAATATATATTTACTATCTTTGCAATGTCATAAGACAAGCAATTAAATATAGAAAAAATGGATGATGTACAATTTGAAAAAGAAGTCGAGGATTTGATAGGGCTACTCCGCATACTTCGGCTGATTAAAGACAAAAAAGAAAGGGCAGTATTTAAAGATGAAATCAGGTCCCTGGTAAGAAAACTAATCAAAGATTAACCCGACGCCCCTCCCATCCAAGGAGGGAGGGGCTTATTAAAATATATTTATAATATGGATAGCATAGAACAAAAAGCAATAGAAGATGCACGGGCAATATGTGAACGACACAAGGAAGAGTGGGCAAACGACCCTGTATTGTCAAAAAAACAGATATTAAAGCGCAGCGACCTGCTACATGTATTAAATGGCTCTTATATCGCACGTAGGTTCTTTGGCAAGTCAACTTGCTGGTTCAGCCAAAAACTGAACAACCACATTAAGAACGGTAAACCAGTGGATTTCACTCCTGAAGAAATGGAAATACTATGCAATGCATTAGAAACTATCGGCCTTGAATTACAAAGGCTCGCCGACGATATGAGATAATTATAAATTGTACATTATCCATTCTAATTGCTCATAAGTCGGCAGGCACGGGTGGTCTTATTGTGGCTGCCCGTGCTTTTTTCCATATATAGGTGAATATTTTGCCTTGTTGTCGGTATTTGCCATATGGAACGCCCTTGTGATGTGGAAAGTGATGATGTGTAGGCGTTTCAGGTGGCTACCGTTTTATGGTGGCCACTTTCATTTTTCGATTATTCCGAATGAAAGCCCGTAACGATTAAGCATGGCCTCCAATTTATCGGCGGCCTTTGTTCCTATGCGCTTGATGGTGGTTAATTCCTCGCGGTTTGTCCGCACCAAGTCTTTCAACCGGCGTATTCCTGCATCGCCAAGAGGAATGGCTATGCGTGGCGGCACGTCGAGTTCCAAGAGCGATGCCGACAGCAGCTGCTCCATGTGCAACCTCATCTCGTCATATTTGTCGAATGTCGTGTCTGTGTCGGGTGTTGCGTACATAATAGTTGAAAGATATAAAAATGGAGAGGGGAACCACCCCCTCTCCCAAAGTCAAACCAATAATCCACCTTTGCGGCAGACCTATTGATAATGCAAATGTAATGTTTTAATCCAATTTTTACAACTTATTTGCCCAAGGCTTTCTTTGTCAGCCAAAATTTGTGCGTTTTGTCGAGAAATACCAAATAAAATGTATCGCCGACAATATGGCCGATTAGGACTGCCGGGCCGTTGACATGTATTCTTGCCCATTCCGCATCTTCTGGAACATGTTTCGGGTACTCGAATTTTGTCTTGTCAGACGGTGGAAACGATTGGTAAATTGCGAATTTGTCACCATCTATTTGTTGCCGTAATGGGCGTTTGCAAAAGCCTTGCAAGGTTTCCATTGCCTTGCTCAACAATCCTGATTTCTGCCAATCGTGGAAACTGGACGCATACATCGGTGCCGGATCGAAGTAAGCAAATGAAATTTTGAAATTGCCTGTTTTAATCTTGTCCGACACAGATTCCTTGTCAAGGTGCAGTGCCGGACGATTTGAAGGCTTGAATTTGCTCATGACATTCCTTGCTGTGTCCTGTAATAAGTCATTGTCGTTTGTTTGGATATTTCTACATGGCACTTATCTGCCTCGCCATATCCGTATCGAGCCTCAACCCAAGGCAATTCTTTGTGCGTTGACCGTTCAAGTTCAACCCCGGACCACATCGAGAGGTTCTTGAGTACATCGCTCACCAAGTCTTTTACATCGATTGGCAATTTACCAAATTCCGCATCTTCATCTATGCCCGGTATAGGAGAATAGGCAACATCAGTATAAAGCACTGATGCCCCTCTCATCTCGTTATACACTTTTCGGCAAACAGGGCCATGTACCCATGCCTCAAACTTGTCTGCAACCAACTCACTCCCGAAGAACGCAAGGCAGTAGGCATCACAGTAAAAAAGTAATTTTTGTAGCTTTAAATGCGACATTGGGCCATAGTGCTTCAATATATAGTTGGCAAGCACCACCGAGTCAATCGTTCCTGTTTTTGTTTCTGCAATCATGGCAAACTCCTTCCATTGCGTTGGTAACTGTATCATCTTTAATCAAACATTGCAAAATTAATACCTTATTTCAAATTATCCAACACTTTACGCACGGCGGCAGATGCCATTTCGGGCGTGACGGTTATGTATGAATATAGCGACGTGCCGCCCTTGTCAACCCTGTGGCCGAGAATAAAATCTATGATGCTCGTACTTATACCAAGGTTGAATGCGTGTTGGCTGAATGATTTCCGCGCCGAATAATACACAAGGTTCTTGATGCCTGTCGCCTCGGCGAGTTTCGGCATATTGGTACACAGGAAATAGTGATGGCCGTCTTTCCGTTGGGCATCTGTCGCCGTAAGGCGGCCGTCAGCACCTTTGTAACGAGATATTATTACTTTTGCCTCGTCGGGGATTGAGAACTCCACGAACTTGTTCATCTTCGGCCTGTTTTCCGTTTTCTTCCTCACATAATGGATAGTGTCCGATTGTTCGTTGAAATTAATCGCAAGCAGGTCAGCCATGTTAATGCCGCCAAGGTAATAAGATAGCATGAAATAGTCCCTGCACTTGGCAAGGTTCTTCTTTGATGTGTCGAAGTCGCGGATTTTCTTAACTTCGTCAACGGTCAGCCATGATTGCCTCACTTCCATATTTGGTAATTCAAAGCCAAAAAACGGGTCAACACGGAATTGCACATATCCGCACCGTTTGGCATAATTGAGCAACACCATGAGGAACACAAGGTTGGTGCGAACCGTCACAGGTTTCATTTTGCGGCTCCAAAGATATTTGTCAAGCCCGAGTACCGTACCATGGGTTATATGCTCGACAAGGGTCTTTTGGCTGATATAGCCGGATATGTTTCTCCACATACTTCGGTAATTTTGTATCGTGTTCGGCTTGACGTGGGCATTTGCCATGTATTCCTCGTATATGGATTGGAGAGTACGGTGCTTGTAGCTGCTCGCATTCCGAAGCTGGAAAACAAGCTCGGGGCATGACAAGCCATTGACATAATCCAATTCGTCGAGTGCCGCTTGGTAGTGTTGCAGCAGATTTCTGATTTTCGTGTTGAGCATAGTCGCATCGGCGCGTTTCACCACCATGCCATTGCGGAACTCCTTGTTTGAGTCAAGGATAATGTCAGTTACAATGTAACGGGTATCCCCGTTGTGGGCGACCGAAATTCTTACTTTGTTCTTACCGCCCTTGATTGCTTTTGAAGTCAAAACGACTGCTTTCAGTAGTGCCATTTTCGGACAATTTTAAGGAAATGTTTTATGCAAAGCGGCCTGTTTTCCAACCTTTGAGGATTGTCGAAACCGACTGCTCTACGGGTTAATTACTAATATTTCCTATTGAAATTCAGTCATTTCAGCCATTTACTCCAAAAATACCATTACTTTATCGAAAGATAGTGCAAGTTGAGCGAAGTAGTTAAATAAAATTAAGCGAGTTGTGGGCTTGGTGGAAGATTGCTTAATTTGCGAATGTATAATTTTAAATTCGTAAAACTGTATGAAAACGACAAAGCATTTATTTTTAACATTGATTGCCTGTGTAGCCGTTTTCTTAACGGCTTGCAGTGATGATGACAACCCGAACCAGAACGGAACTGTTCCCGACAAGGTGGTAGAAGCTTTCAACAGCCAGTATCCAGATGCATCGAATGTAAGTTGGGAGATTAAAGGCGATTATGCCGTTGCCAGTTTCACGGTAGGTGAGGTGCGTAGTATAAGTAATGGAGCGGGCAAGGCTTGGTATCGCATGAGCGATGCTCGGTGGTCGATGAGCGATTTTGACATACCTTATAGCCAATTGCCACAAGCTGTTAAAACATCGTTTGAGGAATCGGAGTATGGACAATCTCCGTGGAGGCGCGATGACGATGTGGATGTCATAACACGTTATGGATATGACGAAACCATATATGTCATAGATGTTGAAAAGAATGAAAATGGCACCGAAACCGAGGTAGAACTTTATTACACTGCCGACGGCATTCTGGTGAATACGGTGGTTGATGCCGAGAAAGATAATGATTTCAGCGGCTTGCTACCACCTGATTCATCTCCCGGGTCTATAATTGAATGGGTAAACCAGAATTTCCCTGGTGCGCGCATTGTAGAGATTGACGACGAAGATGGTGGTGTCGAGGTCGATTTTGTATATGACGGTTTGAAGCACGAAGCCCTGTTCTCGGCTGCGCAGCAGTGGATATATACCAAGGTCGAATATGGCAGGCGGAACATGAATCTCATCGAACAGGTGGTGATTGATGCTTTGAGGACATCGGAATATTACACCACCGATGCTGCCATCGACGACATCGACCGATATGAAACTGTGGCAAGTGGCATATTCTATTGTTTCGAGCTTGAAACGCGTTTCGACGACGATGTTGAGGTGT
The DNA here is from genome assembly GCA_944321715.1 of uncultured Muribaculaceae bacterium. Classification (GTDB taxonomy): domain Bacteria; phylum Bacteroidota; class Bacteroidia; order Bacteroidales; family Muribaculaceae; genus Avimuribaculum. The sequence continues at coordinate 8,851 of CALUMJ010000044.1, read as the reverse complement.
ATATATCGGCAAGTGGCGAAATTCTGTCGGGGCGTCCATCGCTCGGTGACAACGGTGGCGCAGCTGTAAACAACGATATTACTGCCTTTATCGCCGACAGGTATCCAGGGGCTGTGATTGTGGAAAAAGACAATGATGACGGATATATCGAAGTGGAAATCAGGCACGACGGCATAATTAAAGAGGTGATATTCAATGGCCGTAACGAATGGATTTGTACCAAGTGGGAAATACCGCGCGCACAATTGCCCGAAGATGTGATAAATGCAATAGTCAATGCTGGCTATTCGATAAATCAAATCGACGACGACGAGGTCGATGTAATTGAAACTGCCGATGGCCTCACATACGAAGTGGAAATCGAGGACCGTGGCGATGACGACATCAAATTGGTGATTACAGGTGGCGAAGTCGTGAGGGTTATACGAGATTAAGAAAGCTGTGTTGAATTTTTACAGGAATAAAAAAGTTATTTGTTCATGTGTATGAGCATATTTTCGGCCATTTATTGACTGTTTTTTCGATGTTCAGTTCACGAAACTCACTCAAAAAACAATTGAAACCGACTCGAAAATTGAACAAAAAGCAAAACAGTTTCTAAAACAACTCTGTCTGTTTTTCGCAGGGCGCATAATGGTGCGCCCTGTGTCGTTTTTTGTCGTTACTATTCTGGCAAAACCGTAATTTGGGTATGCCACGTTTGGCTGCGTCGGCATATTTTTGTAAACAAAAAAATTACAGCTTTATTATGGAATACCGCAAATTGCCGCATGGCAACGAACAAATCAGCATTATCGGCATTGGCTCAAGTGCGCTCGGAGATGCCGACGAAGGTGAGATAGAACAGACTATTGCCGCCGCCATCGAGGCTGGCGTGAACTATTTCGACATGGCTTCGGCAACTTCTCGCCCATTTGCCGCATACGGCAGGGTGATGAAAGGGTGCCGCGACCGAGTGTATTTGCAAGTGCATTTCGGCGCGAATTACGAAACTGGCGAATATGGCTGGACTACCGACTTGGACACTGTGAAGCGGTCGGTGGCTTGGCAGTTGCGCCAGTTGCAGACCGACTATATCGACTTTGGCTTCATTCATTGCATCGACAGTGATGATGATTTGAAGAAATATGTCGATGGTGGAATACTCGACTACCTGAAGCAGATGAAGTCGGTAGGGGTGGTGCGCCACATAGGCCTGTCGTCGCATACGCCGTCGGTGGCCGGACGCATTCTCGACATGGGAATTGTGGATATGCTCATGTTCAGCATCAATCCCGGCTATGATTACAGCCAAGGCGAATTTGCATTTGGCAGTGCTGCCGAGCGTATGGCACTATATCGTCGCTGCGAGGCCGACGGGATGGGCATATCGGTGATGAAACCGTTCAGTGCCGGGCAGCTGCTCGATGCAAAGGTGTCGCCTTTTGGCCAGGCGCTGACGCGCTACCAGTGCTTGCAATATGCCTTGGACAAGCCTGGCGTGATGACGGTGTTGCCCGGTGTGCGCGGCATCGACGACCTCAACGACATACTTGGTTTCTGCGACGCTACCGCCGCTGAGCGTGATTACTCGGTGATTGGCACTTTTGCTCCGCGCGAGGTGGAAGGCGTGTGTGTCTATTGCAATCATTGCCAGCCTTGCCCGAAACACATAGATGTGGGATTGGTCAACAAATATTACGACCTTGCCCGCGTGGGCGACACGCTTGCGGCCGACCATTATGCCAAGCTCGCCGTCAAGGCAAGTGATTGCATAGCTTGCGGCCACTGCAACCGTCGTTGTCCGTTCCGCGTTGACCAAGTGGCCCGCATGGCGCAAATCGCCGAATACTTTGGCAATTAACAATTGACAGTTATAAGACAGCTAATGGGCAATCGGTGCAGAGAGTTGCTGCCCGATTGCCCATTATCCATTGTCAATTGCTCAGTTTCTTCCGTGGCAATCTTTGTATTTCTTGCCGCTACCGCATGGACAAGGGTCGTTGCGTCCCACTTTAGGCCCTGTTTTCACGATGGGAGTGTGGCGACGTTGTTGCTGTCCTTGTGGTTGGCTGGCAGCACGTTGCTGAGCCTCGGCACCTGGATATGCTTCCTTGGTTTCGGTATATTGCTGGCGGCCACGGTCGGCGTTGCGCATTTGTTGCATTTGCAGCGGGAAATTGCCCGATACCGACACATTGCCCGGCATCTGCGCTGTCGTAGTCGTGGTGCTTGTCGCTTGTCGCTGTTGTTGTTGCTGTTGCTGCTGCTGCACTTGCTGCGAATAGGGCTGCAATGGTACAAATCCACGCATCAGCAACGATATTGCCTTGGTGTTCATGTTGTTGAGCATCGTGGCAAACAGGTTGAACGACTCGATTTTGTAAATCAACAGCGGGTCTTTCTGTTCGTAGCTGGCATTTTGTACCGACTGCCTCAACTGGTCGAGGTCGCGCAAATGTTCTTTCCAGGCTTCGTCGATTGTCATCAGCAGCACGGCTTTTTGCCAAGCCTTTGCCACGCTGCGGCCTTCGGTCTTGTAGGCTTCTTCGATGTTGACAGGGATTCCGAGTATTCGGCGTCCGTCGGAAATAGGCACTTGCCTTACGAGGCCTTTTGCCTTCTCTTCGCCTATTTGCTCAACCATTGCCTTGATGTATGGGTAGATGATTTCGGCAATGCGGTCGCTCTTGCGGTTGAAGTTGGCAATCACCGAGTCGTAAATCTTCTTGACCATGTCGGCAGGTTCCATCTTTGCAAATTCCTGTTCGGTGAACGGCGTTTCGATGGCATACACGCTCATGATTTTCATTCGCAAGTCGGGATAGTCGCTTTGCGCGCTGTAGTCCTTGACGATGAGCTCGATGTTCTCCTTTATCATGTTCACGATGTCGAGGCCTATGCGTTCGCCCATCACGGCGTGGTGGCGGCGTGTGTAGATGACGTTGCGTTGCGTGTTCATCACGTCGTCATATTCGAGCAGGTGCTTGCGTATGCCGAAGTTGTTTTCTTCCACGCGTTTCTGCGCGTTCTCCACTGCGCCCGAGAGCATCTTCGACTCGATGGCTTCGCCCTCTTTGAGGCCCATTCGGTCGAGGAGCTTTGCAACCTTGTCGCCGGCGAACAAGCGCATCACGGTGTCTTCAAACGAAACGAAGAATACCGACGAGCCGTCGTCGCCTTGTCGTCCTGCACGTCCGCGCAACTGGCGGTCAACACGCCGCGACTCGTGCCGCTCGGTGCCGACTATGGCAAGACCGCCGGCTTCGCGCACTTCGGGCGACAGCTTGATGTCGGTACCGCGACCTGCCATGTTGGTGGCGATTGTCACCACGGCTTTTTGTCCGGCTTGGCGTACAATCTCGGCCTCGCGTTGGTGCTGCTTGGCATTGAGCACGTTGTGCTGTATGTGGCGCATGGTGAGCATTCGGCTCAACAATTCGCTCACTTCTACCGATGTGGTGCCGACCAGCACAGGGCGGCCCTGCTTTATCATCTTTTCGATTTCCTCGATGACGGCGTTGTACTTCTCTTTCTTGGTGCGGTACAGGCGGTCGGGCATGTCGATGCGTTTCACAGGCTTGTTGGTGGGGATTGTCACCACGTCGAGCTTGTAAATATCCCAAAATTCGGCAGCCTCGGTTTCGGCAGTACCTGTCATGCCCGCCAACTTGTGGTACATGCGGAAGTAGTTCTGCAACGTGATAGTGGCAAACGTCTGTGTGGCTTCTTCCACTTTCACGCCCTCTTTAGCCTCGATAGCTTGGTGCAACCCGTCGCTGTATCGGCGGCCCTCCATGATGCGGCCAGTCTGCTCATCGACGATTTTCACCTTGTTGTCGTCCGAAACGATATATTCCACATCGCGCGTGAATAGGGTGTAGGCCTTGAGAAGTTGGTTGACGGTGTGTACACGTTCGGCCTTTACAGCATAGTTCTGCATCAACTCGTCTTTCTTCGCAACCTTTTCTTCGTCGGTCAGTTGCTCGTTTTCAACTTGCGACAGGTCAGTGGCGATGTCGGGCAGCACGAAGAATGTAGGGTCGGGCGTTGTGCCTGTCAGCACGTCTATACCCTTGTCGGTAAGCTGTACGCTGTTGTTTTTCTCGTCGATTATGAAATATAGCGGGTCGGTGACAACGTGCATTTCGCGGCTGTTGTCTTGCATGTATTGAGCCTCTACCTTGAGCATCAATTGTTTGATGCCGTCTTGGCTGAGGAATTTAATCAATGGCTGGTACTTTGGCAAGCCCTTGTAGGCGCGGTATAGCAGTAGCGACCCTTCTTTCACTTTTTCCTCGTTGTCGCTGTCGATGAGTTTCTTGGACTCGGCCAGCAGGTCGGTGACGAGTTTGCGTTGTGCATTTACCACACGTTCCACATTGGGCTTGTATTGCTCAAACATCTGGTCGTTGCCCTTTGGAACCGGGCCCGATATGATGAGCGGCGTGCGGGCGTCGTCGATAAGCACTGAGTCAACCTCATCGACGATGGCGTAATTGTGCGAGCGTTGCACTAAGTCGCGTGGCGACATTGCCATGTTGTCGCGCAGATAGTCGAAACCAAACTCGTTGTTTGTACCGAAAGTGATGTCGCAGTTATATGCGCGGCGGCGTTCGGGCGAGTTTGGCGTGGTCTTGTCGATGCAATCCACCGACAATCCGTGGAACATATAGATTGGCCCCATCCATTCCGAGTCGCGCTTGGCAAGGTAATCGTTGACGGTAACCACATGCACGCCATTGCCTGGCAGGGCGTTGAGGAATACCGGCAGTGTAGCCACGAGTGTTTTACCCTCACCGGTTGCCATCTCGGCGATTTTGCCTTGGTGCAACACGATACCGCCGATGAGCTGCACGTCGTAGTGTACCATATCCCATTTCACCTCGTTGCCGCCAGCCATCCAGTGGTTGCGGTATATGGCCTTGTCGCCTTCGATGGTGAGGAAGTCCTTGCCTTGCGCGGCAAGTTCACGGTCAAAGTCGGTTGCCGTCACTTCCACAGTTTCGTTTTGTGCAAAACGGCGGGCAGTGTCCTTGACTATTGCGAATACCTCGGGCAGCACCTCGTTGAGCACGTCTTCGGTTCGGTCGAGTATTTCCTTCTCGATTTTGTCGATTTGCTCCCACACGGGTTCGCGCTTGTCGTAGTCGAGCTTTTCGATTTCTTCTTTCAGCTGGGCTATTTTGTCGCGTTGCGGAGCCACATATTCCTTGATTTTCGCACGTATTTCGGTTATACGGTTGCGTAATTCGTCGTTCGACAGTTTCTCAATCTCGGGGTATATTTCCTTGATTTTGGCGACGATTGGTGCTATAGCCTTCATGTCGCGTGTGGCTTTATCCCCGAGGAGAGATTTCAGTAGTTTGATAAATCCCATTTTATGTTGTAATTCTATTTTATTAACGGTTTGATGGATGTGTCGGGGGGATGTTATATTTTTTCCTACCCCTGTTGCCTGGAATGTACACAACATGTGTGCACTTGTATGCTTGAACTCGGCTGCAAAGTTAGTAAATTGTTTTCAATCTGCCACAATCATAGTATTTTAGCACCATGTGGTCAGTAGCCGAGGCTCAGAGGCATGGCTTGGGCTGCGTTGGGCGAGCGGATGCGTAATATGCTTGAAATGGTTGGTGCCAATACAGCTGCATCGACAGGCGTGGAAATCTTCTGCGGTTTTACCGATGGAGCCATGAAAAATGCCGGTGTATTGACGGCATTGGTGCGTATGAGCCTTGCTTCGTCAAAGTTGTCGTTGCCCCGGTCCATGATTAGCCAGCCGGGAGATACTTCTATCACCACGTCGCCGCAATAGGCCGGCACGGTCGATGCGTGCAGTGCGCGGGCCTCGGCACTTGCCGGGTTGTTGAGAATCTCCTCGAAAGTGTAGGCTGCGGTCACTCCACTCATTTGTCGCAGGAATTCGCTCGACTTACTGCGTAACTCGCTAAGCGACAGTTGTTTTTCCTTGATTAACTCGTGGTTGAGGAAAAAGTGGCGGTTGAAGTAACCGTCCACCCACTGCCCGTTGCCATAGATTGCCATCAGGTACATGTTGAGCAGCGATATGGCACGGTTGGGATAAAACTCGCCTGTCGGGACGTTGAAGCGCTCCTCGGGGCGTGTGTTGTCGTAGTAATACCCTGTTGATGTGACAAAAATCATGGTGTTGGCAAGGCCAACGCTTCGGTCTATTTCATTGAACAGGCGACCCAGTTCACGGTCGAGCCGCAAGTATATGTCTTGGTTTTCTACCCGGTTGTCGCCGTCATTGGTGTACATGTATGGGGCGGCTGTGTAGCCTATGCATAGCATGTCGGTTTGCCCGCGGTTGCCAAGCTTGAGCGTATTGAGGTATTCGATTGCGACAGTGGTCACTTCGGTATTTGCCAGTGCGCTCTTTTTGAACTTGGTGTATCGGTCGCGGTCGGAACGCGAGTATATGTATCTGAAAGGGTAATACTTTTTAAACGATAGTATGTCGGGGTAATCATCGAGCGGCATTGACGGCACCCACGACATTGTGTCTAAACGCGATGCGAGCGGCAGCCTGTAATTGCGCCCTGTGAGTATTTGCGGCGCATTTTTATAGAATGTCGTCGAAGCCCAGTTGCCTGTGGCATCGTCAATCCAGAATGCGCTGTTGGCGGCATGGCCTGCGAGCAGGATGGCTTGCTGGGCATCGGCCGCGATGGAATGCACATATCCCATTCCGCTGCTGTTTATGCGCAATTCGTCGCTAATGGTTGATACGCAGTACGACACGGGCGAATAGGCATCGTTGGTGAAGTCGCCCATCGCCGTCGGGTCGGTGAGTATGTATCGCGGCCGGTCGAGCTTGCGGTCGTAAACGTATGAGCAGGGAATGCCGTTTACCCTTGGGTAGGTTCCACTCATCAGCAATGCCGTGCCAGAGGCTATGTCGAGGTCGGGCACGTCAAATTCCACGTTTTCGAGGAACGCCCCGTCGCGCATGAGCCGCTTGAAGCCATCTTCGCCGAAGTGGGCTTGCAGCAGGTCGATGTAGTCGCTGCGCAACTGGTCGATGACAATGCCTACCACTAAGCGCGGCCGGTCGCCGTTGTTTTGCGACAACGCCGACAGTGCCACCATCGAAGCGACAATGGAAGTGAGTATGCGGTTTATTTTTTTGTTTCGGTGCATTGTAATCTGTATATTGCAACGTAGCTTGCCGACCTTGCCACAAGGCACAGCATCAGCGGGAAAGCAGCCATATTGGCGACTTGCGTAATGAACGGCCACGATGCAAGCAGTAAAATAATGACCGCAAAGTTAGCAAAATGATAGAAATATAACAGCTTTTTTGCCTTTTTTATCCAAATAAGCACGGCTGGGAGCAATGCAAACGGGTGTAGCCACAGGCCGTTCATGTTGGGCGACGTGGCTGGGTGCGTCGAGATGAATATTAAGAAAAAGACAAGCAGCCCACACAATCCGGCGATGCCGAACATGACGCTGTCGAGCCACCGGCTCACCTTGCGGCGGCGCAAGTCGGCGAGTGAAAGGCACACTGTCAATGTCAGTAATGCCCATGCCACTGGTGTGGGCGTGAGCCATACTGGGGTAGGCGGCAGAATGTCGCCGGAGTCGCTGCCTTCGTTGAGTATGACTGTTTGTGACACAAGCGGTTCGGTATTGCCGTCGCGTTCGATACTGGCCTCGGCGAAGGCCTGCATCAGCACCATAGGCACGAACATCTGTTCACGGTAGTCGAGCTGGTAGTCTATTCCCGAGCCGAGTACCAAGTCGATGCCAAGTTGCAGCCATGCATAATTGGCATTGTATCGGCGCATCTCTTGGCGGAATGTGAGTGTGTCGTGCATTGCCCCATAGTGCATTTTGTCGCCAAGCACGTTTTCCACGATGTCGCGTGGACGCGTGGCGCAGTTGTCATAAATGTAGCTGTAACGGTAAGTCGCATTTTCGGGGCGGGCGTTCTCGACCAATGCACGCAGCACCTGCATCGATTGCTCGGGCGTGAGGTTAAGTTGTTGTTCTACTACCTTGCGGCGTTGATAGCCCATGAGCAAGTATGCTCCGTTGTATCCGCCCACTTTGTAGTCGGTTTCGCCTTTTACGAAGTGGTAGATGAAATTATCGGCATCGAAGTCGAAAATCCCGTAGTTGTACACCATGTCGGCCCCTCGATATTGCACCCTTAGCATGGTGTGCCCATACAGCTCGTAGGCGTCGGGACCTGGATAGCACGTGATGAGGCTCACCCTCGCGCTGTCCTGCTCGTCTGCCGCGAAGGCAGGTGCAGCTTGCAATGCCAATACCGACACGGCAAATATTGTTATGACGCAAAAAAAACGTTTCATAGCTCTCTGTAAAAAAACATGCAAAAGTAGATACTTTTCCCTACATTACAATACTCACGCGTAGTTTTTAGCGTAATGATTTGTGACCAGTTCCCACGATTCTTTCATTTAAAGCGACACTGGGGGCGGTGAAGCCGTTCAACAATGCCGCTTTGAATGAAATAGCCGTGGCAAAAGAGGCGATTTCGGCTGGGGAAAGTTTGGCTTGTCGGGGATAAAGGTGTAATTTTACGGCATATATCCCACCAACCCTCATTTTTTCACGGCACATGGATAATCAAGGAGAAATAATACTGTACCAGCCCGACAACGAAGTGAAGCTGGAAGTGCGAATGGAGAATGAAACTGTGTGGCTTAACCGCGGGCAGATAGCCGAACTGTTTGCCCGAGATGTTAAGACAATCGGCAAGCACGTGAACAATGCGCTGAAGGAAGAATTGAAAGGCATTTGAGGGTGTATCAAATTGAGGAATATTTGATGCGCCCTCTTTCCATTTTATTTGGGGCGTAAAATTTTTCAAGCGGCC
>CALUMJ010000043.1 GCA_944321715.1 uncultured Muribaculaceae bacterium | reverse complement strand
CAATTTTGTAGGGACGCACGGCCCGTGCGTCCGCTGCGTAATTAGGCACATATTCTATTAATTTACAGATAGTTAATTGAACCTTGAGGCACACGGACGCACGAGCCGTGCGTCCCTACGAGGTAGGTACTGCCAATTTTGATACACCCCCAACATAGATTGGTGTTATCGGCCGGTGGCTTGCAAGTATTCGACAATTTTTATGCGGTAGGCAGCGTAGGCGTCGACATACTTGTCGCGACTTTGCTGGAATAGCGTCTGCGCGTCGAGCAGGTCGCTCATGGTGGTGGTGCCGGCACGGTAGTATTGCTCGTTGAGCCGCAGGTTTTCCGACGATTGTTCAATGGATTTGTGGGCTATAATGATTTGCTCATAGGCGTTCTGTAAATCGTTCCAAGCCTGTTGCATACCGATTACGAGCAATTCGGAGTTGTCGGCAAGAAGGTTCTCGGCATTGGCTACCTGAAGTTTCTGCTTTTTGACTGTGTGTGAGCCGCCCCACCAGTCGGACAGCGGAATGGAAACCGACACGAATGCCAGCGCCACAGGCTTGTCGCGGTCGGTGAAGTTGTCGTGCATGAAGCTGCCGCCAATGGCGACTGTAGGCATATTTTTACCGACAGCCAATTTTTGCTGCAACTTGCTTGCTTTCACATTGCTTTCAAGCAGGCGGTAGCCAGTTGTCGCGCGCAATGCCCCCTCGTGGTCGCAGAATAAATCTTGTGGGAAAATGGGCGGTTGTTCCATGGGTATGCCACTTTCCACGTTTATGCTGTCGTTACCCATGCCGATGTATTGAGCAAGCACCATGCGGCTCAGCGCAAGCCCGTTTTCGAGGTTGATGCGGTTGCTTGTCACGTCGTTTTGCCTCAATTGCACTTGCAACAGGTCGTTACGGGTAGTTATACCTGCGTTGACCGATGTTGCCACGTCCTGGCAGAGCTGCCCGAGTTGCTTTTCGATGGCACTCAGTGTTTTCAATTTTTCTTGTAATGTCACCACTTGCCAATAATACTGTTCAACCGTGAGGCACACTTCATTCTCGGCGACTTCTCGCTGCACGTTGCCTACTTCGACACCAACGTCGGCAAGCCGATTGGCATTGACAATCTGCCCGCCGGCAAACAGCGGCTGAGTCAAAGTAACTCCGCCGGCAATGCCATTTTTAAGCAGTGACATGCTCATATCGGGAGCCATGTCGAGTTTCATTAATCCGTGGTTGCCCACAAACCCAATTCCCGATGCACTGAGCGAGGGGAAATAATTGGTGAAAGCACTCTTGCGCTCTTCTTGTGCAGCTTGCAGCGAATTGTCGGCATTGCGCATTTTCACATTGTTTTCAATTGCCATGCTGCGGCATTCATCGAGCGAATATGTTTTTTGAGCCTGAGCATTGGCCGCAATGCAGCAGGCCAATGCAACGGAGGCGATAAATTTAACGTTTTTCATATTACGTGTTTATTCTTGTTCTAATTTTTCACTTATTAATCGAGTCTCGGTACTACGGTTCAGCACTTTCCAGTAGGCGATAGGAATGACGGTGAGGATAAACACCATCGTAATCAACGTGCCGTAGAAAATCACCGCACCCATCGGCATCCACAATCCGCTACCACCGAGAATCATCGGAATCACGCCCATAGAGGCGGCAGCCGATGTGAGGAATATAGGGCGCATACGCCGTTGGGCGGAGTAGTAAATGGCATCCCTGACATTCATGCGCTCCTCGTTGCGCAGCTCCTCGGCATAGTCAATCATGATTATGCCATTGCGCACCAGTATGCCCAGCAGACTGACAACGCCCAAGATGCACGTAACGCCGAAATCGGCACCTTGTGCCATAACGCCGATTGCCGTGCCCAGCAAGCATAACGACAAGCACACGAGCAGCATCGTTGCCGTGCCCACACGCTTGAAGTGGAACACGAGTATGAAGAATATGATGGCAATTGCAACAACGAGTCCGGCCATGATATTTGGCATTTGCTCTTCGTTTTCCTCCAATTCGCCGCCATACGACACTGTGATACCGTCGGCAACTGGACTCTCGGCCAAAATTTGCTTGATTTTATCGGTTTCCTGCATTGCATTTATGCCACGTTCCACGCTTGCCATCACGGTGACGGTGCGCACCCCGTTGCGATGCGGCACTTGTCCGTATTCCCACGATGGTTCCACGCTTGCCACTTGCCTCAAAGGCACATTGGCCAGCCCTCCGGCAGCAGGAATTAATTCGTCTTGCACGTTGACATAGTCTGCGTTGTCGGCACGGTTGCTTTTCAGCACCACGTTGATGTCGTAGTCGCCTTCCCACATAGTTCCCACGGGAATGCCATTTCCATACCGCAATGCGAGAGTTCCCTCGACTTGCGCGTTGGTAATGCCCAGACGGGTGGAATTGTCCTCGTCGAGCGTGATGCGAGTTGCGGCAAGCGGTTCGTTGAAATCGCAGCGGACAAGATTGAGCTCGGGAAGAGTGCGTAGCAAGGCGGTCACACGTTCGGCTTCGGCTTGCAACGCATCGAGGTCGTCGCCGCTCAGGCGCACTTCGATTGGGTTGGTAGCTTCGCTATATTCAAGTTGCTTGAACTTGATTACGGCTTCGGGGAATGCCTCGCTGTATATCGGCGTGAACTTGTCGAGCAGAGCTTCGGTATCTTCGTTTCCAGTGGTGTTGACAATGAACTGGGCGAAATTAGTGCCACCCACCTGTGGCGCATACGAAGTCTGAAACCGTGGCGAAGCGCACCCTTTGAACGAAGCGACCGAAACCACTCGCTCGTCTTGCCGCAGCAAGTGTTCAAGGCTGTCGGCAACCATTGCCGTTTTCTCCACGGCGGTGCCTGTGGGCATGAATATTTCCACGGCAAACTGGTTGCGCTCGGCCTTTGGCAACAATTTCTGTGGCAAACGCATCACCAACAATGCGCCTACAACAACCGACACAATGCCGACAACCAATGTCGCATTTGGGTGGGCGAAACATTTATCGAGAATCCAGTTGTAGCCCTTTTGTGTCATATCCATGAACGAGAAACTTTTCTTTCCCTCCTTGCCCGATTTGCTGGCGATGGGCTTGCGGATAAAATAGAATTGCATGAAGGGCACGAGCAACTCGGCTACGAGCAGTGAAATCATCAGTATTATTAATATTGCCCAAGGGAAGCTGGCCACGAAATCCTTGGTCATGCCAGTGAGGACAAACAGGAACGGGAAGAAAGTGATGCTGATGGCGAGCGTAGCCGAGAAAATCGACTTGAAGAAGTGTGTGGCACTTTTAATCGAAGCGTGCCAGCGCGACATTCCGCTTGCAATCAGTTCCAGATAGTTGTCGATGATGACGATGGAGTTGTCCACAATCATTCCAAGCGTGACAATGAGCGCAGCAAGCGTCACGGTGTTAAGCTCGATGCCGAAAGCATAGAACAGTCCTAACGAGATGAAGATGGAGATGGGAATGGTGGAAGCCGCCACTAATGCCACGCGCATGGGGAGCAGCAGCATGACAACGATGATAACGGCGCAAATGGCGATGACAAGTTCCTTGAGGAACGTGGTTACACTGTCGGCAACCACTTTGCTCTGGTCGGTGATTTTAAACAATGTCACATCGTCGGGTAGCGATTGCTGAAATTGGTCGAGGCTTGCTTTTACCTCTTCGCCCATTTTCACGATGTTTTGTCCTTTCTTCATTTCAACGCTGAGCAAAAGGCACTTGCGGCCATTATTGGTGATGTAGCTTTCGGGTGCGGGATATTCTTTCACCACGCGAGCCACATCTTTCAACCTCACGGAGTGTCCGTCGGGAGTAGAGAATATGATGATTTCCTGCACATCTCTTACGGTATTGATGGTGCGGCTCACATACATCGGCGAAACATATTCGTCGCTCTTGACCCGTCCAGCCGTGGTGGCGAACCCCTTGCTTAAGAGCGTAATGGCGAGCGATTGGTCGCTGATGCCGTAGTGCGACAGGCGGTCGTTGTCCAAGTAAACCGATATTTGCTCTTGTTGCATTCCATAGACGTTCATACGTCCGACGCTCTCAATGCGGCGAAGGCGGTCTTTCAGGTCGTCCATGTAGTCGTTGAGCTCGCGATAGGTCTTGTCGTCGCTTTCCATGGTTATGAGTAGGGCCGATGTGTCGCCAAAGTCGTCCATCACCTGCACGGCGAGCACGCCCTGCGGCAACTGGCTTTTAAAATCGTTTATGCCATGCTTGAACTTGCTCCAGAATTCGTCCTTGTCGTTGAGGTCGTCGTTCAATTCGACTTGCACGATTACCATTCCGTCTTTGCTGACTGAATGCGTCTTTGACTTTTTTACCTCCTTGTAGCTGAAAATGTAATTTTCGAGAGGTTTGGTCACTTGTTCCTCCACTTCCTCGGCCGTGTAGCCCGGACACACGGCAGCGACGATGCCTTGGCGTATGGTGAAGTCGGGAAATTCGTTTTTTTTCATCTCCGACAATCCATATATGCCGAATGCCATGAGGCAGCACGTTAGCAGTATTATAATCTGGCGATAGTGCATCGCCCATTCCACAAGGTTGCGTTTTTTCTTTTCCATGATGCGTTACAAATTATTGTTCCACTTGTATATCCATCATTTCGCTCACTTTTTGTTGTCCTTCGACAATCACTTCGTCGCCTACGGCAAGGCCGTCAGTCACTATTATTCCGTCGGCAGTGAGCGTTCCTGTGCTGATTAGCCTTTTTGCGGCCTTGCCCCCATCGTTGACCCACACGAATGAATGGTTGGCGTTGTCTAACTGTACTATGTTGCATGGCAGCACGATGACTTGTGCCGTATCGTCGGCCGGTGTTATTGTCAGGTCGCAAATCATTCCTGGCATGAGTTCATGTGAGGGGTTCTTGACAATCGCTTTCACCTCGTAGGAGCGTGAAAGTCGGTTGGCCGAAACATTCTTTTCGATGATTTTCCCTTCAAACTGTTTCCCGCCGAGCGCCGCCACGGTGATGTCGGCATTTTGGCCCAACGTGATGCGCGAAATCTCATTTTCGGGAACCGATATGCACACTTTCACATTGTCGATGGTGACGAGTTTGACGACTGGAACACCCGGCATGACATTTTGCCCAAGTTCCACTTCTTTCTCGGCGATTACGCCCGAGAAAGGCGCGTATAGCTTGCTGTCGGCAAGGTTTTTCTTTGAAATCTGTTCGGCTGATTGTGCTTGTTTCAGTTTGCTTTGCGCTTCGACCCACTGCATCTCGGGCAGGCTGTTGTTGTCGTGCAGCTGTTTCAATCGAGCGTATGCGTCTTGCGCTTGTTCCAATGCAGCAGCCGAGGCAGCGTAGGCATTTTGCAATGTGGTTTCATCGACGGTTGCGATTAATTGCCCCTCTCCAATCCATTGGCCGGCCGTGACATTGAGCTGTTCAACAGTTCCGGCTACAGAGAAACTCAGAGCCGACCCCGATTCTTCTTCAATTGTACCAGAATAGTGGCGGCTGCAATTCTCGTTGACCTGTGCCACTTTCATTGTTTTCACTTTCACAGGAGCGCGGTTGACTGTTTCCTGCTGCTTGCATCCCACAGCCACAAGTGCAATGGATAGCAAAATTGCAATGTTGCGATGTTTCATTTTCATGACTATTGATGTTTTTTTTATGTAATGTTCTTTTTTTGCGTTATGTCTTATTTGTCTTTTTGTGCTCGCAAAATTGGCGACAAAAATGCTTGTAATGGTGTTCTATGAATCTGAAATAAGGTGTATTTTTTCTTTGAAGAGTCTAAATTGGAATAATTGGCTACTATGTAGGTATTATGCGACACTATAATTGAACCTTTATGGCTAATTTTGTAGCAGAAACAAGATAAAAATGACAATGGAAAAGGAAAATATATCCAGCATAGACTTTGATAAAATCCAAAATCTCCAAGAAGTGGACTATATGGACGGAGATGTGGCCTTCCACATGGACTTGCGCGACCTGCCTGTGGAAAATGGGACACTAAGGATGAACCTATATGCCGTAGTGGCTTGTATCGAGGGAAAGCTACAGTTGGAAATAGACACGGTTACCTACACGCTCACGTCGAAAAGCGTATTGCTGTGCCGCCCCAATGTGTTGATTACAAATTGCATGATGAGTCCCGATTTCAAGGGAGCGGTGCTGTGTGTGTCGCAAAGGGTGATTTCTGAAAATATCACACAAAGCGACTTGTGGGAAAGGGCATTCCTTTTGTCGGAAAATCCCATAATACACTTGGACGATGAGGAAAAGATGCAGACGCTAGCGTTGTATGGCGAATTGCTCTGGCTTAAAAAGCAAAGCAGCCAAAAGATTTACAGAAAAGAGATAGTGGGAGCTATAATAAAAGCAATGATGTATGAACTGCTCGCAAACGTCGAGACTTGTACACCATTGCCGGTACAGATGGCGGCCAAGCAGAGTGATGCATTGTTCAGGCGGTTCATAACGTTGCTTTCGGGCTTGGAAGTGAAGTCGCGCACAGTGTCGTGGTATGCCGACAAATTGTGTATCACGCCCAAGCACCTGTCGGCAGTGTGCAAGCAAGTGAGCGGGAAAACGGCAATGGAGTGGATTTATGAATATGTATTGGTAGATATTCGCAATTACCTCAAGAATTCCGACAAGTCGATAAAAGAAATCGCCGACAAGCTAAATTTCCCGAATATTTCATTTTTCGGCAAATATTGCAGGAAGCACCTTGGTGTGTCGCCCACGACCTATCGCAGACGGCTGCGACAAGACTTGCCCAAGCCGCTATGACGCGCAGCATTACTGGCGTGTGTAATATGCCGAGTGCAGGGCACGCAGCACGTTGCAAAGCGTTTGCCCCCAATAGGTGGTGAAGTCGGTTTTTATTGCGGCTATGGCTTCGGTGATGGTTTCGTCGGTGGCATCTTTCACCGTTGCCACGAAATTGTATAGCGGCTGGTATATGTCGGCGAGGTTTTCGCTGACACTTGTGCCGATGGGCGTGTCGGAGTATTTCATGTCGTCCATGAACACTTCGAGATAAATATCTTCATCGGCCATCATGCGGCTAATGTTGTCGCGCACGTTGTCGTAGTCGTTCTCGTCGAGGTAGCTGTCGATGAAGCTGTCGGTGTTCTCATCGGGCTTGATGTCCGATACCGACATGTATAGCCTTGGCAGCAACCGCAACATCTCGGCGACGAATGCCTGGCGGTCGTCATAGTCAAATATATTTTCCAATGCGTGGCAATATTCGTTGGCAAGTGCTATGAATGCCAAGCTGTTTGGGCTGAGGCTGATATTGTTCTCGCTCATTTCGTGGTTGTGTATAAGTTGTGTTCTAAAATATATTGGTAAACATCGTCGGGCAGGTAGAACGAAAGATTGTCGCCTCGCGACAACTTTTCGCGTACCATTGTTGATGATATTTCGATTAATGGTGAATCAAGTGCTTTCACTCGGTCTTTCAATTCGTCGGGGATAGCGATTTCATAGCCACGCCGGGGATACACATATATTTCGTGGCGGGCGATGATTTCGTCGGCATTGCGCCAGCGATTGAAGATGGCCCAGTTGTCGGCGCCAATGACGAGGGCAAACTCGTCGTCGGGGAATTTCTGCGACAATGTGTTCAGCGTGTTGATGGTATAGGACGGGTAGGGCAATGAAAATTCAAGTCCCGATGTGATTGCGCCGTTGATGCGCCGTGTCACCATTTCGGTCATGCGCAGTCGGTGCAGGTCGTATGCCCGGTCATATTCGCTTTTGATGGGGTTGCGCGGAGCCACCATGAGCCACACGGCATCGAGGTCGGTTTCGCTCACGAGATAATTGGCAAGTATGGCATGGCCCGTGTGTATTGGGTTGAACGAACCGCCGAAGATTCCGATTTTCATATTATTGGGTCGTGTGCAATTGCGCAGTTTGTTCAACTGTTTATGAAAGCCTTGATTAGTTCTTCGGTTTCGTTTACTGCCACGTCGAGGCGGTTGTTGACGACCACCTTGTCGAATTTGTCGGCTTGTGCAATCTCGAAGCTCGCCTTTTCCACACGTTGTGCAATGGCTTCGGGGGTATCGGTGCCGCGAGTTTCAAGGCGTTGGCGCAGGGTGTCGATGCTTGGAGGCTGGATGAAAATCGACAAGGCATCGTCGCCGAAGAGGTGTTTCACATTGATGCCCCCCATCACGTCGATGTCGAGTATGACGTTGCGCCCCATGTTGCGTATTCGCTCGATTTCGCTGCGAGGGGTGCCATAGAATCGACCGGGATATACTTCCTCATACTCAATGAGTTGGTTGTTGTCGATAGCCCGGCGGAAATCATCTACCGACATAAAGTAGTAGTTGACACCGTTTTTCTCACCCCGTCGAGGTTCGCGAGTTGTTGCCGATATTGAAAATTCGAGCTTTAAATCGCTGTTTTTAATCAGCTCGTTGATGATGGTGGATTTTCCGCATCCCGACGGAGCTGAAATAATAATCAGTTTTCCTTTTCCCATATTCAATTACAATACATTGAACACTTGCTCCTTGATTTGTTCGAGTTCGTCTTTCATTTTCACCACAATGATTTGCATTTCGGCATGATTGGATTTTGAACCGAGTGTGTTGATTTCCCTGCCCATTTCCTGCGATATGAACCCGAGTTTTTTGCCTTGCCCGTGTCCGTTGTCGATTGTGTCGATGAAGTAATCGAGGTGGTTGTGCAAGCGTAGTTTCTCTTCGTTTATGTCGAGTTTCTCGATATAGAAAATCATTTCTTGTTCGAATCGGTTGTGGTCATATTCCACGCCGTCGAGTTTTGAGAGAGAATCGAGTATGCGAGCCTTTATTTTGGCAACACGTTCGGTTTCGTATTGCATCACGTCTGCCAGCAAAACTCTGATGTTTTCAATCTTCAGCCTGAAGAATTTTTCAAGTCTGTTGCCCTCTTGCGTCCTGAACTCGATGAGAGCCGCAATGGCATTTTCAACAGCTTGCTTGATTGCTTCCAATTCACCCTCGTCGGTTTCGGTCGATGTATTTTCGGCCTTGATTGCATCTGGGAGCCGTAGCAGTGTGGCCATCCAGTCTTGAGGTTCTGGCACGCCCAATGTTTGCGACAATTGTTGCAATTGTTGCTTGTAGGCAGTGAGTAAAGGGATGTTGAGGGTGGCAGGGGCAGTTTCTTCGGTGTTTTCGGTGTAAACATATAAGTCCACTTTGCCACGTTCGAGCGATTTTGCCACCATATTGCGCAGTGAAAGTTCTATTTCGCGGTATTGTTGAGGAAGCCGTATTGCAAGGTCTAATTGCTTGCTGTTTAAGGATTTGATTTCGGCTGTGATTTTTGTGTTTTTATAGACAACAGCAGCTTTTCCAAATCCGGTCATTGATAATATCATTGCAGTGCTTTTTTTGCAAAATTAGTGTAAAAACGCAATATAGGGAATAAATATTTTGAAAAAATGCAATGGTGGCAGCGCGGCTCTTTCATTTAAAGCGCCGCCCCATTGTTTCGTATCGCCTTAGAATTTGTTTTGAAATTTTACAGAAATAGTTTTAGATTGAGTTTTTTGTTCATGTTTTGAGCGTCTTTTCGGCCGCTTTCGATTATTTTTTCGACGTTTAGCTCTTTAGGCTTACTTAAAAAACAATCAAAACCGCCTCGAAAATCCATCTCAAACATTGAACAAAAAGCAAAACAGTTTCTTAAATGGAAGATGATGTGAGCGTTGAGCTGCGGTGGCAAACAAAAAAGCCCCACCGTCGGGCACTTACCGACATGGGTGGGGTAATTTTCAATCACTTAAGGAATTAAACACATTAACATAGCACCCGGCGTAGCTTCGTTTTCTCCTTACCTATTACAAAAATAAGCTATAAACTGCCTCAATTCAAGCCCCGACAATGTGTATTTAGGCTATTTTGTGGCTATTTGCATGAAAATAGTGACTATAATGTGTAAAATAGTTATCAAATTTCAGCGGCAAAACATATTGGGCGAAATGCTTGTCGGCTTTTTTCGTTGAACGAATCAACACCGTTTTGCGTTTTTTTGCATTTTTCGCTTAAACTTTTACTTCGCCGATAAATCTATATAGAAAACCAACAAATTTTTGACGACATGAAGAGTAGTAGGTTTAACATAGTGATAGCTGCATTATGGGTCATGGCATTGGCGATGCCCATGCCTGTGATGTCGCAGGGACGTCAGGGCGGTAACAGACAAAATAATACTGAACGCCCTACCCGTCAACCGCAGCACCGCCCCGGCGGCGATAATGGAACGCGGCCACAACGGCCATCACAACCGCAGAGGCCACAGCAACCCGGCGGACAGCAAGGCAGACCACAGCAACCGCAGAGGCCACAGCAGCCCGGTGGACAGCAAGGCAGACCGCAGCAACCGCCACGGCCACAGCAGCCCGGCGGACAACATGGCAGACCGCAGCAACCGCCACGGCCACAACAGCCCGGCGGACAACATGGCAGACCGCAGCAACCGCCACGGCCACAACGTCCCGGCGGACAGCAAGGCAGACCGCAGCAACCCGCCCATCGCCCATTGCCACACCGCAATTGGGGTAGGCCGTCGCCTCCGCCGCCTCATTATCATAGGCCGAGGCCCATGCCTCCGCGTCCAGTGGCCCCGCCACCGGGTTACCGCCCCTATGTGGGCGCACCAGCTATACGCTCGATACTTGGCATAACATTCGGCACGTTGTATGGTTCGGCACTCGATTTCTTGTATTACAACGGTTACACGATTGATGGCTATGTCGATAATACCATATACCTTAGCGATGTAGCAATGCTTAGCCTTAACTGGCCATTTGCCACGTTGTATTGCAATGGCAGTGGACGCTTGGCAAGTGCGCAATTCTCATATTTCAGTGTCTCGGCGGCAATGGGGCGTTATAACAGGGTATATAACTTGCTATGTGGCACTTACGGACCTCCGTTGTCGTTGTCGGTTAACGGAACCGGGCGTAGCGTCATGTGGTATGGCGGTGGCAACACCGGTTATATCACACTTGAGTATGCCTATTCGGGTGGCGGATATTACACCACGTTGTCGGTGAGCATATAGGCATTATGCCTTTTGGTGGGCGAGTGCCGACAGGGTTGTGGTAACTTTGCCGAAAAAAGTTGCCATGATTAACGCTATTGAAGAACAATTGCCACAGTTGATGCTGGCACTCGCATTTGCCATTGGCGAATATGTATTGGTGCTGTGCGCCGTGATTGCCGACTTGGTGAGCGGCTTGCGCAAAGCCCGCCAGCGTGGCGAGGCTCGCCGCAGCAAAGCATTGCGGCGCACAGTGGAAAAACTTGCCACGTATTACAATGCGCTTGCCGCATTGACTGTGATTGATGCCATGCAGATGGCGGCGGTGGTATATGTGCGAGTGGCCTGTGGCTATGACGGAGTGCCGCTGTTGCCGGCATTGACGCTGTTGGGGGCAATAGGCATCGCTATTATCGAGGTGAAAAGCATCTATGAGAAAGCCGATGAAAAGGAGCAGCGGAATTTTGATGAAGCTGCCGATACAATTGCGGCATTGTTGAAAATGCTCAAAGACAAAAATATCAAATTACCATGAAACACTTTACGTTAGAAGAGTTTACCAAGTCGGACACTGCCCGGCGCATGGGCATCGACAACACTCCGCCACCTGATGCAGTGGCAAGGTTGCAACGGCTTGTGGATTGCGTGCTTGACCCGTTGAGGGAAGCATACGGACGCCCCATTTATGTGAACAGCGGCTACCGCTGCCCGGCATTGAACCGTGCCGTGGGAGGCGTGGCACACAGCCAGCACCTCACTGGCGAGGCTGCCGACATCACAGGGGGAAATTGTCGTGAGAACCGTCGGCTATATGAATTGCTGCGGCAATTGCGGTTGCCGGTTGACCAAGTGATAAATGAGCAAGGCTATACTTGGCTGCATGTGTCGTATGGCCCACGGCATCGCCGCATGTTTTTATGACTGGCTGGTATCTGTCGGCTGCGGAGCTTGTTCATGCCG
This sequence comes from uncultured Muribaculaceae bacterium, assembly GCA_944321715.1. Lineage (GTDB taxonomy): Bacteria > Bacteroidota > Bacteroidia > Bacteroidales > Muribaculaceae > Avimuribaculum. The sequence continues at coordinate 12,040 of CALUMJ010000043.1, read as the reverse complement.
ACCTTTTTTTAATTTCATTCCAGTCTTTTTCAGCCAAGAACTCAGTTTGTCGTAGAATTTTGGTTCGGCAATGCCATGAGGATTTGAAAATGACAACGTTTCGTCGGGGTCGCCTTTTTGCTCGGGGTACAACACCATCAAACTGCTGTTGTTGAAATATTTTGAAATCTGCAACGGCAACTTCTCAAACGAGTTGTCGTAGGATATGAACCCACGCCGTGCGCTCACCACGACAAACAAGTGGTCGTAATTGACACGGTTTGAGAGCATCAGCAGGTCGTCCCAGCCGTCCATGTTTAAGAAGCGCGCCCTTGTGGTGAGCTTCTTTTTTGTCATTACTCCCTTTATATATCCGAGTGTCTGTTCTTGCCCGTAGAAGAACACGCGGCAGCCTAATTGCGCGCTGATGCGGCAGATGTGTGTGACCCACTTCACGAATCCCTGTTCAAACTCGGCCTTTGGCGGCACAGCCACCACAATGCGGCGCAATGTGTTGACGGGCATTAGCAGCCGCACCACCATCACTTGCAGATATGTGTTCTTGAGCAGGTTTTCGGTCATGTTGCCAAAAAACGAATCGACAATGCTTGCCTTGTAGTGCAGACCAATGATGATGGCCGTGGCATTGTTCTCTTTTGCCGTGTGCCTTATGCCAGTGGTGATGTTAAGGTCGAAGCGGCTCACAGTCTTTAGCGACACGCCAGCCGAAGCAGCAATTTGCGCTGCGCGTTCCAGATTGCGGCGAGCCTGCATTTCGAGCTTCAATGTGTCGTTGTTGTCGTTGATGACGCTCAGAGCCACCAAGTTGTCGCGAACTTTCTGGTTGCGAACTACCAGAGCCAGGCTCATTAGGGTTTCGATTGTGCTGGGGTTGGCGACAGGGATTAGGAAACGTTCTTTCACGTCCTTCGACTTGTCGTCGGCTGCTGCCGTGGCTTCGTCGATGGCCATGCGTTTGGCGGCATGTTCGGTGATAAATGAGCTGACAATGCAAGTGACGAGAATAAGCAATATGGTGCCGTTCAGTACGTCCTCGTTGAGCAGCCGTTCGCCCGATGGCATGATTATATTGTAGCCCACCATCACTGCTGCGAGCGTGGCGGCAGCCTGTGCAGTGCTCATGCCATACATCATTGTGCCTTCTAATGCACTCATGTGGAATAGTTTCTGTGTCAGCCACGAAGCTATCCATTTGCCTGTCAATGCGGCGACAATCATCACCCCGGCGACTTTGATGGAGTCGATATGCCCAAATAGCACTTCGACATCGATGAGCATGCCCACGCCAATCAGGAAATAGGGGATAAACAATGCGTTGCCAACGAATTCCACATGGTTCATCAATGGCGACACTTGTGGAATGAGTCGGTTAAGGACAAGCCCCACAAGGAATGCACCGAGGATGCCTTCCATGCCCACGAAGGCCATCAGCCCGGCACCGAGGAACACCATTGCCAGCACAAATATGAATTGTACCACGCCATCGCTGTAACGGCGGAAAAACCACCGTCCTATGCGTGGGAACGTGTACATAATTACAGCTCCGAGCAGCACTACTTTCACGAGCATCCACACCCAAAACATTTCGGACACATCGCCCTTGTACAAGCCGCTTATGATGGCCAGCACCAGCAGTGTGAGCGTGTCGGTGACCGCCGTGCCGCCCACAGCGATGCCCACCGACCGTTGCCGAGTGACACCGTAACGCTGCGCTATGGGATAGGCGACGAGTGTGTGCGAGGCATACATGCTGGCCAGGAGTATTGAAGTGATTAGACCGTAGTTGAGCAGGTGCAAGTTGGTCCAGATGCCTATGGTCATTGGGATAATGAATGCCAGCAGACCCAGCACGGTGGCCTTCACACGGATATTCTTGAAGTCTTCCATGTTCATTTCGAGCCCGGCGAGAAACATGATGTAGTATAGCCCCACTTGGCCGAAAAGCTCGAAGCTGCTGTCGCGCACCAATATGTTGAAGCCGTGTTCGCCCACCAGCACGCCAGCCAGTATCATGCCTATGATATGTGGAATGCGCAATTTCTCAAACACGATAGGCGCAAACAATATTATGGCCAGCACGAGGAAAAATATCCACGTGGGGTCGGCTATGGGCAGGTTGATGTCAACGCCTATGTATTCGAGTAGTTTCTCCATTCGTTACATTTATTTTATGTGGCAGCCTTCGAGCAGGGCAATGTAGGTGTGTATTGCATCACGTATTTCCCATGCTTCGATATACTCGTCGGCTGTGTGCGACCGTGCCGAGTCGCCTGGCCCGATTTTGATTGACGGGAACGGCATCAGAGCTTGGTCGCTAAGTGTAGGTGAGCCGAATGGCCGTTTGCCGAGTATTTCCAAACGCGCGACCAATGGATGCTTAGTGTCGATGCCCGATGGGGCAAGGCGCAACGAGCGTGGTGTCAATTGGCATTTGTCGCCGGCAGCTCGGCGCAATATTTCAAGAGTTTCGGCATTGGTGTAGGCATCGGTGGTACGCACGTCCACCACTATCTTGCACAGGTCGGGAACTACGTTGTGCTGGCGGCCAGCTTCGATTTGTGTCACCGACACTTTTACAGGGCCGAGCAACTCGGATTGATTCTCAAATTTCACTGAGCGCAATGCTCCAATGACCTCAATGGCGTTGTATATGGCATTTTCGCCCTCGTTGCGTGCGGCATGGCCGGCAACGCCTTTTACTGTTCCGTCAAGCACCATGAGTCCTTTTTCGGCTATGGCAGGTTGCATGGCAGTGGGTTCGCCCACGATTGCCACATCAATATTGGGCAATAGCGGCAATGCCATCTCGATGCCGCCGCGTCCGCTCACTTCCTCTTCGCACGAAGCGAGGAACACAAGGTTGTAGGCACGGTCGCACTCGGCGAGATACCTGAATGCAGCAAGCAGCGACACCACCGATGCACCAGCATCGTTGCTGCCAAGGCCATAGATGCGCTCTTCGTCGGTCGTGGTTGCCTCAAACGGGGGAAAAGTCCATCCGTCGGCAGGACGCACTGTGTCGATGTGGCTGTTCAGCAGCAGGGTAGGTAGTTGCCCGTCAAATCCGTCGGCCACGCACCACACGTTGTTACCGCACCTCTTGGGGGCAAGATTCCATTGGTCCATTTGCTTTTCGAGCATGTCGGCCACACAGCGTTCTTCGCGGCTTGGCGATGGGATGCCTATCATTTTTTTGAGCAAATCGATGGCATCGTAATACAATTCATCCATAATAGTGCAAAAATACTAAATTTCTTTTAAATGGCATCTGAAATTTATCCGTGAATTTGTTCCATTTTCATTTCCAACAATGGCAAGACATGAAAATACACGGTTCTACACAACCGCCTGCCTGTAATTGCTATGCAGAATGAAGGAACCATGTTTTTTGTATGCTGAATGTTTTGTATCTCGGGTTAAATAGCCTAATTTCGCGTTTAAATCGGCTGTTGCCGGTTCTTGGTTCAGAGTAAATGGGAAACGTTACGAGCATCGCATATTTGGTGTGTTGCTGTGAATGGCACACGTTTCTGGTTTTACAAACTTAATATTCCCATGGTGCCAATGGGAGGAGAAAAAAAGTATGGATATGGACAAATTTATTATTCCTTTCCTTATTATTGCTTTAGTGTCGGCATCGGCATGTAGCGACGACGAGCCTCAATTTCCGACTAATGCCACCACTGTGAACATGATGAACAGTGACAACGGGCAAACCACGATTGGAGGTTCGGACGTTTATATCAACAGTGCAAACAACTTCACGACTAATGATTGTGGCATTGTGACCTTGGGCAGCAAGGGCGGTTTCGGCATGAATCCTAATTTGTCGCAAATAGCGCAAGATGTGGCTGTGGTTCCTGGCAATTACTATCAAATCATACTTGCCAGCGATGTCGTAACTGTGGCTGGGGAACGTGCATTTCCCATAAATTCAAACTTTTACACAGCCTATGTTGACTCGTGGATTTATGGCAACGACAATAAAATAATAGGAGCAAAAGTGTCATACGCCGAGAGTTTTCCATCGACCGACCGGCTGCCCGACTGGGATGCTACAATAGATGTGGCATTAGAAACAAACGGCAATGACGAATCGGCCACGTATTCATTTGCCGCAGGCACACAAATCGATGCGGAATACTCGGTTTATAACATTGAAAATTCAAATCTAAGTGATTATCTTGAAGTTGAAATTCAAGGGAATCAAGTCAAATTCAATAACAGCGTATGGGTTGGCGGCAAGGCCGAGGTAGTCGTGCTTGTGCGATATGAAGGCGTGTACACGCGCGTCAACCTAATTGTTGCTCAAAAGTAGATTAGCTCGCCTCGCACAGGCAATATGAAAATCACACGGGGAGTGTATCAAAATGACTTATTAGTAGGATTCGGGGTGTATCAAAATGCAGATTTGTGCAATTTTGTAGGGACGCACGGCCCGTGCGTCCGCTGCGTAGTTAGGTGTATATTTTATTGATTTACAGATTGTTATTGAGTCTTGCGGCACTCGGACGCACAGGCCGTGCGTCCCTACAAAATTGCACAAATCTGCATTTTGATACACCCTCTTTTTTTGAACAAGCGAGGCTTTGTGAATAACGCAGTTTTGCTAATTTTGCGCCCGGAATGGAAAGGAAAATAGAACTATACAAGAAACATTACAAGTCGATAATAACATTGGGAATGCCATTGCTGCTCGGGCAGTTGGGCATGATAATGACTGGCTTTGCCGATACGTTCATGGTGGGGCATTATTCTACCGACTCGCTTGCCGCAGCATCGTTTGTCAACAATGTGATGAACTTCATGACAGTGCTGTGCATGGGGTTCTCATACGGGTTGACACCCATTGTGAGTGCTACCAATGCTCGGGGCGACCATTTCGGCGTGGGAACAACGGTGAGGAATGCAGTGGCACTTAATGCTGTGTTTGTCGTTGTTGCAGGTTTGGCCATGCTGCTGGTATATTTCAATGTCGAGAAGATGGGGCAGCCGGTCAATTTGCTTCCGCTCATCAAGCCTTATTACCTTGTGCTTCTCGCATCGATGGTTCCGATGATGCTTGTCAATACATTGCGCCAGTTCACCGATGGCATTTCAGACACTCGCCTGTCGATGTGGATAATCATCGGCGGTAATGTGTTGAATATCATACTTAACTATCTGACCATCTATGGCAAATTCGGCTTTCCCGAGTTGGGTTTGCTCGGGGCAGGACTTAGCACGCTTGTGGCGCGCTTGTCGATGGCTGTGGCCTACGTGGTTGTGCTGTTGCGGTCGCACCGGTATGCTGTTTACACACAAGGCATCAGGCGTGGCAAGTTCGACATGGCGATTGTCGCCACCATATTCGGCACCTCGTGGCCGCTTGCCGTGCAGATGGGGCTTGAAACAGGGATATTTTCGTTTGCGTCGATAATGATAGGCTGGCTCGGCGAGATTCCTCTTGCCGCCTATCAGGTAATGCTGAGCATCAGTACCATAGGGTTCATGGTCTATTACAGTCTTGGCGCAAGCATGTCGATAAAGATAGCCGGTTATTATGGCTCGGGCGATATATGCAAAATCAAAAGCTGCTCGGTGGCAGGGTTGCACATAGTGATGTTTTTTGCAGCCATCGCCTGCTTGGTGTTCCTGTTGTTGGGCGAGCCGGTGATAAGGTTGTTCACTACCGACGCAGCTGTGGTGGCTGTGGCATTGACAGTAATCCCGCCATTGATGCTCTATCAGGTGGGCGATGCCTTGCAGGTGACATACGCCAACGCCTTGCGCGGCATCACCGACGTGCGGCCCATGATGGTTACGGCAATCATCGCTTATGTGATAGTGGGGCTGCCTATCGGCTATGTGTTTGCATTTCCATGCGGCTTGGGCATAGTGGGCATTTATTTGTCGTTTGCAGTAGCGTTGCTCCTTGCCGGCATCATGTTTATGGTGAAATTCAGGCTTGACCTGCGCAAACTGGCACGGCAATGAGGAGGTATGTGTTCACGATAGTAGTGGTGGCTGTGGTGCTTGTGATGGTGGTGGTATATATGCTGTTCGACCCTATGCAGTCGGCCGTTTTTCCTCGTTGCCCGTTTTATGTGCTTACCGGGTTGAAGTGCCCCGGGTGTGGCAGCCAGCGCGTCATACACTCATTGCTCAATGGCGACCTTGCCGCGGCATGGCACTACAATGCCTTTATGGTGCTGTCGTTGCCAGTAGTGGTGTTATATTGCTATTCCGAAATCATGCGAGTGCGTCATCCGGGGCTGTACAATCGCCTGAACAGCCAAGTGGCCATCTGGAGCGTGTTTGCCGCCGTGGTGCTGTGGTGGGCAGCGCGCAACATCTTCGGCTGGTGAAGCACACGGCCTTGTCTATTCGGGGTTGAGGTCGTTGCGGGAGGTCGGGAGTGGTTTCCAGCCTTCGCCGTAGGTGTCGTAGGCATCGGTGACGACAACGAATGCGCTGGGGTCGGATTGCTTGATTTTCAACTTGAGGTTTTCAACTTCCTTGTAGCTGACCACGAGAAAAAGCATTTCCTTGTCGTTGCCTGTGTATAGGCCGCTGCTTTTGATATATGTGGCGGTGCGGTCAAGGTCGTTGATGATATATTCACGAAGGTCGCTGAGGTGCTTCTCGCTGATGACAAACATGAGCTTGTCGTTTTTCGGACCGTTGATGACAAAAGCGAGTACCCTCGACGTGATGAAAATCGATAGCAGCGAATAGAGCGACAGGTATATGGCAGGCTCTTGCGTGGTGTTGTCGCTGCCGATGCCAAACCCTATTACGATGAGGCCGAAGCATACAACCACGCCATCGACAAGCACTATGGCACGAGAGAAGCGCAAGTGGCAATACTTCTGCAATATCATTGCCACGATGTCGCTGCCGCCCGAAGTGGCCTGGTTGCGCACTATGAGTCCGCAACCGACGCCGATTACTGCGGCGCCGATTATGGTTGCCACGATGAGATGCTGGCTGAGGTCGAGGGTGCCGCCAAGCAGTTGTGCCGGGTCGAGGGCTTGCAATGCCTCTTCGGTAGGATATGCCATCCATTCAAGGGCATTCATTATGAAAGGCGTGGTGAGTGCTGCCACGATGGTGCGCACGCCGAGTTTCGAGCCAAGCAGGATTACCGATAGCGTTAGCAGCGGCACATCGAGCATATAGCCGAACGTACCCACTTGTATCGAGGGAAAAATGCGTTGCAACACTATGCTTGCTCCATACACCCCGCCAGGCACCAGCCCGTATGGGTTGATGAAAAATACAAACCCTGCCGCCATGATGATGCAGCCCAAGAAAATCGTAAGCCAGCTTATTATTGTCTGTTTCATGAATATCGGTATCTAAATGTTACAGCAATACAAAAGTAGCAAAAAATGGTGATTTTTCCGGTGTGATGTGTTAGGAATGTTTTTCTACTTTTTTGCCGCCATGCAAGTGTGTGATATGTGGTAGATGGTTCGTCATTGGCAATAATAATCGCTAAAAAACGTAAATACGCAAAAAAATCGAATAACCTCCCTGCTGGCGGCCGCTGCAAAAAAGGGTTTGCTTGGTCAAAGTGCTTCTCCGAGCAGCCACCGCAAGGCATTGATGCACTTTATGCCGCCATAGTCGGCGACGGGGTCGTCATCGAGCGTGAGCAGGTATTTTGGGTATTGGTCTTTGACTGCTTGCAATGATGCCAGCTTGCGCCGCAATGTGCTTTCTTCCCTCACAGTGGCTGCGGTATATTTTTTGCATATCGGTGTGTATTATGCTGTACAAAAATAGCGAATAGTTTTGGGATTTCATTCCAAAAACTATTCAAATTTTCCAAGTTTTTGGATTTGAATCCAAAAAAAAACTTCGGTGAGATTTTTTGCTGGAATGGTGTGCCAAATTGATGCACTAAGGGTGTGCTGGGGCTTGTTTTGAGTGTGGTAGTGTGTTTTTTTTTACTTTGTCGGCACGAAAATCGCAGATTTTTGCCTAAGTTTGCAAAAAAATAGAAAGGGTATATGGGCATATTTAGTTTTTTCTCGAAAGAAAAGAAAGAAACGCTTGACAAAGGTTTGGCTAAGACCAAGCAAGGCGTGTTCTCGAAGTTGGCTCGGGCTATTGCGGGAAAGTCGAAAATCGATGATGATGTGCTCGACAACCTCGAAGAGGTGTTTGTGACCTCCGACGTGGGTGTTGACACTACGCTCAAAATCCTTGACCGCATACAGAAGCGCGTGGCTCGCGACAAATACGTGGGCATGAGTGAGCTTAACGACTTGCTATGCGAGGAAATCACTGATATGCTTGCTGAGAATGGCACAGACACTGCCGACGATTTCACCGTGCCGCAAGGTAAACGCCCCTACGTGATAATGGTAGTGGGAGTGAACGGTGTGGGCAAGACTACCACCATAGGCAAACTTGCCTACCAGTTCAAGAAAGCTGGCAACAAGGTGGTGCTTGGAGCTGCCGACACTTTCCGTGCCGCGGCCGTGGAGCAACTTGACATCTGGGGCGAGCGTGTGGGTGTGCCTGTAATCAAGCAAAAAATGGGTTCCGACCCTGCGTCGGTAGCATTCGACACGGTAACTTCGGCCAAAGCCCACGGTGCCGATGTAGTGATTATCGACACAGCCGGGCGATTGCATAACAAGAAAGGGCTGATGGACGAGCTGACGAAAATCAAGAACGTCATGCGCCGTGTGTTGCCCGATGCACCGCACGAAATATTGCTTGTGCTTGACGGCTCGACGGGGCAGAATGCATTTGAGCAGGCCCGCCAGTTTGTGGCTGCCACCGAGGTCAACGAGCTTGCCATCACCAAGCTCGACGGCACGGCCAAGGGTGGTGTGGTAATCGGCATCAGCGACCAATTCAAGATTCCGGTGAAATACATCGGGCTTGGCGAGGGTATGGAAGACTTGCAAGTGTTCCGCAAGGACGAGTTTGTGAGGTCGCTATTCGGTAAGTAGCCACTTGCTTGGGCGAGTGCCGCATGCGCGCCATCATTTATGCAGTTGGATAGGATAGGGAATTGCTTTCATTATGCGGCAATTGGTTGCCGCGTTTACATATTATAACCCATAGTTGCCTTAGATGAGAAGGAAATGCTAATGAGTGGAAAACGACGTATAGATATAATCACGTTAGGGTGTTCTAAAAACTTGGTTGACACCGAAAGGTTATCGCACCGGCTTGCCGCTGCTGGCTACGAGGTGGTGAACGACAGCGACGACGTGCATGGAGACATCGCCGTGGTCAACACGTGTGGCTTCATAGGCGATGCCAAGCAGGAGTCAATCGATACTATTCTTGAACTTGCCGAAGCCAAGCGGCGCGGGCGCATATCGCGCATATTCGTGATGGGTTGCCTGTCGCAGCGCTATTTCGACGATTTGCGTGTGGAACTGCCCGAGGTTGACCGTTTTTATGGCAAGTTTGACTGGGACCGCATCATTGCCGACCTTGGCGCATCGGTGCCAGCGACTGTAAAGCCATACGAACGCCGCATAACCACGCCGAGCCATTATGCCTACCTGAAGATTTCGGAGGGGTGCAACCGCTTTTGCGCCTTTTGTGCCATTCCGCTCATCACGGGGCGGCACAAGTCGGTACCAATCGAGGAACTCGAAGCCGAGGTGCGGCTGCTCGTCGCTCAGGGTGTGAAAGAGTTTAACGTCATTGCGCAAGACTTGTCGTCCTACGGCATCGACCTATATGGCGAGCAACGGCTTGCCACGCTCATCGACCGCTTGGCCGGCATTGAAGGAGTGGAGTGGCTCAGGTTGCACTATGCTTATCCAGCCCAATTCCCCTACGACATACTGCCTGTGATGGCGAGCCACGACAATGTGTGCCGCTACATCGACATAGCATTGCAGCACATCAACGACAAGGTGCTGCACAACATGCGCCGCCACATCACCCGCGACGAAACGTTGGAGCTAATAGCCCGTATGCGCCGAGAAGTGCCTGGTATCCACCTGCGCACGACGCTCATGGTGGGCTTCCCCGGCGAGGGCGATGCCGAGTTTGACGAATTGAAAGAGTTTGTCAAGGAGGCGCGTTTCGACCGCATGGGGGCTTTTGCCTACAGCGAGGAGGATGGAACGTATGCCGCACAGCATTTCACCGACGAGATACCGCAAGAGGTCAAGGAGCAGCGGTTGGGGCAAATCATGGAGTTGCAAGAAAAAATCGCACTTGAGCTTAACGAAGCCAAGGTGGGGCAGACGATGAAGGTGATGATTGACCGCGAGGAAGCCGATTATTTCGTAGGCCGCACCGAGTTTGACTCGCCCGAGGTTGACCCCGAGGTGCTTGTGGAGAAAAGCGAGGGGCTCGCAGTAGGGGAGTTTGCCCAAGTTAAAATAACCGAGGCTATGCCGTTTGAATTAATAGGAAAAATAAATAGTTGATAAAATGGATAACTCACTCATTATTGAGGCTATCGACAAAGCCATCAGGCACAAGGCGCGGTTTTATGCCTACCGTCTGCCGGGCGACGAGCAATTGCACTTCGGGGCGCAAATCATCGACCAGCGTGCACCGATGGGGTTCATGATTGCACCGTTTGTCGAGAAGCCCGATTGCATGCCATATTTCATCTCGGCGCAGTTTGATGCCGAGAAATACATGAAGCTGCCGGTGTCGTCGTTGCCTGTGACATCGTTGCACCGCGTGACTGAGGAATCGACATCGCGCGAGCAGTACATGGCGAGTGCCACGCACTGCATCGACGCCTTGCGGGCTGGCGAGCTGCAAAAGGTGGTGCTGTCGAGGGTGATTGTCAACGAGTCGTCGCCGTCGGTGGCATGGATTGACGTGTTCAAACGGTTGCTCGACCGTTGCCACGACTCGTTTGTGTTTGTGTTCAACAGCGAGGCCACGGGAGCTTGGATGGGTGCTTCGCCCGAGCGGTATTTGAGCTACGACGGCACATATCTGCGCACGATGGCACTTGCCGGTACGCGTCCTGCGGGAACTCCCGGCGAGTGGGGGGCGAAAGAGATGGAGGAGCAGTCGATTGTGGCCGATTACATTGCCGATAAGTTTGACGGACTGAAGATGAACTATGAGCGCGGAACGCTTTGCACCCACCCGGCTGGCAATGTCGAGCACCTTTGTACCGAGTTTGTCGGCACGGTGTCGCGCCCGACGCAGGTCGATAGTATGCGCAACACGCTGCATCCCACGCCGGCACTTGGCGGTATGCCGGTGAAGGCGGCTGTGAAGATGATAGGCGAGGTAGAGGGGCACAGCCGCCGCTACTATGGTGGCTACATGGGGCCTGTAGAGGCCGACGGGCGTTTCAACCTGTTTGTCAACCTGCGTTCGCTTGAGTTTGACGGCGAGCGTTACTGCATCTATGTCGGTGGCGGCCTCACGGCAAGCTCCGTAGCCGAGTCTGAGTGGGAAGAAACCCAGGGCAAGGCGGCACTGCTGCTGTCGGTGCTGTCGTAACGTGACCCTTTTGCTTGAATATTATTGTAAACCTAAAAACATAAAGTGCTATGGCGATAGAATTACCCGAAATAGAAATGGTGCTTGTCGAGGGCGGCACATTCATGATGGGCGCGACCGCCGAGCAGGGTGATGATGCTTGCGATGACGAAAAGCCCGTGCACCAAGTAACGCTCGATAGTTTCTATATCGGCAAGTACCCAGTGACGCAACGACTGTGGACGGGGGTGATGGGCGACAGCCCAAGCTATTTCAAAGGCGACAATCTTCCAGTGGAGTGTGTGAGTTGGATTGATGTGCCGAATTTCTTGCAAAAGTTGAACACGCTGACAAGAAAGGAATACCGCTTGCCGACCGAAGCCGAGTGGGAATATGCCGCCCGGGGTGGCAACAAATCGCAAGGCTACAAGTATGCTGGCAGCAACAACATCGACCTTGTGGCGTGGTATAGAGAGAATTGCGACGATACGATCCACGATGTGGAGTTGCTACTGTCCAATGAACTGGGAATTTATGACATGAGTGGCAATGTGAGGGAGTGGTGTCAGGATAGATCGGAAGAGCACACGTCTGAACTCCAGTCACCTTGTAATCTCGT